>NZ_LT606946.1:0-635903 GCF_900095175.1 Polynucleobacter necessarius
TCATTCAAGAATGAAACTGACTCTGTATTAACTGCTTCAGCAACTTCATCACAGACAGCGGGCTCTGTAAATTCAACAGATAACCAAATGTATTTTGGTGCTACCTATGATTTTGGCATTCTCAAAGCATACGCTCAGTACATAAACAAAAAAGTAACAAGCAACTTGAACAGCAATCAATACCTCAGCCGCTCTGCACAGCAGATTGGTGTWCGTAGCTTCATTACACCAAAAATCGAAGGTTGGGCAAGTGCTGGTACAGGTCGTTACCAAGCTTTTGGTACAGGCCAGCCAACAGCAAATATCGTTGGCTTCCAACTTGGTTCTAACTACTGGCTGAGCAAGCGTACTAACCTGTACGCAATTTATGGCCAAAATGCAACAAGCAGTACAACTACATCTGTAGGTGGTGTGAATCCTTCATACAACGCCAATAACTACGGTGTGGGCGTACGTCACACCTTCTAATTTAATGCTAGCGTAAGCTAGTTAAGAATTAGTTTGGCTTTAAATTAACCCACTGTGGCAACATGGTGGGTTTTTCTTGCCTACTGTTTATATGTAGCTATGGCTCTTTTGGATTGCAGCATCTCAATATTCATTTCAGCAGTTAAGTTGGATGAATAAAAGCGCTCAATCATTTCAACAGAAGTTCTTGAATTTCTTGCAAGGGTAAGTAAATCAATTCCTTTGCCATACAGCAATCGAAATGTAATAGCCGTATGTCTAAGGCTATATAAAGTCCTAGTTTGACCTTCTTGCCCTATTGAAAGACCAGCCTTCTTAAGGATTTTTCGGAAGTGTGTAGTGATCAGCTGAATTGCCCCAAACCTATCTTTTGCCTCTGGCAAGAAAAGATAATCCTCTTGGCCTCCATAACCCCTGGAGGTCTGATAGCTTGTTAAGCATTCGTAGACGTATTTTGCTGCCCGAAGCGTAACAATTTGTCCTGTGTGCCCTTTTGTCTTTGGTAGGTTGAGCCTCAAATAAGTGTTTGACCCGGAAATACATTCAACATGCTTATGCTTAATTAGCTTTATGTCTACGGGGCGCACAAATGAGTTAACCATAAATTGAATTAACCAGGTCATTTCGATTGGAACGTCATCTCTTACGATATAGGCGCCACCAGCGGTGACCCTGTGATTCTTCGGGATATATTGATGAGGCAACGACAATTGCTTGCTTGCTCTGAGTAGCTCTCTGTACTCTCTACATGTAAAACTCCCCCCTTGGAATACTTTTAGCTTTAATTTTTGGGAATAGTGGAATTTTATAAATTAGCTCAGCCTCTAAGGCGACTGTGAGTATTCTTTTTAGCAGTCCAAGGTACTGCTTAATGGTTACTGGCTTAATGCCATGATCATGTAAATAGCTTACAAAATCCGCTATTTGCTCATAACCTATCTTGCCAATCTCTAACTCACCAAAACAGGGGATTAATCTCGAGTTCAAGCGACTTTTAAACATCCCCAATGTTTGTTTGGTAATCTCACCTTGGGCGTATTTTGATATTTCTCTTTTGAGAGCCTTAAAAGCAATTCTGTGAAATTTAACGATTTCATAACCATCTGACTCTACAGACCTCGCCTCCAAAGTGCTGGTCTGTATTGAATTATTAGATGAAATTTGGACGACATGATCCAACCCACCAATCTTGTCATCATTCGCGGCGACCCAATAATTGGGAGGTGGATTGTAAATACATTTCATTTTTATATATAAATTTGATGTATTTATGCCACTTTGTTATAAAAACTACTATGGGTATTTGTAATAATTTTCACTATTAGGAATAAGATTGATACTAAAAAATTTCATAAAAAAACCACCCCTAAGGGTGGTTTTTTAGTTCCAAGAAGCAACTAGCTTACGCTAGCATYAAATTAGAAAGTGTGACGCACACCAACTGCATAGTTATTAGCGTTGTAGTTATTAGTTAAACCAGCAACGTTAGATGTGGTTGAAGTGCCAGTTGCACCGTAAATTGCATACAAGTTTGTGCGCTTGCTTAACCAGTAGTTTGAACCTAACTGGTAGCCAACAAAGTTAGCTGTAGGCTCGCCGGCACCAAATGATTGAAAACGGCCATTACCAACAGAAGCCCAACCTTCAATTTTTGGCGTGATAAAGCTACGAACACCAATCTGCTGTGCAGAACGGCTAGCGTAGTTGTTTGAATCATTTACGCCAGTTGCCTTACGATTTAACCACTGTGCATAAGCTTTCAAGATGCCGAAGTCATATGTCGCACCAACGAATGCTTGGTTGTCAGTAGTATTGGCAATGTTTGTTGTGCCAGAGAATGCGATAGTTGAACGAGTTGTTGTAGCAGTGATCTCGCTCTTAAATGACTGATAAGCCGCTGTCAAATAGAATTTCTTGTAAGTGTAGTCAGCACTAACACCCCAGCTGCTAAAGTTATTTGTACCRCCAGTAACTGTTGTAGTTGAACCAACACCTTGATTTTCATTTCTATTATTCAAGCTGTAGAAAGCATTTACACCAAAACCTGCAAACTTATCAGAGTTAAATTTCAATGCATTTGCGGCACGTAAGATATAGCCAATAGTATTACCGTTTGCATTACTATCCACACCACCCAAGTTGGTATTCTTTGGATAAATAACGTCACCAATGATGTTATTGTTTTGGCCGGCAGAAGTTGCGCCAGTTGCATCATGCATCAAAGTGTACTGGGTACCAATAGNTTGATTTTCATTTCTATTATTCAAGCTGTAGAAAGCATTTACACCAAAACCTGCAAACTTATCAGAGTTAAATTTCAATGCATTTGCGGCACGTAAGATATAGCCAATAGTATTACCGTTTGCATTACTATCCACACCACCCAAGTTGGTATTCTTTGGATAAATAACGTCACCAATGATGTTATTGTTTTGGCCGGCAGAAGTTGCGCCAGTTGCATCATGCATCAAAGTGTACTGGGTACCAATAGCGCCTTTACCAACACCTTTTTTGGCTAAACCAACAAAAATTTGGCGGTTACCACCAATTAATGTACTGCTAGTAGTTCCAGCATTACCGCTTGGTGCTAGATTAACTTCAGCAGTGAAGAATGCAGACATACCGCCACCTAAATCTTCAGTACCTTTGAAACCCAAACGGCTTGATGATTCAGCTGAGGATGCAAATGCATTAGTAGTTTCAGCGGACTTAGCGCTTCCGAGGGTAGCTTTTTCATTGCCACCAACATAACCAACATCCAAAATACCGTAAACAGTCACTGATGACTGAGCTTGAGCTGCGCCAGCAAATGCTGTCATTGCTGCAACTGCTAATAGCGATTTTTTCATTCTTTAAATCTCCATAAACTAAGTAATGAAGATTTAAGAATTCTTTGTGGCCCGACCTTTATGTTTTAAGCTAATCGATAAGTCTTCGATAAAAATAACTACAGACCTTAATAAGGTATAAGACTAAAAGTGATTCAGAGATATTAGCCGCCAGGGTTCCATACAAAAGAAATAATGAAATTTCGTTATTCTGTAATAGATATGTAAATCTGAAAATCGCCACAAATCCCGCATTTAAAACTACAAGATAAAAGAGCTGAAGTGGGCTAATGTCGAGAAAGGAGTCCGTCTTGCCAAATAAAAACTGCCATAGCTTATAAGCAATTAGGGTTGCGGATGAGGATAGAAGGGCCAGCCAAATAGCTTCATTTGGCTCGAAGCCTCTCATTAAAGAGCTGGAAATCGCATGGCCAATGAAGATGCCGAAAAATCCTACATAACCAAACAGGATAATTGCTAATAATCTTAGGCCGGCTAACAAGTATATTGAGTAGAGATATTTATCTGTCTTTAGATAATAAAATATCTCAACGTTGATAAAGTCACAAACGATCCAAATAACGGCAATAAATATAGCCGTGAAAAATTGAATAATTTGTTTGTTTGCCATTAGCCCATTCTCTTGTCTTAATTGTATTAAAATAAGTTTTACTTTTGAGAGTGTTAACCCTTAAGTCTCTTGAAAATATTTCCGACGAAAATTTTTTTGGTATAGAGGAGTAGGGGTATAAAAAATTAAAAAAGTAATCGGAGATAGGCATGCAATCTAATTTAATGGTCGAGGCGTACCTGAGGTTTGTGCGCTTAATGGAAACTCTAGGGGCCGCCCCATCTTTTCCTAGGCTGGATCATATCGAAAAGAAGCTTCTAGAGTTCATTGCTCTTAATGAGGCGGCTGGTAAAACACTGCTAGTGAGTGATGTGATTTACGCTAATGACATAGGCTCGCCTGCAACATTACGCAGGCGTAGTTCTAACCTAGAAAAACAGGATTTAATTCGATTCGGTGCTGATATTGACGGTAGAAAAAAATGTATCGAGCTAACCCCAAAATCCCGTGACTACTGGTCAAAGATGGGAAAATGTATAGTCAAGGCGGCTAGTGGGGTAGCGACCTAAGTTTTTTGTTTAATTGCGCTTATTTGTTTAAGCTGTCGCGGATCTCTCTCAAAAGAACAATATCCTCAGGAGTTGGGGGTGGAGGAGGTGCATCTATGGTGCGGACTCTATTTACGACTTTCACCATCTGGAAGATCACAAAAGCTAGCAAGATAAAGTTGATAGATATGGTAATAAAGTTGCCATAGGCAAATATGGGCACTCCTGCCTTTTTGAGGGCATCAAATGTTCTTGGAACGCCTTCTGGAATTTTCCCTAAGACTAGGAAGAGGTTGGTGAAGTCAATATGACCCCCCAGCATGGTTGAAGTCACGGGCATGACGATGTCGTTGACCAGGGAATCTACTATCTTCCCAAACGCCCCACCGATAATCACACCAACCGCCAAATCGATGACGTTGCCCTTGACCGCAAAGTCCCGAAATTCCTTTAAAACAGTCATAAATCCCTCTCTTTTCAAATTCATTGGGATTATCTCAAGATTAACCCCATAACTTTCTTGCATACCCCACTTTTTACTTTAAAATCTTACCTTTAAGCAATTTCCACCTATAAATGCTCTTCCGAGGAATTTTGTAAATGAGTGACAAGCCCTGTATGGACAAGGATCGCCGCAATTGGTTGATCGCTACTTCAGCGGTTGGCGGCGTTGGTGCAGCCGCAGCTCTTTACCCTTTTGTTGATAGTTTTGAGCCTTCTGAGCGTGCTAAGGCCGTTGGAGCTGCTGTTGAGATCGATATCGCTGGCATGCAGCCCGACGAGATGCGCATGGTTGAGTGGCGCGGTAAGCCGGTCTGGGTAGTGCGTCGAACACCTGAGCAAGTTGCAGAACTCTCAAAAATTGACTCTGAACTTGCAGACCCTGATTCTTTAAGGGATCCAGCCCAATTTACACCTCCTTATGCTCAAAACCAATGGCGCTCGATTAAGTCTGAGTACCTCGTTGTTGTGGGTATTTGCACTCATTTAGGATGCTCTCCAACCGCTAAATTTGAGGCGGGTCCTCAACCATCTTTACCGAATACTTGGCCAGGTGGCTTTCTATGCCCATGCCATGGCTCCACATTCGATATGGCAGGCCGTGTATTTAAAAATAAACCAGCCCCAGACAATATGGAAGTACCGCCACACATGTATTTGAGCGATACCAAGATTCTGGTTGGCGAAGATAAGAAGGCCTAAGGAGAGATAAATGGCATTTCACGAAAAAGAAGTCCCGGCAGATGCTCCTGTAGCCCAGAAGGTATTGGCTTGGGTTGACTCCCGTTTCCCTCTGACGTCCTCGATTAAGGCTCACTTAACCGAGTATTACGCCCCTAAAAATCTAAACTTTTGGTACTTCTTTGGCTCCTTAGCCATTGTTGTACTGGCATTGCAGATCATCACTGGTATTTTCTTGGTGATGAACTACAAGCCTGATGCAGCTAAGGCTTTTGAATCTGTTGAGTACATCATGCGCGAAGTGCCATGGGGTTGGTTGATTCGGTATCTGCATTCAACTGGTGCTTCGATGTTCTTCGTAGTGGTCTATTTGCACATGTTCCGTGGATTGATCTATGGTTCATATCGCAAGCCACGTGAATTAATTTGGGTTTTTGGTTGCGCAATTTTCTTGTGCTTAATGGGTGAAGCTTTCTTCGGTTACTTGCTCCCATGGGGTCAAATGTCCTATTGGGGCGCTCAAGTGATTGTGTATTTGTTCTCTGCTATTCCATTGATTGGCCCAGACCTTTCTTTATGGCTACGTGGTGACTACGTCGTTGGCGATGCTACTTTGAATCGCTTCTTCGCATTCCACGTTATTGCAATTCCACTGGTACTTATTGGTTTAGTTGCTGCCCACATCATTGCATTGCATGAAGTCGGCTCCAACAATCCAGACGGCGTTGAAATCAAAGAAACACTAGATGAAAAAGGCATCCCATTAGACGGCATTCCTTTCCATCCTTACTACACCGTTCATGATGTATTTGGCTTGGGCGTGTTCTTGATGGTATTTGCTTGCATTGTGTTCTTTGCTCCAGAGATGGGCGGTTACTTCCTCGAGGCAAATAACTTCATCCCTGCAAACCCATTTGTTACTCCAACACACATTGCACCAGTTTGGTATTTCACGCCGTTCTACTCGATGTTGCGTGCAACTACTTCAAACTTCTTATTGCCATTGTGGATTTTCTTGGCGGTGATTTTGGGTATGTTCGCGCTCAAATCTAAGGACATCAAAGTCAAAGGTGCTTGTGCAGCAATCGCACTCGTATTGGCTGCTGGGTTCTATGCATTTGATGCGAAGTTTTGGGGTGTTGTGATCATGGGCGGTTCTGTTGTGATCATGTTCTTCTTGCCTTGGTTGGATCATTCACCAGTGAAGTCCATTCGCTATCGCCCACAGTTTCATAAATATATTTATGGCGTGTTTGTAGTGAGTTTTGTGGTCTTGGGTTATTTAGGTATCGAACCACCATCACCAGTGTTTGAAAAGATTTCTCAGATTTGCACTATTTATTATCTGGGCTTCTTCTTGGCAATGCCGTTCTGGAGCAAGCTTGGTACGTTTAAGCCAGTTCCAAAGCGCGTTACTTTTAAGTCCCATTAATTCAGACACCCGAGAAATTAGGAACTGGTATGAAACGAATTCTGCAAACTTTGATGGGCGTCTGCCAAGCAACTGTTTTAGTTGCTGCCCTAGGCATTAGCGTGAGCGCTAATGCCAATGAAGGTGGCTTTCCATTGGATACCGCACCAAACCGCGTAAGCAATAACGCTTCATTACAAAACGGTGCCAAGTTATTTGTAAACTATTGCTTGAACTGTCATGCAGCTTCAAGCATGCGCTACAACCGCATGCGTGATATCGGTCTAACGGATCAGCAAATCAAAGACAACCTCATTTTGACCGACACTAAAGTGGGCGATCTCATGACGATCTCCATGACGCCAAAAGAAGGTAAGGCATTCTTTGGCAAGACTCCTCCTGACCTATCGGTTGAGGCTCGTGCACGCGGTACGGATTGGCTTTACACCTATTTCCGTACTTTCTACAAAGACGATACTACTCAGACCGGCTGGAATAATTTGGTTTATCCAAACGTTGGAATGCCACATGTTCTCTGGGAGTTACAAGGTGAGCGCGCAGCAAAGTTTGAAGAGCGCAAAGATCCGCATGACGAGAGCCGTACTGAGAAGGTATTCGTGGGCTTCGAGCAATTGACGTCTGGAACGATGAAGCCACAAGAGTATGACGACAATATTGCTGATTTAGTTGCGTTCATGTCTTGGATGGCTGAGCCAGTTCAACTTGAGCGTAAGCGTCTAGGTGTTGTTGTGCTGATCTTCTTGGCAATCTTCACTCTATTGGCATGGCGTTTGAACAAGGCTTATTGGAAAGATATTCATTAATCCAAGCGCTTAGAAATTTAAAGTCGCAGTTGTATGTGCGTTTGTTGTATTGAAGTAGATATTTAAGGAAATAAATTTATGATGGTGTTGTACTCGGGTACTAATTGCCCATTCTCGCAACGCTGCCGTTTGGTGCTTTTTGAAAAAGGCATGGACTTTGAGATCCGTGATGTCGACTTGTTTAACAAGCCAGAAGACATTTCGGCGATGAATCCTTATGGCCAAGTTCCAATCTTGGTTGAACGCGATTTGATTTTGTATGAGTCAAACATCATCAATGAATATATTGATGAGCGTTTTCCACATCCACAGTTGATGCCGCCCGATCCAGTTGCTCGCGCACGTGCACGCCTCTTCCTTTTCAATTTTGAGAAAGAGTTATTTGTACACGTCGCAGCCTTGGAGAACGAAAAAGGCAAAGCTGCTGAAAAGGTTCATGAAAAAGCGCGTTTAGCTATTCGTGACCGTTTGACTCAGTTAGCCCCAATTTTCGTGAAGAATAAGTACATGCTGGGCGAAGGGTTTTCCATGCTTGACGTTGCTATTGCGCCCTTGTTGTGGCGTTTAGAGCATTACGGTATTGACCTCTCTCGTAATGCAGCAGCCTTATTGAAGTACGCAGAGCGTATTTTCAGTAGACCTGCTTATATCGAGGCATTAACTCCTTCAGAAAAGGTAATGCGTCGCTAAGAGGCTTATTACCTATGCTGGCAAGATAAGCATGTCAGATATTCCAAGCAATAAACCTTATCTAATCCGTGCGCTACATCAGTGGTGTACGGATTTTGGTTTTACGCCCTTTATGGCGGTATTTGTGGACTCCAGCGTTGAAGTGCCGATGGAGTTTGTAAAGAAGGATGAGATAGTTTTAAATCTCTCTCTTGAGGCTTGCCATCAATTGAACCTAGACAATGACTGGATCAGCTTTCAGGCTAGATTTGGTGGGGTTCCAAGAAAAATCATGGTTCCGGTGAGTCATGTTTTGGCAATCTATGCCCGAGAAAATGGCCAGGGAATGTTTTTTCCTTTTGATGTCAGCCAATCCGATAAACCCAAAGAAATCGATCCCGAGAACGCTGAAAAGCCAAAGGTCAGCAGACCTTCCTTGACGATTGTGAAATAGGTTAAAATATTATCCGTTGCCCCTTTAGCTCATCTGGTAGAGCAACTGATTTGTAATCAGTAGGTGGTCTGTTCGAGTCGGACAAGGGGCACCATCAATATCTAGCACCTTTGTTGCAAGCAAGGTGCGGGCCATCAAGATTGAGTAATGCCATGGGCATACAGGGCGAGAAGAGTGAGCAATCAAATTAATTTTCTTCTCGATCAAGCGCTTAACTATCTGCGAAGTGGAAACTTAAGCGGTGCTGAGTTACTTCTAAAGCAGATTATTAAGGTAAAGCCGAATAACTCTGAAGCCCTAAGACTTTACTCGGTCATCTGTGCTCAAAAAGGTGAAAACAATATTGCTTTACAGGTTATCCAAAAGTCAATTGCTGCCGATAGGCGAAATGGAATCGCGTATAGCAACCAAGGGAATATTCAACTGAATCTTGGGTTGACATTGGAGGCGGTTGCTTCTTATGAAAAGTCAATTCAGTTGGTGCCGAATTATGCTGAAGCTTACAGCAATCTTGGCAATGCATTTCAGGCGCTGGGTGAATCAACTAAGGCAATTGAATTTTATAAGGAAGCTATTTCGATTGATGGTGGTAACCCAGAGTTTCATTGCAATCTGGGAAACGCCTATTGGAAGTTAGATTTAATTAAAGATGCTCGAAAATTTTATGAAAGTACCATTTCCCTCGCTCCAGGCCATGTAAATGCTTTGCATAATCTTGCGCATTTAGATTTGCGTGAATTCAATTTCATGGAAGGCTGGCCCCGTTATGAATCCCGCTGGCACATAACTGAAGACAAACCCATTGCGCTAAGTACCTCTAAACCCAGATGGGATGGCGTGCCAAGAAATAACAGATTATTTGTCTGGGCCGAGCAGGGCATTGGAGATCAAATTTTGCATGGATCTATGCTCAGAGATCTTGAGAAATATCCTCAAACTAAAATTATTTCCATAGATAAAAAATTAGTTTCAATTTTTCAGCGATCATTCCCAAATTTCCAGGTTGTGGACAAGAGCGAGGAATTTCCAGACTCACTTTATGATGAACAAATTCCGATAGCTAGTCTTGGGCAATTCCTTAGGCCTAATATACAGTCCTTCAATCTACCCAATTCAGGATACTTTCCTCCATTGGATAAGAGTCCTTTGGATTCACATTTAGTCAAGTATTTTGGTGGAAGAATTAATTGTGGAATTTCTTGGAAAAGTAATCGAGCTAAGCTCGGTCAGAGTAAAAGTATTTCACTTGATGAGTTGGCCCCCATTCTTAAGATGAGTTCTCTAAATTTCATTAATCTTCAATATGGGGATGTCAAAAGCGAAATTATGACTGCTAACACTCAATTGGACACCTCTATTCAGGTAGTTGAAGAGGTCGATCTATATGAGGATATTGTGGGGCTGCAGTCTATCATCGAGGCATGCGATATCGTAGTTACAACAAGCAATACTACAGCCCATCTTGCTGGTATGTCTGGTAAAGAAACCTTGTTATTCTTGCCCATGGGAAACAGTAGATTTTGGTACTGGCATGACGTTGATGGAGCTAGCTTATGGTATCCATCTATAAGGATATTTAAGCAAGAAAAACAAGGAGATTGGTCTCAACCAATCGAGGCAGCTAAAGCATACTTGGAGAGTAGATTTGCGATCTAATATTTCAATTGTGGTGGGCTTTGATCAACGCGAGGCCGTTGCTTATCATGTTTTTTGTCAAAGCGTGATTGATAAATCATCGCAGCCGGTGCAATTTTTACCTCTAGCAGAAAACAATTTGCGTGAGTACAAAGAGGTGCACACGGACGGAAGCAACAAATTCATTTACTCTCGATTCTTAACGCCATTTTTAATGAATTATTCAGGCTGGGCAATTTTTGCGGATGGGGACATGGTTTGCCGGGCTGATGTTTCTGAGTTGTGGGCTTTGCGCGATGAATCAAAAGCTGTTCAGGTTGTTAAGCATGACTATCAAACAAAAGCCAACAAAAAATATCTGGGCAATAAAAATGAAAACTACCCAAGAAAAAATTGGTCTAGTGTTATTTTGTGGAGCTGCGCACATCCAGTAAATAAAATACTAAATCCTGAATTTATTCAAGCCCAGCCAGGGTCATATCTTCATAGATTTTCATGGTTAAGTGACGATTTAATTGGTGAGCTTCCAATTGAGTGGAATTGGTTGGCAATTGAGTATCCTGAAAATCTCAATGCAAAGTTAATTCATTACACGCTTGGAACGCCTTGCTTTAAAGATTATGCTGAGGAATCAATGTCAGAATATTGGAAAGAGGTCTATGGAAGAAGTAACGAGGGGTTTGACCAGTAGCATTTTTTATTTTATGTATATTGAGTTCTATCGTGAACGGTAATTTTGGAAATTATGGAGAGCCTTTTTATGCAGATGGTAAATATACCGTCAAAGAAAGGTTAGACCTACTTTCGTTACTTCCGCAACACGTTTTATGTAACTCGATATTGGAGATTGGTTGCGCTGACAGGACAAATTTAAAATTTTTCGCTCATCATTTGAAGGTGCCGCCCTCTAAGTGTGAGGGGGTGGATATTTGTATGCCAAGCAATCAGGCAGAAGATGAAATCAAATTTACTCATTCATCTGTCGAGGCTTTATCCTTAACTCTTCAAAAAAATTCGATTTGATATTGCTATCCGATGTACTAGAGCACTTATATAACCCCTGGAGGGTGCTTTCTCAATTAAAGGATTTATTAACCCAATCTGGCCATCTTCTTATAAGTGTGCCCAATATTCAAAATTTACAGTATCTAAACGCCGTTAATTCTAGAAACTTTTACTATCAAAAGACGGGTCTATTTGACGAGACTCATATCAGATTTTTTTCATTTACAGCCCTTAAGAATTATCTTGCTGAGATTGATTTTAGGGTTTTAAAAAATGGATGGAGGCCAGATTTGAGTTTGCAATCTATCAGGAGCGGTATCGAGACGGAAATTAGAGAAAACAATTATGCCAATTTACAAATTGGTAATTTAGAAATAAATATATCTGATGCGACGCTAGATGAATATTTCGGACAGCAGATCTTAATATGCGCTACACATGAATAATGACTTATTAATAGTAATTTCTTATTACTCGGAAAGATCTGACTCACATTTAAAAAAACTATTATCAAGCGTTTCTAACATCAATCAAAATATAGTTGTAGTTATCAATTCCGATGAATGTATTGATGAGGTTACAGGGATTTTCAATGGATACAAGGCAATAACTCGGCCAAATACTGGAATGAACATTGGAGCATGGGATTCGGTCTACAGGCATTATCCAAATTTTAAATACTATATATTTTTACAGGATGAATGCGTCATGACTAACGCAGAATTTATGTCAGCATATGTTAGTAAATTAGAAATTCAGAGCGTTGGAATGATAGGGGAGTCCATTAATCATAAATGGGATAAGCCATGGTTGGAGATGATGAAGAGTCCTTTAAATTATCCTGTCAATATTTTTGAGCATGGAAAAATACTTTCACGTGTTGAGTATTATTTGAGTTTAATGAGCGCTTGGAATGCTAATCCTGGATTAAATGGACGTCACTTGCGAGCATTAGTATGGGGTTTTTCTGGTGATGTTTTACGCCGTATTGGAGGCTTCCCCATAGGCAAAACCAAAGAGGAATGTATTGCGTCTGAAATTGCTATTTCGAAGAAAACTGAGCAGTTGGGTTTGAAAGTAGTTCAAATAGCCGAAGAGTCATTTAAATACTTTAGACATGATGAGTGACGTCAGGACGGAGCTCAAAAGAAATAAAGTATGCTGCACCTTCATTATTTAGTTCCTTATGCCTCTGATGATGACTTTACCACCCTAGCTCGATCTGATCTAGCAAGCGTTAGGTTGAGGTCTGCCCCCGTACTTAGAGTAGCCCGTGAACTAGGATGGCGAGTAACCTTTGGCGAAGTAATTTTGGAAAACCCATCAATAGTCTTGATTGGGAAGATTGGCTCTCAAAGATTGAGATTCGCCAAAAACTTTGGCTGGAGGAAATCCAGCGGGTTAAGAAAAATTCTCAAATATTCCTAGACTATACCGATCACCACCTTGGATTTGATTCTTCAATGTCACATTTCTATGAGTCAGCCATAAAAGAAGTCGATGGTTGTATCGTTCCATCTCAAAGTATGGCTGCACTACTATCCAGCAGCTGAAGTGGTCTAATCTCTATTATTGAAGATCCTGTGGAGATTGATGCTTTCGCCCCCAAGGAATTTGTAGGACATCCTGTTATTTTGTTATGGTTTGGCCATTCATCAAATATTGACTTTTTAATCAACTTTTTGTCGGCAAGCTTTAATGCTGGTGATCATATTCGATTAATTGTCTTGTCTAACGAGGCTGGTTTGAATCACTTCGCAAACTCAAATTTAGTCTCTCCAGCAAAAATTGAATTTAATTTGGCATTGTGGTCTTTAGAGAATATGGTGGAAGTTGCAAAAATTGCTGATATGTGTATTATTCCGAGCGATTTAAGCAACCCCAAAATGATGGGGGCTAGCTCCAATAGACTCATAACTGCTTTGACATTAGGGCTACTTACAGCCGCAGATAATTTACCAAGCTATAGAGAGTTCGAAAACTACTACTGTAACTTGCAATCCAATGGCTTTAGGGAGATGTTAGCCAATCCCTTGCAATTTAATCACATTGTAAATATTGCTCAGACTGAACTTAGCCCTAGATTCAGAATGGAAATATTGAACAAGATTGGGAATCTTTTTTACTGGATACGACCTCTTAAAGTTATTCATTCAACTTGCTTTGCCTGGTTTCGGGTAGGTATAGAAGTGCCACTACTGTACCACTCGCTAAAAAAATAGTCGGATACCATAAGCCTGCAACATTACTTTCCCAGTGTTGATTGAGCCAAGTCACAATAAGCGGTAGTAGTCCGCCAATCCAGCCTGCTGCCAAGTTGTGCGGAAGAGTTGCTGCGCTATTTCTGGTTTTTGCGGGAAAGAGCTCTGCAAGCAGTGCGGTTTGTGGACCAACAACTAGTGCCAGAATTCCTGACAAGCCAATAAGAACCATTGCTATTAATGCTGTTGAGTTGCCATCGCTTTGCAGGAGCTGAAATGCCGGCAATATCAATATTGCCCCCAGAGCTAGACCACTGACAACCACAGGCTTTCTACCAACCTTATCTGAGAGCCATCCGGCAAATATTGTGAGAGGTAGAAGAGCAACTGTTGCATAAACACTCAGTTGGTCTACTAATTGCGGTGCAAGCTTGACCGATGTTTTAAGAAAGATTGAGGTATATACCTGCACACAGAAAAATAATACTGCTCCTCCTGCAGAAATGCAGAAGAAAAGCAGGAACATTCTTTTTCTGGTTTCCGGATCTTTGAAGTTGTCTCGAAGTGGGCTCTTTGATTGGGTCTCTGTTTGGCTCAGTTTTAGATAGATTGGCGTTTCTTCTAAGGCCATGCGAGCTTTAAATGCGATTAACAGCAGTATTAAAGAGATCCAAAATGGCACTCGCCATCCCCATGATAGAAATTCTTCTGGAGTGAGGTAGCTTTGAAGTACGGCAATTTGTAATGTAGATACTAAGATTCCTAGTGGTCCCATGAGTTGCAGGAAGCTAGTCTTAAAGCCGCGATTGGAGTCACCAGCATGCTCGGTTAGGTAGACTGCGCTACCGCCAATCTCACCGCCTGCTGAGAGGCCCTGCAGCAATCTGAGGCCCACAAGCATGAGGGGCGCCCAGATCCCAGCCTGGGCATAGGTCGGCAAAAATCCTACGCATACGGTGGCAATTCCCATGAGGGTAATGGTGATCATGAAAACAGGCCTTCTTCCAATGCGGTCACCAATGCTGCCAAATATGGCCGCACCAATGGGTCTTACCACCATACCTACACCAAAGGTTGCTAGGCTAGCCAAAAGCGCTGTGCTGGGATCGCTAGAGGGAAAGAAGAGGGGGGCAAATACAACTGCAAGAGTTGCAAAGGTCAAAAAGTCATACCACTCTAGAAATGTTCCAAAGCAGGCAGCAATAGCAACTTTTCTATAGGAATGCGAGGAGGCTTGAGAGTCTGATGCGGTAGCAGTCAATTTTAATTCTGCGTTTATTCTGTATCAGCTGAGGATTCAATCAGGGGTGCAGAGATATTCTTGCTAGGCTTAACGCCCAGTTCGCGCACCTTCTCGGCAGCCCGAATGAGATTACCTTTACCTGATTTCAACTTATTAAAGGCATCGTGATAACTTGTTTGTGCTTGATCTAGGCGTTGGCCTAGTTTTTCAAGATCATCCACAAAGCCAACAAACTTATCGTAGAGCGTGCCACATTGCTTAGCAATTTCCAGTGCATTGCGATTTTGTGAGTCTTGACGCCACAGGTGCGCAACAGTTCTCAGGGTTGCCATCAAAGTACTTGGGCATACCAACACAATATTTTTAGCTAAAGCTTCTTGATAGAGATTTGGTGCAGTTTTCAGCGCCAGTAGGAAAGCGGGCTCAATTGGTACAAACATCAGCACAAAGTCTACCGAGCCAATGCCATATAAAGAGCTGTAGTTCTTGCTCGAAAGCCCCTGAATATGTTGCCTTAGAGACTGAATATGGGCCGCCAACTCTTGTTCCGAGACAATCGGATCAGTTGCTTCAGCATGGCGTGAATACGCAGTGATAGAAACCTTACTATCGACTACCAGGTTTCTGCCCTCTGGAAGTTTTACGACAACGTCAGGCTGAAGACGTGAGCCATCAGTCTGAGTGTGACTATCTTGTACAAGGTATTCTTCGCCTTTTCGAAGGCCTGACGACTCTAAAATAGATTCGAGCACTAACTCACCCCAATTACCCTGTACCTTAGAGTCGCCTTTGAGTGCTTGGGTGAGTGAGCGGGTCTCATCTGACATGCGCAAATTTAGATTGGCAAGACGTTCGATCTCGCTCTTGAGTGCAAAGCGCTCACGAGCTTCATTGCCGTAAGAGGTATTTACCTGCTCTTTAAATTCTGAAAGCTTGGTTTGGAGTGGTTTCAGTAGGGCATCTAGATTGGCGACATTCTGCTCGGTAAAGCGCTTAGACTTATCTTCCAGAATTTCATTGGCTAAATTTTTGAATTGATGAGTTAGAACCTCTTTAGCCTCATTGAGAGATTCAATTCTCCCCAGGCCCTGCTTGCGCTCGGAATCTAGCTCTGCTTCAAGTCGAATTGCATTTTGTAAGGCTTGGTCTTTTTCAGTGCGCAAGCTGATAGTGAGGGCGGCTTCTGTCTGCGCTTGTTGTTCGCTACGTTGAAGCGCAGATCTCAGATTAAGCGCATAAACCAAAAGGCCTGCGCATAAACCCAATGGCAGGCCAAACAGGAGAAGAGAGCTTAAATCAAAAGTCACAAATGCAGTCTATGCAAGCTATTGAACTTAGCCTTGAACTAACTTTTGTAATTCACCGCTTTGGAACATCTCAGTCATGATGTCTGAGCCGCCAATGAATTCACCATTGATGTAGAGCTGAGGAATAGTTGGCCAGTTGGCAAATTCTTTAATGCCCTGACGAATTTCTGCATCCTCCAATACGTTCACTGTATGCAATTTATCTACGCCACAAGTGCGCAAAATATTGACTGCATTTCGAGAAAATCCGCATTGTGGAAATTGGGCATTGCCCTTCATAAACAACACAACGGGATGGCTGCTAACGATTTCTTGAATTCTTGCTTGGGTATTCATAATTTTCTTCCTGAATTGACGCTATAAGATGATCTTGAATTGCAGCTAACAATAGCGTAATTTTAAGGCTATCTGCAGAAAAGGGTTAATTCCCTTTGTGGGTTTTAGAGTCTTTTTCGCCCAGAAGCTGCTCGGTGGTGGCCCGCTAAATCGAGGTGAGCTTGCACATCGATTAGGCCCGCCTCTTTTATTAGCTCTAGCACTGCTTCGGATTGATCAAAGCCATGCTCTACAGCAATCAGCCCACCAGCTTTCAGATATTGATCTGCCCCGGCAATAATGATCTCTAGGCAGCTCAGCCCACCAGCGTAATCCGTCAGGGCGGATTCAGGCTCAAATCGAAGATCCCCTTCGGTGAGATGGGGGTCTTGGTTAGCGATATAGGGTGGGTTGCTAACAATCACATCAAACTGGGTTTGTGGGCTCAATGCGTCATACCAATTGCCTTGAGAAAACTGGACTTGCTCTGTCAGATGCAGAAATTGGGCATTGTGCTTAGAGATTGCTAGGGCCTCAGCTGATCGATCTGTTGCAAGCAGTGACGCCAGAGGTGCGGCACTAGCAATCGAAAGGGCGATGGCGCCGGAGCCAGTGCCTAGATCTAACACTTTGGTGGGCTTATTGAGTTTGGCGATTTCACTAAGGGCAATCTCTACAAGAAGCTCAGTTTCTGGGCGAGGAATCAGTACCCCAGGCCCAACCTGTAACTCAATATTATGAAAATCCTTCTTACCCAAGATATAGGCGATGGGCTCGCCATTCACTCTTCTTGAAACTAGGCTTTCCCATTCCTGAAAAGCTTGCTCATCTAGACTCATATCATCGCGCGATAGGAGGGCAGAGCGTGAGAGTTGGTAGTGCTTCTCTAATAGGTGAGCTAGCAATATTCGCGTTTCATTGGCTGGCAATGCGCACTTGCTAATTAATTCTCGTAAAGACTGGTTGATACTCATCCTGCTTGTGTTAACTATCACCAAGTGCCGCTAAAAGCTCTGCCTGATGTTCTGATGCCAAAGCATTGCACAGATCATCTAAATCACCATCCATCATGGCATCAATCTTATAGAGCGTGAGGTTAATGCGGTGATCGGTAATGCGACCTTGTGGAAAGTTATAGGTCCGAATACGATCGCTACGATCACCAGAGCCAATAAGAGACTTTCTGGTTTGAGCTTCGAGCTGATGTTTCTCACGTTCACGAGCATCCATGATTCGAGAAACGAGAACCTTCATCGCTTGCTCGCGATTGCGGTGTTGGCTACGGTCATCCTGACACTCAACCACTGTGCCTGTAGGTAAGTGCGTTATACGCACCGCTGAATCTGTTTTATTAATATGTTGCCCACCGGCACCAGAAGCTCTAAAAGTATCAATACGCAGTTCAGCGGGATTAATCTTTACAGCCTCTAATTCATCAGCTTCGGGCATAACCGCCACTGTGCAAGCTGATGTGTGTATACGACCCTGTGTTTCTGTTTGGGGGACACGTTGTACGCGATGTCCACCAGATTCAAACTTAAGTCGTGAGTAAACGGATTGACCCACTAAGCGCAGAACAACTTCTTTATACCCACCAAGATCGGATTCAGCAGCATTCACGACTTCAACCTTCCAACCTTGGCGCTCAGCAAAGCGCGTATACATTCGAAGTAAGTCACCAGCAAAGAGTGCGCTCTCATCACCACCCGTACCCGCACGAATTTCTAAGAAGACATTGCGTTCATCATTGACATCTTTGGGTAGCAAGAGTTTTTGTAGGACGCCCTCAAGCTCCTCCATAGTAGCTTGTGCTTGTTTTTGTTCTTCGTCGGCAAAGTCCTTCATCTCGGGATCTTTGCGCATCTCTTCTGCGGCTTGTGCGTCGGCCTCAGCTTGTTTGTATAAGCCAAATTGCTCAACTACCATTGCAATATCAGAATGCTCGCGTGTGAGCTTCCGATAGTTGTCCATGTCTTTCGTGGACTCTTCGGTAGTTAATAGGGAATTGAGTTCGGCTAAGCGCGTGTCTAGGTGGTCTAGCTTAGCCCGCATGCTGGGCTTCATCTAATGGTCCTCTGGCTTGGAGTGCGAGGCGAATAATTTGGGAAGCAACTTAATCAGGGCGTCACGCTCAGCGCCATTGGAATGTTGTAAAGCATGTAATGAGCCATGCAAAAACCTATTGGTTAAACCTTGAGCCATCGCATTAAGAACTTCTTGAGGATCTTCGCCACGCATCAATCGTTTCATCGCGCGGTCGAGCTCAAGTTGTCTGAGGTGTTCACCTTGTTGCTGAATATCCTGAATCAACGGCACAGTCTTACGACCTTGCATCCAGTGCATAAAGTTGCCAACGCGATCTTCAATAATCGCTTCGGCTTGACTTACTGCGGCCTGACGAAGAGAGGTACCTGTTTGAATCATCACGCCTAAATCATCTACCGTATAAAGATAGATGTCATTTAAACGAGCAATCTCAGGTTCAAAGTCGCGAGGTACCGCTAAGTCAATCATCACCATCGGTTTATGGCGACGTTGCTTCAAAGCGCTCTCTACCATGCCCAAGCCAATAATCGGAAGTGAGGATGCTGTACTTGAAACAATGATGTCAAATTCATGCAATCGTGAGGGGAGTTCTGAAAGCTTGAATGATTCAGCTTCAATATCTTGAATCGAAATCGAGTCTGCTAATTCTTGACCGCGTTCAATTGTTCGGTTGGCGATTGCAACTGTTTTAGGTTTACGCGCCACAAAATGCGTTGCGCATAAGGTGATCATGTCGCCAGCACCGATAAACAGAACACGTTGATCAGCAATGCTTTCAAAAATGCGTTCGGCTAATCGAACTGAGGCGGCTGCCATCGAGATTGAGTGAGCGCCAATTTCTGTAGAGCCACGGACTTCCTTTGCGACGGCAAAGGTTTTTTGAAATAGTTGGTTGAGATAAGTGCCAAGGACACCTGCATCATTTGCAGTGCGTACAGCATCTTTCATCTGACCCAAGATTTGGGTTTCACCAATCACCATTGAATCTAATCCACAGGCAACTCTAAAGGTGTGACGAACTGCATCAGATTGCGGTAGTGAATAAATATGCGGCTCTAAGCTGCTTGGAGCAAGTTGTTGAGTTTTTGCCAACCAATCAAAAGTGGCTTCATGCAAAAGGCTAGCTGCATCTGCATCATTAGCGGCGCAATACACCTCAGTGCGATTGCAGGTCGACAAAATTGTGGCTTCAGGTAGCCCGGCCTGATTCGCACCAACGAGATGTTGGCGAAGATCGTGCAACGCTTCTTGAAGAAACTCAGGGTCGAAGGCGACCTTCTCCCGAATGGCGACCGGCGCTGTGTGATGATTGATGCCGAGTGTCAACAACTTCATAATGGTGATTATAGATTTGATAGCAGCAACAATGGGGTGGTAATGGGGTTTTTAGCTTTTCTGGTGATCGGCGGCTTAACGGGCGTATTTGCCCTGCTTTTTTATCCGGGGCAACGCCGTATTAAGCCCAAAGCTAAGAAATTTCTTATTGCAGCCTTAATTGGCTTCTCGGCCGCTCTAGCCAGCTCCTACGTAGGGCAATTTACAGGCTTATTTCAATCGGGTCAGATGCTGGAATGGCTGAGCGCCATAGTGGCTTCTTGCCTTGCAGGTTGCCTCTATGCGACAGTAAATAGTTAGTTAAATAGGTTGATCTGAGGGCTAGTGCTGATGTTTTCCTCATCTCAGGCAGTCCAGTGAATCGGGGTTTCATGGTGCTCTACCAGCCATTCATTCGTTTTGGTGAAATGCCCGCAACTTGCCTTTGCACCAGGCTGTAGAAATGGCTGGTCTGTTTTGTAGACCCCCAGCTCAGAAGGGTGAGAGGATTGCAGAATCAATTGGTCTGGGGCTGTCTCAATCAGGGGCAACTTAGATTGAGCATGCCCACCCCAAAGCATCCAGACTAGATTTGGCTTTTGGAGCGCTAAATTCTTGATAAGTCGATCAATAAGGGATTTCCACCCAAGATTGGCATGACTGCCTGCCTCACCCAATTTCACGCTAAGAGCCGTATTGAGTAGTAGCACGCCTTGCTCAGCCCAGCCGTGGAGATCTCCATTGGGAAGGGTGCCAAAACCCTCGAGCGCTAGGGCTTTTCTGATATTGCGTAAGGAGCTGGGAAATTGCCTGGAATTGGTCGGAATATTGGCGGGAATCGAAAAAGCCAAGCCCTGGGCCAGTCCAGGGGAGTGATACGGATCCTGCCCCAAGATGACGACCTTGACCTTAGTAAGTGGGGTTAATGTCAGCGTTTTAAAGAAATTCTGGGGCTCAGGACAAATTTTTTCTACATCTTTATTTAGCTCAAACCGTAGATTAGTCCGCAGTGTTTGCCACTCTAAAGACTCAAAATAATCCCCGAGTAGGGTGCGCCAGTCCTCTGGAATGTCAGCCGCAGAAAACGAATGCATTACTCAGCAGGCGTCAGGGTGTATTGAGTTGGAATTTGATCATCCTCAAGAACAGTCATGCACTCATGCTCTAAATCATCTCGGTAAAAGCAAATCTGGATGACTTGCCCTGTGATCAAGCTAGATAACACCTTATCCCAGCGGGCGGCAGTAATGCGTTCACCATTGATGCTGGCTAGCAGATCTCCAGGGGCTAGACCCGCTAACTGTGCAGCTCCACCATCAAGTACATGCGTCACCTTGAGCCAACCATTGCTATCACTATGACGCAATCCCAATTGCAGTTTGATCTTCTCAAGCTTGGAATGGGTTTTCTGTTTAACCGAAATCGATTTTGAATCAATCCATTTTTGAATTGGAATATCTTGAGCGCCATAAATATAGCGCGACTTAAATTCATTCCAAGTTTTGGAGAATTTTTTGCCAAGCAATTTCAATATCAAGTCATCCAAACCATTTTCAGCAATGCCATCTAGCGTGACTCCATGGGTTTGCCAGATGAGGCGCATCAAATCATCTAAGGATTGACGATTGCCTGTAAATGCGCGGATCTTGAGATCTAATCCCAGGGCGAGCAAGGCGCCCTTGCCGTAATAACTTACGACCGCATTTGGTGTGTTTTCATCAGCTTGATAGTATTTAGTCCAAGCATCAAAAGAGCTATCTGCAAGGCTTTGCTTTAGCCTTCCTGGGCCACGCAAAATGCCATTCCAATTATTCGCGACTAGCTTGAGGTAAGCCTTCAGATCAATACGTTTGCTGCGGAATAATTGCAAGTCATCGTAGTAACTCGTAAAACCTTCAAATAACCAGAGTAAGCGAGTATGGTTTCTACGATCAAGTTGATAGGGTTGGAATGCTTTAGGCAGAATGCGTTTGACTACCCAAGCATGAAAATACTCATGACTGCAGAGACCTAGAAACTCACGATAGGATGCTTCATCTAAGGGTGTATTCACTTGAGGAATCTGATCCCGACGGCATAGCAGGGCGGTACTATTGCGATGCTCAAGTCCACCGTATCCAGAAAGAACGGCATTGACTAAAAATAAATAACTTTCAAACGGTGCTTGTTTTATTTTTGGTTCAAATAAATTAATCGTGCTGGTGCAAATTGCTTGCAGATCTTTGGCAAGGCGCTCAAGATCAATTTCATGAATACATCCTTGAATCGCCATAGCATGTGTAGTGCCATTCGATTGCCAATGCGCAATCTGAAACTCGCCCATGGCAATTGGATGATCAAGTAAGTCATCATAGTTTTTAGCGAGATAAAAGCCGTAGCCCTGACTGTCAACTTTGACGGTCTGTAGTCCTGTCTGAACGGTCCATGAGTTTGCGCAAGCATCTTTTGGTGGAATCAACACTAAAGCGCAGGGTAAAGATTCTTGCCCCTTCACTGATATACACAGACTACTTGGGTTAATAAAAGCCCACTCAGTATCCAGATAGGCTGCGCGTACTGATGAGTCAAATGTATACACCGTTGTGAGAATTTCTACTGCGCCAGCCACTTTGGGCAAACGCCATTGATCGTTGTCAATCCTTTCTAACGGTAGCGCTTCAATTGGGTTATCTAGTGCGAATGCTTCAATCGTTTCAATTTGTTTGCTGAAATCTCGAATCAAATAGCTACCCGGAATCCAGGCGGGCATTTGCAGAATTTGCCCATTGGGTAATGGGTTCTCAATGCGCAACTTCACATGAAAGCGGTGGCCATGCAGATCGGCCGACCAAATGGTGTATTGGATTGAGGGTAGATCGGAGGTATTGATTTTGTTCATCAGTATTGCCTATTACGCCTATTGCTTCAGGCTGCTAAATTTCTTTTCAATATCGGTGATTTGAACGGCACCCGGAAAGCGACTGCCATCAGTAAAGAAAATAGTCGGTGTCCCTGTAATGCCGTAGGTCTTGGCAAAGGCCATATTTTTGTCCAAAGGAGTGTGGCGCAGTCACTTTTCCCGCTGGGTGCAATGCTATTAATCATCCAATCAATATAGGCTTTTTGGGGGTCAGCAGAGCACCAAATTTGTTTAGATTTCTGTGCAGAGTCAGCTGACAGAATCGGAATTAAGTAGGTATAAACAGTAACGTTATCCAGCTGCTGTAAAGATTTTTCTAAACGCTTGCAGTAGCCGCAATTGGGGTCGGAAAAAATAGCAAGCTGTCGACTGCCATTGCCACGAACTGCTTTTAATGCATTTGATAAATTGAGTTCAGACCACTTAATGCGATTCAGATCTGCCTGTTTTTGTTCGGTAATATTTTTTCCTGTAGCGATCTCAATGATTTCACCTTGGATTAAATATTTGCTATTCGCATCGGTGTAAAACACATTATTTCCAACCAAGATCTCGTAAATGCCGGGAATAGGCGATTGAGAGACGCCTTTAATTTTCGTGTTTGGCCCAATCTTTTTTTGCAGCTCAGATCGGACTTGTTGTTCCGACTGCGCATTAGCCAGTCCTGCTAATAGGCTGAGAGAGCAGGCGAATGCGAGAGTAAGAAATA
This sequence comes from Polynucleobacter necessarius, assembly GCF_900095175.1. NCBI lineage: Bacteria > Pseudomonadati > Pseudomonadota > Betaproteobacteria > Burkholderiales > Burkholderiaceae > Polynucleobacter > Polynucleobacter necessarius. The sequence goes on from NZ_LT606946.1 coordinate 23,630, forward strand.
GTTTATTCAAAATCAGCATCTCCAAGGGCGCGTTCAATCAGGCGTCGTTTAATAAAGTGACTACGATTGACCATGCCCAGTCCCCAGTTGCGCAGTTGCTTCTCTGAACCGCTGCTTGCGGAGAATAGTTTCTTCAGTTTGTCGGTCACCCAGAGTAGAGCGCCGGTATCGCCTTGACGTTGGCGCTCGTAGCGACGTAATAAAACTCTATCGTTTGGCAGTCGGAAGGATTCACGTTGACTCAAGATATTGAGTAGAGTTGCCACATCCCTTAATCCCAGGTTCAAGCCTTGACCGGCCAAGGGATGCATCACATGAGCAGCATCACCAATTAGTGCAACCTTAGGATTATCTTCAGGACCAATAAAGCGATTGGCACGAATTCTTCTGAGTGGGAAAGCAGCTGGCGTTGAATTGAGAATCAGCTCTCCAAGTTGAGAGACTACTGCACCAGTAGCGATCGAGCAAAGCTTGTCAGTCCACATCGCTTGATCAAGCTTTAAAAGTTCCGCCGCATTTTCTGGTGAGGTAGACCACACCATCGAAACTTGTTTATTCGGTAATGGCAGCATAGCCACAATATCGCCCCCTGGCAAAAACCATTGGTAGGCAGTTTCGAGATGTGCGTTACTGCAAATCCAATTGGCCACCATGGCACTTTGTGAATAACTTTCTTCTTTTGTGGAAATACCCAGCTCAGTGCGAATGGGTGAGTTGGCACCATCTGCAGCAATGACGAGTTGAGTACGTAGGGTGGATCCATTTGAGAGATGCAGGGTTACCCCATCCGGATCTACTTCAATACTGTCAACTGCATCGCTGATGCGCTCTAATTTATTTTGGAAGCGTGAGGCTTGATCTAGAGTGTGCTCGATCACATTCGATTCACCAATCCAGGCTAACTGGGGTGTGCCCGCCTCAAAAGCGGATAGATGGAGTTGATCCCGTTTTTCTCCGCGATCACCATAAATCCGCATGTCTCTTACAGGCTGCAAGCGATTGTGATCTATGGCATCCCAAACCTGAAGATGGGCAAGTAATTTTTGGGTGCTAGGAGAAAAGGCGTAAATGCGTTGTCCCCATTGATTACCCTGGGGTGCGGGAACTGCTTGCCCTAGGTCGGGGGCAATTTGAATGGTTTGAAGTCCAAGCTGGGCTAGACCCAATGCGCAAGCCTTGCCTGCTATGCCTCCACCCACCACGACGACATCAACCCCCCGGATTTGGGAGGCATTTTTAGGCAGCTTAGCGGAGGAATTTTGTTGAACTTCTGACATATCTCGATGATATCGAAACTAGCCCTTTACAATACGGCTATGTCTTTGAAATGTGGCATCGTCGGCCTGCCTAACGTCGGCAAATCTACCCTCTTTAACGCGCTTACCAAGGCTGGAATCGCGGCGGAAAACTATCCTTTCTGCACGATCGAGCCTAATGTGGGTGTGGTTGAGATTCCCGACCCCCGTCTTGCCGCTTTGGCTGAGATCGTCAAGCCCGAGCGCATCCTGCCTGCGGCTGTCGAATTTGTCGACATTGCGGGCTTGGTTGCTGGAGCCTCCAAAGGTGAGGGTCTGGGAAACCAATTCTTAGCCAATATTCGTGAAACTGACGCCATTACCCATGTGGTTCGTTGTTTTGAGGATGCCAACGTGATCCACGTGGCCGGCAAGATTGACCCGATTTCGGATATCGCAGTTATCGACACTGAGCTAGCCTTATCTGACTTAACGACCGTTGAAAAAACCCTTCAACGCTCCAGTAAAGCTGCTAAGTCAGGGAATGACAAAGAGGCGGCAGCTCTCGTGGCTGTACTGACTAAGGTACAAGCCCATTTAGATCAAGCTCAGCCTGTCCGCAGCTTGAAACTGACTGACGAAGAAAATTTGCTTTTAAAGCCACTATGCTTAATTACCGCAAAGCCTGCGATGTATATCGCTAACGTCAAAGAAGACGGCTTTGACAATAATCCGCATTTAGAGGCAGTGATTCAGCATGCAGCTAAAGAGGGTGCGCCAGTGGTTGCGGTATGTGCCGCAATCGAAGCCGAGATTGCTGATTTGGATGATGCTGACAAAGCTGAGTTCTTGGCGGACCTCGGTATGGAAGAGTCTGGATTGGATCGCGTGATTCGTGCAGGCTATAAGTTGTTAGGACTACAGACCTACTTTACAGCTGGCGTTAAAGAAGTTCGCGCCTGGACAATTCACCAAGGCGATACTGCTCCGCAGGCTGCCGGAGTCATTCATACAGATTTTGAGCGCGGCTTTATTCGTGCGCAAACCATTGCTTTTGAGGGCTTTATTCAATTCAAGGGTGAGTCTGGTGCCAAGGAGGCTGGAAAGATGCGTGCTGAGGGTAAAGAGTATGTAGTTAAAGACGGTGATGTTTTAAATTTCCTGTTTAACGTCTAAAAACAGCACCTCCAAAGGTAAAAAGCCCTTAGTGATAAGGGCTTTTTTATTTTCTTGAGCTTGAATTAGTTTTCTTTAACAGCCTTTGCAAGACACTTAGAAATTTCTTCATAGCGTTTGATAGCCATCTTGCTGGGAACCACTTCTTTTTTGCGCCCATCTTCATTCGCTGCCATCTTGATATAGCCCATAGCGCTCAGATTCTTGAGTCGTCCATGTAGGGTCGCCTGGGATTCCAAATCAGAGAGAGAAATCAGGCCACCAACCAAAATCGATTGCTTGGCATGAAAGCTCAAAATAATTTTGTCTAAAAGACTTTCTTCAATAGAGTCGAGTTTTTTCCCAGGATTGATACGGTCAAGAACGTCAATTAGATTTAAGAAACGGATGTAGCAGGAGGATTTGGTGGTCGACATTTCTTTTTCAGTTAGTTTAAAAGGTACTAAAACCTAATAAGCTATTGGCTTAAGGGTTAATGTGAGTATATTCCCAAATTAATTGGCTGGTAGTATGACTTAATATTTTAAAAATAACCATGCCAGTAGTCATGAAAAGAATACTCTCTGAGCAGATGACTGGGTTTTTGGTGAGCGCGATCACCTACTCAAGCCTCTTTTATGTAAATGCTTGGCTTACAGCACACCTTGAATATGGTCTTGGGGTGAATTGGATCTACCTTCCAGCTGGCTTACGATTATTTCTGACACTTATCTTTGGCTTATCAGGCGCCATTGGAATTGCGCTCGCATCTTTCATGATTTGTTATTTTGGGCAATTTCCACCCGATCTCACTACTTGTATTGGGGTGGGGTTGATTTCAGGATTTTCGCCTTACCTCGCAAAACTATTTGTTGCGAGCAATATCAAAATTTCACCAGATCTCAGTGATTTGAGTTTACCTAAATTGGCTGTTTGTATTTTGATTTATGCGCTCTTAAGTGCTGGCCTGCATCAATGGTGGTTTGCGCTGAGAGGGCTTGATGGGGCCGGAAGCTTTAATCACTTTGTTGTCATGTTCCTAGGTGATGTACTTGGAACGGTGTTGCTTATTGCTTTAATTAAGTACAGCCTAGATCTCTTAAAGACCTCAAGAGCAGTCTAATTAAATAATTCACTTAAAGCTGCGCCCGGATCATTGGCTCGCATGAACGCCTCGCCTACTAAGAATGCATTGATCTGATGATCGCGCATGAGTTGCACATCAGCGCGAGTCATGATTCCAGACTCGGTAACCAAAGTTTTACCTGTTGGTACCATTGATAGTAAAGATAAGGTGGTTTGCAGGGTAACTTCAAAGGTTTTCAGATTGCGATTATTAATACCGAGTAGCGGTGTCTTTAATTCAAGGGCTTGCTCTAGTTCAGGTGCGTTATGTACCTCAACAAGCACATCTAGGCCCAGCTCATGTGCACAAGCTTCCAACTCTTTCATTTGATTGAGTTCAAGGCAGGCCACAATTAATAAAATCGCATCAGCACCAATCGCCCTTGCTTCATAGACTTGGTATGGATCAATCGTAAAGTCTTTGCGTAATACAGGAATGCTACAAGCAGCTCTTGCAGCCTGAAGATAGGCATTCGCCCCCTGGAAATAATCTCTATCGGTGAGAACGGATAGACAGGCCGCACCATTTTTTTCATAGGACTGAGCAATTTCAGCTGGCTGAAAATTTTCGCGCAAGATTCCTTTGCTGGGACTCGCTTTCTTAATCTCGGTAATCACACCCGCTTTACCTACTGCAATTTTTTGTTCGATAGACCGAATAAAACCACGTGGCTTTAAAAGGGCGTCACGATTATTTTCTTCCGCCTGATCACGTTGATTGCCTAAAGAGATTTTTTTTGAATCAGCAGCTACCTCAATCTTCTTGGTGGCAACAATTTTGTCGAGGATATCGCTCATGAAGATCTTAATTAGTTTTGGGTTGCGGCTACAAATTGGTCCAGCTTGTGACGGGCAGCGCCAGATGCAATGGCTGCTTGGGCCATCTGAATGCCGCTAGCAATACTCGGGGCTACATCCGCTACATACAGCACTGCTCCAGCATTGAGGCAAACAATGTCGCTCGCTGGGCCAGGAGTTTTATTGAGTACATCTAAAACAACGGCCTTAGATTCTTCAGCATCAGCCACCTTAAAGCTATTGGTCGGCGCAGTGTTCAAGCCAAAGTCTTTTGGATGAATCTCATATTCACGGACCTGACCATCTTTTAATTCGCCTACGAGGGTAGGACCTTCAAGAGAAATCTCATCCAAACCATCGCGGCCATATACAACGAGTGCGTGGTCCATGCTCATGGCTTGCAATACATGCGCCTGGATGCCGACTAAGTCAGCATGAAATACGCCCATCAGAATGCGTTTAGCATCTGCCGGGTTAGTAAGCGGTCCTAAGATATTGAATATCGTGCGCACGCCCAAATCTTTACGAATCGGCACAACATTCTTCATGGCAGGGTGATGATTGGGCGCAAACATAAAGCCTGCCCCCACTTCTGAAATACATTTCGCTACTTGCTCTGGGGAAAGTGATAGTTTTACGCCTAGAGACTCCAGAATATCTGCGCTTCCGGATTTGCTGCTGACACTACGATTGCCGTGCTTAGCAATTTTGGCTCCGGCAGCTGCCGCCACAAACATGGCAGCAGTAGAAATGTTGAAGGTGTGAGCTCCGTCGCCGCCAGTGCCCACCACATCCACTAAGTTTTTTCTATCCTCAACGATTACTGGAGTGGCAAATTCCCGCATGACTTGAGCGGCTGCGGCAATTTCACCAACAGTTTCTTTTTTCGTCCGCAGGGCAACTAGTAGTCCTGCAACCAAGGTCGGCGGCATCTCACCGCTCATGATTAGACGCATCATTGCAGTCATCTCATCATGAAAGAGCTCGCGATGTTCAATGCAACGTTGCAATGCTTGCTGTGGAGTAATGGACATGTGGGTCGACTTATTGCTATTAAGTTATTTGGCTTGGAGAAAATTCTTCAACAGCGCATGGCCATGCTCCGAAAGAATGGACTCAGGATGAAATTGCACACCTTCTACTGCGAGTTCTTTATGTCGGACACCCATGATCTCGCCATCCGAGGATGTGGCTGTTACTTCAAGAACTGCGGGCAGCGAGCTCTTCTCAATGGCGAGAGAGTGATAACGCGTCACCTTAAATGGGTTTGGTAAGTCTTTGAAAACGCCAACACCAGTGTGATGAATACCATCTGTTTTGCCATGCATGACTTTTTGGGCGCGAATAATCTTGCCGCCGAATGCTTCACCAATCGCTTGGTGTCCAAGACAGACGCCTAGGATAGGCATCTGTCCAGCATAGCGTTGGATCGTCGCTACAGAAATCCCTGCCTCTGCCGGACTACAAGGCCCTGGTGAAATACAAATGCGTGCAGGATTGATTTTGGCAATTTCATCAACGGAAATTTCATCATTGCGGAAGACTTTGACCTCTTCACCCAGTTCTGCAAAATACTGAACGAGGTTGTAGGTAAATGAATCGTAGTTATCAATCATGAGGAGCATCGAGTCCTCCCCGTACTAAGTCTGCAGCCATTAATACCGCGCGTGCTTTGGCTTCTGTTTCTTTCCACTCGGCAGTGGGGTCGGAGTCTGCAACTACACCAGCACCAGCCTGGGAGTGCAATACACCATCACGAATCACGCCAGTGCGAATGGCAATTGCTACATCCATATCGCCAGAGAAAGAAAGATAGCCAACTGCGCCTCCATAGACGCCGCGTTTCACAATTTCCATCTCATCAATAATTTCCATTGCCCGAATCTTTGGGGCACCCGATAAAGTGCCAGCAGGGAAGGTTGCGCGTAGAACATCCATATTGCTCATATTGTCTAGCAATTCACCTTCAACCGAGCTAACGATGTGCTGTACATGGGAATATTTTTCGATCGACATCGAATCAGTCACTTTGACTGTGCCTGTTTTTGCGATACGACCCACATCGTTACGAGCTAAGTCAATCAACATGACATGCTCGGCAATCTCTTTTGGATCTGCAAGTAGCTCTTTAGCAAGACGCTCATCTTCTTCAGGATTTACGCCGCGAGGGCGTGTGCCCGCTAGAGGGCGAATTGTCACAATCTTCTGACTCTCGCGTTGCTCTTGGCGCACCAAGATTTCTGGTGATGAACCCACGACCTGCAAATCACCAAAGTCATAGAAGTACATATACGGTGATGGATTCAGAGAGCGTAATGCGCGATAGAGGGCAAGCGGTGAATCTGTGAATGGCTTGCTAATACGCTGGCCAATGACGACCTGCATGCAATCGCCAGCCAAAATATATTCTTTGGTTTTGAGAACAGCATTTTCAAAATCAGCCGCCCTGAACTTACGGATCAACTCTGTTTTGGTGTTCGGTAATGAAGCAGGCATGCTTACAGGTTTGCTTAAGCACGCAAGCAATTCTTTTAATCGAGCTTGACCCTTTTCATAACTATCGGTAACGCTTGGGTCTGCATAGACAATTAAATAAATACGACCTGCAACATTATCAATCACTGCCAACTCTTCTGTGAGCATTAGTTGAATATCAGGCACATCCAATTCATCTGGCAACTTATGTTTTGCTAAGCGAGATTCAATATAGCGAACCGTGTCGTAACCAAAGTAGCCTGCAAGTCCGCCACAGAAGCGTGGGAGACCAGGTTGAACCGCCACCTTGAAGCGCTTGAAATAAGCATCAACAAAGTCGAGTGGATTGTCGCGATTGGTTTCAATGACTTTGTCATTGAATAAAACTTCAGTCAGTGGTGCCGTTGGTGTGCCAACCGTTCTTAAAACAGTTTTAGCAGGAAGACCAATAAAGGAGAAGCGACCAAAGCGCTCGCCACCTAAAACAGACTCAAGTAGGTAAGTATTCTTTTGTCCAAATGCTTGGGTAAGTTTGACGTACAGCGAGAGCGGTGTCTCTAGGTCGGCTAAAACTTCTTTCACCAATGGAATGCGATTGAAACCCTGTTTAGTTAGGGCAAGAAATTCTTCGTGCTGCATTACGCTTTTCCTGGCGTGGCTAGTTCTGCGCGCATCGCTTTAATTACGTCAGCATAATTTTCTTTGCCAAAGATTGCGGAGCCAGCAACAAATGTATCTGCACCAGCCTTAGCTACCTCTGCAATGTTATCGACTTTAATGCCGCCATCTACCTCTAGGCGAATGTGTCGACCAGTTTCTTGTTGATAGCGATCTAGTCGTGCACGAACTTGAGCAATCTTACTCAGAGTGCTTGGAATAAATGATTGCCCACCAAAGCCTGGATTCACAGACATTAGCAAAACGAGATCGAGTAGTTCTAGGGTGTGATCTAAGTGATGTAGTGGTGATGCAGGATTTAACACTAGCCCTGCCTGACATCCTTGATCACGAATTAAATTAATAGTGCGATCCACATGAGGGCTCGCCTCTGGGTGAAAGCTAATGAGGTTTGCTCCTGCTTTTGCAAAATCAGGAATGAGGCGGTCGACCGGTTCAACCATTAAGTGGACGTCGATCATGGCTGGTTTGCCATTTTTTGTCGCGTGTGGACGAATTGCCTCGCACACCAAGGGTCCAATAGTGAGGTTTGGAACGTAATGGTTGTCCATCACATCAAAGTGAATCCAGTCGGCGCCCGCCAAGAGAACATCTTGAACTTCTTTGCCCAGGCAGGCAAAGTCAGCCGACAAAATAGAGGGGGCGATGACAAACTGGCTATTTGAGGGTGATTTCTGGCTATCCATCCCTGGATTCTAGCTTGCAGTTGGCCTTAGGATGGAGCAGAATTCGAGCATGAATCCTCATGAAATCAGCATTACGGTCAAAACCCAGTATTTGCCCGACCAGTCTGACCCCGATAACCGCCAGTTTGCGTTCGCGTATACCGTCACCATTCGAAATACTGGCACGGCCAGTATTCAGCTCATTGCCCGCCATTGGTTCATTACTGATGGGGATAATGATGTTCAGGAAGTCCGTGGCCTGGGGGTTGTAGGGCAACAGCCGCTTCTGCGGGCGGGTGAGCAGTTTGAATACACCAGCTGGGCAACTTTACCGACGCCGACTGGCACGATGCGCGGAGAATACTTCTGCGTGACTGAGGAGGCTCAGTTTTTCCAGGCCCCCATCCCCGAATTTGCCCTAGTGATGCCCAGAACCTTGCACTAGGCTCTCAAAAAACATTATTTTTTGCCCTTACCAGTCCAAAGGACAATAAAGAGCAGGAGGGCTAAAGCAATGCCACCCTCCACGGCAAATAAGATCATGGGGTATTCATCGAGTAAGTTGGCAATCATGATTTCTATATTCAAATTAATAAGTCGCAAGAAAACCCCGCGAATCCTTGCTTGCAGTGTATTCGTTCTAGCAATTGCTGGCTTATTGACAGCTTGCTCTACACCTCCTACCCGAGGATTTGGCTACCGCTCTGGCGGTGGCGCCCCATCCTCCTATAGCTCCTCAATTGCTAGCTTTCGATCAGCTTCGTGGCAAGACTTGCCTGGTTGGCAAGGGGATGATTTAACGCAGGCTTGGCCGGCTTGGCTCAAGAGTTGTGATGCCTTGCGTAAGCGTAATAGTGAAGTTAACTGGCGTCAGGTATGCGCTCAAGCCAGTAGCGTTTCAGGTCGAGATGGACGTGCGATTCGCGAATATTTTGAGGGGAATTTTCAAGTATATGAAGTAAGCAACAGCGCTACTGGCAAAGATTCTGGGTTGATAACGGGTTATTACGAGCCTGTCATGAGTGGCTCGCAGACTCGAACTGCCACTTATACCGTTCCCTTGTACGGTCTTCCAAAGGCTTGGAGAGGTTCTAAGTCAAATCCTGCACCAGTGCGTGCAGAACTGATGAGCTCTGGAGTGCTGAAGGGTTCTGAAATTGCCTGGGTACAGGATCCTGTCGCTGCCGCATTTATGCAAATCCAAGGCTCTGGAAAAATTCGTTTAGAAGATGGGCGCGTATTGCGACTTGGTTATGCCGGCACCAATAACCAACCCTTTAAGTCATTTGCGCAGTGGTTGCTAGACCGTAAAGAAATTAATCGCAGTCAGGCCACTATGCAGGGTATTAGTGCGTGGGCTAAACGTAACCCAGGCCAGGTAGAGGAGATGCTCAATGTCAATCCTCGCTTTGTATTCTTTAAAGAGTTGCCAGGTAATGTTAGCGCTGATCTGGGTCCTAATGGTGCATTGGGTGTGCCTTTAACAGCAGAGCGCAGCATTGCTATTGATTTGAAGGCTATGCCTTTGGGCGCCCCGGTATTTTTGAGTACGACTAGACCTTTGAGTAGTCAAACCTTACAAAAATTAGTGATGGCGCAAGATACAGGTAAAGCCATTGTGGGTGGGGTGCGAGCGGATTACTATTGGGGATCAGGGGATGCTGCAGGTGAATTAGCTGGACGTATGAAGCAAGCTGGCAAGATGTGGTTATTGTTGCCGCGCTGAACAAATCATTTTTGAAAGAGATCGATGACTTACAACACCATATTGACTGAAGTGGATGGCAGGGTTGCCATCATTACCCTTAATCGCCCGCAAGTATTAAACGCCCTGAACGATGAGTTGATGGATGAGTTAGGTGTAGCGTTATTGAGTTTTGATGCGGATGACAATATTGGATGCATTATTGTGACTGGTAGTGAAAAAGCATTTGCCGCTGGTGCTGATATCGCCACAATGGCGAAGTATGGATTTGCGGACGTCTATCGCGGCGACTTTATCTCTCGTAATTGGGAAGAGATTAGAAAAGTACGTAAGCCAGTGATTGCAGCGGTATCTGGTTATGCCCTAGGGGGTGGATGTGAGTTAGCGATGATGTGCGACACCATCATGGCCGCTGACAGCGCTAAGTTTGCACAACCGGAAGTGAAGTTAGGAATCATCCCTGGTGCTGGTGGTACTCAGCGTTTGCCGCGTGCAGTTTCAAAAGCAAAAGCGATGGATTTGGCTTTAACGGGTCGTATGATGGATGCTGCTGAGGCTGAGCGCTCTGGCCTGGTTGCCCGCATTTTCCCTCAAGCGGATTTGCTAAAAAAAGTCAAAGCAATTGCCAAGACAATTGCAGACATGCCATTACTGACTGCAATGATGGTGAAAGAAGCAATTAATACTGCTTATGAAACAACGCTTTCAGAAGGAATTCATATTGAGCGCCGTTTGTTCCACACTTGCTTTGCAACAAACGATCAAAAAGAAGGTATGGCAGCTTTCATAGAAAAGCGCCCAGCAAAATTTACAAACTCATAAAAAGTTTACTTCTCAGGCTGAATTATTTTTCTAAGTAGCGTTGCGCTAGCTTGACCCAGTAGCTGACGCCTACTGGGATCAGTACGTCATTGAAGTCATAAGAAGGATTGTGAAGATGGCATGGGCCCATGCCATGACCTACTGCACGGTGATCACCATCACCATTACCTAAGAATACATAGCAGCCAGGCTTCTCCAGCAACATGAATGCAAAGTCCTCTGCGCCCATCGTGGGATCGATTGAGGTATTGACGTTTTGTGCTCCAACTAATTCGCTTATCACTTCACTGGCAAATTCAACTTCCTTGTCATGGTTAATGAGCGGAGGGTAGTTTCGAGCAAAGCTAATTTCTGCTTGGCAATCAAAGGCACTTGCTACGTTATGAGAAATTTCTCGTAAACGTTGCTCAATTAAATCTAGCACCTCGATGGTGAATGTGCGAACGGTTCCGCCGATAAAAGCGCTATCCGGAATGACGTTACTAGTCTCACCCGCATGGAACTGTGTGACTGATAATACTGCGGCATCCACTGGACGTTTATTGCGCGTAATGATGCTTTGTAGGGCTTGTACAACTTGAGCGCCTGTAAGCACTGGATCAGCGCTGTTATGTGGCAAAGCAGCGTGACCGCCTTTGCCACGAATGGTGATTTCAAAGATATTGCTGGAAGCCATCATCGGGCCAGAGGTCACGCCAAAATGTCCTTCAGCAAGCCCTGGCCAGTTGTGTAGACCAAAAACAGCATCACAAGGAAATTGTTTAAATAGCCCATCGTTAATCATTTCTTGCGCGCCAGCACCACCTTCTTCAGCTGGCTGAAAAATGAAAATGACTGTGCCTTTGAATTCGCGATGATTGGACAGATATTGAGCGGCACCCAAGAGCATTGCTGTATGGCCATCATGCCCACAGGCATGCATCTTCCCAGGATTCTTTGAAGCATGTTCAAAGGTATTGTGTTCTTGTAATGGCAGCGCATCCATATCAGCACGCAAACCAATCATCTTGCCTGGACCTAAGTCACCATCAAGTTTGCCGACGACCCCGGTTTTGCCAAGGCCACGATAAACCGTGATCCCCCAACTCGAAAGTGCTTCAGCTACAAGATCAGAGGTGCGGTTTTCTTCAAAGCGTAATTCTGGATGCGCATGAATATTGCGACGAATCTCTTGAATGGCTGATGCGGAGTCGATGATTTCTGGAAGTAATCGCATAACTTCATCTTATCTGAATTTACTCTGGCAGATTTATATGCCCTGCAGCAAATTCTAAGGTCTCTATGGAGTAGGGGGCATTATTTGGTTTATGAAGCTGTTGAGGAAGGGTGGGAATGATGCCTAAAAATGGTGCAAAAACTCGGTCTTTTAGGGTTTGAATATTTTCTTCCAGCAGAGACATCTCCTCTGAAAGCGTATTCGCTACCCAGCCGGCAATCGTTAACTGGCGAGACTGAATTGCTTCACAAGTGAGTAGGGCGTGATTAATGCAGCCCAAACGCATGCCTACAACGAGGATGACTGGTAAATCGATTGCCTGAGCGAGATCGCCTAAATCTTCTTGTTCATTTAAAGGAACTAAAAATCCACCAGCCCCCTCAACAACAACCGCCTCAAATTTTTGATTTAGTGAATGCAAATCACCCAAAATGATGGAGGAGTCTAGGTAAACACCATTCTTTTTGGCAACAAGGTGGGGTGCTGCTGCTTGATCGAGAACGTAAGGACAAAGACTTTGTTCTTGAGAATTTAATCCTGAAGCAATGCGTAATGTCTCTAAATCCTCGTTGAATTTTTGACCGCTAGTATCAATATAGGTTCCAGCAACGACAGGTTTAAAGCCGACTGCGCTGATACCTGTTTCTCTCAGTTTCAGAATGAGCGCGCCGGCAACTAAAGTTTTACCAACCTCAGTATCGGTGCCTGTTACAAAAAAGCTAGTAGAGGTATTGATCGTCATAAATTACTTTCTACGTGTTTCTCAATAGACTTCAATGTCTTAATCAGTTCACGTAAATCATCAGCGCTATGGTTTGCGGAAAAGGTAATACGCAACCGAGAGTTACCAACTGGTACCGTGGGTGGGCGGATTGCGGGGATCCAATAACCTGCTTCATCTAAGAGTTTGGCTGCCGCTAATGCATTAGCGTTACTTCCTAAAATTACTGGCTGAATGGGGGTAGATGAAGGGGTTTTTTCCCACCTTGAGAAATTCATCTCCTCATTCCAAATCTGAATCAACTTATAAGGGCGCCCCTTTTGGATGAGCCACTCAATAAACGGTGCAGCTGCACAAATAAAAGCACCGCTCACACCAGCTGCCTTGCCAAGTGTGCCGACATAAATAATTCTTTCTGAATGTACGTCTGCTTGCTCCAAAATACCGTGGCCTTGTTCGCCAAGCACGCCAAATCCGTGGGCATCATCGACCATTAAGAGTGCATCATATTGTTCGGCGATATGGAGTAGTTTTTCTACGGGTGCAATATCCCCATCCATGCTGAAGACACCATCAACCACAATTAATTTCAGTGGCAGAGTGTCTTGCTTTAATGCTTCTTCTAGCAAGTCAAGATTTTGGTGATCAAATAAATTTATCTTGGCTTTCGTTTGTGCGCTAGTTAGGCGTACGCCATCAATCAAAGAGGCATGATTGAGTTTGGCAGAATAAATGCTGGCTTGACCTTGCTCAGCAAGCCTAGAAATTCCAGTAATGGCGTTGATGTTTGCAAGATAGCCGGTGCTAAAGAACAGCGCTCTTGCATCGGGAATATGCTTGCCTTCACAGGCGGCTAATTTTTTTCAAGCAAGTCATGCGCAATGCTGTGACCGCTAATTAAGTGGGATGCGCCGCTACCAACCCCGTATAATTTTGCGCCTTCTGCAAGCGCAGAAACCAATCCAGGATGATTTGCTAGTCCCAAATAGTCATTGCTACAAACTGCTTTCAGTTCTCGCTGACCAACGCGAGCCTTGGTGTCACAGGGTGACTCGGTAGTGCGCAGTTTGCGTCTCAGCAATTGCTCATCTAGATCGGCAATCTGTTGAGTCGCCATCTCTCGAGCGGCAAATTTTGTACTCATGCCAGCACCTGATTGAGAGCTTTTTGTACAGAAGTGCCCATTTGAATTGCTTCCTCAGTGGTGAGGATGTACGGTGGCATCACATAAATCGTGTTGCCAATGGGTCTGATGAGTAAGCCCTCTTTAAGACATGCTGAAAACATCTCTCGTGAAAACGTAGCAGGATTTTTTAGTGATTCAGGTTTGATATCAAAGGCTAAGACCATTCCCTGCTGGCGCCAATGTTCAATTCGAGGATCTGCTTTTGCCCAGGCAAATGCCTTGGTAAGATCTTTACTGCGTTCAAGATTTTTTTCGAGAGCAGATTCAGTTTCAAAAATCTCTAGACACGCAAGCGCTGCAGCGCATGCCAATGGATTGCCTGTATAGGAGTGTGAGTGCAAGAAACCTTGTTGCATTTGATCGCCATAAAAAGCGCGATAAATTTTGTCAGTCGTCATGGAGAGTGACAACGGCAGGTAGCCGCCACTAATACCTTTGGACAACGTTAAGAACGTCTGGCCAAATCCCCGCATGTTCGCAAGCAAAAAACTTTCTTGATCGACCGCAGCCCACTGCAATTTCATCGGCGATCAAATGAATGTTGTAGCGATCACAAAGTGATCTGACTAGGCGTAAATATTCTGGAGAGTACATCGCCATCTGCCCGGCACATTGAACGAGTGGTTCCACAATGATGGCGGCAATATGGCGATGCTCCGCTTCCAGTAGCCCCTCTAATTTTTTAGCAGCTTGTCTAGCAACGTCTTCGGCACTTTCATCAGGCTTTGCTTTACGCGCATCAGGTGAGGGCGCAGTGAAAACATCTTGTAAGAGTGAACCGTATGCTTCGCGAAAGATTGCAACATCCGTTACTGCAAAGGCGCCTAAAGTTTCTCCGTGGTAACCATTTTCTAGACAGACAAATTTTTTCTTTTGAGGCTGATTATTCAATCGCCAGTAGTGATGACTCATCTTTAAGGCAATCTCTACTGCTGAGGCGCCATCAGATGCAAAAAACACATGACCCAAATGGCCTTGAGTTAAAGCGGACAATTTCTCGGAGAGAGCAACTACTGGCGGATGGGTGAATCCGGCGAGCATGACATGCTCAATTTTCTCCAGTTGACTCGTAAGGGCTTGGTTAATGCGTGGATTGGAGTGACCAAAAAGATTGGTCCACCATGAGCTGATGCAATCGAGTAGTGTATTTTCCTTGTCATCAAACAACCAAGCACCCTTACCTTTTGTAATGGCAATGATTCGTGATGCTTCATCTGAGTGCAGGGATGCCATACGGCATCTAGGCTGCGATCAACCAGCGAGGTTTGATTTGGATCAGAAATAAGCTTCATGTTTGGTATTTGACCACTAGTTTTTCCTAATTTAGGCCTGTATCTGTTATGTTTATGCCTTGAATTGATCTATTTTCTGGAATTCGACCATGCAGGCCACCCAAACTACCGAAAAACCCCTCACTCAAGTCAAGTCTCAAAAAGATTTGCATAAAGAGGTCGACGCTTCGGGTGCTAGGTCTGTAGCCCAGATTGAGGCTTTATTTGTCCTCCCATTTAGTGAATTAATGTTCAGGGCGCAAGAAACCCATCGCGCCAACTTCCCTGATGGCGATGTGGAGCTGGCTACGCTTTTGTCAATCAAGACCGGTGGCTGCCCTGAGGATTGTGGCTATTGCCCACAGGCAGCTCGTTATGACACCGACGTCAAAGCGAATAAGCTGGTGGATCTGGATGAGGTTCTGGAGGCCGCTAAGGCTGCTAAAGCCGCAGGATCGAACCGTTTCTGTATGGGCGCTGCTTGGCGAGAGCCTAAAGACCGTGATATTGAAAAAGTCACCGCCATGATTAAGGGTGTAAAGGCCTTGGGCTTAGAAACCTGCGCCACACTGGGGATGTTGGAGGCTAATCAGGCTCAAGCGCTTCAGGAGGCCGGTTTGGACTTTTATAACCACAATTTGGATACCAGCGAGGACTTCTATTGCTCAGTCATTTCCACCCGTGGATACCAAGACCGTTTAGATACGATTTCTAATGTACGTGCTGCAGGCATGTCAGTGTGTTGTGGCGGCATTGTGGGTATGGGCGAGTCTCGTGAACAGCGCGCAGCATTTCTGGCCCGTCTGGCCAATTTAAGCCCATATCCAGAGTCAGTGCCGATTAATCACTTGGTTCCAGTTGCTGGAACCCCTTTGGCAGATCAGAAACCTTTGGACCCATTGGAGTTTGTGAGAACTATTGCAGTGGCCCGAATCACCATGCCGCGTGCACGCGTGCGTTTGTCAGCTGGTCGCCAAGAGCTCGGCAGGGCAGTGCAGGCAATGTGCTTCCAAGCCGGTGCGAATTCTATCTTCTATGGTGAGCAACTACTCACTACCGGTAATCCCGAGGCAGAGCAAGACCGTGAGCTATTGGCCGAGTTGGGTTTAAAGACCAAGCAAAGCTGCAAAGCTGAGGTTCTAGTCTAGTCTTTAAAACCCCCATGGCCTTGATTGATCGCTTCATTATTGAGTTTGATACAGCTTTACGCTCTGTAGTAGGGGGTGCTCATGCCCATCGTCCAACCCCGGGTTCAGATAAGCAATCTACTGCTTTATTAGATGCAAAAGATCGGGAGCATGCCGCAGGTTTAATGCGCGTCAATCATGTGGGTGAAGTCTGCGCCCAAGCCCTCTATCAATCGCAAAAATTAGTGGCCTGCAATCCTCAAATTCGGCAGATGCTGGATCACTCTGGCCAAGAGGAAATGGACCATTTAGCTTGGTGCGAAACACGCCTCCAAGAGCTAGGTTCACACACTAGTTATCTCAACCCACTTTGGTATGCAGGATCCTTTGCAATCGGCTTGGCTGCGGGCTTAGCGGGCGATAAGTGGAGCCTGGGATTTGTTGCTGAAACTGAAAAGCAAGTAGAGAATCACCTGGAGAGTCATCTCGAAAAATTGCCCGTTGAAGATGAGCGTTCTCGTGCCATAGTTGATCAAATGCGCATCGACGAAATCGAGCATGGACAGGCTGCAATTTTAGTGGGTGGAGAAGTCTTACCGGGGCCGATTCAGAAGTTGATGTGGGCGATGTCTAAAGTCATGACAAGAACTGCTTACAAAATCTAGTCCTAAATTATTTATTTTGTATATTTTTATTTAGAATACTGTTTATTAATACAGTATATTTATCCATTATTGGACTAAATAGCTAAGACCTATTCTTAAGTATATTTTCCAAGCCGTTGTTTCAAGTAGCATTTTTATACGCACCATTTTATCAACACATGACGCTAAGTGTTTGTAATCACTAGGAAAATTGCTAAAAAATTACCCAAAAACACTTGACCCTCTTATTGCGATCCTCTAAAGTGGGAGGAAGTGTGAAAAAGTGGGGTAAATGGTGTTTCAAGGTGCGTCAGCTCTCAATTTAGATGCAAAAGGCCGCATGTCTGTGCCGGCAAAGCATCGTAATGCCTTGTTAGTTCAAGGTGAGGGCCGCATTACGCTCACAAAACACCCTGATGGATGCCTCCTGTTGTTTCCTCGTCCTGAGTGGGAAACCTTCCATTCACGTGTAGCGCAATTGCCGATGGATGCCCATTGGTGGCGTCGAATCTTCCTTGGTAATGCTGCGGAAGTGGATTTAGACAGCGCAGGAAGAATTTTGGTGAGCCCAGAGTTGCGATCAGCTGCTGGCATTGAAAAAGAAGTGATGCTACTCGGCATGGGTAGTCATCTCGAGTTGTGGGACGCCGCTACTTACGCTGCAAAAGAACAGGCTGCCATTGCACAAGGTATGCCTGAAGCTCTGAAGCAATTTAATTTTTGATGACAGGGTGCCATGAACATAACTCATCGCCCAGTATTACTGGCCGAGGCGGTGACGGCGCTGATCAGTGGCCCACGCATCACCTCTCCCGAAGCATCAAAAAATCTACTCTTGATCGATGGAACCTTTGGGCGTGGCGGTCATACGCAAGCGCTGCTTTCACAATTGCCTCCGAGCGCGCGAATGATTTCCTTCGACAAGGATTTGGATGCGATCGCAGTCGCGGAAAAAATCAACGATCCACGTTTACGAATCGTGCACGACAGTTTTGCGCAGATGGATCAGTACGCGGAGCCAGAGTCCGTCGATGGAATTTTGTTGGATCTGGGAATCAGCTCTCCACAAGTGGACGAAGCACATCGCGGGTTTTCCTTTCGCAAAGATGGCCCACTCGATATGCGCATGAATACCGATCATGGTTTGACGGCGGCAGAATGGTTAGAGCAAGCATCACAAGAGGACATCACGCGTGTGATTAAGACTTATGGTGAAGAGCGTTTTGCATTTCAGATCGCAAAAGCTATCGTAGCTAAGCGAGAGGAAGGTTTGTCGCCTAAAACAACTTTGCAATTGGCGAGCTTGGTTGCCAGCGTCGTTCGCACAAGAGAGGTTGGACAAGATCCAGCTACTAGAACTTTCCAGGCACTCCGAATTTTTATTAATCGTGAATTAGAAGATTTAGAGCTTGGATTAAAAGCGGCGCTAAGTTTGTTAAAGCCAGGCGCACGTTTGGCGGTCATTAGTTTCCACTCGCTAGAAGACCGCATTGTGAAGCAGTTTCTGCAGTCCCACGCCAAAGTTGAAGTGCCACGTGGCTTGCCTGTTCGCGATCGAGATTTGCCGCAAAGTGCCCTAGAGATTATTGGGCGCGTTAAACCAAGTGATGAGGAGGCTCAAGAGAACCCTCGCGCTCGTTCTGCCATCATGCGTGTCGCAGAAAAACGCGCAGGAGAATTCGCTTGAATCGCGCCACGTTGACATTACTCGTTTTGTTGTTAGTCTGCGCCCTGTCTTTGGTTGCAGCACAGCAGCGTGCACGTAAATTATTTATCTCCTTGGAGCGCGCACAAATTGAAGAGCGCAAGCTCAATCAAGATTGGTTGCGTTTAGAGTATGAGCAGCGCAACCTTTCAAAGTCTGCACGGATTCGCGATGTTGCTCGCAATCAGTTGCATATGGTCCCGATATCTCCTGAACGTACTTTGTATTTGAAGGAGACTAGATGAGGCCGGTAGGTTTTTCAACTACGCCAAATTTAGTATTGCGTCTGCCAATGTGGCGGTCACGCCTGATGCTGTTTATGTTGTTCTTCGTATTTATGTTGTTGCTGATACGTGCCTTCTGGATTCAGGGTCCAGGAAATGCTTTCTATGAAGCCAAAGGTGTTCGCGGTACACAACGTGAGTTGGAGTTGCCTGCTTCCCGAGGAAAAATCTTAGATCGCAATGGTCAAGTGATTGCTACGAGTTTGGAGGCGAAGTCAGTTATAGCCTATAACGATACGGTGCCTGATGATTTGGCTGCCGAAAAAGTGAAGAAGTTAGCAAGCCTATTGCAGATTAGCGAATCCCAGTTACGAAGAAAGCTAAAGGAAGAGCGTAAGCAGATTTTCTTGAAGCGTCAAGTGGATCCAGAAGTGGCGCAGAAGATTAAGCAATTAGAAATTCCGGGTATTGGTTTGAACAACGAATATCGCCGCTTTTATCCAGAGGGTGAAGCAATGGCGCACGTCGTTGGCTTTACTAATGTAGAGGATCGTGGCCAAGAAGGCATGGAACTCTCTAGAGAAAAAGACTTAGCTGGACATCCAGGTGCTCGTCGCGTAGTGGTAGATCGCCTTGGTCGTGTGGTCGAAGACGTTGCAATTTTGCAGTTGCCACAAAACGGTAAAGATTTACAGCTCTCGATTGATAGCAAGATTCAGTTTCTGGCCTATAACGCTGTCAAGAATGCAGTCGAGCAATACCGTGCAAGCGCTGGTGGTGCGGTAGTCCTAGATACGCATACCGGGGAGATCTTGGCATTAGCAAATTACCCAAGCTATAACCCAAATGATCGTAAAAAGTTAACAGGTGAGCAGTTACGTAATCGTGTTTTGACTGATATCTTTGAGCCAGGCTCAACCATGAAGCCATTGACTGTTGCAATTGCCTTGGAAAAAGGTGTCATTGCCCCGAATACCAATATGACGATTGGCGCTAAATATTTGGTCGGACCAAAGCCAGTTACAGATACCCATCCATATGGCAATTTAACTGTTTCTCAAATCATTCAAAAATCAAGCAATATTGGAACGGCTAAAATTGCGATGAATAATTTAACCGCAGAAGAGATGTGGAATTTCTATACATCTGTTGGTTTGGGTCAAGCTCCGAAGATCGGTTTCCCCTGGCGCTGTTGCTGGCACGGTTCATCCTTATAAAAAGTGGATGCCAACGGATCAGGCGCGGATTGCATTTGGTTACGGGATTTCAGGTTCACTCTTTCAGATAGCTCGTGCTTACACCATCTTTGCTCGTGATGGCGAATTGGTCCCTCTTACGATTGAACGTAGTCCAGATTTCAAGCCTGGTACGCATATTATTTCTGCGAAAACTGCGATTGAAATGCGCAACATGATGGAGTCAGTAACAGAGCCTGGCGGTACAGCCATTAAGGCGCAAGCTGAAGGTTATCGAGTTGGCGGAAAAACAGGGACAGCACATAAAGTAGTAGGCAAGAGCTACGCTAATAAATACCGTGCCTACTTTGCAGGTCTTGCACCAATTAGTGCGCCACGCATTGTGGTCGCCGTCATGATTGATGAGCCAACTGGTGGTAGTCACTACGGTGGTGATGTTGCAGCACCAGTGTTTTCTACTATCGTGAGCGAAACTCTTCGTGCTTTGAATGTATTACCAGATAGCAATCTTAAGCAGGTGGCACTTCAGGATAAAAATCCTGGAGAAGTTCAGAGTGCTGCAGTTAAATCAAATGCAGTGGTTTTAAAAAGATGATGGCAATGGTGAACATCGAACCCCATCTCTTGATCTCGCATTTACGTGATCTCACATCGGCAGATGCAAAAGTCACTGCTGATAGTCGTCAAATTCAATCTGGCGATATATTCTTTGCATATCCTGTTGGTCATGGCAATGCCTTGCGAGATGGCCGTGAATACATTGCAGCTGCTTTAGCAAATGGAGCTGCAGCAGTGGTATTTGATCCTGCTGATGGCGTTGCTAATGAGTACTTGGATCGACCAGAGTGTTTTGCGATTGAAGGCTTATCCAGCTTAGCTGGAGAACTCTGTGCTGAGTGGTATGACTACCCAAGTAAACAGCTCAACGTTATTGGCGTTACTGGCACTAATGGCAAAACTAGTATTACACAATGGCTGGCGCAAGCTTTAGATGAAGCCAATCATCGGGCGGCCGTACTGGGCACCTTGGGAGCTGGATTTCCAGGGGCATTAATTCAGACCGGCTACACCACCCCAGATGCACCACGTTTACAAACTCAATTGAAAGAATTGCTTGACAAAGGTGCTCAGCAAGTCGCTATAGAAATTTCCTCTCATGCGCTTGATCAAGATCGGGTTACTGGTTTGGATGTACGTGCGGCTGTGTTTACCAATTTGACTCAAGATCACTTGGATTATCACGGCACGATGGGTGAGTACGCAGAGGCAAAAGCTAAGCTGTTTCAGCTACCTGAGCTTAAAAATGTCATCATCAATTTTGACGATGCATTTGGGCGCGAATTAGCAATGAAACTGCTTGCTGTTGGCGGTCCTGAAGTATGGGGCTACGCATTAAGCGGCAATGCATTTGCTGGATTTGAAAAATTTGGCGATCGTCTGAAGCGTACTCATGCAGAAAACACCTTGTTTACAACTGCCGGCTATGAATCACAATTCAACTGTGATGCCTTAGGCTCAAGCGCTGTCCAGCTTGCAGTATTAGGTGAATTCAATTTAAGTAATTGCCTTGCTGTTTGGACGGTTCTGTTGTCTCAAGGCTTGAGTCCGAGCGAGGCCTCTAAGCGCATGAGCAAACTGAGTGCTGTTCCTGGTCGCATGGAATTGATTCGTTTGAATAAAGCGCAAAGAACTGAGGGCCCATTAATTGTTGTGGACTATGCACATACATTGGATGCCCTTACTAAAGCATTAACTGCATTACGCCCCATTGCAAATCAACGAGGTGGAAAAGTATGGTGTGTCTTTGGTTGCGGTGGTGATCGAGATATTGGTAAGCGCCCCCAAATGGGTCGTGCAGCGCAAGAGTTTGCTGATCATGTTGTGATTACGAGTGATAACCCCCGATCTGAAGATCCGGGTTCTATTATTGCCATGATTGAAGCTGGTATGTCAGGCGACCTATCAAATGTGCAAGCGCTGCCTGATAGAGCGGCAGCCATCATGGCCGCGGTAAGACATGCCGATATCAGAGATATTGTTCTGGTTGCTGGCAAAGGACATGAGTCCACTCAAGAAATTAGTGGCAAAAAATTTGATTTTTCAGATCAAGAGCATATTCGTTTGGCGGCAGGAGGTAGTCTATGACTACGCCCATGACTACGCTTGCTCAAGTGCATGCCATGTTGCCAGGCAGCCAGTTGATTCATGCTGATGCAAAGTCTGCTGAAGGAATTTCTATTTCTCATATTGGCAGCGATAGCCGTCAGATTCAGCCCGGCGAATTATTCATTGCTTTGTCGGGCGATCGTTTCGATGCACATGATTTCTTGGGCGATGTGGCAACATCAGGAGCAAGTGCGGCGCTGATTAGTGATAAAACAGCATGCCCAGAAAGCTTATCTGCGGTATGTGTCCAGGATGTTAAACAGGGTTTGGGTGCGTTGGCAAAGGCGTGGCGTGCCCAGTTTTCTATTCCAGTGGCTTTAGTAACTGGATCTAATGGTAAGACTACTGTGAAAGAGATGATTGCTTCAATCTTCAAGGCGGCCGCGGGTGAAGAGCGCACTCTGGTCACTAAAGGTAACTTCAATAACGATATTGGCCTGCCTTTAACTTTGCTACGCATGCGAGCAACTGATCGCTTGGCAGTAATTGAGCTAGGCATGAATTATCCTGGGGAAACAGCTGAATTAGCTGTTATTGCTCAAGCTAATATTGCCCTGATTAACAATGCGCAACGCGAGCATCAGGAATTTATGTCGACCGTGGAAGCAGTTGCAAAAGAACATGCGACTACCTTGAGCACACTTTCTGCGGATGGTGTTGCGGTATTTCCGGCAGACTCTGAATTTTCTGTTGTTTGGCATCAAGCCGCGGCAGGACGCAAGGTGATTGATTTTGCTTTGTCTACAGATTCTGCTTCAACCAAAGCCTCTGTAGTTGGTAAGTTATTGACCAGTGGGCGAATTGAGATTTCAACTGATCTTGGCAAGCTTGAGGTTCAACTGAATACATTGGGAAACCACAATGTTCGCAATGCATTAGCAGCCAGCGCAGTCGCATTGGGTGCTGGTTTAAGTTTGGAGCAGATTAAGGCTGGCCTGGAATCTTTTGTTCCAGTAAATGGACGCATGCAGTCAAAGCCTTTAAATGCTGGACGCACTTTGATTGATGATAGTTACAACGCCAATCCAGATTCAGTTAGGGCTGCTATTGATGCACTCAAACAGTCTGCAAATAATTCTTGGTTGGTACTGGGCGATATGGGTGAGGTAGGCGATCAAGGCCCCGCGTTTCATGAGGAAGTCGGTGTCTACGCTGCTGAGCAAGGCATCTCTAAGTTATTTGCTATCGGCGAGCAGTGCAAATTCGCGGTGCAAGGATTTAATGAATCAGAGAAGGCTCTAGCTACTAGCGGGGCTACTCATTTCACAACTTTGGATCGCTTGCTCGCAGAACTCAATTCAGCACTGGCAGATCAAGAGTTAGACAAGCAGTTGCACTTAGATATTTTGGTTAAGGGATCTCGTTTTATGCGTATGGAGCGTGTAGTACAGGCCTTATTAGAGGAGGCTAAAGCATGCTCTTGATATTGGCGCAATGGTTGCAGGATGAATTTGGATTTTTCCGAGTCTTTAACTACATTACCTTTAGAGCGGTAATGGCAACAGTGACTGCTTTGCTGATTGGCTTAGCGGCTGGTCCATGGGTTATTCGGAAGTTGACTGCCTTGAAGATGGGTCAAGCTGTTCGTGCAGACGGCCCACAAACCCATTTAGTGAAATCAGGCGCCCCAACAATGGGTGGTGTATTGATTCTCTTGGGTATTTTTATCTCCTGCATGTTGTGGGCTGATCTGAGTAATCGCTTTATTTGGATTGTGATGATTGTGACTTTTGGATTTGGCCTGGTGGGTTGGGTGGACGACTACCGCAAAGTAGCGCGCAAAGATCCTAAGGGCATGGCTTCAAGAGAAAAATTCTTTTGGCAAACATTGATTGGATTATTTGCCGCAATTTATTTGGCTTTCTCTGTATCAGAAGTAAATAACCTTAAAGTCTTGCAGTTGTTCTTTGATTGGCTCAAAAGCGGCTTCGCTTTAGATTTACCTGCTAAATCAAACTTGCTTATTCCTTTCATGAAAGAGATGAGCTATCCATTAGGTGTAATGGGCTTCATCATTCTGAGCTACTTGGTGATTGTTGGCAGCAGCAACGCTGTGAATCTCACAGATGGACTCGATGGTCTAGTGATTATGCCGGTGATACTAGTTGGTGCCGCTCTAGGCGCTTTTGCTTATGTAATGGGTAATGCAATTTACGCAAAGTATTTGTTATTTCCATACATTCCTGGTGCAGGTGAGCTTATGATCTTCTGTGGTGCCATGGGTGGTGCGGGATTAGCATTCCTTTGGTACAACACACATCCTGCTCAAGTATTTATGGGTGATGTTGGCGCACTTGCTTTGGGTGGCGCACTTGGAACTATTGCAGTGATTGTTCGACAAGAAATCGTGCTCTTTGTGATGGGCGGCATTTTCGTAGCAGAAACACTCTCAGTGATGCTGCAAGTGTTCTGGTTCAAATTGACCAAGAAGCGTTTTGGCGAAGGCCGTCGCATTTTTAGGATGGCCCCACTGCATCACCATTTTGAATTGGGTGGCTGGCGCGAAACACAGGTAGTGGTTCGCTTCTGGATCATCACGATTTTATTAGTTCTCATTGGCCTCTCCAGCCTGAAATTAAGGTAAGCCAAAGAATATGCATAACTTAGACCAAGTCTTCGCTAACCCAGCTCTCATCGCAGATGAGGGCTATCAAGCACCTCAGCATTTCTTAATCTTGGGATTGGGAGAGTCTGGCTATGCCATGGCCAAGTGGTGTTTACGGAATGCTGCAAAGGTTAGCTTGGCAGATACGCGTGATCGCGAACAGTTAAGTGAGCGACAAAAAGCCTGGTTGGCTGATCTTGAATTTGCAGGACTTCAAGCAGCATTCTTTGGACCTCTGGATGACATTAATTTAAAGAATGTAGATGTTATTGGAATTAGCCCTGGGCTATCACCTCTGCAAGAGCCAATTGCTTCATTCTTGGCTAAGGCGCAAGAATCTAATATTGATATCTGGGGAGAGTTGGAGTTCTTTGCGAGAGCGATTGCTGCATTGGATCGTATGGCTCAGGTTGAAGAAACCCAATGTAAGCCAGCTCTATTGGCTATCACCGGAACCAATGGAAAGACAACAACGACTGCTCTAACGGGGCAGTTGTGTGAGCGTGCTGGTAAGCGTGTTGCTGTTGCTGGCAATATTAGCCCGGCCGCTTTAGATGAGTTGATGTCTTGCTTAGATGAGTCCGATCAGGTTGCCGATATGCCAGAGATTTGGGTGTTGGAACTCTCTAGCTTCCAATTGGTTTATACAAGCACTTTCAATGCAACGGCAGTTACTGTTTTAAATATTACTCAAGATCATTTGGACTGGCATGGTGATATGCAGGCCTACGTTGATGCAAAAGCCAATATCTTTGGACAAGACACTATCTGCATCTTGAATCGCGACGATTCACTAGTAATGAATTTACTGACTGATGAGCAAAAGGCAAATAAATCAGTTATTACTTTTGGCGCAAGTCGCCCTGATGAGCAGGGTGCTTTTGGTATTGAACATGATTTGCGTGCCGGTGGAATTGATTGGCTGGTCTGGGCTGAGGTAGATGAAGATCTTGAGCCTCAACCTAAGCGTCGTCGTAAAGCCGCTGCCGTAGAGGAAGAGCCATTAAGATTCAAGCGTTTAATACCTGCTGATGCTTTACGCATTCGCGGTCGCCACAATGCCTTAAATGCACTAGCCGCGTTAGCTTTGGCACGATCAGCTGGTTTGCCGATGAATATGCTTTTGCATGGCTTACGTGATTACCATGGTGAACCTCATCGTGTTCAAAGTGTATCAATTATCTCCAATGTTGAGTATGTGGACGATAGCAAGGGTACCAATGTAGGCGCCACAGTAGCCGCTTTGAATGGCCTAAGTGCCAATGAGTCTGGCAAACGGATCTGGTTAATTGCTGGTGGTGCAGGCAAGGGCCAAGACTTTAGCCCCTTACGTGATCCTGCACTACGTTTTGTAAAAGGTGTTTTCCTCATTGGTAAAGATGCCCCAATTATTGCTGAGACTTTGGCTGATTCAGTGCCATGTGTCATGAGTGAGACTCTCCAAAACGCGGTGGCCGAAGCTGCAAAGCAGGCTCAGTCTGGCGATATCGTTTTGCTCTCGCCAGCTTGTGCCAGCTTTGACCAATTTAGTGATTACGTAGCGCGTGCTGAAGCGTTTGTGGCTGAAGTTCAGGAATTGGGAATGCAATTCGAAGGAGCAGATGCATGAGTTTGAAGGAAAAGCTCTTTCCTGAGAATAGATTGGGCCTTGGCCGCTTCTGGAATTTTTCCAGAGGTGGGTTAGACAATTTCCGCAGTGGCTTGAGGGATGCAGTTTCTGGTGTTGAGCAAACTCGCTCACGCATGATGGATTATGACCAATTATTAGTTTGGGCAGTATTGTCTTTAGCCTTGATCGGTTTGGTCATGGTCTACTCCGCATCCATCACTTTGGCAGATGGCCCTAAGTATGCAAACTACAGCAGTAATTATTTCTTGATTCGTCATTGCATTTCATTGGCTATTGCCATTGGTGTTGCTATTTGGGTATTCAAAATACCAACCCATGTTTGGGATCGCTATTCACCAATCATTTTCGGCTTTACGGTTCTGCTATTAATCGCGGTACTGATTCCTGGTGTTGGAAAAGGGGTAAATGGTGCCAAGCGTTGGATTCCATTGGGCCTCATGAATTTCCAGCCATCTGAATTAATGAAATTTGCTGCAGTGATTTTTGCCGCAAGTTACACGGTTCAGCGCCAAGAGTATCTCCACTCATTTGTGAAGGGCATGTTGCCCATGGGTATTGCAGTTGCATTGGTTGGTGGCCTATTAATGGCTGAGCCCGATATGGGTGCATTTGTTGTGGTTGCCTTAATTGCATTTGGGATTTTGTTCTTGGGCGGCATCAACGCAAAATTGTTTGGTGGACTAGTGTTCGTAGGCCTATTGAGTGGTTCCATCATGATTGCGCTCTCACCATTTCGTCGTGGTCGCATGCTGGCATTTATGGACCCATGGCAAGTTGATAATGCGGCAAACAAAGGTTATCAATTAACCCACTCACTAATGGCGTTTGGTCGTGGCGAATGGTTTGGTTTAGGCTTGGGTGGCAGCGTTGAAAAATTACATTACCTTCCTGAAGCCCATACTGACTTCATCATGGCGGTCATTGGTGAAGAGCTTGGGTTTATAGGTGTAGTTGTGATGATCTTCTTGTTTTATTGGATCGTACGCCGTGCATTCATTATTGGCCGCACTGCTTTGCAGTTAGATCGCAGTTTTGCTGGCCTGGCCGCTAAAGGTGTAGCGATCTGGATTGGCTGGCAAGCCTTTATTAATATGGGCGTGAATTTAGGATTGCTACCAACTAAAGGCTTAACTCTTCCAATGGTCAGTTATGGCGGCTCAGGAATTTTAATGAATGCCGTTGCGATTGCAATGCTGCTCCGCATTGATTATGAAAATCGAATCTTGATGCGGGGAGGTAAGTTATGAGCAAGCCTTCAATCTTGATTATGGCTGGGGGTACTGGCGGACATATTTTCCCAGGGCTAGCAGTGGCAGAATATTTACGCGTTTGTGGCTGGAACGTATCCTGGCTTGGCAATCAGAGCGGTATGGAATATCGACTGGTTAAAGCTCGAGACTTCCTATTTGAGGCGGTTGAGTTTAGCGGCTTGCGTGGAAAGGGCATCAAAGCAAAACTGATGCTGCCATTTAATCTTGCAAGAGCCAGTCTTCAGAGTTTGAAGATCATGCGCCGTATTAAACCAAATGTAGTTTTAGGTATGGGTGGTTACATTACCTTCCCGGGTGGCTTGATGGCTAAGTTTTTGAAGAAGCCGTTGGTTTTGCATGAGGCTAATTCTGTAGCAGGAAGTGCTAATCGTGCTTTAGCCAAAATTGCTATGCGTACCTTAACTGGTTTCCCGGATACGATGGCTCATGCTGAGTGGGTTGGCAATCCAATCTGTGAAGAATTCGAAACTCTAGGCACACCATCTAAGCGATATGAAACGCGCACTGGACCTTTGTCGATTCTCGTAGTTGGTGGGAGCTTGGGGGCAGCTGCTTTAAATGAAGCAATTCCATCAGCCTTGGCGCTAATGGAAAAAGATGCGCGTCCATCTGTGATTCACCAGGCGGGAGATAAGCATCTTGCAGATCTACAGCAGCGCTATGCTGACTTAGGTGTTGCCGCTGATATTCGCTCTTTTATTGATGACATGCCAACCGCTTACGCTCAAGCAGATCTTGTTATTTGTCGCTCGGGTGCAATGACTGTTTCAGAAATCGCAGCATGTGGTGTTGCATCCTGCTTAATCCCATTTCCATATGCGATTGATGATCACCAAACTGCAAACGCACGTTTTTTGTCGGATGCAGATGCAGCCATTCTGTTGCCACAACAAGATCTCAATCCACAGGATCTGGCGTCCATGATTCAAAACTTTAATCGCCAAGATTTACAAGTGATGGCTGAGCGTGCTCATGCTTTAGCAAAGCCTCATGCAACTCAGCGTGTGGCTGAAGTATGTGCAGATTGTGCGGGAGTGGGTATATGAAACATATCGTTCAGCAAATACATTTTGTTGGTATCGGCGGCGCAGGCATGAGCGGTATTGCCGAAGTGCTGCTGAATCTGGGTTATCAGGTATCAGGGTCTGATTTGGCAGAAGGTGCCGCCACTAAGCGCTTAAAAGATTTGAGTGCAGTAATTCATATTGGGCATGACCCTAAAAATATTGGTACTGCAGAGGCGGTAGTGATTTCTACCGCAGTTGCAGGAAATAACCCTGAAGTGCTAGCTGCTCGCGCAGCTAAGGTTCCCGTCATTCAGCGTGCTGTCATGCTGGGTGAGCTCATGCGTTTAAAGCAGGGTATTGCGATTGCAGGAACTCATGGCAAAACAACGACAACCAGTTTGGTTGCCTCAGTCTTGGCTGAAGGCGGTTTAGATCCAACCTTTGTGATTGGTGGGAAGTTAAATTCTGCTGGCGCCAATGCACGATTAGGTCAGGGTGATTTCATTGTGGTCGAGGCGGATGAGTCCGATGCTTCTTTCTTGCAATTATTTCCAGCGATGGAGGTAGTTACTAATATCGATGCTGATCATATGGATACATATCAGCATGACATGGCGAGATTGAAGCAGGCTTTTGTCCAGTTTATTCAGCGTATGCCATTTTATGGTGTGGCAGTGCTCTGTATTGATGATGCCAACGTTCGAGACATTATTCCGTTTGTATCTCAACCAGTACTACGTTACGGCTTATCTGAAGATGCAGATATTCGTGCAAGTAATGTGCGTGCTGAAGGCACGTGTATGCACTTCACGGTGGATCGTAAAACCGTACGACGCCACGGAAATAGGCCTGGACGTCTTGAGGTGCAACTCAATTTACCCGGTTTACACAATGTACGAAATGCCTTGGCAGCAATTGGTATTGCTACTGAATTAGGTGTTGGTGATGAAGCCATAGTGAAGGCTTTATCTGAATTTAGTGGTGTTGGTCGTCGCTTCCAAAGATATGGAGACATTCCTTTGGCATCTGGTGGAAGTTTCACCTTGATAGATGATTACGGCCACCATCCTGTTGAGATGGCAGCTACTTTATCTGCAGCACGTGGCGCTTATCCAGATCGTCGATTGGTATTGGCATTTCAACCCCACCGCTTTACAAGAACTCGGGATTGTTTTGGTGAATTTGTGCAAGTTCTCAAAAACTTTGATGCACTTGTACTTACTGAGGTATATCCAGCTGGTGAAGCGAAGATTCCAGGTGCAGATGGTCAAAGTCTCATGAAGGCGGCGCTCTCTGTTGATAAGACCGTAAATGGCTCCTTAGATAGCGCAGCTGTAGCCTTTACCCCAAGCGTAGGGGAAATGCCAGAAAAACTTAGCACTTTATTGCGTGATGGCGATGTCTTAATCACGATGGGCGCAGGTTCTATCTCTGGATTGCCTCATGTATTAGTGGAGGCAAAACATGCCTAAGCAAAATCAACATTTACTTTCTTGGGGTGAGCGAGTTAAGCAAGAGCTTGCAAACTTAGATGTTCAATCTCTTGGTCAGGTTGGTGTATTGCTTGGCGGTCGTTCTGGCGAACGTGAGATTTCATTAATGTCTGGTGGTGGTGTTTTAGAAGCTTTGCTTTCTAAAGGAGTTGATGCGCACCCATTTGATCCAGGCTTACGTTGCCCAACTGAATTAGCAAATGAAAAATTTGATCGCATCTTTATTTCCTTGCATGGACGCTATGGTGAAGATGGCACGATCCAAGGATTGCTTGAGCTCTTGGGTTTGCCTTATACCGGTAGCGGCGTATTAGCATCCGCATTAGCAATCGACAAAATTGCAACCAAGCTTGTCTGGCTTAGTAGTGGTCTTTCAACACCAGAGTTTCAGGAGCTCAAGACTGATAGTGATTGGAATGCAGTGGTGAAGCATTTGGGCTTGCCATTAATTGTGAAGCCAGCGCATGAAGGCTCCTCACTCGGTTTAACTAAAGTGAAATCTGTCGAGGAATTGCCTGCTGCTTACAAGTTGGCTGCTGGGATGGATAAAAAAGTGATTGCCGAGACTTGTATTGTTGGTGATGAGTTGACTTGCCCATTGGTTGGATTTGGTGCTGATGCTGAGGCTTTGCCCGTGATCAAAATTATTCCGCCAGAAGCTAACTACGATTTTCATAATAAGTATTTTTCTGATGAGACTAAGTACTTGTGCCCAACGGACTTAGCACCGGAGGTAAATCAAGCAGTTCAAGATTTAGCGTTGTCTGCCTATCGTGCGCTTGGTTGTAAAACTTGGGGTCGTGCTGACGTGATGCTAGATAAGCAGACTGGAAAACCCTATCTTTTAGAAATGAATACTTCTCCAGGGATGACCTCGCATTCCTTGGTGCCTATGGCGGCAAAAGCAGCCGGTGTTGAATATGCCGAACTAGTTCTCTGGGTTATTGCTCAGACACTAAATAGTAAAGGGGCTGCGCAAGTATGAGTCGAGTGAGCGCCTTCTTAAACGGCTTCGGTGAAGTATTTGCTTCACTGGCATCTCCGCTTTGGAATCATCCAGAGCGGATGCAAAAGCTGAGCCGTTTCTTAATGCGCTGTTTCGCAGTCATGGTTTGTGTTGGAATTTTGGTGTGGTTAAGTCAGCACCCAGTCTTTGCCTTACGCCAAGTGGTAATAGAGCCGGTGGCTGGAGAAACACTCAAGCATATTAATAAGCCTGTGGTGAAGCAACAGGTTTTGGAAACCGTTCAAGGAAATTTTTTCAGTGTGAGGCTAGAAGATGTGAAGCGTGGCTTCGAGTCCATGCCATGGGTTCGTCATGCCAATGTGCGCAGGGTCTGGCCTAACGGATTGATTGTGAGTATTGAAGAGCAAAAACCATTTGGTACTTGGGGTGGAGCTGATAGTCATACCTTAATGAATACCCACGGTGAGCTTTTTGCAGGCCGTGTTTCTGATGTGGGGGATGGTATTACTTTGATTGATTTCTCTGGGCCAGAAGATGCAAGCAAAGAAGTCATGCGCTTGTACGAAAGAGCAAATGCTTGGTTTAAGCCTTGGAGTGCAGAGGTGAAAAGCTTGGCACTCTCAGAACGCTACGCCTGGCACGTGAAGTTATCCAATGGTATGAAGGTGGAGTTCGGTCGAGATGAAGAGAGTTCGGATAAAACATTAACCGAGGATCGCGTCGCGCGCCTCTTTAAGTATTGGCCACAAGTTCAAGAGAAGTGGGCTAATCGTGTGGATGCAATAGATCTGCGTTATGCAAATGGTTTTGCAGTGCATCTTGCTTCGGCAAGTTTGAAAAAGAATGAAGCAGATGGTAAGAAAAGCGAGCAGAAGCAATGAGGAATGAGAATGAGTAAAGACAACCGTGATTTATTGGTCGGATTAGATATTGGAACTTCCAAGGTAGTTGCTTTGGTTGCTGAATTGGGGGTTGATGGCCAATTTAATGTGGTTGGTGTCGGCCAAACTGCATCTAAAGGTCTGAAGAAGGGTGTGGTTGTCAATATTGAGGCTACTGTCCAATCCATCCAAAAAGCGCTTGAAGAGGCTGAGGTCATGGCCGATCGCCAGATCGTGCAAGTTTTTACCGGCATCGCTGGAAATCATATTGTCAGTTTTAACTCTAGCGGTATGGTTGCCATTCGCGACAAAGAAGTTAGTGCTGGTGATGTCGAGCGTGTTTTAGAAACTGCTAAAGCAATCAATATTCCAACAGATCAGCAAATCCTCCATATTCTCGTCCAAGAATTCATTATTGATGGACAAGAAGATGTTCGCGAGCCCATCGGGATGAGCGGACTTCGTCTTGAAGTAAAGGTGCATATTGTTACTGGCGCCGTTAGTGCTGCACAAAATATTGTGAAGTGTGTCCGTCGTTGTGGTTTAGAGGTCAATGATTTAATTTTGCAACCTCTCGCATCCAGCTTGGCTGTGCTAACAGAAGATGAAAAAGAGTTGGGCGTTGTCTTAGTGGATATTGGTGGCGGTACAACTGATATCGCAATCTATTGCCAAGACTCCATTCGCCATACTGCTGTGATTCCGATTGCGGGCGATCAAATTACCAATGACATTGCAATGGCCTTGCGTACGCCTACGATTGATGCGGAAGATTTAAAAATTCAGTACGGCATCGCTCGTCAAGATATGGCAGACTCGACCACCATGATTGACGTCCCAGGTGTTGGTGATCGCGAGCCGCGACCAATGTCTAAGCAAGCCTTAGCTGCAGTGATCGAGCCACGTGTTGAAGAATTGTTCACTTTAGTGCGAGGTGTGGTGCGTGATTCTGGTTACGAAGATATGGTGTCTTCAGGAATCGTGCTCACTGGTGGAACTGCATTAATGCCGGGAATGGTTGAGCTTGCTGAGCAAGTGTTTTTACGCCCTGCACGTATCGGTACGCCTGAATATCGTGGGCACTTACATGAAGTCTTACGTAGCCCAAGATTTGCTACCAGCATCGGTTTATTAATGGAAGGTCAAGCGCAGTTGTTGCGTGGCCGTCGAGTATCTCAGTCAGGCGCATTACAAAGTGTGATTTCGCGCATGAAGGAATGGTTCGCAGGAAATTTTTAAGTTTTTCGTCGTCGTCAATGTAGTACTTATTACCTAGGAGGGTATATGGAATTTGAAATGTTAGATCAAGAAACAGCCGGCAAAACCATTATTAAAGTGGTTGGAGTTGGCGGTGCGGGTGGTAATGCAGTTCAGCACATGATTCGTCGCGGTGTTAACGGCGTAGAGTTTATTTGTATGAACACCGATGCTGGCGCTCTACAGCGTTCTGAGGCATCTGTGAATTTGCAACTAGGCTCTAGCGGACTCGGTGCTGGCGCAAAACCTGAAATTGGCGCAGCTTCTGCTGAAGAGGCGCGTGCACGTATTGCAGATACATTGCAAGGTGCGCATATGGTATTCATCACGGCTGGTATGGGTGGTGGAACAGGTACTGGTGCAGCCCCAATCGTTGCTCAGGTTGCTAAAGAGATGGGTATCTTGACTGTTGGAGTAATTAGCAAGCCATTTGATTTTGAAGGTGTGAAGCGTCTAAAGGTTGCAGAGAATGGTGCTACCGAACTCGAAGCATATGTGGATTCATTGATCGTAGTTCTCAATGAGAAACTCTTTGAAGTGATGGGTGAGGATGCGGAGTTTGATAAGGCATTCGCCTGCGCCGATGATGTATTGCATAACGCTGTTTCAGGTATTGCAGAAATCATCAATGTTCAAGGTTTGATCAACGTCGACTTCGAAGACGTAAAAACAGCGATGAGTGAGCAAGGTAAGGCGATGATGGGAACGGCAACCGTTTCTGGCATGGATCGTGCACGCTTAGCCGCTGAAGCTGCTGTTGCTTCACCATTACTTGAAGGTGTGGATCTGTCTGGTGCGCGTGGTGTATTGGTCAACATTACAGCTAGTCGTTCACTCAAATTGTCTGAGACTCGTGAAGTGATGGCGGCGATTCGCGGTTACGCAGCGGATGATGCTACTGTGATCTTCGGTACCGTATACGACGAAAGCTTGGGTGATGCTTTACGCGTTACTGTTGTGGCTACTGGTTTGAATAATCCACAAGCGCGTCAAAGCCATCAACCAGAAGTAGTATGGAGACAAGCTACAGGTACACATGATGCGATGCCAACCATGGCTGACTTAAACAGCTTTGCTCCAGCAAGTGCATCAGCGGCAATGAGTAAGGTAGGTTTCGACTCAGCTCTGAACACTAGTGCTGGTTTGGCAATGACAGGTGCCGGTAGTGTGCCTTCCATGTCCGCTCAACCAGCCACTAGCGGTGTTGATTACAGCCAATATGATCTACCACGGGTATTCCGTAGTTCACGTGAGGCTACACCAGCCCCTTCATTAGGTGCTGATAGCTCTCCACAGGCAAAAACCATGCTAGATAAAGGGGCTGATTACTATGAAATCCCAGCTTTTTTACGTAAGCAAGCAGATTAATTAACTACTTAATACAATAGGTACTTGCAGAATGCCAGCGCGGCGCCCCTCCGGACGACGAATCCCGCGCTTGCGTTGGCATGTTAAATAACAATTACTTATTGGAGATGTCATGATTGCTGTCGGACAAAAATTACCAAACGCTACTCTTTATGAATTTTTAGATGAAGCGAGTGAAGGTTGCGCTATTGGGCCAAATGCATTTGAAGTTGAGAAACTAACTGCTGGAAAAAAGATTGTGATCTTTGCGCTGCCTGGTGCATTTACACCTACCTGCTCAGCAAAGCATGTTCCTGGCTATGTTGAGCACTTTGATGCAATCAAAGCAAAAGGTGTTGATGAAATTTGGTGTATTTCGGTAAACGACCCATTTGTCATGGGTGCTTGGGGCCGTGATCAAAAGGTTGGAAAAAAGATTCGCATGTTGGGTGATGGTAGTGCTGAGTTCACTAAGAAACTCGGACTCGAGTTGGATTTGACTGCTCGCGGCTTGGGCCTTCGCTCTGATCGCTATGCCATGATTGTTGAAAATGGTGTAGTAACAACTTTGGATCGTGAAGCGCCTGGCAAGTTTGAAGTGAGCGATGCTGCTTCCATTTTGAAGAAGCTTTAAGAGAAATATTCCTGAATTTAGATAAAGCCATGATGAAGCAACGCACAATCGCCACCCCAATTAAAACTGTGGGGATTGGCTTGCACTCTGGGCGTAAGGTGACCTTATCTATTAAGCCTGCACCGGTAAATTCAGGAATTCTATTTGTACGTGTAGACACCCCAGAGCAATCGGTCGTACCGGCTACTGCTCTGGCGGTTTGCGATACCCGCCTGGCTTCAGTAATTCAAAAAGATGGAGTACGCGTATCTACCGTGGAGCATTTGCTTTCAGCATGTGCAGGCCTTGGGCTTGATAATTTATTGATCGAGCTTGATGGCGAAGAAGTTCCCATCATGGATGGTAGTGCGGCTTCCTTCCTGTTCTTAATGGAATCAGCTGGCATTGCTGAGCAAGAAGCACCAAGACAGTTTGTGGTGATTAAAAAACCTATAGAGGTGAAAGAGGGTGACAAGCTTGCGCGTCTAGAACCTTTCTTCGGGTTTAAATTGGATTTCACAATCGACTTTAAGCATCCAGCAGTCGATAAGACGGGTCAGCGCTTTATGGTCGACTTTGCAGAACACGCATATCGAAGCGAGATTGGTCGCGCTCGCACTTTTGGCTTTGCTCATGAAGTTGAAGCATTGCGAGAAATGGGATTGGCTCGCGGTGGAAGTTTGGATAACGCGATCGTGCTCGATGAGCATCGCATCCTCAATAACGAAGAATTACGTTACGAAGATGAGTTTGTGCGTCACAAAATTTTGGATGCCGTTGGCGATCTATATTTAGTTGGCCACCCAATAGTTGGCTCTTATGTCGCTGAAAAATCAGGACATGCCTTAAATAACGCGCTTTTACGTAAGCTCTTGGAAGATCCAAGTGCTTATGAAATTAGTAGTTTTGCCGAAAATAAGGCCCCCTCAGCCTATTTAAAAGAGAG
Source organism: Polynucleobacter necessarius (assembly GCF_900095175.1). Classification (NCBI taxonomy): domain Bacteria; kingdom Pseudomonadati; phylum Pseudomonadota; class Betaproteobacteria; order Burkholderiales; family Burkholderiaceae; genus Polynucleobacter; species Polynucleobacter necessarius. The sequence goes on from NZ_LT606946.1 coordinate 59,761, forward strand.
TCAACCCCTCTTTTTCTAGGTTTATTGAGGTTTGCTTTGAAGAAGACGTTCGACAGCTTTGCGCAGATCAGAGTCCGGCGCCAATTTATCTAGCAATGATTCCCAAGAAGCTCTTGCTACAGAGTTAAACCCTCTTGGCTTTTGGCTTGCTTGATGCCCCTCGCGAGACTTAATCTCCCAGGTCGGTGGCGCCGGCTTGAGGCGCACTTTAATGTTGCTGCAAACCACCCCTTTTTTAGCTAACTCATTGATTAAACTGGGTAATATTTGCTGAAGACGGGTGGCAATACTTGCCCCGTTGACTAGCAAAAATAGTTCATTCTGGCCGCCAGAACGCCATCCAGGCTCAATTTTGGGTGCTAAGTTATCCAAATCCATTTCAAGCAGAGCAGCCTTGAGGGCAACCTTGAGTTTGGCTAGATCTTCAGTTTTGGCCAAAATGCTACCCAAACCCTCAGAGTCACGCAAATACTCCAGCCACTCATGGGCGGCTTTAGTGCGGACGGGTTTAGGGGCAAAGTTCATATAAAAAGAGGGTGCGGGTGATAAACTCAAGGTCTTAATTTACTTCAATATCCCATGGTAATCGGTCTTCTTAAAACCCTGGTCGGCAGTCGAAACGACCGCCTCTTAAAACAGTATCGCAAAGTGGTTGCCAAGGTTGGTGCTTTCGAGCCTAGCTTGCAAGCTTTGGATGATGCCGCATTGCAAGCAAAAACTGCTGAGTTCAAGTCGCGTTTAGCTGCGGGCGAGTCATTGGATGATATTGCACCAGAGGCTTTTGCAGTAGTTCGTGAGGCTAGCTCACGGGTGATGAAGATGCGTCATTTTGATGCGCAGATGATGGGCGGACTTGCATTACATCAAGGCAAGATTGCTGAGATGGGAACGGGTGAAGGTAAAACCTTAACTGCTACGCTTCCAGTGTATTTAAATGCATTAACTGGCAAAGGTGTTCACGTCATTACGGTAAATGATTACTTGGCTCAGCGAGATGCCGAGTGGATGTCAACGCTCTACAATTTCTTGGGTATGAAGGTGGGCGTCAATCTGTCACAGATGGATCACACAACTAAGCAAGAAGCTTATGCCGCTGATATCACTTACGGTACCAATAATGAGTTTGGCTTTGATTACCTCCGTGACAATATGGTGCAAGATTTGGGCCAACGTGTTCAGCGTGGCCTGGCTTATGCGATCGTTGATGAGGTTGACTTTATTCTGATTGATGAGGCGCGTACCCCATTAATCATTTCTGGTCAGGCTGAAGATCATACTGATTTGTACATCAAGATTAATGCTTTGCCAGCTTACTTAGAGCGTCAAATTGGCGAAGAGAAAGCCGATGGCACTGGTGTTGAAAAGCCAGGCGATTATTGGGTAGACGAAAAGTCCCAGCAAGTTTATTTAACAGAGCGTGGTCATGACAAAGCGGAAACAGTCTTGGTTGAACTGGGCGCTTTAAATGATGGTGATTCTTTGTACTCCCCGCAAAATATTACTTTGATGCATCACGTGTACGCAGCATTGCGTGCACACACTTTGTATCACCGTGATCAACATTATGTTGTCCAGAATAAAGAAGTCATCATTGTTGATGAGTTCACAGGCCGCTTAATGCAGGGCCGTCGTTGGTCTGATGGTTTGCATCAAGCAGTAGAAGCCAAAGAGGGCGTTCCGATTCAGAATGAGAATCAAACTCTAGCCACAATTACTTTCCAGAATTACTTCCGCATGTACGGCAAGTTGGCTGGTATGACTGGTACTGCTGACACAGAAGCATATGAATTCAAGGAAATTTACAACCTTGAGACAGTAGTTATTCCGCCAAACCGCATCAGTCAAAGAAAAGATCGTCAAGACCAGATCTTTAAAACTTCGCGTGAGCGCTATGATGCGGTAATTAAAGATATTGAGGATTGTTATGAGCGTGGCCAACCTGTATTAGTTGGAACGACTTCAATCGAAAACTCAGAGTTAATCGCAGGCCTACTGAGTCAGCGTAAGTTGCCTCATCAAGTTCTGAACGCGAAGCAACATGCTCGGGAAGCGGAGATCATTGCTCAGGCTGGTAGACCAAAGATGATCACCATTGCTACCAATATGGCTGGTCGTGGCACGGATATTGTTTTAGGTGGAAACGTTGGCAAGCAATCTTCTTTGATTGAAGTGGATGCTGCGCTTTCAGATGCAGAAAAAGCCGCCAAGATTAAGATTCTGCAAGATGAATGGCAAAGTCTGCATGGTCAAGTTTTAGCTGCGGGTGGTTTACACATTATTGGTACAGAGCGTCACGAGAGTCGACGTATTGATAATCAGCTGCGCGGTCGTGCCGGTCGTCAAGGTGACTCAGGCTCTTCCCGTTTTTACCTTTCTTTGGACGATGCACTTCTGCGTATTTTTGCTGGAGAGCGTCTGCGTGCAGTGATGGATCGTCTCAAAATGCCGGATGGCGAACCGATTGAGGCTGGTATGGTGACTCGTTCAATTGAGTCTGCTCAGCGTAAGGTTGAAGGCCGCAACTTTGATATTCGTAAACAGTTGTTGGAGTATGACGACGTTGCTAATGATCAGCGTAAAGAGGCTTATCGCCTCAGAAATGAAGTGCTGGAAAGCGATGATGTCGGCGATCTGATTGCTAATTTGCGTGAAGACGTGTTGCGTGGCGTTTGTGCGCTATATGTTCCTTTGGAGTCTATGGAAGAGCAGTGGGACTTAGTTGGCCTAGAAAATGTATTGGCTAGCGATTGGGGTTTAACTGTCGACCTGAAAAATTGGGTTGAAAATGCGGAATCTATGGACGATGAGCAAATCGTTGATCGCGTTCTAGAAGCGGCAAAAGAGACGTATGATGCAAAAGTAGAGCTTTCCGGACGTCCATCTTTTGCTGGATTTGAGCGCTCTGTTTTACTCTACAGCTTAGATACCCATTGGCGTGAGCATTTAGCTGCCTTGGATCATTTGCGTCAAGGCATCCATTTACGTGGCTATGCTCAAAAAGACCCAAAACAAGAATATCGCCGCGAAGCATTCGAGCTGTATGGTGAGTTGCTCAACGTCATTAAGAATGATGTTGTAAAAAACATCATGACAGTCCAAATTCGAAGTGCAAGTGAGTTGGACGAAGCCTCCGAGTCAATGAATGAGGACTTGGCCAAACTCTCAGACGTGCAGTATCAGCATGCCGATGCAGAGCTTGAGGTGGCTGGATCAACTGGCGATCTTGGTGCGGCAATTGAAATAGCTCCAGCACCAATTCGCACTGGTCCTAAGATCGGTCGCAATGACCCTTGCACCTGCGGTAGTGGCAAGAGGTACAAGAACTGCTGCGGGGCCTTTGGCGTAATTAGGGTTTCGACTTTAAGTGGCGATACAAAGTATTTCTGCTGATTCGCAACAACTTGGCTGCAAGACTAATGTTTCCATTAGTCTTCTCCAATGTTTTTTGAATGGCCATTCTGGAGAGTTGTTTTAGTGCTCCGGATTCCGCCACACTCTCTAATGGATTTTCTGGAAAATCTTTATGGTGCGGCACCTCAGACTCTCGGGGGTGATAAGAATATGGCTGACTCAAACTGGCTCTGAAGAATAAAGATTTAGAGCTATGCGTTTTTAGTGCATGAACCTTAGCACTTTCCTTTTTGGCTCTATCGAAGAGCCGTCCTAATGAAGTGTCTAAGATTTGCTGAATCTTGACGACGCCAATATCAATAGCCTTCATATCCAGTAGGGATAGAGCAACCCTATCAATCCCAAGAATTATGCCGCTTTCATCAACTCCTACCATTCCTTCGCCCATAGATCCCAAACCTTCAGGACTGTTATGCACTCTTAGAATGAGGGCGTATTGAAATTCATTGGCAGAAAACAATTGTTTCTCTAAGGAGTGGACGGTTGCCTTTATTAGACCAAGAGTGTGAGGGTGGTGAGTGCTTTTTTCTGTGGAGATATTTAAGACGCCACTAATCTTACCATCGGGCTCAAAAATGGGGGCTGCAGTGCAGCTTAGGAACCCATTATTTTCTAAAAAATGTTCTGAGCCATTGACAGATACTGCCGCTCGATCAACTAATGCCGTACCAATGGCATTGGTACCCCGATGTTTTTCAAGCCAAGATGCACCCGTTTTTAGCAGCACTCGATCAGCTTTGGAGATAAATTCAGCGTCTCCGACCGAATGCACAATAACCCCTTGATGATCGGACAGCACAATGACGCCACCACTGCCAGACATTAAGCCGTGGAGGTAGTTCATGGTGGGTTTTGCTAATGCAATTAAATCTCGGCGTTGTTCAATCCGAGTTTGGAGTATCTGGCCACTCAAGATGTTGTCTGGCAACTTTTTTGATATGCGTCTAAACCAGATTGCAAGCACCTTTGCCAGGATCGATAAACCGTTAATCCTAATTGTGTCTGAAGACCATCAGCAGGCGGGTCTCCGTGAAGAAGCCAGCTTCTTCTGATATCTCGGAGATTGGCAATTTTCATTTTGAGGTCACAAATAGTTAGATAGCTACTATATAAATAAACTTCGTTTGCTGAATGAGGCAATACCCTTTAGTGAGGTTTAGGATTCTAGGTTGTCACAAAATTGAACAGTCGTACAGTTTTTTGATCAGGTAATACCCTGGTTTTCTGAAGTTTTATACAGTTTTATAAATTGCTGCGCTGCTTCTGATTGATAAAGAGGGTTGGCTTGCATGAAAGTCTCTATAACGGCATTTATGAATCAAGATAAATGAGATTGGTTAATCACCTTATTAGGAGAAAATTATGATCTATGCAGCCCCAGGCGCCCAAGGCGCAAAAATTCAGTACAAAGCTAAATACGATAATTTCATTGGTGGAAAGTGGGTTGCTCCAGTAAAGGGCCAATACTTTGATGTTATTACTCCGATTAGTGGGAAGGTTTACACACAAGCGGCTCGCTCTAGTGCGGAAGATATCGAACTGGCTTTGGATGCAGCACATAAGGCTGCTGATGCATGGGGAAAAACATCCCCAACTGATCGCGCAAATATTCTCTTGAAGATTGCAGATCGTATTGAGGCTAACTTGGAGTTACTTGCCTATGCTGAAACGGTAGATAACGGCAAGGCGATCCGCGAAACCCTCAATGCAGATATTCCATTGACTGTTGACCACTTTAGATATTTTGCTGGTTGTGTGCGTGCCCAGGAAGGTGCGCTGTCACAAATTGATGAAACCTCAGTTGCATATCACTTCCAAGAGCCTTTGGGTGTAGTTGGTCAAATCATTCCCTGGAATTTCCCAATTCTGATGGCGGCCTGGAAACTGGCTCCTGCCATAGGTGCTGGCAACTGCGTAGTATTGAAGCCAGCAGAGTCCACCCCAGTTTCTATTTTAGTTTTGGCAGAATTAATTGCCGACCTCTTGCCTCCTGGGGTACTCAATATCGTGAATGGCTTCGGACGTGAGGCTGGAATGCCTCTTGCAACTAGCAAGAGAATTGCAAAGATTGCTTTTACTGGCTCAACCTCCACTGGTCGGGTTATTGCGCAAGCTGCAGCTAACAATCTGATTCCTGCAACTCTTGAGTTGGGTGGAAAGTCACCAAACATTTTCTTTGCTGACATCATGGATAAAGATGATGGATTCTTGGATAAGGCAATTGAAGGTTTGGTCCTATTTGCTTTCAATCAAGGGGAGGTGTGCACCTGCCCATCAAGAGCCTTGATTCAGGAAAGTATTTATGACAAATTCATGGAGAAAGTTCTTAAGCGGGTTGCTGCAATTAAGCATGTAAATCCACTTGATACAGATAGCATGATGGGTGCGCAAGCTTCTAAAGAGCAGTTGACAAAGATTCTCTCTTATTTGGATCTGGGTAAGTAAGAAGGTGCGGAAGTGCTGATAGGTGGCTCACAAGCAAATTTAGAGGGCGATCTTGCTGGTGGCTACTATGTCCAGCCAACGCTATTTAAAGGCCACAATAAGATGCGCATCTTCCAAGAGGAAATCTTTGGACCAGTCTTGGCTGTAACCACCTTTAAAGACGAAGCGGAGGCACTGGAAATTGCCAATGACACTCTCTATGGTCTGGGTGCTGGAGTATGGTCGCGCAATGGCAATGTTGCTTATCGTATGGGTCGCGCCATCAAGGCTGGCCGCGTTTGGACGAATTGTTACCATGCTTATCTAGCCCATGCAGCATTTGGCGGCTATAAAGAGTCAGGCATTGGTAGGGAGACTCATAAGGTGATGCTTGATCGCTACCAGCAAACCAAGAATCTATTGGTCAGCTATAGTGAGACTAAGTTGGGCTTCTTCTGACCCTAAAGCTTTTGTGTTTATTAAAGGGCGGAGAAATCCGCCCTTTTGTCTAATGTAGCACCTCAAGGAAACAGCAATGGTAGAGCGGGTAATTGCAACAGATGCGGCACTCGAACTAATTGGGCAACTAAAGGCTGAGCATGGCCAAATCATGTTTCACCAATCTGGAGGATGTTGTGACAATAGCGCGGCAAACTGCTATTTACCGACAGATCTCACAATTGGCCCATATGACATTAAATTAGGTGAGGTCGGAAGGGGTTCCTTTCTATATCGGAAAGCTCCAATATGAGTACTGGAAACACACCCAGTTGATTTTGGATGTGATCGATGGGCAGGGAGGAACGTTTTCCCTTGAGGGTTCTACTGGAAAGGCATTCCATACCCGTTCACGTTTGTTTGCTGACGAAGAGTGGGAATCAATCAAGGTGCAGGTGTTGAGAGATTTATCTTAGTTAACCCCCCCAAGTGCTTCTTTAGGGTCTCATCTACAATTGTCAGATCATGACAGTTAACTTACCACTCCCCCAAAAAGACCAACTAAAGCCTGTGAAGGGTTTTCAGATGGGCACCGCCGAAGCTGGAATCAAAAAGGCCAATCGCAAAGATCTATTGGTGATGACTTTGGTGCCTGGCTCCCAGGTTGCCGGTGTTTTTACTTTAAATCGATTTTGTGCTGCGCCAGTTCAGGTTTGTAAAGAGCATTTAGCCTTGGATAGTGCAAAGGGTGAGATTCGTGCTTTGGTAGTCAATACCGGAAATGCGAATGCAGGAACTGGTGAGCGGGGCATGAAGGATGCTTTATCCACTTGTGCCGAGTTAGCAAAAGAGCTGAAGCTCAACCCAGAGCAAATTCTGCCGTTTTCAACCGGCGTGATTCTGGAGCCTCTGCCGATCGATAGATTAATTTCTGGCTTGCCTAGAGCGGTTGCCAACCTAGGTGAAGACCACTGGCTTGATGCTGCAGAAACCATTATGACTACGGATACTCAGCCTAAAGCTGCGTCCATGACAGTAGACACTCCATCTGGACTTGTGACCATTACCGGTATTTGCAAGGGTGCCGGCATGATTCATCCTAATATGGCAACGATGTTGGGGTTCATTGCAACTGATGCTGGTTTTGCTCAAGGCCTGCTTAATCAACTGACGCGTGAGATTGTTGATCTTTCATTTAACGCGATTACGATTGATGGCGATACCTCAACTAATGATTCTTTCATCATCATGGCAACTGGTCAGTCCTCGGTGCAGATCCAATCTGTTGCTGAACCTAGTTATGCCTTAGTTAGAGCCGCATTAATCGATCTCGCCCGTAAGCTTGCTCAAATGATTGTGAGGGATGGTGAGGGCGCCACTAAATTTATTACGATTGATGTGCAGGGTGGTAAGATGGAGGAGGAGTGCCGCTTAGTAGCCGAGGCGGTGGCCCATTCACCATTAGTAAAGACTGCTTTCTTTGCTAGCGACCCCAACCTAGGCCGCATTCTTGCGGCGATTGGTTGTGCTGGAATCACTGACCTTGACGTTAACCAAGTGCAAATGTGGCTTGGCGATGTTTGGGTTGCTAAGAATGGCGGCCGACATCCTGATTACCAGGAGGCTGACGGCCAGAGGGTGATGCAGGCTCCAGAAATTACTGTCAAGATTGACTTGGGTCGTGGATCGGCGCAGCAGACGATGTGGACTTGTGATTTATCACATGACTATGTTTCCATTAATGCCGATTACCGCTCATAGGAATTCATGAAATGAATGAAAAATTAGAGCAACTTCTCAACCACCTGGAAACATTTTTACCAAAGCAGTTATCGGAAGAGCAGTGGAAATCTTCAACTGCTTTTAGGTGGCGTCGTCGCGATAGCATCTTTGGAAGTATTGGTTTTTTGCAGCCAGTCAAGCATGTTTCAGATATTACCTTTGAAGATCTAAAAAATATCGATCGTCAACGTGATGCGATTCGTGACAACACCAAAAACTTTATTCAGGGTAAGCCTGCTAATAATATTTTGTTAACGGGTGCGCGTGGCACAGGAAAGTCCTCACTCATTAAAGCAAGCTTGCATGAGTTTGCTAGCCAGGGCTTACGTTTGGTCGAAGTTGAAAATGAGCATTTAGCGGACTTAGCTGACCTTACGGATTTATTAGCAGACCGCCCAGAGCGCTTCATTATTTTTTGTGATGATCTCTCATTTGAAGATGGGGAATCAGGCTATAAGGCTATGAAGTCTGCTTTGGATGGCTCTGTATCAGCACAAGTCGACAATATTTTGATTTATGCCACCTCTAACCGACGTCACCTCTTGCCTGAATATATGAAGGACAACGAAGGTTATGTTCATGGGGATGATGGAGAAATTCATCCGGGTGAAGTGGTTGAGGAAAAGATTTCTCTATCAGAGCGTTTTGGTTTATGGCTTTCTTTTTACCCACCAAAGCAAGATGAGTATCTAGAAATTGTTGCTCATTGGTTACGCCATTTTGGCTTGAGTGATACCCAGATTGAGGGCGCTCGATCTGAAGCATTGGTGTGGGCATTAGAGAGAGGTTCGTGTTCTGGTCGTGTGGCTTGGCAGTTTGCTAAGCACTGGGCCAGCTCGCACACCGCTTAAAGTATTTTGATGAGTGACTCTAACCGTCCTGTGACTGAAGTCGCTGCCGGGATTCTATTGGATGCAGAAGGGCGCTATCTTATGGGTCAGCGCCCTGAGGGTAAGCCTTATGCTGGTTACTGGGAAGTACCAGGTGGAAAAATTGAAGCTGGCGAATCGGTATTCGCAGCACTCAAGCGTGAATTACAAGAAGAGCTCGGGATTGATATTGAGTCCAGCGAAGAGCTGGTTGTCTTGGAACATGACTATCCGCACGCTTATGTTCGTTTGCATGTCAGCATTATTCGAAAATGGAGCGGAACGCCTAAGGGGTGTGAGGGTCAAGCGCTGTCTTGGCAATTACTCAGTGGTGTGCTTCCGACGGTAGAGCCTTTATTGCCGGCTGCCTGGCCCATACTGGAAAAGTTAAAGCTACTAAAGACTTAGAGCTGACAGAGGGTGAGTCTAAAAGGTACATCCTCATTCAAGATCTGCGGTTTTTTATCTTGATCAATCTTCAGAAAGCGAATCGATAGCAGATATTTATTGGCGCTGATTTCTGAGAAGAGGCTGTCATCTTCTACAGCGATACGCATCAATTGATAGACCTTACCAGAAGGTGCTTGTTGATATGCACCTTGATGCGCAACAACATCTTTTGCTTCTCCAGATTGACGGAGCAGTCTCAAGAAAATTTGGCAAGCTTCATGACATGGCAAAAGTGGAGCAACATATTTTTCTAATAACTCCCTGCGTTGATTCGAGGGAGTATTTTTCCAGGCATGATAACTTGGCAAATCAATCGGACTTGTTCCACCAGGAATATTTAATCGAGTACGAATGACATTTAGCCACTCACTCTCAGTAATTGCAGAATTTGGCTTACCCATCGATTGATTAATATTCAATGCAGCTTTATCAATCTCAGATAGCGTTTGCGTCAATGCCTCTTGGTCTACCTTTTGGGAGGACTTTAAACCGTTCAAGGCATATTTTTGACGCTCAAATTCTTTTAGTAGCAGGGATTTGATGTCACCTCGTGAACCAATATCACCCAAGTCAAACAACATCGCAATTGCATTGTGATGTAGCTCTGGATCATCTGAGCGGAGGAACTGATTGAAGCGGGCGAACAAGTACTCCAGCCGAAGCATGCTTCGAACTAATTCATTGAAGGGGTATTCGTAGAGAATCACAAGACTATATTCTATGACGAACTTAGGCGTTCTTCTTAAATTTTGAGCAATTGTTGGTGCAGACTCAGAACCTCTGATTTGAGCTCATCCAAACTGCCCTGATTTTCAAGAACGGTGTTAGCTGCTGCTAGACGGACATTGCGACTCGTTTGCGCTTTGAGAATATTCTCCACATCGAGGCGGGTCATATTGCTGCAGTGCATCACTCTCTGGATTTGTGTCTCTTCTGGGCAATCAACTACGATGAGGTAGTCAATCAGCTTTACCCAAGATCCAGACTCAATAAGCAGCGGGACTACAAAAACAAGATATGGAACTCCAGATTTAGCTAACTCAAAGGCTTGCTTTGCGGTTTCTTGCTGAATCAACGGGTGGGTTATTTTCTCCAAAGCTTGGCGAGCATTGGAATCTGCAAAGACTAGGGTCCGCATTTTGACTCGATCAAGAGCCCCCTGGGAGTTTATGAAGTCATCCCCAAATTCTTTGGTAATTAATGGAATAGCTTTTCCGCCTGGCGCGGTGATTTGATGGGAAATCAAGTCTGTATCAATTACCCCAGCCCCGAGCTCGCCTAGTAAGTTGCTAACTGCCGTCTTGCCAGAGCCAATGCCGCCAGTTAAGCCAATTAAAGGAATTTCACCCTTCAAGGCTTTTATATCAGCTTGGGCAGAATCAAAGTTGGAATGAGTTGGGGCCATAACAGCTCAATGATGCCAGCAATCACCAAAAAGGGGCCAAAAGGAAAGGCTTGCTGCAGTTGATGGCCGCGCCATTGAAGCCAGGTCAGGCCACCCACTATTCCCGTTATAGAGGCTATCAGGAGAACGCTGGGTAGCGCGCCCCAGCCCAACCAGGCACCTAGCGCTGCTAAGAGTTTGGCATCACCCATGCCAATGCCATTGCGGTTTTTCAGAAGACGATAACCAGCATTTAATGTCCAAAGTGAGGCATATCCTAGGAGTGCCCCGAGCAATGCAGCGCTTGGGGTGGTCAGGCGCAGGTCTGAAATTGAGTTAAAAGCAATGCCCAGAAAAATTAAAGGGAATGTAATGGCATTCGGGAGGCGAAAGGTGCGCCAATCGATATAGGCCAAGTAAAGCAAAGCCAGTACTAGTAGGGATTTAACTATCCAGATGCTTACCATGGGATCCACTAAACAATTTGCCCTAAATTAAAGATGGGTAGATATAGGATTATGACCAGACTGCCAATAATGGCGCCAACAAAAAGAATGAGCGCTGGCTCTAAGCTTTGGCTGAGTGCATTGAGTTGGCTACTCAGCTGAGTTCCTAATGAAGTGGCGCGCTTATTTAGCATCTCGGCTAATGCGCCGCTTTCAGCCCCGATATGAAGTAGTAGTAATGTCTCTAAATCTAAAAGTCGTGATTTAGGGTCTGCTCTTTTGAGTGATTCTCCCAAGGGCCAGCCACGAGTGAGGTGTTTAAATATCTCAGCACTCAAGTCATGGCTCACCCAGTGATTTGAGGATTGCGCTGTGACTCTCAGGGCGTCTGGAAGTGCTAAACCAGTTTCTAGTAAATGCCCCAAGGTTCGACACCAATGACTGAGGGTTGCCAGTCTAAATAGATTGCCAAAAAATGGTATGCGCAATAAGAGAGCGTCACAATATTTTTGAAGGGCGATTGATTTGAGCCAGGTGTAGATAAAGCCCATGGCTATTACGAGTGTGCTGATCAACATTTCCAGAAAGTAGTTTTGGATCCCCGCAGAAATGGAAATCAGAATTTTGGTTGGCGCTGGCAGCTCAGCCTGAAAGTTCGCAAAGACCTCCTTAAATACAGGTACAACCCAAATCATCATCACCAGAACCAATAGGAAGAAGGTGGCGAGTGTAATTACAGGATAAGTCAGAGACTGCTGAACTTTTCTTCTCAGCTCAATCTGGGCTTCTAGTTGCTGTGAAATTGTCCTGAGTGCCAAGCTGAGATCCCCTGTCCTCTCACTGACTCTAACAAGGTTAAAAAACTCTGGAGAAAATTTGCCATCTTGTGCGCTTAAGCAAAAAGAAAAGCTATTACCTTTTTGAAGTAGGGTGCGGATATTCTGTAGCCAAATTTGCCATGATTTTGGCGCAGACTGAATTAATAGCTGAATAGCGTTGAGCAAGGGAAGTCCAGCCTGAAGGAGGGCAAGCATCTGTTGTGCAAAATGCAGTTGTTCAGATTGACTGAGTTTTCTGGTTAAAACCATTTGTACTAATGCCAAGTACCAAGCTCCGCATCTAGGGATATCTAATCTATTAAGCCCGACTTCAGTAGTTGCGTTCCTGCTGAGTGGATACCCAAAGCTTGGGCTGATGCAAATAACTGCTCGCTTCCCAAAACTTCATGAACGCCAATGCGGCCGAAATAGCCCGATCCTTTACATAGATTGCAGGGCGTTTTGCTTTGCATTGAATTGCACCCTTTGCCGCGTTTTCGAATTAACCTTTGAGAGCTGACACAACGAAGACAGGATTCAATAGACTCTTGATCTATGCCTAGGCTTTTGAGTCTTGCTAAAGCACCAATAGCATTACGCGTATGGAGCGTGCTTAAAACTAAATGACCTGTTTGGGCTGCCTGGATGGCAAGTTGTGCGCTTGCAGAATCACGTATTTCACCAATCATGATGACATCCGGATCTTGGCGTAGAAGGGCGCGAATAATGGTTGGAAAGTCTAAGCCTGCTTTTGGGTGATAGTTCACCTGATTTACTCCTGGAAGTTGAATTTCAATAGGATCTTCAACAGAGTAAATATTACGTTGCACTTGGTTCAGTGCGCTCAAGCAGCTATATAAAGTGCGTGTCTTGCCACTCCCTGTGGGCCCTGTTACCAGAATCAATCCATTAGTTTGACCAATAGCATCTCTGACTATTTCAAGCTGCTTTGGCAGTAAGCCAATCTGATCTAGTGATAACTCCTCTAGGCGGTTGGGCAAAATCCTGACTACTGCTTTTTCACCATGCAGGGTTGGAAGAATCGATACCCGGCAATCAATATTGGGATAGCTAAAGTCATGGCCGATTAGAAGGCGTCCATCTTGAGGCAAACGCTTTTCTGCAATGTCTAGACGTGACAAGATTTTGATGCGCGTGATTAGCCGCTCGTGCAAATCAATGGGGTATTGGTTTTGTAGGGTGAGGTGACCATCTATTCTCGTGCGTATGATGGTTTCTTGAGATCTCGCCTCAATATGAATATCCGTTGCCCGATTATTTAATGCATCAACAGCGATGTCATGCCAGGCCCGGATAATGTGAGAGTCATGCAGTAGCTCGCTCAATCTTGGTTCGGTTGGGTGAGGGGTTGGTATAGCTTGACTGTTTTTACCCCATGCTCATCAAACTGAACAATTTCCATCACCACGCCAGCAATCCGAATACTGACATCGTAATCGGGAATCGCTTCAAGTTTTTCCAGGATCAGACCATTTAGAGTGCGCGGTCCATCGAGCGGTAGCTCTAACTTCAGAAGGCGGTTTAAATCTCGTAGTGATGCGCTACCGCTAGCAAGATAAGTCCCATCAGCTAACCATTGAGGGTCAGTGGAAAGATTCGAGAATGAAGTGGTGAACTCACCGATGAGTTCTTCAACAATGTCTTCAAAAGTGACGAGGCCAAGTACCTCACCATACTCATTAACCACTAAACTCAAGCGCTGTTGGTTATCTTGGAAAAATTGCATCTGCTGAAGAACGGGCGTCCCGCTGGGAATGAAATAAGGCTCATTTAATAATGACCTGAAGTCTTCATGGTGAAGCTCTGAATTACCCAGTAATGAGAGTGCTTTTTTAACTGAGAGAATGCCAACGATGCGATCAGAGTCGCCATCGCAAACTGGGAGCTTGTTGTGATAGCAAGTTTCTAATTGCTCAATCACTTCATCAATTGGTCTTGAGAGATCTAATAGCTCAATCTTAGATCGTGGTGTCATCACATCATCAACCAAGATATTTTCAAGATTAAAAAGATTGAGCAGGATATTGCGATGGTGAGCTGAAACAAAACGATTGGATTCGAGTACTAGGCTACGCAACCCCTCTTTGCTCATTACTCGATTTTCAGCTGAAGTTTGAAGACCAAAAACCTTCATTAATCTAGATACAAAACTAGTAATAAACCAGAGCAAGGGCTTGAGTATGTAAGTGAGAGGCAGAATGAACCAGCCAACATTACTGGCAATTTTTTCTGGGGAGGCTGTGCCAATGACTTTTGGGGTGATCTCGCTAAAAATAATGATGAGAAGTGCAACAACTAAGGTAGCTATCGATAGCACTAGGCCACTATCACCAAAAATATGAAGAGCAATGCCAGTGACTAAGATTGGCAGAATGGTGTTGATGAGGTTGTTGGAAATCAACAGCACTGAAAGCAGAGAATCAATACGCTTCAATAATCTTTCAGCTAATGCAGCTCCAGAATTGCCGCCATTAGCCATTGCACGTAAGCGATGGCGATTGGAAGACAGCATGCTGGTTTCGGCCATAGAAAATAAGCCGGAGAGCGCAAGCAGGAAGATAACCAATGCGACTTGACCAATTAAAGGCCAATCATCAAAAAAAGTGTCCATCAGCGATGTCCGCAAAGAATAAGGAATGTCCAATATAGCAAAGTGCTACTTCACTAGCTATAGACTTATTGGAATCCTGTACGAATTTATTCCTCAATGTATGTCAGAATCTTCAGCATGCCCATCTCTACATCAGCCGAGTATTGCGTGATATCCGCCCCTTTTGGGTGCCTGGGTGTACAAACAGAGTTGGTAGACGGTAGTTTGATGATCTCCAAAATCGATTATCTGCCTCCAGGTACCGCGTTAATTTCTCCGAGAAATGCTTTGGCTAAAGCATTCTCTAAACAGAGCGCTCAGTATTTCAAAGATGCTTTGTCACTATTTGATATTCCACTAAAGCCCACTGGAACAGTGCATCAGCAAAAAGTGTGGAATGCTACTCTCGGTATTGAGGTGGGAAAGACCAGTACCTATGGCCAGATTGCAAAAAAGATTAGAAGTGGGCCTCGTGCGGTTGGGACTGCCTGCGGTGCAAATCCTTATCCTTTGGTTACCCCTTGCCACAGAGTGGTATCTGCACAGGGCCTTGGGGGTTTTATGAAGGAAGATGCCCCGGGCTTCTACCGCCAGATCAAAATTTGGCTCTTAAAGCATGAGGGTGTGCTTTAAGGATTCTTTATAGATAGTTTTCTGAGATGACTGGATGCAGCATAAAAGAATGCTTTCATCAGAAATGCATTTCTGGCGGCAAGCTTAGTAAATGCATAAAAAATCCAAACTGAATTTCTAGACAGCTTCACTTCGGATTTATTACTAAATTCTTTTCTGTAGGCAATTTTCTCAAGCGTCATTACCGCAAGACCGAAAGCAAGAAAGCAGAAGCGTCTCAGACCCACTTCATTTTCTGGAATCAGAAGAATGTAGCTCATGGAATCTTGCAGTTTTTTATAGGCAATATTCAGTAGCATGTTTTGACTCATGCCTATTGGTTTCCAGGAGACACCACGTGCACGATCTTCTGGTGAATCCTTCAAAATGTTAGTCATTTGTAAAGCTTGACCAAAAGCGATAGCCAGTTGCTGATGCCCTTCGATTTGTTTTGCAAATCCAGAAGAGTAGTTGCTAAAGATGGTTGTCAGCAGCTCTCCCACAACACCAGCCACCACATAGCAATATTCTTCAAATTCTGCGAGATCTTTTAACCCTTCTTGCGTTTGTCGGCCATGGAAATGGGACATGCCATCGGACATGATTGAAACGCAACGGCTAATCGCTGCCTGATCTGTATCGGGAAAGGTGTGGAGAATTCTTAGGACGGTTGGGGTGTGAGCGATTAAATCGAGCTCATCGACATTGGGGTAGCCTTTTAATGCTTCAAGGCAGGGGCTTACAAAAGCATCCACTGGAATAGCTCCCAGAACTGCCTCTAAAAATAGCTTAGATAGGCCCTGCTTTTCTGCTGGATTAAGTTCAGCTGCATCCTCAATCGTGTCGACAATCCGACACAGTAGATAGGTATTCCCGACCACCACCTCAATTGCTGGAGGAAGAAGGGGGATAGTGAGTGCAAAAGTGCGCGATACGGAACTCAAAATCGCCTTTTGATAGGCTAGATCGCTATTGGGGTTCTCTGTTGGGCGTATGGCGGAATTCACCCATGAATTATGTCAGACCAGCTCACCCAAATTTGGCTCTTATTGATTAAATGTCATAAGTGACAAGGCCATATAATTTGTTCAAATTCTGAAGGAGTTATTGGGCGATGTTGATTTGGTTTGTCATTATCTATTGGGTGGTATCTGTAGGTATCGGCCTTTGGGCTGCGCTACGGGTCAAAAACACGGCTGACTTTGCTGCAGCAGGCATAGCCTTTCTCTGCCCATCGTCACCGCTACAGTCTTCGCCACCTGGTTTGGCTCCGAAGCGGTGTTAGGTATTCCAGCCACCTTCCTTAAGGAAGGGCTTGGCGGGATTGTTTCCGATCCTTTCGGATCTTCCCTGTATCTGATCATAGTCGGACTCTTTTTTGCTCGTCATCTCTACAACCGACGCATGCTCACCATTGGTGATTTCTTTCGAGAAAAATATGGCCGTACTGTAGAGGTTTTAGTAACGCTCTGTATTGTGGTTTCCTATTTAGGGTGGGTGGCCGCGCAGATTAAAGCCTTGGGACTGGTTTTTAATGTTGTGTCTGAAGGCGGCATCACACAAACAGCCGGGATGTTAATTGGCACTGGTAGCGTTCTGATTTATACGCTTTTTGGTGGCATGTGGTCGGTGGCAATTACCGACTTCATTCAGATGATCATCATTGTGGTGGGCATGCTTTATATCGGCGGCGAGATAACTGCCCAAACTGGTGGTGTCGGTGTAGTTTTTGAGCATGCAGTTGCTGCTGGCCAGTTTTCCAACTTCTGGCCCGATATGAATCTCGCTTCTATCCTTGGCTTTACAGCCGCCTTATGCACAATGATGTTAGGTTCTATTCCGCAGCAAGATGTGTTTCAGCGAATTACATCCTCTAAGAATGTGAACATTGCAGTGCAAGCTGCTTTGTTAGGAGGGGTGCTGTACTTTGTGTTCGCGTTTGTTCCACTGTATTTGGCTTACTCTGCAACCATCATTAGTCCGGATCTAGTGAAGCAGTATTTATATACAGATCCACAAATGATCTTGCCAAAACTGATTTTGAACCATGCCCCACTGATCGCGCAGATGATGTTTTTTGGTGCCTTACTATCAGCCATCAAGAGTTGCGCCAGCGCTACATTGCTCGCTCCATCCGCTACCTTTGCTGAAATATTGTAAGAGGCTTTTTTAAGCATTTATCTGATCAAGACTTATTGAAGGTTATGCGAATTACGGTGCTCTGCTTCACAGCGGTAGTTACTTTTTTTGCCATCAACTCTAATTTATCGATTTTTAAGATGGTTGAGAATGCCTATAAGGTGACTTTGGTTGCAGCTTTTGTGCCACTTGCTTTTGGGGTGTATTGGTCCAGGGCAAATTCTTTGGGAGGCTTGTTAGCCGTCATTTGTGGTTTAGTTGTATCAATCAGTTGTGAGGTTCTTGCCCCTGACACTATTCTCCCCCCTCAGTTAGCAGGCCTTTTGGCTAGTATTGCCGGCATGCTTTTGGGCGGACTGGTGCCTAGGGCTAGATTGATTGCAAGTTGACCCAAATTGCTTAAATATTAGGCAGAATATTTTGTTGCACCGCAAAATGTTCGCCTCTAAAATGACACTAATTCAAAATTTCTTATCTTTATGGAGTTCTTATGAAAATCTGTGTGATCGGTGGAGGGGGCGCGATTGGCGGTTACCTTGCTGTCATGTTGGCGCGAGCCGGCAATGACGTTACTGTGGTTGCGCGAGGTGCTACGTTGATTGCAATTAAAGAGCGTGGCTTAGCATTAATTATGGATGATCAACCTGAGCCTTTGGTGGCATAGGTAAAAGCAGTTGAAAAAATTCGCGATGCTGAGACTCCAGACGTGGTGATTTTGGCTGTGGAAGGTGCACCAAGTTGAGCCGATCATTGAGGATCTTACCGCAATCATGGGTCCGGAAACGATTTTGATTCCGATGCAAAACGGAATTCCTTGGTGGTACTTCCAGAAGCTGGGTGGCGACTATCAAGATCACTCCGTTGAAACAGTCGATGCTGGTGGTGTTGCGAAGAATGCAATCAACCCAAATAACATCATTGGTTGCGTAGTGTATCCAGCAACCTTTACTCAGGCTCCTGGCGTGATTCGTCACGTTGAAGGCAATCGCTTCCCATTGGGCGAGTTAGATGGCAAACAGACTGAGCGAATTCAGAAGATGTCTGAAATGATGACTGCGGCTGGATTTAAGTCACCAATCCTGGAAGACATTCGCTCTGAGATTTGGTTGAAGTTGTGGGGCAATATGACTTTCAATCCAATCAGCTCTCTGACTCATGGAACTTTGGAAGGCATTTGCCAATATCCGCTCACAAAAGAGTTGGCTCGGAACATGATGGCCGAAGCACAAACGATTGCCGAGAAGTTGGGCGTCACTTTCCGTGTCGACATTGAACGTCGTATTGCTGGCGCTGAAAAAGTTGGAAAACATAAAACATCAATGTTGCAAGACTTAGAAGCAGGCCGTAGCTTAGAGATTGATGCCTTATTGGGTTCTGTGATTGAGCTTGGCAAGATTACTGAAACACCAACGCCTTGCCTCAATACAGTCTTTGCCTTAACAAAGTACCTTGATGAAAACGTTCAAGTTTCTAAAGGTAGCTTGGCATTGCCATCTGTTTCTGGTTACTAAGCCTCTGCAGAAGTAGGTAGATTCAACTCCCAAAGTAATTGAGTATTAAAAAACCCCTCATCATGTTTAGTGGTGAGGGTTTTTCTTTTAAAGCTTTCGTTTTAAATTAACTGATCTGATGATTTATTCGAAGCGATTATCTAAGCGTCCAACCCCATCAATGATGATGCTGACGTTGCTGCCGGGCTTCATTGAGCCAACGCCAACAGAAGTACCGCAGGCAATGATGTCACCAGCTTGCAGTGGCACATCTTGAGAGATCAGGCTAACCAATTTAGCTGGCGGGAAAATCATGTCAGAGATCGGATAGTTTTGACGCTCTTGATCATTCAAAATAGTTTTAATTGTTAACTTGCTTGGATCTACATCAGTGGTGATGTAAGGGCCAAAGACTCCAAAAGTATTGAAGCTCTTGGAGCGTGTCCACTGTGCATATCCAGGATCGCGATTCAAAATTTCAATTGCAGTGACATCGTTAATGCAGGTGTATCCAAAAATGGCAGCAGCCGCTTGCGTCTCATCCACTTCATGGCATGCTTTGCCGATGACGATTCCGAGTTCGCCCTCATAAACAACTTTTCCAGAGTAGGATTTTGGGGCGCGAATGGTTTGGTTGGCTGCCAAGAAAGAGTTATTGCCTTTCAGGAAATATAAAGGCTCTGCAGGCACGGCATGTTCAAGTTTGGTAACCAGCGCATGAAAGTTATCTACCATGGCCACCATCTTGGATGGAGTGCATGGGATATCGATGGTGACATCAGATAGCTTTAATGTCTCGCCAGTAGCTTGGGGATTGTTAAATAGATCGCCGGTGTACACAGCAATCTGATCGCCCTGTACTTGACCTAAACCGACTTTGCCTTGATGTTGAAACCTGAGCCATTGAGCCATAATGAATTCTCCTGATAGTTAATATTTGATAGGCAATATCTTACAGGGATGAATGAATGACTAAGAATTCTGAATTGCAATTTGCACCTGAATTAGACCAGCCGCTTCGTTATATTGAGCGAACCCGTAATTACTATCTAGGTTTGGGGTATGAAACACCCTATGTTTGGGCGCATTACATGGATGTGGCCTTTACTCCATTACAAAAGCCCCTAAATCAATCGATCCTAGGTTTAGTCACTACTGCAGTTCCCTTTGATGCCAGTAAAGGCCCCCAAGGACCAGGTGCTCCTTATAACGCAGCTGCTAAGTTTTACGACCCCTACACTCGATCAATTGATGAGGATGCAGACTTGCGTATTGCTCATGTCGGGATTGATAGGCGCAATGCCGACATGCAGGATAGTAATTGCTGGTTCCCATTAGGCGCAGCAAAACGTGCTGTTGCAAACGGACGCATTCAGTCCCTGTCGAAACATTTTTACGGGCTACCCACTAATCGTAGTCAACGACATACCCTGGAAATTGATGCGCCCTTGATCTTGAATAAGCTGCGAGAAGATCGTGTTGATGTTGCCGTGTTAATTCCGAATTGCCCGATTTGCCATCAGAGTCAAAGTTTATTGGCGCGTTATTTAGAGACTGCCGGCATACCGACAGTCATCATGGGTGCAGCGAAAGACATTGTCGAATATTGCGGCGTTCCCCGTTTACTTTTTAGGGACTTTCCGCTGGGTAATGCTGCAGCTCTTCCCAATAATATTCAATCGCAAGACTCCAATTTTGAATTGGCTCTTCGCTTGTTAGAGGGCGCTCCAGCCGCCCGAACAACGGTGCAATCCCCTAGTTTGGGGTTCGGATCCTTCATGGAAATTAGACTATTCCAATCTGGAAAGGCTTAGCGCAGAGGAGATTGCACGCTTGCGTGATGAGGCGGAAAAAGCGCGAATTACTGCACGCGATATCAGGGTAAAAAGTGTTGGCGCCTAGGTTTGTCTAGACAATGAGTATTTGCACAAGGCATGTAGTGCGGTTGTCGCCTCATTTTGGGGAAAGTCTTTGAGACATTCGAGTGCGAGATCTACTTCTCGCTTTGCGGCAGCTTGGGTGTAATCCAAAGCCCCAGAATTTTGTACTGCACTCAGAATCTGTTGAAAGACGTCATCAGGCAAGTCTTGATTTTGCTCGATTGCTGCTCTAACTAGAAGGCACTCTTCAGCGCTGCCATTTTCCAGAAGATAGATGAGTGGCAACGTAGGCTTCCCTTCTCTCAAATCATCACCAGCATTCTTACCCATTTGTGAGGCATCTGCGGTGTAATCTAAAAGGTCATCCATTAATTGGAAGGCTGTGCCAATGTGGCGACCAAAAGCAGCAGCCTGCTCTCGGTAACTATCTGATGCTTTCGCCAAAATTGCCCCAAGCTCTGTGGACGCTTCAAATAATTTGGCAGTTTTATAGCGAATCACCCGTAAATAACTCTCTTCGTCCACTTCTGGGTCATTCATATTGAGGAGCTGTAAAACCTCGCCCTCGGCAATCGTATTGGTTGCATCGGACAGGATTTCCATGACGCGGAGGTCATTGGGGCCAACCATCATCTGAAAAGCCCGGGAATACAGAAAATCACCCACCAGCACACTGGCAGCATTACCAAAAGCGGCATTGGCAGTCTCGCGACCCCTTCTCAAGGTGGATTCATCGACAACATCATCATGAAGTAGGGTGGCTGTGTGGATAAATTCCACTACGGCTGCTAGTTCAAGGGCGTGTGGCGTATCTTTACCATTTGCTAAGGCCTTGCTGACTAGGAGCAAAAGGGCTGGTCGAACCCGTTTTCCGCCCGCTTGGATGATGTAAGTGGAGATTTGGTCAATTAGGGCGACTTTTGAGGCTAGTCGCAGGCGAATAACTTTATCTAAGGCCTTGAAATCTAAGGCAATTGGGGCCAGAATTTGGCTTAATTCATTGGTTTTGACAGTGCTCGTCATGCAAGATACAATAATGGGCTTAGCTCATCCAGGGTGGATTAGCTTAAATGTAGATATTAATTGAGGTTTCAAACCATGTACGCGGTCAT
Organism: Polynucleobacter necessarius; assembly: GCF_900095175.1. Classification (NCBI taxonomy): domain Bacteria; kingdom Pseudomonadati; phylum Pseudomonadota; class Betaproteobacteria; order Burkholderiales; family Burkholderiaceae; genus Polynucleobacter; species Polynucleobacter necessarius. Next base: position 81,627 of record NZ_LT606946.1, read on the forward strand.
AAAAACCGGTGGCAAACAGTATAAAGTTGCTGCAGGCGAAAAATTGAAAATAGAACAGATACCAGCGGAAATCGGCAGCGAAATCACTCTTGACCAAGTCTTAGCCGTAGGCGAAGGCGCTTCACTCAAATTGGGTGATCCATTGGTTAATGGTGCAGCTGTGATGGCCACTGTCGTCTCCCAGGGACGTCACGATAAAGTGACAATCTTTAAGATGCGCCGTCGCAAGCATTATCAAAAGCACCAAGGCCATCGTCAGAATTACACAGAAATTCTGATTAACACGATCAAAGCCTAATTTAGGCTAACGGCTAAATAGCAGGAGAAAGATATGGCACAGAAAAAAGGCGGCGGCTCGACACGAAATGGCCGCGACTCAGAATCGAAACGCTTAGGCGTTAAAGTTTTTGGCGGCGAGCAAATTAACGCTGGCAGCATCATCATTCGTCAACGTGGTACACGAGTACATCCGGGTATTAACGTTGGTATTGGTAAAGATCACACTTTGTTTGCCTTAGTTGACGGACAGGTGGAATTTGGCGTTAAGGGTGCTTTGAAGAAGGCCCAGGTTTCAGTTCTCCCGCGTTCATAAGACGCCTGACTGAGACACGTTTGATTCAGATTTATTCCGAATTTAACTCTTAGGAACAGGCCTCGCTAAGCGAGGCCTTTTTTATTCATGAAATTTATAGACGAAGCTCGTATTGAAGTCATAGCTGGCCAAGGTGGTGCCGGGAGTGCCTCCATGCGCCGCGAAAAGTTTATCGAATTCGGCGGTCCTGATGGTGGCGATGGCGGTAAAGGCGGAAGCGTATGGGCAACCGCAGATCGCAACATCAACACTTTGATTGACTATCGTTACGCTAAAACGCATACCGCAAAAAATGGTGAGCCTGGACGTGGCGCTGATTGCTATGGTCGCGCAGGTGACGACATTGAGTTGCGTATGCCAGTGGGCACCATCATTTCTGATTACGAAACTGGTGAACCAATTGCTGATTTAACCACCCATGGTGAGCGACTTTGTTTAGCTCAAGGCGGTGTTGGTGGTTGGGGAAACATTCACTTTAAGAGCAGTACAAACCGCGCTCCTCGCCAAAAGACAAATGGCAAAGAAGGCGAGCGTCGCAAGCTCAAACTGGAATTAAAAGTATTGGCTGACGTAGGTTTGCTGGGTATGCCCAATGCCGGCAAATCGACTTTGATTACTGCTGTTTCTAACGCGCGTCCAAAGATTGCAGACTATCCGTTTACAACGCTGCACCCCAATTTAGGTGTGGTGCGTGTTGGTGCTGAGCGCAGCTTTGTAATTGCCGATATTCCAGGATTGATTGAAGGTGCTGCAGAAGGTGCTGGCTTGGGTCACCGCTTCTTAAGGCACTTGCAACGCACTGGCGTACTGTTGCATTTAGTTGATATTGCACCATTTGATGAGAATATTGATCCAGTGGCGGATGCTGTTGCTATCGTGAATGAATTGCGTAAGTACGACGAAGCTTTGGTTGAAAAGCCACGTTGGTTAGTTTTGAACAAAATCGACATGATTCCCGAGGAAGATCGCAAGAAGGTGGTTGCGGACTTTATTAAACGCTTTAAGTGGAAGGGCCCTGTTTTTGAGATCTCCGCTTTAACAGGCTTGGGCTGCGATAAGCTGTGCTATTCATTGCAAGATTATTTAGACTCTATTCGCAAGGATAGGGATGATGAGGATGAGCGTGCTGCGGATCCTCGTTATCAAGAGCAAGCTCAGCCAGAAGATAAAGCACCAGATTAATTAGTAGTCATTTGAGAGCCGTATTTGATATGAACACTCAGAAAGCGAAGCGAATCGTAGTGAAGGTAGGCTCAAGCCTAGTCACCAATAATGGTGAGGGCTTGGATCGTGCCGCAATCGGCATGTGGGCGGAGCAAATGGCTGCCTTGCTAGCTGCTGGGCATGAGGTGTTGATGGTCAGTTCCGGTGCGATTGCTGAAGGCATGCAGCGTCTTGGTTGGAGTAAACGTCCGCAGGAAATTCATCAACTACAAGCTGCGGCTGCAGTTGGTCAGATGGGTTTGGTGCAGGTCTATGAAAGTTGTTTTGCGCGTTTTAATTTACGTAGCGCACAAGTGTTGCTGACGAATGCAGATTTGGCGCATGCTGAACGCAATGCAAATGCCAAGGCGACTTTAGATACTTTGCTAAAGCTAGGCGTTGTTCCAATCATCAATGAAAACGATACCGTAGTTACCGATGAAATTAAATTTGGTGATAACGATAGCTTGGCTGCTTTGGTGACCAACTTAATTCATGCGGATTTACTGGTTATTTTGACTGATCAAGGTGGATTGTTTACTGCCGATCCGCGTCAAGATGCTTCTGCCACTTTATTGAGTGATGCCACTGCTGGTGATCCTGCTTTAGAAAAAATGGCTGGTGGTGCTGCAAGCGAACTCAGTAAAGGCGGTATGTTGACCAAAGTGTTGGCTGCGAAAGTTGCCGCTCAAACAGGCGCTGCAACTGTCATTGCCTCTGGGCGTGAGCCTCGGGTTCTCACTCGTCTGCTGAATGGTGAAAAAATTGGTACCTGCCTGACCGCTGCTTAAGTGTCAAAACCAAGTCATTACACTTTTAATTAATTACACCATATGAATTGGTAGGCTTTGTCCCGCCAGTAAATCCATTTGGATTCAGTGACTGAAGAACATCTTTGATACTCTTCTCTTGGGTATTAAAGTTGCAGAACGCCCCTTGCGCTAATGCAGCTTGATAACGATTTGGTGTGTGGTCTTTGATTGGGTTCCAACTGGAAAGAGGGTTCTCTTTCCAGGCATTGGATTCGAAGGTGCCATAAAGGCGCCATTGGAATGAATCACAACGAATACCTTCATACTGCACTTGGCTGTTGCCATTAGGGCTCGTCAAAATAACGATGTATCTAGTGATACCATCGTTCCCAATCAAAATGGAGTTGGTGTCGACTGCAAATTTAAAAATTGTCTGCTGTGAGACGTAAAAAGGCTGAATGGTTGCTTTATTAGGTGGGTTTAGCGGCATTGCTGTCACACCCTCTTTGAAAACCATTGGCGCAAATGGATCAACTCCACTCTCTAGGGGGTCTCCAGCGCATCCGTATAGAGCTAAGCTGATAGCTAAGCCTAGGATTGAAAATCGAAGCTTATAAATAGAGAATTTCATGATGGCTTATCGGTAGGTTTTGCTTCTTTGGACTCATCTTCTTGAACCCCATATAGGGATTGAAATAAATCGAGCGGAGATCCCCAGGCGAGTTGCTGCATGCGTATGCCGCGGGACAAATAGCGTGCAAGCTCGGAAAGGGCTAATTGATAGACCTCCCGTTTGAAGTCAATTACGGCATCTAGTTGAATCCAAAAAGGAACCCACCGCCAGGCATCAAATTCTGGATGTTCTGAAGCGCGCAGATGAATATCGCTGTCTAAACCGACTAAGCGCAGCAAAAACCAGATTTGTTTTTGACCTCGATAGCTGGCTCGATGCGTTTTGAAGGCATGTTGACGACGCAGGAACTCCTCTGGGACGTCGTAACGAAGCCAGCCCCTAGTCCGTCCAATAATTTGGACATGTTCTGGCAGCAAGCCCACTTCCTCATGCAATTCGCGGTACATGGCCTGCTCTGGGCTCTCACCATGCTGAATCCCGCCCTGCGGGAACTGCCACGAATGCTGCCCAACGCGTTTTCCCCAGAAAACCTCGTTATGGCTGTTGAGGAGGACTATGCCGACATTGGGTCGATACCCTTCACGGTCAAGCATGAGATCGTGCCTCAAATCCTTTAAAATCAATGATTTGATTATATCCATACATGAAAGCTTCACAGTCATTTCTCGCCACGCTAAAAGAAGCCCCTTCCGACGCTGAGGTGGTTTCGCACAAACTCATGGTGCGTGCCGGTTTAATTCGCAAGCTCAATGCTGGCATCTACAACTATTTACCTTTGGGATTGAAGTCCATTCGCAAGGTGGAGAACATCATCCGTGAAGAAATGAATCGCGCTGGTGCAATCGAATTGCTGATGCCAATGATTCAGCCTGCAGAGTTATGGCAAGAGACGGGTCGTTGGGAAAAGATGGGCCCAGAGTTACTCCGTATTAAAGATCGCCATGACCGTGACTTTTTAATTCAGCCAACATCTGAAGAGGTGGTGACTGATTTGGCGCGTAACGAAATCAAGAGTTATAAGCAGTTGCCGGTTAACTTCTATCAAATTCAGACGAAGTTTCGTGATGAGCGTCGACCACGTTTTGGAATCATGCGTGGTCGTGAGTTCAGCATGAAAGATGCTTACTCCTTTGATCGCGATGCCGAGGGCCTGAAGAAGTCTTATCAAATCATGTTCGATGCTTACACTCGCATCTTCAAGTGTATGGGCTTGAAATTCCGTGCAGTAACAGCGGATAACGGTGCTATTGGTGGGTCAGGCAGCCAAGAGTTTCATGTGATTGCTGATACCGGTGAAGACGCAATCGTGTATTGCCCAAATTCTGATTACGCTGCCAACCTTGAGGCTGCTGAGTCAGTCTCATTAATTGCGGCACGCGGTGCTGCAACTCAGGCCCTGACTAAAGTTGCAACACCAAATCAAACAAACTGCGCTGATGTAGCCAAGTTTTTAAACTTGCCACTAGAGCAGACTGTGAAGTCATTATTGTTTGCTGCTGATCAAGAAGATGGCCCAGCTAAATTATTTATGGTGCTGGTACGTGGTGATCATGAGCTCAATGAAATCAAGGCAAGCAAGATTCCTGGCATGGCGGAGTCACGCTTTGCAAGTGAAGCTGAAATCAAGCAAGCCTGTAATGCTCCAGCGGGCTACTTAGGCCCTGTTGGAATTGCTGCTGATGTAACCGTAGTTGCAGATCGCACTGTTGCCAATATGTCTGACTTTGTATGCGGCGCTAATGACGCCGGTCATCACTTAACCGGTGTGAGCTGGGGTCGTGATTTACCAGAGCCTTTGGTAATGGATTTGCGTAATGCTGTAGTGGGAGATCCCTCTCCTGACGGTAAAGGTGTTGTTGATATTTGTCGCGGTATTGAAGTGGGCCATGTATTTCAACTGGGTACGCGTTACTCCGAAGCAATGGGTTGTACCTACCTTGATCAACAAGGCAAAGCACAGCTAATGGTGATGGGTTGTTATGGCATTGGTATCACGCGTTTGCTAGGCGCTGCAATCGAGCAGGGTAATGATGAGCGTGGAATTATTTGGCCGATTTCGATGGCACCATTTGAAGTGGTGATCTGTCCAATGGGCTATGACAAATCCGAAGCTGTCAAAGTTGCTGCCGATCAATTGCATGATGAGTTACTAGCTGCAGGTGTAGATGTAGTGCTCGATGATCGTGGAGAGAGGCCGGGTGCGATGTTTGCTGACTGGGAGTTAATCGGCATACCATTCCGCGTGGTGATTGGTGATCGCGGCTTAGCGGACGCACAAGTGGAATTTAAAGGTCGCACTGATGCTGAATCAGAAAACATTCCACTGTCAGAAATTAAAGCAAAAGTGATTGCTGCGGTTGATGCTGCTAAGAAATTCGTTTCTTAAATGCAAGCGTTTATAGCTGTTATTTTTTAAAGAGCCCGCCAAGGTCCTTTGGCGGCTCCTTTTGCAGCCATGGATGCCATGGTACGTGCCATCTTGCCGCCCTTAAACTGCTTCATCATGGTTTGCATTTGCTCAAACTGTGCCAGCAGCCGATTGACCTCTTGAACTTCCACCCCCGCACCAGCGGCAATGCGACGTTTTCGGGTAGCTTTTAGTAACTCCGGTTTCGCACGCTCTTTTGGTGTCATGCTATCGATGATGCCGCGCATGCGTCGTGTTTGTTTATCGGCAGCACTTAAATTGGTTTTGGAGGCCGCTTGTGCCATATGGCTTGGTAGCTTATCCATCAAGCTGGCCATACCTCCCATCTGCTGCATCTGCACCAGTTGATCTCGGAAGTCACCCAGATCAAACCCGCCTTTAGAAATCTTAGTTACTAACTTTTCTGCTTTGGCAACATCTACGTTTTGTTGGGCTTGCTCAACCAGAGCAAGAATATCGCCCATACCCAAAATACGACTTGCCATTCTCTCGGCATCAAATGCTTCGAGGCCATCCATCTTTTCGGCAACGCCAATGAATTTAAGCGGCACCCCAGTAACTTGGCGTACTGAAAGTGCAGCACCACCACGTGAATCACCATCGAGCTTGGTGAGGATTACACCGGTGAGTGGAAGTGCTTCATGGAATGCTTTAGCTGTGTTGACAGCATCTTGACCCAACATCGCATCAACCACAAACAGTGTTTCGATTGGATTGAGATTGGCATGCAAGGTTTTGATTTCTTGCATGAGTGCTTCATCAATACCAAGGCGACCTGCTGTATCGACTAAGAGCACATCAAAATAATGACGGCGTGCCCAATCAAGGGCGGCAGCAGTGATTTCACTCGGCTTTTGATTAATATTGCTTGGAAAAAATTCAGCCCCAACTTGTTTGCTGACAGTTTCTAGTTGCTCAATAGCAGCAGGGCGATAGACGTCACAGGAAACGGTGAGTACTTTCTTTTTCTTCTTTTCTTGCAGGAACTTAGCTAACTTACCTACTGAGGTAGTCTTACCGGCACCCTGCAAGCCTGCCATCAAGATCACTGCCGGAGGTTGGGTGGCTAAATTGAGTTCACCACTTTGCGAAGCATCTCCACGCATGACCTGGGCTAGTTCACGCTGTACCACCCCTACTAAAGCTTGGCCCGGGCTGAGGCTTCCAACCACGTCTTCACCAAGGGCTTTAAATTTGATTTGTTCCAGCAAAGATTTGACGACAGGAAGCGCAACGTCCGCCTCCAGCAAGGCCAGGCGGATCTCGCGCAGCATCTCTGCGGTGTTTGCTTCAGTAAGGCGGGCTTGTCCCCGCATTGTTTTAACAACACGAGATAGGCGGTCGGTGAGATTCTCTAGCATTTATCGATTAGACTTTCCAGATGGATATTTTAAGTTACTCAGGCTCGGGATGGCTCCCATCTGCACTTTATTTGCTTCTTTTGGTCTTTTTAGGTTCGCGGCCAAAGGGAAAAATTGAATCCCTAGCTTTTACGGGCTTGGTTCAGGCATTCATCTTATTAATTTTGCTAGTTCACGGAATTCAGTTGCACGACTCAGTCTTTACGCCAGAGGGATTTGTTTTTGGTTTTGCCCAGGATTTGTCATTAATCGCTTGGGTTGGCCTCGCTTTTTATTGGTTCCAGTCTTGGTTTTTACCAATCTCCAGCTTGCGCTGGTTGGTTTTGTGTTTTGCGCTGATTTGTTCCGCATTGCCCGCTATTTTCTCTGGCACCCTGATTTCTCCAAAGGCTGTCTCAGACCCTTGGTTTAAGGGGCACTTTATTGTCGCTGCTATCTCAGTTGGATTATTGAGTTTGGCTGCAATGCACGCCATGCTGATGAGTATTCAGGATCGAGCACTGCATCGTCAGTTGGCCATCATCCCAAATGGTCGAGTAGCCCATTGGTTAGAGGATTTGCCACCCCTAATGACAATGGAAAGTTTGCTTTTTAATTTACTCTATGTGGGTGTTGCACTGCTGACCTTGACTGTATTTTCTGGCCTGCTCTTTTCGCAAACACTATCTGGTAGGCCACTTGTTTTTGATCACAAAACTATCTTTGCGTTGATCTCCTGGCTCTTATTTTCTGGTCTCCTAATAGCGCGTTGGCGTGTGGGTTTACGGGGTCGCGTCGCTGTTCGTTGGGTCTTGAGTGCTTATACAGCCTTGCTTTTGGCGTATGTGGGCAGTAGATTTGTTTTGGAAGTGATTCTTCAGAGAGCGTGACGTTTTGATTAAGTGGCTTCTACTATTTATTGGCGCAGGCGCTTTGTACCTTTGGATAAAGGGTAAAAAACAAACAAAGCTCAATAAGAATCAGGCTTCCAAGATCAGGGCTGAACGCAGCAAGGCGGCTGAGCCAGAGGTGATTGTCCAGTGCCGTCATTGTTCAGTTCACCTTCCAAAATCTGAAGCAATCAAGCAAGAGGATCGCTTCTATTGCTCGCAACAACACCTCGACAGCATGGATGATCAGGGCTGGCTGGGTTCTGCCGCCTGGCGAATCTCACCCAATCAAGATGTTCGACCAGCGGACATTGCACCGGATTTGGTAGTGATTCATCACATCAGCTTGCCACCTGGTGGTTTTGCGGATCATAGCTCTACCCAATTTATTGTGGATTTTTTCCAAAATAAACTGGACTCATCCCTCCACCCATATTTTGAAGAAATTGCTGATCAAAAGGTATCCAGTCATTTCTTGATTTCTCGTTGTGGTGAGGTGTGTCAGTTTGTCTCCACTCAAAAGAAGGCATGGCATGCTGGCATTTCATCCTTTTTAGGTCGTGAAAAATGCAATGATTTCTCAATTGGGATTGAGTTAGAGGGTGATGGTGAACATCCCTTTGAGGAAATTCAATATCAAGCACTTGCTAAATTAACCACCCAGCTACAAGGGATTTATCCAGGCCTTAGCTTTGCTGGGCACAGTGATATCGCTCCAGGCCGAAAAACAGACCCTGGCATTCAATTTGATTGGCAAAAGTTCCAAGCTAAAACTGGCATTTCGGTCAAAAAAATACCCTTTGGTTTGGACCCTCGCTAGAGTTCAAAATTAGTATGTGAGCACATGCTCACTTTATTGCCCTTTAGCTAAAAAGGGCTAAAAATCTCGCACCAAAATAGCCCCTAAATTATTGGAATACCTAGGAAAAATACTTATAAATATTTGTCAGAAATGTCTTACTAAATTCCGAATATTTCCCTATACTTAGTGTCAAATGCACTTCGAGACACTAGATGTAGTGTTTGAATACAGCAATACCTTATTGTTTTTTAACGATTTTTTGCCCAAATAACTATATATCAGCAGGAGAAATATGACATATGCCAACCCCCAGACGGCAGGACAGACTGCAGGCACAAATAATCCAGGAATGAATCCTTCAGAAGCTATGAATCAAGCCCCATCTGCCGGCTTTGTAGCTGGTGGTGTTGGCGGTGGTCAAGCTACTCAATTGTCTGATTACAAAATTATTCGCCGTAATGGCTCGGTGGTGGCATTTGAGCCATCCAAAATCGCTATTGCGGTTACCAAAGCATTTTTAGCGGTTAATGGCGGTCAGGGTGCAGCTTCTGCACGTGTTCGTGAGCAAGTAGAGCAATTAACGCACGCAGTAGTGCGCGCTTTGTTGCGTAGTCGCCCAAATGGTGGCACTTTCCATATTGAAGACATTCAAGATCAAGTTGAGTTGGCATTGATGCGTAGTGGTGAGCACAACGTTGCTCGCGCCTATGTTCTTTATCGTGAAAAGCGTAATCAAGAGCGTGCAACACAACAAGGTATTGCTCAGGAGACTCAGACTGCAACTCAAGCTGGTGAGTCTGGCATCAAGGTGACTGACAACGGCGTAGAGAAGTGGTTGGATATGGCTGCCTTGCGCACCATTATTGAGGCTGCATGTGAAGGCCTTGGTAACAACATTGATGCAACCCCGATCATTACTGAAACCATTAAGAATTTATACGATGGCGTACCGATGGCTCAGGTGTACGACTCTGCAATTTTGGCCTCGCGCACATTGATTGAAAAAGATCCTGCATATAGCCAGGTGACGGCACGCATCTTGATGCATGTGATTCGTAAAGAAATTTTAGGTCGTGAAGTATTGCAAGGTGACATGCAAGCCGAGTACAGCACTTACTTTGCTAAGTACATCAACGAAGGTATTTCTGCTGAGTTGTTGGATCTACGCATGCGTGAGTTTGATCTCCCACGTTTGGCTGCAGCCCTAAACGCTAGCCGCGACTTGCAGTTCAACTACCTCGGCTTACAAACTTTGTATGACCGCTACTTCTTGCACATTGAAGACCGTCGTATCGAAATGCCACAGGCTTTCTTCATGCGCGTTGCAATGGGCTTGTCTTTGAATGAGTTGGATCGCGAGCGTCGTGCTATCGAGTTCTATGAAATTCTCTCTACATTCGATTTCATGTCCAGTACGCCAACTTTGTTTAACTCAGCGACAACACGTCCTCAGTTATCAAGCTGCTATTTGACAACAGTAGATGATGACCTTGACGGCATCTATGAAGCTTTGAAAGAGAATGCACTCCTGTCTAAGTTTGCTGGTGGTTTGGGTAACGACTGGACAAACGTGCGTGCCTTGGGAAGTCATATCAAAGGTACTAACGGCAAGTCACAAGGTGTTGTGCCATTCTTAAAGGTAGTGAATGACACGGCTGTTGCAGTGAACCAAGGTGGTAAGCGTAAGGGTGCAGTTTGTGCTTACCTAGAAACATGGCATTTGGATATTGAAGAGTTCCTAGAGTTGCGTAAGAACACCGGTGATGACCGTCGCCGTACGCATGACATGAACACTTCTAACTGGATTCCGGACTTGTTCATGAAGCGTGTGATGGAGGGTGGTGAGTGGACATTGTTCTCACCATCAAATACGCCTGACTTGCATGACAAGTTTGGTAAAGCTTTTGAAGAGGCCTATGTTGCCTATGAGAAAAAAGCAGATGCTGGTGAATTGAAACCATTCCGTCGCATCCCTGCGCAACAATTGTGGCGCAAGATGTTGGGTATGTTGTTTGAAACTGGCCACCCATGGATCACATTTAAAGATCCTTGCAACATTCGTAGCCCACAACAACACATCGGTGTAGTTCACTCTTCTAACTTGTGTGCTGAGATTACTTTAAACACAAACGAGAGCGAAATCGCGGTATGTAACCTAGGTTCTGTGAACTTGACAGCGCATATGACTACAGATGCGTCCGGCAAGATGATTTTGGATCACGAGAAGCTCCAGAAAACAATTCGCACTGCAATGCGTATGTTGGATAACGTGATTGATATCAATTACTACGCTGTTGCTAAAGCACGTAATTCCAACTTGAAGCATCGTCCAGTTGGTATGGGCATCATGGGCTTCCAGGATTGTTTGCATATGCAACGCATTCCTTACGCTAGTGATGAGGCGGTGAAGTTTGCAGATTCTTCAATGGAAGCAGTGTGCTACTACGCTTATCAAGCATCTAATGAGTTGGCTGAAGAGCGTGGCGTGTACAGCACATACAAAGGATCACTGTGGGATCGTGGCATTCTTCCGCAGGACTCAGTAGCCTTGTTGGCAGCAGAGCGTGGTGGTTACCTTGAGGTAGATAGCTCTTCCACTATGAATTGGGATGGTTTGCGTGCCCGTATCAAGCAGCACGGCATGCGCAACTCCAACTGTGTGGCCATTGCACCGACCGCTACGATTTCTAACATCATTGGCGTTTCAGCTTGTATCGAGCCTACATTCCAGAACTTGTTCGTGAAATCTAACCTGTCAGGCGAGTTCACCGTAGTAAACGAGTATTTGGTTCGTGATTTGAAGGAACGTGGCCTCTGGGATGAGGTAATGATTGCCGACTTGAAGTACTTTGATGGTACTTTGTCTAAGATTGACCGTGTCCCACAAGATTTGCGTGATTTGTACGCTACTGCATTCGAAGTGGAGCCAAGCTGGTTGGTTGAGGCTGCCTCACGTCGTCAGAAGTGGATTGACCAAGCGCAGTCACTCAATATTTACATGGGTGGTGCATCAGGCAAGAAATTGGATGGCACCTACAAGTTGGCATGGTTGCGTGGCTTGAAGACCACTTATTACCTCCGCACAATGGCTGCAACGCACGTTGAGAAGTCAACTGTTGCAAGTGGACAGTTAAATGCAGTGTCCAGTGGTGGCGGTGTGAATGGTACGGATGCTTCCGCACAAGAAGCTGACGGCCCAGTTTGCACAATGCGCCCAGGTGATGCTGGCTTTGAAGAATGTGAAGCATGTCAGTAAGCTATTCGCTAACTGATCTAGAAAAATAAGAATTAGGAGAGAGTTATGTTGAATTGGGAAGAAGAAGTTGCTCCTGCGCTAGCAAAAGCAGGATTAGCACCGCAGCCGGTGGTAGCAGAGCCACAACGTCCGCAACCAGACCAAGTTGCAATTGCTGCACCTCAAGATGTTGCACCTGCACCAATGCAATCCGCTTCATTGACTGGTGGCGCAGCTTTGCGTGTTAATGCCGCTGATAAGCGCGTGATTAATGCCAAGACTGACGTAAATCAGCTCGTTCCATTTAAATATAAGTGGGCCTGGGAGAAATATCTTGCTGGTTGTGCCAACCATTGGATGCCACAAGAGATCAATATGAATCGCGATATCGCGCTTTGGAAGGATCCAAATGGTTTAACTGAAGATGAGCGTCGCATTATTAAGCGCAATCTCGGTTTTTTCACAACGGCTGATTCTTTAGCGGCAAACAATATTGTTTTGGGCACATATCGCCACATTACCGCCCCAGAATGCCGTCAATATCTATTGCGCCAGGCGTTTGAGGAGGCAATTCATACTCACGCATACCAATATATTGTGGAGTCTTTGGGTTTAGACCAGAGCGAAATCTTCAATGCGTATAACGAGATTGAGTCAATTCGCGCTAAAGATGAGTTCCTGATTCCTTATATCGATGTGTTGACTAACCCCAATTTCAAAACTGGAACATTAGAAACTGACCAAACTTTGCTGCGATCACTCATTGTTTTTGCTTGCGTGATGGAAGGTTTGTTCTTTTATGTTGGTTTTACGCAAATACTTGCAATGGGTCGCCAAAACAAAATGACGGGTGCTGCTGAGCAGTATCAATACATTCTTCGCGATGAGTCTATGCACTGCAATTTTGGTATTGATTTAATTAATCAAATCAAGCTGGAGAACCCGCAGTTATGGACTTCTACGTTCAAAGATGAGATCAAAGCGATCTTTGAAAAAGCGGTGGAATTGGAGTACCGTTATGCAGAAGATACGATGCCTCGCGGAGTGCTCGGATTGAACGCGCCGATGTTCAAAGGTTACCTAAGATACATCTGTAATCGCAGATGTTTGCAAATAGGACTTGACGCGATGTTCCCAAATGAAGAGAATCCATTCCCATGGATGTCAGAAATGATTGATCTGAAAAAAGAGAGAAACTTTTTTGAGACACGCGTTATTGAGTATCAAACTGGCGGTGCGCTAAGTTGGGAATAGGTAGTTAATTAAAAAGCGCATAGCCTGCTAAATAGGAGATTAGACGGTTGGATTGTTTTAAAAGTCAGCAAAACCAGACTCAAGTCCGAAAACTCTTATTAAAGGGTGCCTGGTCTACTCTCTCTATTTTTTCCAACAAATTGAAGAAGCCGTTGCCCTTTGGGGCCACGGCTTTTTTTCCAGTATTCATTAGCGTGCAGCACTTAGCATCAAGCCGCGCGCCGATGAATGGCTCGCTCGTCGGCTCCAAATGGTTGCAAAACCAGGCGGAAATGAATAGGTCGGGTCTTCTTAATCGGTAGTTTGTACTAATCCTCACGTGAAGGAGCATTACTATGGCAATCGCCAAGAAAAAAGTTGCTGCAAAGAAGCCTGCTGCTAAGAAAGTTGCTGCCAAAAAGCCAGCTGCTAAAAAAGTAGCTAAGAAGAAGCCTGCTGCTAAGAAAGTAGCTCGTAAAGTTGCTGCTAAAAAGCCTGCTGCTAAGAAAGTTGCTCGCAAAGTAGCTGCTAAAAAGCCTGCTGCTAAAAAAGTAGCTCGTAAAGTAGCAAAAAAAAAGTAAGTAAGCCTGCTGCGAAGAAAGCGGGCAAGGCTGTAAAAAAGCCCGTGGCTAAGAAAGTTGCTGCTTCAACCACGTTGAATCCAGCTGCTGCCTGGCCCTTCCCAACTGGCACACGCCCATAAGCTCTGCTTGTAGACGTGTGAAGTTCAAAGGGATCTCTCGCGAGATCCCTTTTTTATTGCTGCTTCATGGAATTAGTGGCTTTAGAGTGCAAATCCAAAGGCAGATTTGAATTGAGCGGCGATTTCATCTTTGCTCATTTGGTGATTTTGTGGTCCCTGATGAGTAATTTTGATTGAACCCATCAAACTGGCTAAGCGGCCAGTAGTTTCCCAATCCATTCCATTCTCCAATCCAAACAACAATCCGCCTCGGAATGCATCGCCGCAACCCGTTGGGTCAACTACTTTTGAGGCTGGCACTGGTGGAATCGCAATACATTTGCCATCAAAGTGGATATCCGCACCTTCAGCACCCTTGGTCACAATCAAGGCTTTCACTCTTTCAGCGACTTTTGCCAAACTCAAACCTGTTCTTTGAGAAAGCATTTCGCCTTCGTAGTCATTCACGGCAAGGTGGCTTGCAATATCTACGAGTTCTAGTAGTTCTGGGCCATTGAACATGGGCAAACCCTGACCCGGATCAAATACAAATGGAATGCCTGCTTCAGCTAGCTGATGACAATGCTCCCACATACCTTGGCGACCATCTGGGGCAACAATGCCGAATTTTGCTGCGCCTTTTGCGTTCTTGCTTCTCTCTGCAACGACTGCGGAGACTTGGTTTAGATGAGATTCACCCATTGCGCCAGGGTGAAAAGCAGTAATTTGATTATTGGCTTGATCGGTAGTGATCATTGCTTGAGCAGTGAATGCTTGTTCAATTTGACGGATATGCGTTGCATCAATCTTGAGTTGTTTGAGGCGATCAAGATATGGGGCTGCATCACCACCTACTGTTGCCATGATGATGGGGTCGCCACCAAGTAGACTTAGGTTGTAAGCAATATTGCCTGCACAGCCACCGAATTCACGACGCATTGTTGGGACTAGGAAGGCGACATTGAGGATATGAATCTGCTCTGGCAGGATTTGATCGGCAAATTTGCCTTCAAAGTTCATGATGGTGTCGTAAGCAATGGAACCGCAGATCAAGCTAGACATAAATGATTACTTTCTAATAAAAATCAATTGAAATGAGTGTGGAATAGTGTTTGTAGTCTATTTTTCAGGATAAAAAATTCTGACGCGATAGCCAGCAGCATTTTGTGGAAGAGAAATCAGCAATTCGGAAGAAAAGATTTCACCAGAGGGGGCGCCTTGACGCAAAAAATCCGGATGCGACTCTTGCCAAGCGGTTGGCAACCACTCTTGTGGAGAAAATTGAATCGTTTTGATCTCCGATTCCTCTGCATCTGTGAGCACAATTTCTAAATTGGGGAATAAAACAGGTAGCGCAAGACGATTTTGCAATTCAACTTGCAATACAGATTGATTTAAATCGTTTTTAAGGCCCTCTCGTGCGTTTTCAGGCGAAAGAGTGACTGAAGTTATTTTCCAAGCAGCAAAATCGCTTACAGAGCGATTTACACACCCTAGTGCACGACACAATTGCTCATCCAATTTCTGTAGAAGAGAAAAAGCGCTGCTTGCTATCGGATAGGAGCTGCCATCAACACGCGTTGCTAATGCTGGCAGTAAAAAATTTCTAGAAAGATGCTCACCAAAAATAATGAGCAAGACTAAAAATAGGCTGAGAAGGATTAATTTAAGACTTTTTTTTTGAGCCGGCACCGAAGTGTCTGTATTTTTGGCCGTCAAACTCACTTTACCACCTTGCGAAGGTAGCGTGCCATGCAAGCAGACCCAGCCTTCACTTTCTTTCCAGACGGAAAGGCTTAGCCATTGGCTATAGGTGGCAATTACTTCTTCTGCTTGGCGAGCTAACACTCCTGACAACACAATTTTTCCACCGGGGCGCATCTTATTTACCAAGGCTGGCGCTAAAACTTGTAGCGGATTGGCCAAAATATTAGCCATCACGATGTCGTATTTAGTTTCTGCAGCAAGTTCTGGTGCGTTTTCATTTGGCAGAACAAAGCGGATCACCGTATTGTTAATTTCTGCATTGCTGCGCGCTGCAACCATGGCTTGTGGATCAATGTCGGTGCCAACAACGGGATTGCAGCCCAGTTTTGCGGCGGCGATTGCCAGAATTCCAGATCCGCAACCGTAATCTAAGAGACTTTGGTTTTGTAGTTGAGTATTTTGTTCCAACCAAAGCAGGCAGAGATGGGTTGTTGGGTGACTGCCAGTGCCAAACGCTAGGCCTGGGTCTACCGCCAAGCAAATTGCATTAGGGTCAGTAGGCGCCTCATGCCAAGAAGGTACCACCCAAATACGCTCACCAATCTGAATCGGAGCGAATTGACTTTGGGTTAAGCAAACCCAATCTTGCTCTTCAACAATCTTTTCTTGCGAAGCTAGAAGATTGAATCCCGCGCCCTTGAGAGATGCGAGGAGTTCGGGGATGAAGTTCACTGCATCCGAATCATCTATCTCCGGATTAAACAAGGCGGTGACAGAGGAACGATCCCAAGCTTGAACTTCTGGTGAGAGCCCTGGCTCGCCATACAGCGGGTTTTCATCGTAACCACCTGCAGCATCATCTTCAACGGTGACAGAGAGTGCGCCCACTTCCAGCAAGGCATCACCCAAGGGCTCTGCAATTTCTGCTGGTACCGTGAAAACGAGTTCACGATAGGACATGCTTACTCCAAATCGATATCACTTGACCTACGATTTCGGGTTGCCGCGACTAGCAGCTTGCTCTTCGAGGCGATGCTCTAGATAGTGAATGCTGGTGCCGCCTTCCATGAAGTTTGGATCGAGCATGAGTTCACGATGCAGTGGCACATTGGTCGTAATCCCATCAATCACCATCTCAGAAAGCGCGATTTGCATACGACGAATTGCTTGTTCGCGAGTATTGCCGTAAGAAATCAGCTTACCGATCATTGAATCGTAGTTGGAAGGCACTACATAACCACTGTAGGCATGGGAGTCAACACGAATTCCGGGACCGCCTGGCATATGGAATGAACCAATCTTGCCTGGGCTTGGTGTGAATTTAAATGGATCTTCCGCATTAAGACGACATTCAATGGCATGACCGCGGAAAACGATATCTTTCTGGCGATAGCTGAGTTTTAAGCCAGCAGCGATGCGAATTTGCTCTTGGACAATATCGACACCAGTAATCATTTCGGTAACTGGATGCTCAACTTGAACGCGGGTATTCATTTCAATAAAGAAGAATTCACCATCTTCGTACAAGAATTCGAAAGTACCGGCACCGCGGTAACCAATTTTTCTACAGGCTTCAGCACAACGCTCGCCGATTTTGGCAATCAAGCGACGATCAATGCCAGGTGCTGGAGCTTCTTCAATCACTTTTTGGTGGCGACGTTGCATTGAGCAATCACGCTCGCCTAACCAAATAGCGTTACCGTGCGTATCGGCCAAAATCTGAATCTCTACGTGGCGAGGTTTCTCTAAAAACTTCTCCATATAGACTTCTGGATTGCCGAAAGCGCGACCAGCTTCTTCCTTAGTCATATTGACGGCACTCAGAAGGGCGGCTTCCGTATGCACTACGCGCATACCGCGACCACCACCACCGCCAGCAGCTTTAATGATGACTGGGTAGCCAACACGTTTGGCAGTAGTAATAATTTCTTTTGGATCATCTGGCAATGCACCTTCAGATCCAGGAACGCAAGGCGCGCCCGCTTTAATCATGGCGCGTTTTGCTGAAACTTTATCGCCCATTAGGCGAATGGAAGCAGCAGTTGGGCCAATGAATGCAAAACCGGATTTCTCAACACGCTCAGCAAAGTCGGCATTCTCAGAAAGGAAACCATAGCCTGGGTGAATTGCCTCAGCATCGGTTACTTCCGCCGCTGAAATAATGGCAGGCATATTGAGGTAGCTCAGTGGCGATGGGGCAGGCCCAATGCAAACGGCTTCGTCTGCAAGCTTCACGTATTTAGCTTCTTTGTCTGCGGTCGAGTAGACCACTACAGTTTTAATTCCCAACTCGCGACATGCGCGTTGGATGCGGAGAGCAATTTCTCCGCGATTGGCAATCAGAATCTTATCGAACATGTCGGCTCTGAGTTAAGTAACGGTGGATTGGAATAGATCTAGAAGAGATCTATTAAGCGATGATGAACAGCGGCTGATCAAACTCAACACCTTGACCGTTTTCACACAGAATTTGCTTGATAACACCGGCTTGCTCGGATTCGATCTCATTGAGGAGTTTCATCGCTTCAATAATGCAGAGCGTTTGACCCACTTTAACCGTATCACCGACTTTGACAAAGTCTGGAGACTCAGGATTTGGGGCTCGATAGAAAGTTCCCACCATTGGTGAGCGAGCTACAAAACCAGTTTCAGCAGGCGCTTCTTCAGCAGCTGGTGCGGCAACGGCTGGCGCAGCTACGGGAGTAGCTTGCATTGCCTGAACCGGTGCTGGATTGGCGTAAACCACTTGACCGGCAGGAGCTGGAGATCCTGCATTCACAATGCGAACACGATCTTCGCCTTCATTTACTTCTAATTCAGAAATGCCTGATTCAGAAACGAGGTCGATTAGGGTTTTTAGTTTTCTCAGATCCATAGAAAGGCTTCCTCTCTTGAAATGCTTAATTAATCTTTATTTTTGTAAACGTGCAATTGCAGCTTGTAAGGCCAATTCATATCCAATTGCCCCTAGTCCGCAGATCACGCCAGTGGCGATATCGGATAGATAGGAATGTTTGCGGAATTCTTCACGCTGATGAATATTGGATAGATGAACTTCTGTAAATGGGATGGCAACACCGGCTAGCGCATCACGCAGCGCAACGCTGGTGTGGGTAAAGGCGCCTGGATTAATGATGATGAAATCAACCCCCTCTTGTTTGGCTTTTTGAACTCGGTCAATCAGCTCGCCTTCATGATTGCTCTGGAAGGTGGATAAATCGATTGAGTTGGTCTTGGCGATTACACCAAGCTTTGTATGTATATCTTCTAGAGTGGTTTTGCCGTAAACCTCTAGCTCACGGGTGCCCAAGAGGTTGAGGTTCGGACCTTGGATAACGAGAATTGAAGTATTTTTCGACATAAATCGATATATTTAGAGGTAGTTAGGTTTAATTACGTTAATAAAGCATTTCTCTAAAACTGCTTACTTCATGAAGAATCCTCTTCACCAAGTACAGGGAAAGTATACCCCCAGAATCTGATGGCAAGTCCAAAAAAATGAGGGGTAAATTAGCTATTTATGTGATTTTTAAGGGCAGATATTGCAAAAAATGGGTAGAAAATGTCTCGTTCTCGTCCAAATCTTAGTTGCTAATAGTATTTAAAATTCACTATAAAGCTGATTTAATAGATTTTCTGAGCTCTTCTTCGCTTATCTTTCCTAATTTGCTGCTAATTGCTTTGCGTTGAGCATTAATGATGATGGTGTACGGAAGAGCGCCTTGGCTATTCCCCATTTGTTTAGATAGATTGCTACCCTCTAGTCCACCAATCACGATGGGGTAAGAAACTGGGGTCATTTCTAGGAATTGACGAATATTAGAGGGTGAATCGATGCCGATACCTACAAATAAGACATTTTGATCCTTGAATTCACCTTGCAATGCATCCAAAGTGGGCATTTCTTCAACGCAAGGAGGGCACCAGGAGGCCCAAAAGTTCACAACCAGAACTTTTCCTTGCCATTGCGCTGTATCGACTGTTTTGCCATCAGGCGTTTGCCATGGGTTGGCAAAAAAGGCTTTGATAGCGGGATCGCTTGCTAAGCCGGTTTTGTAAATCCATTGCGAAGTCAATACTCCTGCAAGCAGGGCTACGAGACTAATTCCGGTGATGCTAATCCACTGTCTGCGGTTCATTGCTACTCCTTAGCTAAAATTCCCCAATGCATATTCATATCTTGGGCATTTGCGGTACTTTCATGGGCGGCATTGCCGCAATCGCTCGGCAGGTCGGACATCGCGTCACTGGCTGTGATGCCAATGTGTATCCGCCAATGAGCACGCAACTTGAGGCGCAGGGCATTGAGCTCATCGAGGGATTTTCGCCCGATCAATTATTACAGTTTGAGACGATGCCAGATTTATTTGTGATCGGCAACGTCGTTTCTCGTGGCAATCCGCTGATGGAGGCCATTTTGAATCAAGGCCTTCCTTACACATCTGGACCCCAATGGCTAGGTGAGCAAGTATTGTTTGATAGGCATGTATTGGCTGTTGCTGGTACGCACGGTAAAACAACGACCTCTGCCATATTGGCTTGGATTTTGGAGTTCAACGATTACAAGCCGGGTTACTTAATTGGTGGAGTGCCATTAAATTTCACGGTATCGGCTCGTCTGGGTGAAAGTAAATACTTTGTAATCGAAGCGGATGAATATGACACTGCCTTTTTTGATAAACGCAGTAAGTTTGTCCACTATCGTCCGCGCACCGCTTTAATAAACAATCTTGAGCTTGATCATGCCGATATTTTTGCTGATCTTGCTGCAATCGAAACGCAGTTTCATCATTTGGTTCGCACGGTGCCGGGTAACGGTCTCGTTGTGGTGAATAGTGAAGAGCCTGCTCTAGAGAGAGTCATCACACGAGGTGCTTGGGCACCTGTTGAAAAGTTTGGCCAAAATAAAAATAATGCCTGGTCTTTAATTTCTCAAGCGGCAGATGGCTTCATTGTTCTGCAGGATGGTAAAGAAGTTGCAACGGTGACCTGGGCCCCAGACTCTGGTGTCATGGGTCGACATAATCAACTCAATGCATTGGCAGCGATTGCTTCTGCAAACCATATTGGCATTTCTCCAGCTGATGCGGCACGTGCTCTTGCTGAGTTTAAGAATGTGAAGCGCCGCTTGGAAACGATTGGCGTAGTAAATGAGGTGACGGTCTACGATGATTTTGCGCATCACCCGACTGCAATTATTACTACGGTAGATAGCTTGCGTCGTCGCGTAGGGCAGTCTCGAATTTTGGCAGTATTAGAGCCGCGTTCTAATACGATGAAACTCGGCGTCATGAAAGCACAACTACCCAATAGTCTTGAGGCGGCCGATAAAGTTTTTGCTTATGGCGCCAGCACTGGTAAAGATTCTTTGGGTTGGGATTTAAACGAAGTCTTAGCACCATTAAATGCAAAGAGTGACGATCGTGCTGCAGCTTTTGATGATCTATCTGCTTTGGTTAAGGCCGTTGCAAATGAAGCAAAGCCTGGCGATCACATTTTGGTGATGAGTAATGGCGGTTTTGGTGGCGTGCATCAAAAAATATTGACCGCAATACAAGAGAAAGCAAAGTAATGAGTATGGGACTAAAAGATAAAGTAGCCATCATTACTGGGGCCGCAAAAGGGATTGGCTTTGCAACGGCACAGCGCTTTGCACAAGAGGGTGTAAAAGTCATGATTGCGGATGTGAGTCCTGATGCAGTGAAGGCTGCAGTTGATCTCATTCCAGGATCTGAAGCCTATGTCATGAACGTGACTGATCGCGCAAGTGTTGAAGCGGCTGTTGATCAAATCATGCAGCGTCACGGACGCATTGATATCTTGATTAACAATGCTGGCATCACGCAAGATGCACGCTTAGTCAAAATGACTGAAGCACAATTTGATGCTGTGATTGATGTTAATTTGAAGGGTGTATTCAATTGCACCCAGTTGGTTGTGCCGCATATGTTAGAGGCTGGTAAAGGCGCTGTTGTTAATGCCTCAAGCGTTGTCGGCATCTATGGAAATTTTGGGCAGACAAATTATTCGGCCACGAAATTTGGCGTCATTGGATTTACTAAAACTTGGGCTCGTGAACTGGGTGCAAAAGGTATTCGGGTAAATGCAGTGTGCCCAGGCTTTATTGCCACTGAGATGGTCAAAGCCATGCCTGAAAATATCCTCAAAGATATTGAAAGACGCAGCTGGCTTGGTCGCTTAGGTACTCCAGAAGAAATGGCGAACGTGTATTTATTCTTGGCGAGCGATGAAGCCAGTTATGTCAATGGCGTAGCACTTGAGGCCAGCGGCGGGATCTCGCTCTAACAATGCATCTTTTATATGAAGAGGGTGGTGACATTAAGGTCGCCACAGTCCAGTCTGCCTCTGGCGCTGGAGATGCTGAATCTTGGCAGGCGACAAGCCTGTCCGGGAAAAGGATCAAACTAAAGGCCAAAGAAGTTTGGCTACGTTTTGAAAAGCCAGAGCCACAAGCTTTAATGGATGAGGCAAATGCTTTATCTAAAGAGATTGATTTGCAGTTCTTGTGGGACTGTGCACCCGATGAAGAGTTTGGCCTGGTGGATGTTGCCCAGGAATACTTTGGTGCTCAAGCAAGTATCCCGCAACAGACGGTATTAGCCATTGCATTGCAAGGGGCGCCAGTATTTTTCCGTCGCAAAGGGCGGGGACGTTTTCAACGAGCGCCGCTAGAACAGTTACAGGCTGGCCTAGCTGCACTTGAGCGCAAACAAAAAGAATTAGAGCAGCAGGCTGCTTGGCAAAAAGAGCTGGTGGCCGGCGTGTTTCCAGAGACGCTCAAGTCTCAAGCAAATCAACTGCTGTTTTCCCCGGATAAAAATACCCCTGCCTACAAAGCTTTGGTTGCTGCTTGTACTGAATCAGGAGAATCGCCTGCACGGTTGATGATTCGCTGTGGCGCGATTGATTCACCTTTGCAATATCACCAGGGCATGTTCTTAAAGGCGCATTTCCCTCAAGGTGCTGCACATGACCCAAGTTTGGTTGTTGACCAAGCCGTATTAGATGCGGCTATTTCAGAATTACCTTTAGCTGAGGTGACTGCTTTCTCGATTGATGACTCAGGCACTACGGAAATTGATGATGCTTTGTCAGTCACTGCACTTGAGGGCGGCGGTCATCGCATTGGCATACATATTGCGGCGCCTGGTTTGGTGATTGCTAAGGATGACGCTTTAGATAAGGTCGCACGCACGCGTATGTCTACGGTGTATTTCCCTGGCGACAAGATCACGATGTTGCCCGACACAGTGATTTCGCAGTTCTCATTGGATGAGGGTGCCGCTCGCCCAGCTTTATCGATTTATGTGGACATTGATTCTGCTGGAGTTGTGGATAAAGAGACTCTGCAATTGCGCGCCGAGATGGTTCCCATGGGATCTAACCTTCGCCTCGAGAATTTGGAGCATCTTGTAACGGAAGAAAGCTTAGCCGATGAATTGTCTGACTATGCTTATCGTCAAGAGCTCAGTGTGTTGTGGGCCGCGGCAAAGTTATTGCATGCAGGGTGGTGCCAAGAGCAACGAGTAGTAAATGGATTGCGTGCTGAGCAATTAGGGGTCTTGGATCCCAATGCATTAGCAAGAGACTTTCATTTTCAAATCAAGGAAGTGGATGGTGCGCAGCGAGTCGAGATTACTCCGCGTCAACGCGGTTCCATCTTGGATACGATCGTTGCTGAGTGGATGATTTATTGCAACAGTGCTTCAGGACGCTTGTTGGCAGATCACGGGATACCTGGTTTGTTCCGCACCCAAAAGGGTTGGGGCCCTTTACGCACTCGTATGCAGACAACCCCTGGCCCCCATGAGGGCTTAGGCTTGGAGTATTACGCTTGGTGCACATCACCATTGCGCCGCTACTCCGACTTAGTAAATCAGTGGCAGTTAATTGCTATTGCCAAGCATGGCATTACCGCCAAGATGGTGGCGCCGTTTCCGCCACGAGATGCTGCATTGATGGAAATTGCTGCAGACTTTGAAGCTTGCTATTCTGCCTATGGTGAATACCAGGACCGTCTTGAGAAATATTGGTGCTTGCGTTGGGTTGCTCAGGATGAAGTTCCTAAGCAAGTTTTTGTGAGGCATCTCAAGGAAGGTGTGTCACGAGTAGAGCCTGTTCCATTACATTTGCCGGTTCCAGAGTTGGCTACGCATCCTCGCATGACTCGAGCCGAAGTGAGTATTGCTGATGTAGATCTTCTGCAGCTTACTGCGGGAGTTCGAGTGCTTCATATTGAAACACCAGAAGTACCTGAGAGTGATGCAAGCCCCACCTAAGTTGACTCAGCTGGTAGCGCGCTTAGATGGTAGTTGGCGCCGCTACCCATTTGGCTATGCCTTGGGTCTCTCGATTCTGGCTCATCTCATTTTCTTGTCGTTTCGCTGGGGCATTGGTGAAATTGAGAATTGCCGTTTAAACACACCGCTAAGCGTTGTTTTGGTCAATGCCAGTAATCAGGTGACGCCCAAGCAGGCCAATAAGTTGGCTCAGGCAGATTTGCATGGAGGCGGCAACACCCCTAATCAAGATGCAAGTGCATTACACCGAGCAAGGCTTGGTGCGGATGCCCGCCTTGAAGTTTTGGAGAAACAACAAAAACAAATGCTAGCTAAGCTCGAAGCAGACCGAGCGCTATCAGGCGGTCGTAAAAGTGGTGATGAGAATAAAGTCACGTCGCAGCTAAACTCTTTAGAGGCTGAGTTGGCGAAGCGTTTGCAGGTCAATGGGCGGGAGCCTCGTCGTAAGGTCTTGACAGGAGCCAGTACGAAGGCGGTTGTATTTGCGCAGTATTACGACGCGATGCATCAAAAGATTGAGGCTTATGGAAGTGCATTTTTCCCGCGAGCTAATGGACGCCCTTTATATGGCAGTTTGGTGATTGTCGTGAGTGTCGATGCCCGGGGACGGATTGCTAACAATGCTCAGGGTAAAGATGGCTTGAGTATTGGACGAAGCTCTGGCAATCCTGAGTTAGATCGCCAGGCCTTAGCGATTGTTCGTGCTTCTGCTCCCTTTGGAGTTTTCCCGGCAGAAATGCGCAATCAGATTGATATCTTAGACTGGGTTTCTACTTTTGATTTCACGAGAGATGGATCTGATCGCTTAGATCTGCGTCCTTAATTCAGTCATGTATTACGAAATTTCGCTTATCCTGTAGTCACTATGAGTCAAGCCACTTCTACTGAATTGCATACCGACCCCACCCAATTTCCTGGTGTGGATGTCTATGTGGTTGCTGGCAATCTGATCTCACACAGTAAATCACCTGCCGTTCATAAACGATTTGCTGAGCAGTCAAATCAAAAAATGCACTACGGTCGTTTGCAGCCTGCGCTAGATCAATTCAAAACCGCTGCGCAATCTTTCTTTGCTGATGGTGGTAAAGGTATGAATGTCACCGTACCATTTAAGTTGGATGCACAGGCCCTTGCAGACGTATTAACACCGCGTGCGCAGCTGGCTGGCGCAGTAAATACTTTACGTATTGAGGATGGAAAAATCTTTGGTGACAATACCGATGGCGCTGGCTTAGTTAGAGACCTATTGGCGCAGGGTATCCAGATTAAAGGTGCTCGGATCCTGCTGTTGGGAGCAGGCGGCGCTTCGCGCGGAGTGCTTGGCCCATTGCTGGAGCAGTCGCCTAAAGAGCTCATCATTGCCAATCGATCCAATACCAAGGCTGATGAATTGGCTCAATTGTTTGGTGGTTTAGCTGGCTCATTGAATGTTGCACTACAAGCAGTTTCTTTAAGTGATCTTGAAGATGCTGCTAAGACTACATCTCCTTTTGATCTCATTATTAATGCTACTGCTGCAGGCCTATCCGATGCATCGCCAATTAGCGATGCGGCAGCAAGCAATATCTTTACCCCACGATCATTTGCTTATGACATGGTCTATGGCAAAGCCACTGCGTTCATGCAACAAGCATTGCATCGCGGTGCACGGGTAAGTGATGGCTTAGGCATGTTAGTAGAGCAGGCTGCAGATGCATTCTTAATTTGGCGTGGCGCTGCGCTTGCTGATGCGATTGATCCTCGCGCCGTCTTGGCAGAACTTCGTACTTCCTAGTTTTTAGCTGAGCTTTGATGCGCTGGCTTTCTTACCTTTTGAAATGTTTGCTGGGTGGTTTTATTGCCATGCAAATGTACTTTGTCATTCAGATTGGAATGTGGATGACGCTTGATCCAAGCAGCACTGCATTTCAGAGGGCAGAGCGCTGGCGCCTTTGTGGCCTGTCTTGGTCTTGCCCGGTGCGGTCAAAATGGGTTCCTTACGACAAAATATCAAACAACCTGAAGCGCGCTGTTTTGGTCAGTGAAGATGATATCTTTTTTCAGCATATGGGCGTGCGAGTGGAGGACATGCAAAAAGCATGGGCTAAAAATTCACAGCTTAATCAACAAGGCGGTAAATCTAAAACCGCTTTACGTGGCGGCTCCACAATCACGCAGCAACTAGCAAAGAACCTTTTTCTTTCTTCCGAACAGAATTATTTTCGCAAAGCACAGGAGCTGATTATTACTGGCCTACTTGAGGTAATGTTGTCTAAGCAAAGGCTGTTTGAAATCTATCTAAACTCAGTGGAGTGGAGTGAGGGCATCTTTGGCATCGGTGCTGCCTCTCAGCATTACTATGGAATAAAACCAGCATCACTTGATCGTGAGCAGGCTGCAGCCTTAGCGTCTGCATTGCCAGCGCCCAAGTGTTTTGACAAAGCGCAGTACTGTCGTAAGGCCAATGTTCATTTTCCTACACGGCAGAACTTTATTTTAGAAAATATGGACAGAGTGGCTTTAGCGCCCACTCCAAAACCAAAGACTCGTTAGGTCTGCTGTATAAGTTGGCCCGACTTTTGTTATTTGCTGGCTGCAGCTCTTAATGCATCTCTAGTGGTGATGGCCACTTTTCTGGCGGCTTCAGCAAAATCATTTCCTGAGCTTGCATACAGGATTGCTCTGGAAGAGTTAATCATCATGCCAGTGCCTGGCTTATTGGGGATAGTGCCAGCCTTTACCGTGGCATCGATATCGCCACCTTGAGCACCAATACCTGGAATGAGTAACGGCATCTCGCCCACAATCGCTCTCACTTTGGCAATTTCTTCAGGGAAGGTTGCGCCAACTACGAGGCTGATTTGGCCAGAGGCATTCCACTGTTGTGCGGCGAGTTTGGCAACATGCAGGTAAAGCGGTTCGCCATTGGGGGCCACATTCAAGAACTGAAGGTCAGAGCCTCCTGGATTTGAGGTACGACATAAAACAATCACACCCTTGCCGGCGTGTTTTAGGTAAGGCTCGATCGTGTCAAAGCCCATGTAAGGGTTCACGGTAACGGCATCCGCGCCATAGCGTTCAAAAGCCTCTAAGGCATAGTGGTCGGCAGTACTGCCGATATCACCACGTTTGGAATCCAAGATGACTGGAATATGGGGGTATTTATCTTTGAGGTACCTGGCCAACTTTTCTAGTTGGGCTTCGGCTCTTTGGGAGGCGAAGTAGGCGAACTGGGGCTTAAAGGAGCAGACGGTATCTGCGGTGGCATCAGCGATCTCGCGGCAGAACTCAAAAATCCCCTCAGGCTTACCCTGAAATGCGGCAGGCAAGCGCTTAGGGCCTGGATCAAAGCCCACACACAACATACTGCCTTGGGAAGCCCATGCGGACTGGAGTTGTTGGGTAAAGGTATTTGGGCTTGAGTTCATTGGAATTAGGCATATTTTAGTGAAACTGTCATGATCTATAGGATAAACTAGCGACCATTCCTTAGAAGTTCACCATGATCAACTTGTTCGTCCTGCAAAATGGCCGCCTCTCGCAAGAGCAAGTGGAAGATCGCAATGAATTGTTGCAATACTCCAACCCTATCTGGATTGACGTTGTTAATCCCGAAGAAGAGCTCCTATGGATTAAAGAGGCTTTTGGCGTTCTTTTGCCTGAATTAGATGATTTGGGTGACTTGGAAGCTTCTGCGCGTTATTTCGAGGCAGATGACGGCCACCTCCACATTCGTACTGATTTCTTGTTGGACGAAGAAGAGACTTCACGCAACGTGCGAGTCGCTTTCGTAATGACCAAGCAAGTGTTGTTCTCGATTCATGATGAAGATTTACCGGTGTTCCGTTTGGTGCGCTTGCGTGCCCGTTTGCGCCCAGGATCAGTCAGTAATGCAAAAGATGTTTTGCTCGACCTATATTCGACCGATGTTGAGTATTCCGCCGATGCTTTGGAAGAGGTTTATGAAAAACTCGAGCAAGCAGGTAAGCGTGTTCTACAAGATGACATCACTGATAACGATGCAGAAGAGGTGCTCGAAACTATTGCTAAGGAAGAGGATACCAACGGACGTATTCGTCGTAATGTGATGGATACCCGTCGTGCATTGTCTTTCTTAATGCGTAGCAAATTATTGTCTGATGAGCAGCAAGAAGAAGCGCGTCAGATTTTGCGAGATATTGATTCACTAGAAAACCATACTGCGTTCTTGTTCGATAAGATTAACTTCTTGATGGATGCGACAGTCGGTTTTATTAACTTGAACCAAAGTAAGATCATCAAGATCTTCTCGGTGGTATCTGTTGCTTTGATGCCGCCGACTTTATTAGCTAGTGTGTGGGGTATGAACTTTCGCTACATGCCTGAACTAGAAGAGACTTGGGGTTATCCAGTCGCCATTCTTTCTATGGTGATTTCGGCGATGATTCCATTAGGCTACTTCCGCCATAAGGGTTGGCTAAGCTCACGCTAATTCTGTAGTACTGCCTTATTAGGCGTTTTTAAGTTTAAGCAATTCTAGAAATTGAGAGAGTGCAAAATCACGCGCTTGTTCTCGCACGATTTGACGATCACCTTTGAAATGCTTGGTCAGTGTGGCGGTATTGATCACATCATTTCCAATACTCTCTTTGATTGCCCAGCCAAAGCAGACGGTGCCAACTGGTTTTTCAGGTGAGCCACCTGTTGGGCCAGCGATGCCAGTAATGGAGATGGCGGCATTGACATTTGCATTGTGAAGCGCCCCTTCAGCCATGGCTTTAGCAACCTGCTCGCTGACTGCACCAAACGAGTCGATCATCTCTGCTGGAACGTCTAAGCATTCAGATTTCGCAGCATTGCTATAGGTGACATAGCCTCTCTCAAGCCAATCACTCGAGCCTGCTAGATCCGTCAGGGTTGCACAGACAAGACCGCCAGTACAGGATTCAGCTAAGGCAATTTTCCAGCCTCGACTTATTAAAGACAGTGCAACCGCTCTTGCTAGTTCATGTTGGGGATCGTTATTATTTTTCATGAGATGTAGCTCAATCCAATATGTAAGAGTGTGATGGTGAGTAAGGTGAAAAATACTGCAGCTAAATCGTCGGCAATGATTCCGAAACCACGCCAAAGCATTAAACCAAAACTGGAAGGATTGGAATTATCACCATCCTCTAATTGTTTAAAGTGACGATCAATCATTCCAATCGGACCTGGCTTGACGGCATCAAAAAATCGGAAGAGTGCAAATGCCACAATTTGCACCCATAGGCTTGCCGGCATGATGAAAATCAGTACGAGCCAGAAGGCGACAACTTCATCCCACACAATTCCGCCAAAATCCTTTTTGCCTAGCTCTTCGCTAACTTGTCCGCAGATCCAGCAACCCAGCGCAATTCCTATCCCAACGATCCACAACCAAGCTTCGGTAGATAGAGAGTACTCACCTATCAAGAAGGCAGCCCAAGCCCAGAGTGTTCCTGCGGTGCCAGGGGCGAATGGCGCCAAACCACTACCCATGCCGAATGCCAGGGCGCGACTAGGTTTACTAAACACCCACTTGAAGCTGGGAGTCAAAGTGTGGGTACTTGGTGTATTCAATTGGGTATTCATGCGAAGTGATCAAAGGATTTCAGCAATAAATTGGCTTCTTGACTGCTTAATGCTTTTCCATCCTTATCAAGGATATGTATCTCGGGTGCAGAGTGTTGCATGGATTTAATGCTACCAATTTGAGTCAGTGGAAGATTGAGGTCTGCGCTTATTTTGGCAATGACATCCCGTTTGCCGCTTGGAGCGGTAAAGCACAGCTCGTAATCATCTCCACCACTTGCAGCGCATTGGTTTTGGATCACCTGCGATTGCTTGAGTAGCGTGCTGGATTTTGGAATTCTGTCTAAGAAGATTTCCGCATCTTTACTGGATTGCTTCAGGATGTGTTTTAGGTCTCCCAATAGACCATCAGAGATATCTAGAGCGGAATTAGCAAGCTCTCTCAAGGCAAGACCTAAATTCACTCTTGGGGTGGGTTGATGCATGCGTGCCTCAATAAGAGTTAAATCTTCTTTCGATAATGCAATTTCATGACGCAGTGCAGCAAGAGTAAGTCTTGCATCGCCAACAGTCCCTGAAACCCAAATGTCGTCACCTTCTATTGCTCCCGATCTGCGAATGGCTTTTTCCTTCCGAATGACACCAAAGGCAGTGATGCAAATATTCAGTGGTCCAGCGGTAGTGTCGCCACCAATGAGTGAGCAGGAATAGGCATTTGCAATGGCAAATAAACCCTTGCTAAAGGCCTCTAACCAGGCTGGATTAGGCTCAGACAATGCCAGCGCTAGAGTGAAGCCTACAGGCTTGGCGCCCATGGCTGCTAGGTCTGAGAGGTTGACTGCTAAGGCTTTCCAGCCTAACCACTTCGGATTTGCATCCGGGAAAAAGTGCCTTCCGCTGATCAACATATCACTAGTAATTGCCAGTTCCTCAGCGGCGTCGGTTTTGAGTAAGGCACAGTCATCCCCAATCCCGAGCTTGACTGAGCCGGGATTGTTGGCAAGCATGAGTTCTGACTGCGTTTTGAAAAAACGCTGAATCAAGTCAAATTCGCTAAGTAGGGAAGTTTGAGATTGCATGCCCCATTTTATGGCTCTTGGGACTCTTTCATCTGAGAGGAATAGAATTAGAGGCTTGAATAAGTCTGATTGATGAGTGAACTGATGGGTAAACCAAGCAATAGCAGCAAAGAACAACAAATAGCGGATTTAAGAGCAGCCGCTCTCCACTATCACGAGTTTCCTACCCCGGGAAAGATTGAGATTGCCCCTACAAAGCAACTAACGAATCAGCGAGACTTAGCACTTGCATACACACCCGGTGTAGCTGCTCCTTGCGAAGAGATTGTTAAGGATCCTGCAAATGCTTTTAAGTACACGGCGCGCGGTAATTTAGTTGGCGTCATTACTAACGGCACTGCAGTCTTAGGTTTGGGAAATATTGGACCATTGGCAAGTAAGCAATGGATCCAGAGAAAGAGCCATTCTGTCAGGAAACTGATTTGCGCACTTTGGATCAAGTGATTGAAGGTGCTGATATTTTCCTAGGACTCTCAGCTGGTGGTGTGCTCAAGCAATCCATGGTGAAAAAGATGGCGGATAAGCCATTGATATATGCCTTAGCAAATCCAACCCCAGAGAGTCTTCCTGAAGAAGTCAAAGAAGTTCGTCCTGATGCAGTGATGGCAACTGGCCGCACTGATTACCCAAATCAAGTCAATAACGTATTGTGCTTTCCATTTATCTTCCGAGGTGCGTTAGACGTTGGTGCAACTACGATTACACGTGGCATGGAAGTCGCAGCGGTTAAGGCTGTAGCGGAGTTAGCGCAAGCTGAGCAGAGCGAAGTAGTGACCTCTGTATACGGTATTGAGAACTTGTCTTTTGGTCCGGAGTATTTAATTCCAAAACCATTTGACCCACGTTTGATTACGGTCATCGCTCCAGCAGTTGCTAAGGCAGCGATGGATGATGGTGTTGCTCAGCGCCCAATTAAAAAAGACTTTGATGCTTATCGTAATCAGTTGCAGCAATTTGTGTACCACTCCGGCACTTTGATGAAGCCGCTGTTTAGCATTGCTAAACGTGTACCCGCAGATCAAAAACGTATCGTATTTGCCGAAGATGAAGATGAGCGTGTATTGCGTGCTGTACAAATCATTACCGATGAGCATCTTGCTACACCAATCTTAATTGGTCGACCAGCAGTGATCGAGCATCGTATCGGTAAGTTTGGTTTGCGTATTAAGTCAGGCGAAGATTTTGAGATTGTGAATCCAGAGAGTGATCCACGCTATCGTGATTTCTGGCAAACCTATTTGGCCTTGACGGAGCGTAAGGGTGTTACCGAATCTTTTGCTAAACTAAAAATGCGTCGTCGTAATAGCCTGATCGGATCAATCATGATTAGCAAGGGTATGGTTGATGGTATGATTTGCGGAACAGTCGGTAATTCAGCAACGCACTTGAAGTACATAGATGAAGTTGTTGGTCGAGAGCCTGGCGCTAATGTTTATGGCGCAATGTCTGGCTTGATTTTGCCGGGTCGCCAAGTATTTTTGGTCGACACTCATGTCAATATTGATCCAACTGCAGAGCAATTAGCTGAATTGACCTTGATGGCTGCAAGTGAGATGCGCAAATTAGGTCTAGCGCCTAAAGTTGCACTCCTGTCTCATTCCAACTTTGGTTCAAGCAGTGCTCCATCCGCTATCAAAATGCGTGAGGTGTTGGCTTTGATTCAAAAAGCAGATCCTGAATTGGAGGTGGATGGCGAGATGCATGGCGATAGTGCTTTGGATGAAACTATTCGTGCCGGTGCAGTGACTTCATCGCCCTTAAAAGGTGATGCTAACTTGCTCGTGTTGCCAAATATTGATGCTGCCAATATTTCTTACAACTTACGACTGCTGCGGGTAACGGCATTGCAATTAGACCGCTGCTCTTAGGCGCTGCTAAGCCGATTCATATTTTGACGCCATCGGCTACTGTGAGACGTATCGTCAATGTGACCACTTTAGCGGTGGTTGAGGCAGCAAGTAACGCGAGAGGTGTAGTCTAAGAAATAGGGGCGACCTTATATTTATGTTAGTTAGCAATAACTAACATAAATAATTATTATATAAATCAATGGTTTGTATAAAATGCACTGTAATTGGGCTTGATTTGATGGCGTGTTAAGGGTAACCTAGCACCCATCATGAATAATCGCTCTGAAAACGGTACTACAGTAAGCTTCGACGAACACAGTCGCACTGAAAGTTGGGACAGTAACGATCGACTTGAAACTGAGTCATCTGCTGCCAACATCTATGCCGAGGGTGGTTTATCTCGTTTACAAACCTATGCAGCAAATCAAGTTTCGGGAAAAAAAGTGACAGCTTCTTGGCGTGCCGCTTTGGCCGTTCGCGATGCCGGACCGCCGGCAATGTTGCGCAGTGTGCGCCCTAATATTGTGCAATCTATCCGTGCTTTCCGCACCCCTGACCTTCAGGAAGCGGCTACAGAGCTTGGTCAACACTTCATTTACGCCAATTGTGCAAATGCAATGACTAAAGGCGAAGTGTTGGAAGCGATTGCCATTGCCTATACATTTACTAAGCAACAAGCGAAGAATTTCGATCCTTTATTGGATGCTTTAACGACTACGGTTGATAAGTCTGGCCCACAGCCAGGTTTCGTAGTGGTTCTCGAAGGCTTGCCTTGCACGCAGAAGTTTGACAAAGAAGCTCGCGAAACTTTACTAGACGTATTTCGCGATGCCGTGGACTTCTGGTCTGAGCGCCGCACACCGTATCGAGTGTTCTACTCTTTTGCTTAAGCAGTAAATCCATAAAACAGCACAAATCGCCTCTATTTGAGGCGATTTTGCATTTCTGGATCCCAAATGCTGTGAACGGCAGTGATTGCCACAATTCCAGCGGTCTCAGTTCTTAATACCCGATCCCCTAAAGAAACAATCTGATATCCAGCGGCTTGAGCTTGAGCTTCTTCTTCAGAAGAATGCCCACCTTCAGGGCCAATCATTAAAATCACATCCTGTGGTGGATTTTCAATTAATACTGAATACAGGCTTTTGTCGGTATCAGGACTTAAAAGTAGCTTAAGTGTAGCTTTTTGTGGCTTCTGTAGATAACTTGCAAAATTTTGAATCGGTTCTACTGAGGCTAAAACTGTGCGATCACATTGTTCGCACGCTGCTTGAACAATGCCCTCCCAGTGCAGAAGGCGTTTTTGAGCCCGCTCTGCATCACTGGAGCGCGTTAATTTAATCACTGAGCGCTCACACTGCAGTGGTGCAATGACTTGAGCGCCGGTCTCTATGGTCTTTTCAACGACCCAATCCATCTTGTCGCCCCCAGCGAGGCCTTGTGCCAAGGTGATGGCGTAAGGACTCTCACGATGGGTGTCTAGGCGAATATCACTCAATTCTGCTTCCCCAGATTTATTGCTCAGGGAAAGGAGTTTTGCCTGGGCCACTTGGCCTTTGCCATCAAAGATGGGGAAGGATTCACCAACTTGGATGCGGCGCACGCGCAAGTGATGGGCGAGCTCGGGAGTGAGGGTATTTGGCTTTTGGGTTTCCCATGGGCCGGGAAGATAAAATTGAGGCATTACGGAAATATAGCTAATTAATTTCCTAGAGACCCAATTTACGATGTCAAACCTTCAAATTCGTATGGCAAACGCCATTCGTGCTTTATCCATGGATGCAGTTCAACAAGCCAATTCTGGTCACCCTGGAATGCCAATGGGTATGGCTGATATTGCAGTCGGTCTTTGGAATGAGCATTTGCAACATAACCCAACAGATCCACATTGGATGAATCGCGATCGCTTTGTTTTATCAAACGGTCATGGCTCCATGTTGTTGTATTCCTTATTGCACCTCACTGGTTACGACTTGCCGATGAGTGAATTAAAAAATTTCCGTCAGTTGCATAGTAAAACTGCTGGACATCCTGAGTATGGAATTACTCCTGGTGTAGAAACAACTACTGGCCCTTTGGGTCAGGGTATTTCAAACGCAGTCGGTATGGCGCTTGCAGAAAAATTATTAGCACAAGAATTTAATCGCCCAGGCCATGACATTGTTGATCACTACACCTACGTATTTTTAGGTGATGGCTGTTTGATGGAAGGCATTAGTCATGAAGTCTGTTCATTGGCCGGCACACTCAAACTCAATAAGTTGATCGCACTGTGGGATGACAACGGTATCTCGATTGATGGCAAAGTCGTTTCCTGGTTTAACGAAGATACGCCAAAGCGTTTTGAGGCTTATGGCTGGAATGTGATTCGTGATGTGAATGGCCATGATGCGGAGGCTGTATCCAGTGCAATTGCTAAAGCTAAGAAGAGTGACAAGCCTACCTTGATCTGTTGCAAGACAGCGATTGGTCAAGGCTCTCCCAATATGGCTGGCAGCGATAAGGTGCATGGCTCCCCATTGGGTGCAGCAGAAATTGCAGCAACTCGTGTTGCCTTGAACTGGCCTTATGCTCCGTTTGAAATTCCGAAGGATATTTATGAAGCTTGGGATTTCAGGAAACGTGGTCAAGCTGCTGAGCATGAATGGAATAAGGAATTCCAGGCCTACAAAAATAAATACCCAGAACTGGCTTCTGAATTACAGCGTCGTATGCAAGGCGACTTATCTAAAGACTTCTCTAAAACTTTAGATGCTTACTTAAAGACCTGTGAAACCAAAGCAGAAACGATTGCTACTCGCAAAGCAAGTCAGAATGCTATCGAAGCATTGGCGCCAGCCTTGCCAGAGTTTATGGGCGGCTCTGCTGACTTAACAGGTTCTAACTTAACTAACTGGTCTTCATGCAAAGCTGTGCGCGCTGACCAATGGGGTAACCACATCAACTACGGTGTTCGTGAGTTTGGTATGAGCGCAATCATGAACGGAATCGCTTTGCATGGTGGCTATATTCCATTCGGCGGCACCTTCCTAACCTTCTCGGATTACAGTCGCAATGCCTTGCGCATGGCTGCACTGATGAAGTTGCGCAGCATCTTTGTCTTTACGCATGACTCTATTGGCTTGGGTGAAGATGGTCCAACTCACCAATCTGTTGAGCATGTAGCGAGCTTGCGCCTCATTCCGAATTTGATGGTTTGGCGTCCATGTGATACCACGGAGAGTGCGGTTGCATGGGGTGCTGCGATTGAGCGTAAGCGTGGTCCAAGCACTTTGATCTTCAGTCGTCAAAACTGCCCATTTGTGCCTCGCAATAGTCGGCAAGTAAAAGATATTGCACGCGGCGGATATGTTTTGCGTGATCCTAAGAAATCCAAGATCGATGCAGTAATTATTGCTACCGGCTCTGAAATTGCTTTGGCATTACAAACTGCAGAGCGTTTAGAGGGCGAAGGTTTTGGAATTCGTGTGGCCTCAATTCCATCAACTACCGTGTTCGATCAACAAGATGCTGCGTACAAAGCAAAAGTCTTGCCGGCTGACATTCCGCGCATTGCTGTTGAAGCTGGAGTGAGTGATTTCTGGTGGAAGTATGGTTGTGCAGCGGTGCACGGTGTTGATACCTTTGGAGAGTCAGCGCCAGCGCCAGTGCTTTATGAATATTTTGGCTTGACTGTGGATCAGATCGCTAAAACAGTAAAGCAATGCATTGCCAAGAAATAGAAAAGACAAGAAGCAGAGTGTTTATTTAAGAATTCAAAATTAGTAAGGGGAATGGAATGACAATTCGTGTCGCAATTAACGGTTATGGTCGCATTGGTCGCATGGTCTTACGTGCTTTGTATGAAGATCAGGTCAATGGCAAGCCAAGACGTGATATCAAAATCGTCGCAATTAACGCGATGGGTGATATCGATATCAATGCGCACCTGACGCAATATGATTCTGCGCACGGTCGTTTTCCTGCTGAAGTAAAAGTAGACGGCGATTGCATGGTGGTTAATGGTGATCGTATCAAGATGTTCTCTACCCGTAATCCTTTAGAAACTCCATGGGGTGAGTTGGGCGTGGATTTGGTGCTCGAGTGCTCCGGCAAGTTCACTTCAAAAGAAAAAGCCATGGTGCACATCTCTCAGGGCGCGAAGAAAGTATTGATCTCTGCTCCTGGTGAAAAAGATGTGGATGCCACAATCGTCTATGGTGTGAATCAGCAAGTTCTCAAACCAAGCGATGTCGTTGTTTCTAACGCGAGCTGCACTACCAACTGTTTAGCTCCGCTAGTTAAACCATTGCTAGAAAAGATTGGTATCGAGTCTGGCTTGATGACTACGATTCATGCATTTACCAATGATCAGGTTCTGACTGACGTGTATCATAAGGATATGCGCCGCGCCCGTTCTGCTGTGAGCAGCATGATTCCAACTAAGACCGGTGCTGCAAAAGCGGTTGGCTTGGTATTGCCAGCTTTGGTAGGGCGCTTTGATGGTTTTGCAATGCGCGTGCCCGCCATTAACGTTTCTGTTGTGGATTTAACCTTTGCTGCTAGCCGCGCTACTAGCGTGGATGAAGTGAACTCCATCCTCAAAACAGCGAGTGAAGGCGAGTTGAAGGGTATTTTGGGTTTCAATACCTTGCCTTTGGTGTCCATCGATTTCAATCACGATCCACGCCCCAGTATTTATGACGCTTCCCAGACTCGCGTGTCAGCCGATGGTAAGCTGGTCAAAGTGCTGGCTTGGTACGACAACGAGTGGGGCTATTCAGTCCAAATGCTCAATGCCGCTGAAGCATTGATGGCTGTAAAGTAAGGAATCAAATCGGTTTTAAGTCTAAAAGTGCTTAAAATCTTGTTTTTGATGTAAAAAAGACCTCAATTGAGGTCTTTTTTCATTATCTGCACTTGTCTTCATGAATTAGGGCTTGGGCTTATTGCGACAATTTTTCTTTTGGCAGTGGCCATATATTGCTAAAGAGTGCTCCTGGAGCTTAAAACCCAGGTTTTTAGCGATATCGCGCTGCCTTTTCTCGATCGCCTCATCAACAAACTCTTCTACATGGCCGCAATCTAGGCAGACCAAGTGGTCATGGTGTTGACCCTCGTTAAGTTCATAAATGGCCCTACCATCGCCTTTGCTGGATTCAAAATGACTGCGGAGCAAGAGCCCTGCTTGTTCAAACTGGGTGAGTACCCGGTATACCGTTGCCAAACCAATTTCTTTATCGTCCTTGGCTAGGGCCATAAAGACATCTTCAGCGCCGAAGTGGGTCCCACCGTTCTGGTGAAAGAAGTCCAATATTTTCATCCGTGGACCGGTCGCCTTGAGGCCAATATCGCGTAAATCTGCTGGAGTTGGGTTTTGGTTCATATTCATGGGTTTGGGAGCTAAAATCAACGTCTTAATGATACGGCCTGCCATGCAAAATTGCCTTCACGTTTTTACCCGTTTATTGAACTCTATTTTTGGGGTTTTTGGCCTCGCT
Organism: Polynucleobacter necessarius; assembly: GCF_900095175.1. Lineage (NCBI taxonomy): Bacteria > Pseudomonadati > Pseudomonadota > Betaproteobacteria > Burkholderiales > Burkholderiaceae > Polynucleobacter > Polynucleobacter necessarius. Next base: position 119,366 of record NZ_LT606946.1, read on the forward strand.
CGGTCAGGGTTAGTTATTGCCTCTATTAGTGCGGTAATGGTTGCTAGTGGCTGCACCAGCGCCGTAGATGAAACCCAACGTGCTTGGATGAATAAAGTCTTTGGGCCTTATGTCCCCGATGTAGTGCAGGGCAACTTTATTTCTAGCGAGCAATACGCCAAATTACAAGTGGGCCAGAATCGAGAGCAAGTTCGCCAAATTTTGGGGACACCTTTGTTGGCAAGTTATTTCCATGCCAATCGATGGGACTATGTTTTTGAATTCAAGCGTTCTGGTCAGGTGATGGGTAAAGAGCGTTGCGTCACCGTATTTTTCGAAGGCGATAAATTAGTTAAGTTCCAAGGTGATGCCTTGCCAACCGAAGTGGAGTTGGTTGCTGAGATTGATGGCTATGCAAAAACGAAGCGCTCATTCTGGGATGTCATTACGGGTGCGAATAAGCCCCCAGTGACCCCACCTTTGCAGCAGCCAGAGTTGCTGGTGCCTAGTCCAACAGATAATTTGCCCGCTGGTGCTGCAGTGCCTGCTGCTCCTGCCAGCAGTTCTTTTTGGGACTTTTTTAGTTTTTCAAAAAAATCGCCAGATGCTCAGCCGGTGCCTCAACAGTTAGGTCCTGGCGATCTCAACGTTCCTCAGGCTAGTGAAGTTAAGTAAAGATAAAGTTGTGTTGATGTCGAGTGATTTTTTCGACAACCTTGAATAAGAAACGAAGATACAAATGATGAAAATTGCAATCGCTGGTGCAACTGGCCGCATGGGAAAAATGTTGATCGAGGCTGTGCTCAATTGCTCTGATGCTGAGTTGGTTGGTGCCTTAGAGCATGAGTCTTGCCTGCTACTCGGTGAAGATGCTGGCGCGTTCTTGGGTAAAAAAACTGGCGTAGCCATCACATCAGATGTTACGGAGGCTTTGACTGGCGCTGAGTTTTTAGTTGACTTCACACGTCCTGAAGGCACTATGGCCCATTTAGCTGTAGCGCAAAAGACCGGTAGCAAAATGATTATCGGAACCACTGGCCTGAGTCCAGAACAAATCGATAGCCTGAAGAATGCCTCTGCAAATTTAGCGATTGTGTTTGCGCCAAACATGAGTGTGGGTATTAATGCGACATTTAAGTTGCTAGAGATTGCTGCCAAGATGTTGAACGAAGGTTATGACATTGAAATCGTTGAAGCCCACCATCGTCATAAGGTGGATGCCCCATCTGGTACTGCATTGAGAATGGGTGAAGTGATTGCGGATGCGCTTGGCGAGAAATTAGATGATGTTGCGGTATATGCCCGCGAAGGTCACACCGGCGAGCGTAAAGCGGGCTCAATTGGTTTTGCCACTATTCGCGGTGGAGATATTGTTGGCGATCACACTGTTTTGTTTGCAGGTGAGGGCGAACGCATTGAAATCAGCCACAAGTCTTCTAGCCGCCAGTCCTATGCACAAGGTTCCTTACGTGCTGCACGCTTCTTGCAGGGTCAGAATTCTGGCTTGTATGACATGCAAGATGTTCTTGGTCTGCGCAAGTAATTCACTAAATACGATCACCATTAATTAAAGAATAGAAGAAAAGAGTTGTATTGAATGAGTAAGGATTACGATCACCGCAGTATTGAAGCTGCAGCGCGAGCTGATTGGGAAAGTGCGCAGGCTTATAAGGTTTCTGAGAATGCTGTAGACGCTTCCGGTAAGCCGAGACCAAAATACTATGCCTGCTCCATGTTGCCCTACCCATCAGGTAAGTTGCATATGGGCCACGTTCGTAACTACACGATTAACGATGTAATGGCGCGACAGTTGCGCATGCAAGGCTATAACGTACTTATGCCTATGGGTTGGGATGCGTTTGGTATGCCTGCTGAAAATGCGGCGATTCAGAATAAAGTACCGCCAGCCAAATGGACCTACGACAACATTGCTTATATGAAAAAGCAAATGGCGGCGATGGGCCTTGCAATTGATTGGTCACGCGAAGTGGCTACTTGCAGTCCTGATTACTATCGTTGGAACCAATGGCTCTTTTTGAAAATGCTTGAAAAGGGTATTGCTTATCGCAAGACTCAAGTCGTGAATTGGGATCCAATCGATCAAACAGTTTTAGCAAATGAGCAGGTGATTGATGGGCGTGGTTGGCGCTCTGGTGCCTTAGTTGAGAAGCGTGAGATTCCAGGTTACTACTTCAATATTACCGCTTATGCGGAGCAATTACTTTCTGGACTAGATAATTTGGGTTGGCCAGAGCGTGTGAAGACCATGCAACAGAATTGGATTGGCAAAAGTCGTGGCGTGCGCTTTGCGTTCAAACACGAGATTACTGATGCAAACGGTAATTTTGTTCAAGATGGTCAGTTGTATGTATTTACAACGCGTGCTGACACCATCATGGGTGTTGCTTTCTGTGCAGTTGCGGCAGAGCATCCATTGGCATCATTGGCGGCAACTAATAATCCTGAGTTGGCAGCATTTATTGAGAAATGCAAAACCGGTAGCGTGATTGAAGCTGATCTTGCTACCCAAGAAAAAGAAGGCATGTTCACAGGTTTATACGTGACACATCCGCTGACTAATGAGCCAGTACCGGTTTGGGTTGGTAACTACGTGCTGATGTCCTATGGTGATGGTGCAGTTATGGGCGTTCCTGCGCATGATGAACGCGACTTTGCATTTGCCCTCAAATATGATTTGCCGATTAAGCAAGTGATTGCTTTGCGCACCCCATCGGATATGTTCAACACTAGCCACTGGCAAGATTGGTATGCCCAGAAGGATGACGTTGTTTGTTTAAACAGCGGCAAGTACGATGGCCTATCGCATGAAGAGGCTGTTGATGCGGTGGCAAAAGATTTAGAACAAATGGGTATTGGTGAAATCAAAACCACTTACCGTTTGCGCGATTGGGGCATCTCTCGTCAGCGCTATTGGGGTACACCAATTCCGATTATTCATTGTGGCGATGAGCACAATCCCGGTTGCGGTGCTGTGCCAGCACCTGAAGCAGATTTACCAGTAGTGCTGCCCGAAGATTGCGTGCCAGATGGCAGTGGTAATCCGCTCAATAAGCGTGCCGACTTCCTCAAGGTGAAGTGTCCAAAATGTGGCAAGCCTGCACGTCGTGAGACTGACACCATGGATACCTTTGTGGATTCATCTTGGTATTTCATGCGTTACACCGGTCCAGATGCGAAGACGATGGTCGATGCGCGTAACGAATACTGGATGCCAATGGATCAGTACATTGGCGGTATTGAGCATGCGATTTTGCATTTGCTCTATGCACGCTTCTGGACTAAGGTCATGCGTGATCTCAATCTCATTACATTTGATGAGCCTTTCCAAAACTTGCTAACGCAAGGCATGGTGCTCAATGAGACGTATTACTCTGAAGAAGCATCCGGTAAAAAGACTTGGTTAAATCCATTGGATGTAGAGCTCCAGCTAGATGACAAAGGTCGCCCTCAAAGCGCTAGGCTGAAAGGTGATGCTTCTGGCACACCAGTTATTATTGGCGGTGTTGAGAAGATGTCTAAGAGTAAAAATAATGGTGTTGATCCTCAAGCTTTGATTGATCAATATGGTGCTGATACTGCGCGTTTATTTGTGATGTTTGCTGCTCCTCCTGAGCAACAGCTCGAGTGGTCTAGTGCCGGTGTAGAGGGTGCATCGCGCTTCTTGCGCCGTGTTTGGATGTATTCCAGTAGTCAAGCTGATGCAATCCGCGCCGCCTCTGAAGTATTGCCAAGCGATTTAAATGACGCAGAAAAAGAATTGCGCCGTGAAGTGCACACCATTCTGAAGCAGGCTAATTTTGACTATCAGCGTCGTCAGTACAACACCGTAGTTTCTGCAGCAATGAAAATGCTGAATGTCTTAGAACCTGTGAAATTAGGCGATAAGACTACAGTGAGACCTGCTGTATTGCGTGAGTGCTTGAGTATTCTGATTCGGGTACTTTACCCAGTGGTACCTCACTTAACGCATGCTCTCTGGAATGAGATTGGTTGCGATCAATCTTTTGGCACGCTATTGGATGCGCCATGGCCTGTAGTAGATGAAGCTGCACTGATTCAAACTGAGTTGACCATCATGTTGCAAATTAATGGCAAGTTACGTGGGGATATTCGTGTGCCTGCGGATGCCACTAAAGAGCAAATCGAGGCTTTGGCCTTGCAGAGCGAGCCTGCTGTGAAAGTATTAAACGGGGCTACACCTAAAAAGGTGATCGTAGTACCAGGTCGCTTAATCAATATTGTTGCTTAGATTGCTAACGTTTTTTGAATAGAAACTAAACACATGCGCGTAAATCAACTTCGACGTACTCTGCTTGGGTTTCTCGCTCTAGCTCCAGTCAGCGGGCTGATTGCTTGTGGCTATCGTTTGCGTGGCATGGTTGATTTACTGTTTAAGGTAATCGCGATTACCGGCAGTCCATCGCCGCCTCTGCGTACCGATTTACAGGCAGCTATTTTGACGGGTACTGATGCAAAGATTGCAATCAATCCCAAAGATGCTGACCTGATTCTAGAAATTACTAGCGATCTGAACGGTCGTGAAATCTTGGCCTACAACTCCAATGGTCAGGCCTCCGCCTATCGTTTAAGTATTCGTGTTGGGTTTAGGGCCTATGACAACGCTGGGGCAGATGTGGTGCCTGAAGCTGAAATTTATATGGCTCGAGATATGGACTTCTCGGTATCGACTGTTTTGGCTACCGATGTTCAAATGCAACAATTTTTATCCTTAATGCGCCGAGACCTTGCAGTGCAAATTCTGCGTCGTGTTGCTGCATCTGCTCGAGCTCCACGGTCTAAAAGTTTTTAAAGAGTGACGGTTAAACCGCATGGTTAAGAGCGATGCCCTACAGGTTCACTTGAAGTCGCTTAATTCAGCCACTTCATTAAAGCCCTTGTACATATTTAGTGGTGATGAGCCTCTCCTTATGATGGAGGCGATGGATCAATTACGCGCCACGGCTAAAAAAATGGGTTACACCGATCGTGAAGTTTTATTACAAGAGCGTGGCTTTGATTGGAGTGCTTTATTGAGTGCTGGCCAAACTATGTCTTTGTTCGGAGACAAGCGCTGGGTGGAGTTGCGCATCCCAACCGGCAAACCTGGCCGTGATGGTGCTGATGTGCTTAAGCAGTTCTCTGCCCAAATCGAGTCTCAGCCGGTTGGACCCGATGGGCCGGATACGATTTTTTGCATCATCCTGCCTAAATTGGATGGCAAGACTAAAACCTCTGCTTGGTTTACTGCTTTGGATGAAGCGGGTATGGCGATTCAGTTGGATTCCTTGGATCGCAGTCAATTGCCGCAATGGATTGCAGGCCGACTCAAGAAGCAGGGTCAAGAAGTGCAGCCAGGCCCAGAGGGGCAGCGTGCTTTAGTCTTCATTGCGGAGCAGGTAGAGGGCAATCTGATTGCCGCTCACCAAGAAATTCAGAAGCTGGGTTTATTGCATCCCACGGGAGTCCTTACCGAGGATCAAATTCGGTCAGCAATCCTGAAGGTGGCTCGTTATAACGTCTTTGAATTAACTGAAGCGATGTTGGCCGGCGATCTACCTCGTTTGAATCGCATGTTAGATGGTCTCAAGGGTGAGGGTGAACCTTTGGTCTTGATTCTGTGGAGCGTAACTGAAGAGCTTCGGATACTATCGAAACTGAAGGCAGCAAGCGATGCTGGTGAGTCTGTGCAGAATTTGATGCGCGCTAACCGGATCTGGGGCAATAAAGAGCGTTTATATCCTATGGCTCTAAAACGGGTGCAGCCTTTAAAGTTGCGCAGAGCGATGCAGGTGGCTGCAGGTTTAGATCATCAGGCCAAAGGATTGCATGCAGCGGAATTACCAGCAGATCCTTGGGATGGCTTGCGTTTAGTAGGCAATCTATTGCGCTAGATAAAACAATATTAATTTTGACATAGTAAATATATGAGTAATTCAAAAAATACCACTCAGCAAATGATGCAAGATATTGGCCGACGTGCTCGTCAGGCATCACGCGCAATGGCGCGGGCATCCAGCGAACAGAAAAATAAAGCCCTATTGCATATCGCCAAGTTGGTTCGTGAGCGCGCTGAAGAAATTCAGCGAGTCAATGCACTTGATGTTGCTAGAGCAAAAGCCAATGGTCAAGATGCTGCCTTTATCGATCGCCTCACTATGACCCCCAAGACGATTGAGTCTATGGCACTGGGTTTAGAGCAAATTGTTTCTCTGGAAGACCCGATTGGCAAAATAACACCATTGCAAAAACAGGCCTCTGGTATTGAACTCGGTCAGATGCGTGTGCCACTTGGTGTGATCGGCATTATTTATGAGTCCCGTCCAAATGTGACAATTGATGCTGCAGCACTATGTCTTAAGTCTGGTAACGCCGTCATTTTGCGCGGTGGTTCGGAAGCAATTGATTCGAATGCTTTGTTGGCACAGCTGATTCAAGAAGGTTTGGATGCCGCTAATTTACCTATGGATGCAGTGCAAGTTGTGACAACCACAGATCGTGCCGCTGTCGGTGAAATGATCACCATGACTGAATACATTGATGTGATCGTGCCGCGCGGTGGCAAGAGTTTAATTGCCCGCTTGATGGCAGAAGCACGCGTGCCGATGATTAAGCATTTGGATGGAATTTGTCATACCTATATTGACGCTGATGCAGATATCGCGATGGCGATCAAAGTTTGCGATAACGCCAAGACCCAGCGCTATGCCCCTTGTAATGCAATGGAAACACTCTTGGTCAACAAAACCATTGCACCTCAAGTCTTGCCAGCGCTCTGTAAGATTTACCAAGATAAGGGTGTGGAGTTGCGCGTTGATGACCAAACCCGAAATACGCTTGAGGCTGCGGGCTTTAAAGGCTTGGTGAATGCCACTGAAGAAGATTGGCAAACAGAATATTTAGCACCGATTTTGTCGATTAAGACGGTTGCCGATATGGATGAGGCAATGAGGCATATTGAGCAATATGGCAGTAAACATACTGACGCCATCATTACTAACAATCAAGTGCAAGCGAATCGTTTTTTGCGTGAGGTTGATAGTGCCAGCGTGATGGTCAATGCCAGTACGCGTTTTGCCGATGGCTTTGAGTACGGTCTAGGCGCAGAGATTGGCATTTCCAATGACAAATTACATGCGCGTGGCCCTGTAGGTTTAGATGGTTTGACCTCACTCAAATACATCGTCATGGGTCATGGCGAAATTCGTACTTAAATGCGTACTTAATCAATCCCGATTAAAGAACGATAAAAAATACCTAACGGAGACTATTCATCATGGGTAATGCATATTTATGGACTAAGACACTTCACATTGTTTTGATTGCCTCTTGGTTCGCGGGCCTGTTTTATCTCCCGCGTATTTTTGTGAACCTAGCGGATGAGAAAAATCCTGAAGTCTATGTACGTCTTCTCGGCATGGCTGATCGCCTCTTTCGTTTTATGACCATTTTGGCGGTACCTGCAGTCTTATTGGGTCTGACGCTTTGGCTGCATTTCAAGATTGGCGCTGGTGACGTTTGGATGTATGCCAAATTTTTCTTTGTCATCTTGGTTATTGGCTATCACCATGCATGCTGGAGCCTACTCAAAAAGTTCCGCAATGGTGTTAATACCCGCTCTGGAGTTTGGTATCGCTGGTTTAATGAAGTGCCAGTAATTTTGCTATTGATTGTGACTGCCTTAGTCGTGATCAAGCCTTAATGCTGACACCTCAACAATTATTCAATTGTTCTGATGATTTTTTACTTCACCCTTTTTAGATTGCTAGCCTCATGAGATTTTTTGTTGTTTGTCCAGGCGGACTGGAAGTGCCTCTTGCACAAGAGCTAGCAAGCATTGCGCAGCGCCCTGACTGCAAGGCTTTGGGTGCTTGGGTGATTGATCCAACGCCAACGAGTCCAACGGGTGGAGTAGGCTTGGCAGCCCCTATCTCTGCAGCGATGGCATTGAACTTGCATTCACGGATTGCAAGTCGAGTCTTGCTGCAAATGGCGGAATTGCCATACCATCAGGAAGAAGATTTATATAAGCTGGCCAGTGGCTTGGCTTGGGAGGAGTGGTTTTCTTCTAAGCAAACTTTGCGGGTGGATGTGACTGCTCATCGCTCCCCACTTAAGAGTCTGAATTTTGCAACCTTAAAGATTAAGGATGCGATTGTGGATCGCTTGCGTGATGTGACTGGCGACCGCCCTAGCATTGATACCGCATTTTCGGATGTGCGTGTGCAGGTCCATCTAACGGCCACTCATGCCACGATCTATTTGGATGCTTCTGGCGAGGCCTTATTTAAACGCGGCTGGCGTGATGAAAAAGGTGGCGCCCCTTTAAAAGAAAATCTTGCAGCAGGTATTCTGTCAATTACTGGCTGGAAACCCTCCCAAACCTTATTTGATCCGATGTGCGGTAGCGGTACCTTTTTGATTGAGGCTGCGCAAATGGCTTTGGCTATTCCGCCGGGAGCGATTCGGGCGGGAATGTATGGCGATGATGCAAAGCCTAGTCGCTTGGCTTATCGTCCATTAGTGACTTCGGCTCATGGCTTTGGCTTTCAACGACTCAAGCCTTTTAACGAGGCTGCTGAGCAAAAACGCTGGGGCTCTCTGAAAGATGCTGCACATGCTGAAATGATGGAAAAGCGTAAGCAGTTCCCGGATTCAGAATCTTTAGGCATTAGCGGTGGCGATATTAATGAGCGCCTAGTAGCAATGTTTAAGGGTAATTGGCAGCGTGCTCAGTTACCAGGTCCGCCAGTCACTCGTCAGATTGATGCCTTGGCTAGCAAACCACCATCGAATGTTAAAGAGGGTGTCATGCTCTTGAATCCGCCTTATGGTGAGCGCTTAGTAATTAAAGGTGGGCGAGGTCAGGATCGTGCCGCAGGCGCTGATATGGAGCGTGACTCCTATGAGCAAGCTGAAGAGCCAGAAGATCGCTACGCCTTTAATTTGGAAACAGGGCGTCAGAGTGCTAAACGTTCTAGCCGCGAATCTCTTAAAAAGTTACAAGCTCAAGAAGAGCAAGATCCAAAATTTGTCGAGTTCTTAAGACAGTTCGGCCAACATCTAAAGGATGCTTTTGGTGGTTGGAATGTCTTTGTACTCACAGCGGATATGGCCTTGCCTGGACAGTTGCGCATTAAGGAATCAAAACGCACCCCTTTATTTAACGGCCCGTTGGAGTGCAGGCTGTTTAAGTTTGAGATGCATCAAAAACGCGATGCTGCAGCGGATTTAAAATATCAAATATCTACAAGGAAGACGGCGATGGAATTTAAAACATACATGTGTTTAATTTGCGGTTGGGTTTACGACGAAGCTGCTGGCCTACCGGAAGAGGGTATTGCACCAGGAACGCTTTGGAAAGATGTGCCCATGAACTGGACTTGTCCTGAGTGTGGTGCACGCAAAGAAGATTTTGAAATGATGGCGATCTAATCGCCTTAAATGAATTAATTACTAAAAATACTTTAGCGAAAGCAGGGCGGCATCTTGGGACAAAACGACATCTTATTTGAGCGGGCGCAAAACACTATTCCAGGCGGGGTGAACTCGCCAGTACGCGCCTTTCGTCAGGTGGGCGGTACTCCACGTTTTGTTGCTAAAGCCAAAGGCCCTTATTTCTGGGATGCTGAAGGTACACGTTACATTGATTTAATTATGTCTTGGGGCCCCATGATTGCAGGCCATGCGAATCCAGAAGTGGTTGAAGCAGTCAAGCAGGCTGCTGAAACTAGCTTTAGCTACGGCGCCCCTACCGAAGGTGAAATCGAATTAGCAGAGCGCATCTGCCAGCTGGTTCCTAGTATTGAGCAAGTGCGTATGGTCTCAAGTGGGACTGAAGCAACCATGAGTGCCTTGCGTCTTGCGCGTGGTTACACAGGTCGTGATCTCATCATTAAGTTTGAGGGTTGTTATCACGGACATGCAGATAGTTTGTTGGTGAAGGCGGGCTCCGGTCTTCTGACCTTTGCCGACTCGACTCAAAATGCACCGTCATCTGGTGGCGTACCCCATGATCTCGTGAAACATACCTTGGTGTTGCCTTATAACGATGTGGCAGCACTGAAGGAAGTGTTTCAGAAGCAGGGTGATCAGATTGCTGCCGTCATTATTGAGCCGATTGCTGGCAATATGAACCTCATTAAGCCCTCAGCTGAATTTTTATCAACCCTTCGCCAGCTTACAAGTCAGCATGGCAGCGTATTAATCTACGACGAAGTAATGACTGGCTTCAGAGTTGCATTGGGTGGCGCCCAATCCCTTCAAGGCATTACTCCTGACCTCACCTGTCTTGGCAAGGTCATGGGTGGCGGTATGCCGATGGCTGCCTTTGGCGGTAAAAAAGAAATCATGTCTAGGCTAGCTCCGCTGGGCAATGTATATCAGGCAGGCACCTTGTCAGGCAACCCAGTAGCCGTAGCTGCAGGCTTAAAGACCTTGGAGATTATTTCTAGAGAAGGTTTCTATGAGTGTCTGACTGGCCAAACCGAAAAGCTCATGGCAAGTTTAAAGCTCGCTGCTGATGAAGCAGGTGTGCCATTTTCGGTGGATAGTGTTGGCGGCATGTTCGGCTTTTACTTTGCCAATGAAGCCCCAACTTCTTTTGAGGCAGTAACTAAAACTGATATCGAAGCGTTTAAGAAATTCTTCCACTTGATGCTGGATCAAGGTGTTTACCTTGCACCATCCGCTTATGAGGCTGGATTTACCTCTATTGCTCATGACAATACTGTGCTTGATGAGATCATCGCCGCAGCAAAGACTGCATTTAAGAAGTTATAAGAGAATTTCTTAGCAAAGTGTTGCTAACAAGCATTACATGCTGAGTGGGTGGTCATAGCCATCCACTTGAATAATCTCTAGCGCTTTTTTGGCTTTACCCGAATCAGGTATTTCCATAGCTGTGAGTTTTCCACCCCAGACGCAGCCTGTATCTAGCCCGATGACATTCTCGTGTCGGAGCAGTCCTAGAGTGGACCAGTGTCCGAAGTAAATGAGGGAGTCTTGCGTTTTTCTTTTGGGAGTTTTGAACCAGGGGATATAACCTTTGGGACCATTCTCAAAACCTTCTTTACTTTCGAATTCCATTGTGCCGGCGGGGGTACAAAAACGAATACGGGTTAGTGCATTGGTAATGACGCGCAAACGATCATATCCTTTGAGTGAGTTGCTCCACTTACTGGGAGTATTGCCATACATATTTGCCAAAAAATCTTTATAGGATTTCTTGCGAAGCGCATTTTCTACTTCTTGCGCACACTCAATAGTTTGCTGTAAATCCCACTGAGGTAGAACCCCTGCATGAACTGTTAAAACTTTTCCATTGCTGAAGGCCATCGGTCGATGACGTAACCAATGAATCAATTCTGCTCTATCAGGTGCATTTAAAATGGGCTGAACGGTATCAAGCCCCTTCGTTTTTCGGATGCCAGCATCTACTGCAAGCAAATGCAGATCATGATTCCCGAGAATGCACTCAATACGTTTTTCTTCTTGCAGTTGCTTTAGATGGCGCAAGGTTCCTAAAGAGTCTGGGCCGCGGTTGACGAGGTCTCCCAAAAAAATCATCTTTGACTGAGTCGGGAGTTTTTTGACGAGCGCCTTTAACGAGGGGGCACACCCTTGAATATCACCGACGGCATAGATTTTGCTCATACTCTATCTTAAAGCGGAACGAACTAAGGCTCGTGATTAAGTTGCGGAATCCTCAGAAGTCACTTTTTTGACTACGCTATAGCGCACCAAAGTCTTTTTGCGCGCTTCATCATGATTGACGACTGGTAGGGGGTAGTCACGACCCAGCAGAATGCCGGCAGCTTCAAGTTCAATATGACCGGCTTCCCAAGGTGCATGAATAGACTTCTTAGAGAGCTTGTCCAGTTGAGGTAAGTAGCGACGGATAAATTTTCCCTCGGGATCAAATTTCTGGGATTGGGTGATCGGATTAAAGATGCGGAAGTAGGGTTGCGCATCACATCCTGAAGAAGAGGCCCATTGCCATCCACCATTGTTGGAAGATAGCTCAAAGTCATTGAGGTGTTTTGCGAAATACATTTCACCCCAGCGCCAATCAATGCCTAGATCCTTGGTGAGGAAACTGGCCACCACCATCCGTAGACGGTTATGCATATACCCGCTTTGATTAAGTTGGCACATAGCGGCATCCACTAGTGGGTAACCAGTTTTTCCATCGCACCAAGCTTTGAATAACTTCTTGGCGATAGCACCGCTTTCCCATTGAATATTGTCATAATCAGGTTTGAACGCTGCACCTTCAGCAAGCCGAGGATGATTAGCCAGAATCATGAAATAAAAATCACGCCAGATCAACTCGCTTAACCAGATCGTTGCACCCATACTGCCTGCTAGCATGCGACGATGTGCCTCGCGTACTAAGCCCCTTATGGATAGCATGCCAAAGCGGAGATGTGTGGATAGATAGCTCACCCCTTTAATGGCTGGGAAGTCTCGACCGATTTGGTATTGATCAATGCGGTGCAGAAAATCCTCTAAGAAACTTTGACCACCTTCAGATCCTGGTGGCAGATAGGCCTCAATACCTGTGGGGCTAAAGCCCATAGACTCTAGTGAAGGTAAAGTGGCCTCCAGAATCTTTGGGATAACTGCGAACTGTCTCTTTTTAGGGGTGCAGTCATACGCCGCAATATCTTTTTCTTGCAAAGTCTTAAGCCAATTATTTTTGTATGGCGTGAAGATGGAGAAAGCCGTATTGGAGTTAGTAAGAATTTCTTTTTTCTCAAAAATCACTTGATCTTTAAAAGTATCAAATTCAATACCAAGTTTTTCTAGTGATTTGGCAACAGAGTCATCGCGGGAAATTGCCGATGGCTCATAGTCATGATTGGTATAAACGGAGTTGACACCCAATGTCTCTGCAATCTTCGGAATGCACGTGGTGGGCTTGCCAAACTGAATAATGAGTCCGCCACCTTGTTTACGTAATTGCTCGTCGATTTGCTTCAGACCTTGCCATATAAAGTCTACGCGGCGATCATGTTTGAGGCCGCTGACATCGAGATCTTCGGACTTCAGTGGGTCCAGAATGTCAGTATCAAAGACAAATGCTAGCCAAACTTGGTCATTATTTTTTAGGGCGTGATGAAGGGCGGCGTTGTCATAGAGACGCAGGTCGCGACGGAGCCAAACGAGAGTTTTTTGCATAGCCCTATATTAGGGCTTATTGAGGAGCTTCGCTGGGCTTGCGAGTAATATCTTGCTTATTAATAGATTACTAATTTATGGATACTTTATTTTTCTTTTTTTCAAAACTAGTGCAGTTTTGCATTGAGCCCCTGAACTGGGTAATTGTTTTTGTAGTCCTCAGCTTGTTATTTCTGACCCTTAGAAAACCTCATCTATGCAAACGATTCTTGCTGTTTGCTTTGGCAGACTTGTTGTTAGTTGGATGGTTGCCTACTTCTGAGATCTTTTTAAGAGCTCTGGAAGATAGCGTTCCAAAGGTTCAGCTTGCTCAGATGTCGGAGCCAGACTTTGCTGGGATTATTATTTTGGGCGGCGCCATTGAAGGTGGCGAGATTGCAGTAGATCGTGGTGAGGTATCAATTTATTCCGCGGCTGAGCGAGTCACCAAGGCCTTTGAGCTCATTCGCAAGTTCCCCGATCTACCCTACATCTTTAGCGGCTTCTCTGGGCGTCTTTCTCCAAAGGGGATATCTGAAGCTGATGCCTTTAAGCAACTGGTGGCGGAGCAGGGCTTGCCAGACAAAAATGCCCATTATGAAAACCAATCCCGCAATACCTATGAAAATGTTATATTGATGAAGCACATGATCTTGGAGCTGGGTGCTGAGAGTGTCAAAGAAGCTGATGCAACCCCAAAACCATGGTTGCTGATTACTTCGGCGTCGCATATGTACCGATCAGTGAAGATTTTCCAAAAACAGGGGATTGAGGTAATTCCAGTGCCGGTCGATTACCAAACCGGCAACCGTTTGCGGTGGGGGAGGTTTGATTTGGAGGATGGCATGCAAAACTGGAATAAGCTGATGCATGAGGTGGTCGGTCTCTTGGCTTACTGGATCACTAGAAAGATCTAACTTAGGCGGGGGAATTCGGTAAAATAAACCCACATGAACATGGCTAAAAAAGCCCCTGTGGGGCACGCTGCAGTACCCACCCAGACCTCCCAAGCTTCTGCTGCTGGGTCTTCAATTGCTTATTCCGCTGATCATCTCGCAAACCAATTCCTGATTGCCATGCCTAGGATGGTTGATCCTAATTTTGCTGGTTCAGTCATCTATCTTTTTGAGCATACCGAGCGGGGTGCAATGGGCTTGGTGATCAATCGCCCTACTGAGCTGGATATGGGCGCCTTATTTGAAAAAATTGAGGTCAAGCTAGAGGCGCCAGTATCTGAACAACCGGTCTATTTTGGCGGTCCAGTGCAAATCGAGCGTGGTTTTGTCTTGCATGAACCCACCACAGAGGTGGCTTGCAGCTCCTCCTGAGCCGTTCCAGGTGGTTTGACCATGACAACGTCTAAGGATGTGCTTGAGGCTGTGGCAACAGGTTCTGGGCCTAGTAAATTCTTAATGACCTTGGGGTATGCAGGCTGGAGTGCTGGCCAGTTAGAGGAGGAAATCACCCTCAATGGCTGGATCAACGTGCCCCTATCCCAGCAGCAAATGATTGAGATCATTTTTAATACCCCGTCTAGCCAGCGCTACGAGCGGACGATGAGCCTTCTGGGCTTTGATCCCTCCCATCTATCAGGCGAGGCCGGGCATGCCTGAGGGTGTTGGGATGAATGCGGAGCTAACCATCATGGCTTTTGACTATGGGACGCGGCGAATTGGTATTGCTGTTGGCAATACTCTGACCAAGGTCGGTCAGCCTTTGAAGATCATTGCGGAGCCATCTGAGGATGTGCGATTTAGGGCTATTCAGGCCCTCATTACAGAGTGGCAACCAAACCAGTTGGTAGTGGGGCTGCCGTTCCACCCTGACGGTACTGAGCATGAGGTGAGTGTCAAGGCCCGCCGCTTTGGCAATCAGCTGCATGGACGCTTTCAGCTGCCAGTGGAGTGGGTGGATGAGCGCTATACCTCCGCTGTTTTAGAGGGTGATCCCGATATGCGAGACAATTTGGACGCCGAGTCTGCGGCCTTGATTTTGGAGCAGTATTTCCTTGAAAAGAATTGGATTGGTTGACATGAATGCAGAGCAGTCCTATCTGAAATTACTAGAGACTTTGAATCAGCGCAAAAAGGCTGGTGACTCATTTGAGTTGGCTGGTCTTGCAATGGGCGGAGCGTGGATTGCAGAGCGTTTAGCCGCCGATTTAAATCTTCCTCACTTTGGTGTAATTAACGTGGCGTTTCATCGGGATGACTATGCGGAGAAGGGTATGACAGCACTTCGTACTGCCAGCACGATGTCTACCCATCTTCCTTTTGAGGTCAATGGCGCAAATGTGATTTTGATTGATGATGTATTGCTTACTGGCCGCACAGTTCGTGCAGCGCTCAATGAGTTATTTGATTTTGGTAGACCTGCCCAAGTGGAGTTGATGGTTTTGGCAGATCGTGAGAATCGTGAGTTGCCAATCTCTGCTGACTTTGTGGGTGAGCAAGTGAGTGTTCCTGACAATCAAATTTTAGTTTTAGAAGAAGATGGCGCTGGCAAGTTCAGTTTCCAATTAGAAGAGCGCGCAGAATGATCGGAATTAACAACTCAATGATTACTCCAGTAAATCAATTTAATGCTGCTGGCGAATTGACACACTTGCTGACCTTGGAGGGTTTGCCAAAAGAACAGATCCTGCATATTTTGGATACTGCCCAGCAGTTCGTAAGCGTTACCGATCCTGCGAGAGAGGTTAAAAAAGTGCCACTATTGCGCGGCAAGAGCGTTTTCAGTTTGTTCTTTGAAAACTCTACTCGCACTCGTACCACTTTTGAAATTGCCGCTAAGCGTTTATCAGCTGATGTGATTAATTTGGATATCTCCACTTCATCTACCGCTAAAGGTGAAAGTCTTTTAAATACGATCGATAACTTAGTAGCAATGCAGGCAGATATTTTTGTAGTACGCCATAGCGTTTCTAGAGCACCTATTGAAATTGCTCAACACATTCCTGCGCACGTCCATGTGGTTAATGCCGGCGACGGTAGTCACCAGCATCCGACTCAAGGCTTGCTGGATATGTATACGATGCGCCACTTCAAGAAAGACTTTAGTGGTCTCAAGGTAGCAATTGTGGGCGACATTGTTCATAGTCGTGTAGCGAAATCTAATATCTGCGCTTTGAGAACTTTGGGTTGTACAGATATTCGTGCGATTGGCCCTGAGAGTCTTTTGCCAAGCGATTTGGATATGTTGGGAGTGAAGGTTTTCCACAGCATGGAAGAGGGGCTAAAGGGTGTTGATGTCGTGATGACCTTGCGTATTCAGAAGGAGCGCATGGAAGCGGGGCAAGTTCCTGAGGGCGATGCTTTCTTTAAACAGTATGGTTTAACCCCTGCACGATTAGCCTTAGCTAAACCTGATGCTATCGTGATGCACCCTGGCCCCATGAACCGCGGTGTAGAAATTGATTCTGCTGTAGCTGATGGCTCTCAGTCGGTCATCCTGAATCAAGTTACGTTTGGTATTGCTGTGCGCATGGCGGTGATGTCTATCGTTGCCGGTAACTAGTTAGATCGGATATAGCTCTTGAGCACTCAAAGTACCGTTCAGTTACCAGCAATAACCGACAAGAGGCGTTGGCTGATCTTGACCCATGCATTCAATATGGATGGGCGTGCTGCGAGTCTGACTATTACCGATAAGATTCCTTATCTACTAGAGGCTGGTGTCGAGCCAATTGTGTTTAGTGCGATTACCGGACTCAAAGATCAACGTTTCCCACACTACCAGTTCATTGCCTGGGGCCCAGCGGGATTCCGTTTTGATTTTCGACATTGGGTAGCAAATAAGTATGGTCGAGGTTTAATTTATAAATTCTCAACAAGAACAGTTTCACTATTGCTTTCACCCTTGATTGCAATTGAAAAGTTGTTGCTGGGTTACTCTAGCCAGTGGTCTTGGACATTACCTGCTTTTTTTCATGGATGGCGCTTAATTCGTGCTGGCAAAGTTGATGTTGTTCTCTCGGTGGGAAGTGCATGGTCTGCGCACCTAGCTGGAGTTTGGTTAAAAAAGGCAACGGGTATTGAATTGATTTCTGAGGTGCATGATCCTTTGGTAATCCGTAAGAATCCAGAAGATCAGGGTTTTGAAGAGCCTAAAAATCGTGATGCCCATTTTCGTCACTATTTGGAAAATCAACTTACTCGGTTTTCTGACAAGCTTTGGTGGTTTACCGATGGCGCTTTGCATTACGCTAAAGTGCGCAACCCAAATCTCAATACGCCCAATAATGCTCATGGTTTTGTAGTGACACCAGGCGCAGAGCCGCCTGGAAGTCTGGATGCCAATCAATCGCATCAATACACTGAGAAACTGAACTTGTGCCATTTTGGTTCTCTAGCGAATGATCGTTCGCTTTCAACGATTCTCAAAGCATTGGTACCATTGCTAAAAAAGTATCCAGAAGCGCGAGATCAGATTCGAGTGCATGCATACGGAGCACCGCTGGATTCACTTTCGATAGATGCTATCCAGCAGTTGGGTTTTGAAGATGTTTTACTGGCGCATGGGCGTTTAGAAAGAGATTCCGTTACTGGTAAATCTGGTCGGGAGCAGGTATCTGAAAAAATGCAAGCTGCTGATGTGTTGATCTTATTGCATGGTAATGATGAGTGGTGTGCTGAATATATCCCATCCAAGTTTTACGATTACCTTTGGACGGGGCGTCCGATTTGGGGGATTACTCACCGCAATCCACAGCTAGATAAGATGTTGCTTGATCGTGGGGCTTATCTCAGCCCACAATTAGATGCGGAGGCAATTGAACTGGCTCTAGAAAGAATTTGGCTGGACTGGAAGGGCAAGCAATTAATTCAGCCGACCTGGAATCCAATTGGGGTCGACCAAGCGGTAAATACTATCTTGACTCAAGTGCAAAATAGACCAAAATAAAGAACGGGAATTCATTTGAAAGACTTTGTCCTTTATTGCAAATCGTACTCCCGAGATTTTTTACGCCTCAAGAGACTTTTGGACTCAGTGAAGCAATATAACCTGGACCAAATACCATTCTATATTTCTACTCCGACTTCGGAAAAGGCGTTATTAGAGGAAGTGCTTGGTAAGGATTCATACCTATGGGTAGCAGATGAAGAAATCGTTGCTGCTAATCCTAGGGCTAGCTTTGATCAATATCGAGCTATGCTTGGAGGGCTATCTCAGCAAATCATTAAGTCAGAGTTCTGGCGCCTGGGTTTAGCTGAAAATTATCTATGTTTAGATTCGGATAGCAAATTTATTTGTGATTTCAGGCGATCCGATTTTGTCAGCAATGAAAATGTTCCTTATACCGTGCTGCATCAGAATAAGGAGTTATTCCAAATCGCCAGCAATCGCGGGCACCATAAAGTGGAGCGCGATCTCAAGATCGAGGCGGAGCGTGTACAGAAATTATTTGGTCGAGTTGGCCCTCATTTTTATTGTGCCCCAGCCCCATTTAATTGGTCTGCAAAAGTTTGGCAATCTCTAGACCAAGAATATCTGCAGCCCAAAGACATCAGCATTTGGGATCTCATCTCCATGGATCTTCCAGAGTCTTTGATATATGGAGAGGCACTCATGAAGTATCACGCCATTCCCTTAATTGCTGTGGAGCCTTTATTTAGAACCTATCACTATGACTGGCAGTACTTCTTAATGAAGCGCTTGGGTGAAACCGAGGCTAAATTAGTGCAAAATTATTTCGGGGTGATTTACCAATCAGCCTGGAATATGGATGGCCATCTCGGCCCCAGCAATAAATCATTACCTTCCCGTTGGTTGAGGCGTATCAAACGCTTTGGTCGATATTTGCAGAGTTACCTCTGATGACAAAATCACCGCTAGTCAGTGTGCTGATGCCTGCATTTAATGCAGAGCAGCATATTGCTCAGGCGATTGAGAGTATTTTGGGGCAAACCTATCCCCATTTTGAGTTGCTCATTCTGAATGATGGCTCTACGGATCAGACTCAGCAGGTCATCGAGCAATTTGACGATGCGCGGATTGTAAAAACGCATCTAGCGCAGAATCAAGGCCTGGTAAAAGCTCGCAACCAATTGGTTGCTGCAGCTCAGGGTGAGTACATTGCTTTTTTGGATGCTGACGATATTGCTTTCCCTAACCGTCTGCAGTTGCAAATTACTTTTTTGGAGTCACATAAAGCGGATATTTGTGGCGGAGCGCATTATTCTCTTTACGAGAGTAGCGGTAGGATGAAGTCATCAAAGCAGCGCTATTCAGACGCAGATATCCGCGCTTTAATTACCGTGTGTAGCCCTTTGTGCAATCCCGCTGTTATGGGTAAGGCGGAGGCATTCAAGAGGCATCCTTATCAGATTGGCAAGGACTACGCGGAAGATTACTCGCTTTGGGCGGAGCTGGCTTTAGCGGGATATCGCTTTGCTAATCTTTGTGACAATTTAATTACCTACCGAATTCATTCTAAGCAAACCAGTCAGGTTCAGAACTCTGAGACAAATAGAATTTTTAATGTCAGCAGAAGTGCTTACTTGGTCGGCCTGGGTATGGATGGTGAGCTTTTCCCTAAACCAATAGCATTGAGTAAAAGATTAAAGCAGGCAATTCCTTTTATGTTGCAATTGAATCAGAAGATTCCTGGTATTTCAGTGCTGGCGAATTATGAGATTTATGCGCGTTTTCAGTTTCGCGGTAATGGTTTGCTAACTCCGCTCACTAGGCTTGAGCGGCTTTTAGTTTCAGTGCTAGTTTCTCTTGGCGGTCGTTTCTAAGCGCTTAGATTCTTTGCCAGTGAGATGGAAGTAGGTCATCCCAATTCATAGTGAGGTCATTTGTCCATCGGCTTGGACAAATTACCGTGTTATTTGAATCTTTTGCCAGCCAAGCTGCCCACCAGCTCAGAGAGCTATTGGCAATTAAATGATTTTGACAGTGCGTCATGAGCTCCAACTCTTGTATGACTGCGTCACCCTTATCTAGGGATTGAATAAACGTCATCTTGTCTTGGTAAGGTAGATTCGCCTTCACCCAATCTAAGTCATCTGAAAACACAAAAAAATGGGTCTCTGGTTTCCTGTCTAGCAGTATTGCCATTCCTTGTTGGTGGTAATCAAGTCCAATAAAACCATGTACCTTTGCTGCACTCGCTAGATGAACGTAATCACCGCGTCGAACATGGACCATAGAGGAGTTGCAAGCTTGGATTTGGTTAAGGTAGTTTTGGTAATGTGCGTCTAATGGGGCTTTAGGACTTACTTCTAACTGCAGTATTTTTTTGATCGATTCAAAATAACGATATGACTGCCAATATCCCATGAGATAAAGATTTTGAGTTTTGAAGGAGGGGGCTTTTAAAAGGCTGGGGTCGAAACAATATGGAGTTCGCTCTGAATAAACAAAGGGATTAATGGGCCATAGCTTCTGAAGGATGCGATGAATGCGTTTAGGCCTCTTTGGCGGCAAATCAAGCGAGATTGGTGCGCCCTTAGTACTTAATGCGGAGATTAGCGACTCTCTAGGGGTTACGTCTTCATAAGTCTTGGTAAACCAGCTTTGATCAAGCAGTAAGGAGGTTTTGTGCTGATGCGCTAGCGCTCTGGCAGTGGCGTACTGAAATAGTTGGTTTCCTAGGCCGCCTTGGAGCTGTGCGATGATATTCATAATCATATAATTAGACCATCAGATGGACTCAATTGGGAGTCTTGTCGTCTAAAACTACTTCCTTTGTATTTCAAGCTGAATATGACTCTTATCCATTTGTTGCAGCTTGCTAAGAAACGCAAAGTTAAGCTACGGCGCTCATTTGAAAAGCATCAATTTAATTGGCTTTTCAATTCAACCACACTTCGACGGCATGATCTCATTCTTGTTGAGGCAGAAAACGCGCTTCAGAATAAGTTTCTGCACGAGGATGTAGCGGCATGCCTTAGCTCATCCGACCTGCTGGTTCAGCAAGGAACTCGTTTAAAAATGGATTTAGAGGCGCTGCTTAAAAATTGCATGATGGGGGCAAGTGTCGAGCGCATCTTGATTCAAATTCCAGATGCACGTTTTTCTCCAGCAGGATATTCACTCTTTTCTAACTTGATGGAGAGTTTGAATTACATTGGCATTCCCGCAAGAGCTCTAGGTTGGGAAGAGAAGATACAAAGCGCGTTAGATCAATTCAAGCCTACTATTTTGCTCTCCAGCGATAACCATGAGTATCTCCGTCGTATTGATTGGGATGTGGTTGCCAAATATAAGAGCTGTCATAAACTGCGTGTTGGCTTGAGTGCGGCGCTAGAGGAGTACGAAAGCACCCCTTTGCTTCCGCGCTTGGCTTGGGCGAAAGCGCATGACATTGATTTTTTCTATAGCTATCGAGATGAAGATTACGTCAGGAGCCGAAAGGAGTACGCACCTTTTTTTGATGCGGGTTACCAAATTCTCTATATTCCTTTCGGCGCTAATACATTGCATTATTTTCCGGTCGCAGGATTTGAGCGTGATCTGAATTATGTTTTGATGGCATCGCGCAAGCGCGAACACATTGCATATTTAAAAAACATTGCACGTCAGTACTCTGGATTCCTTGATGGTCCTGGCTGGAAGCAAGTGAAGCATTTTCAATTTAATCGAGAGCGGGATTGCTATATCTACGCGCGCGCTAAGGTGGGACTGAATGTGCACTTACCAGAGCAAATCGATTGGGCTTGTGAATTAAATGAGCGCACATATCAATTGGCGGCGTGCAGGGTTCCGCAGTTAATTGATCACCCCATGCTACTCAATAAGATTTTTGGATCAAACTCTTTTTTTATCGCAAATTCACCCGCTTAATACGATGAGTTATTTAAAGAGCTGATGCACAATCCCTCCTTGGGGGTTGAAAAAGCCCTGCATGCGCAGCGTGAGGTATTTGCTTCCCACACCACCCTTCATCGCGCTAAGTCCTTGATAGATCAGTTAAAATTATTAGAATAATTTTTCGTACCCCTCTCTAGTAATGGGTGCTAAGTATTTGATTAATAGGGTAAAAAATGATTTTAGTTACTGGTGGTGCTGGCTTTATTGGTGGAAATTTTGTTCTCGATTGGCTAAATGTGCCCAGTAATGAGGGCGTTGTTAATCTCGATAAACTCACCTATGCCGGCAACTTAGCCACTCTTGCATCTTTAAAAGATGATCCGCGCCATATTTTTGTCCATGGAGATATTGGCGATAAAGAGTTAGTCGCACGACTGCTCAAAGAGCATCAGCCTCGTGCCATTTTGAATTTTGCTGCTGAGAGCCATGTGGATCGATCCATTCATGGGCCGGCTGAGTTCGTCACAACTAATATCGTTGGCACATTTAATTTATTAGAGTGTGCCCGTGAGTATTGGAATGGTTTAGATGAATCCGCAAAGAAGACATTTCGCTTCCATCATGTTTCGACTGACGAAGTCTATGGATCACTTTCTGCAACTGATCCTGCATTTACAGAAACTAATTCTTATGAGCCTAATAGTCCATACTCAGCCTCTAAAGCTGCCTCTGACCATTTAGTGCGCGCATGGTTTCATACCTATGGCTTCCCAACGGTGACCACCAATTGCTCTAATAACTATGGCCCTTATCATTTCCCAGAGAAGTTGATTCCTTTGGTGATTCTGAATGCACTCAATAGCAAGCCATTACCTATTTATGGTGATGGTCAGCAAATTCGTGATTGGCTCTATGTTGGTGATCATTGTTCGGCGATTCGTGAAGTCTTGACTAAAGGGGCATTAGGTGAAACCTACAACATTGGTGGCTGGAATGAAAAAGCCAATATTGATGTGGTTAAAACCATCTGCGCAATCTTGGATGAACTCAAGCCTCGAGCTGACGGCAAGTCCTATGTTGATCAAATTACCTACGTTAAAGATCGCCCAGGGCATGACCGTCGTTATGCCATTGATGCAAGCAAGGTTGAGCGTGAGCTTGGCTGGCGTCCTGCAGAGACATTTGATACGGGTATTCGGAAGACGGTGCAATGGTATTTGGATAATCCAGTTTGGATAGAGGGCGTTGTCAGCGGCTCCTATCGCGACTGGTTACAAAAGCAATACAACTAAAGCCAACTTTATCTCTATGAAGATTTTGGTATTTGGTAAGGATGGTCAGTTAGGTAAAGCGCTCCATGTTTTGCTGGATTCGCTCTTACCTACTTTGGCGCATAAGCCCAATATTAATTATGTAGGTCGCTCTGAATGCGATCTTGCTGATGCATCTGCATTGGAAGCCCTCCTAAATCAATTGCAGCCCCAGCTGATCATTAATGCTTCAGCATATACGGCAGTCGATAGGGCAGAAACAGAACCTGATTTAGCTTTTGCTATCAATGCAAGAGCACCAGAAATCATGGCGCAATATGCTGCAGATCATGGCGCTACTTTTCTGCACTATTCAACAGACTATGTTTTCGATGGTGAGAAATACGGCTATTGCTTGGAAGACGATATACGCAATCCTTTAGGGGTTTATGGAAAAAGCAAGGCTGCTAGTGAAGAGACAATTGCCAGAATTTTCGCTGGCAATGCCGGTAGTGGTCAATATGCCATCTTCAGAACAAGCTGGGTGTATGGAAATGGCGGCAATTTTATTCGGACCATCTTGCGACTAGCTAAAGATCGTGAAGAGCTCAAGATCATCAATGATCAGTATGGCGTTCCAACGAGTGCCACATGGTTGGCGCAAGTGAGTTTAGGCTTAGTGGCCGATGACAAGCTCAGGATTAAAGAATTTCCTTCTGGCATTTACCATGCAGTTCCTGCTGGTGAAACTACTTGGCATGGTTTGGCGTGTTTGGCAGTACAAGCAGCATTAGAGGATGGGGCGTCCTTGAAAATAGTTCCCGGTGCAATCAAGTCCATTCCTGCAGTGGAGTACCCTTTGCCCACTCCTAGGCCTATGAATTCAAGGATGTCGACGGATAAGCTCGGTCAAGTGCTTGTGGGTCGGGGCGATATGTCAAAATTGGAACAATTAAATCAGCCGTGGGATATTGCTGTTAAGGCGTATGTTTCTAATTTGGCTAAAGATAGACTGATCTAGAAAGAATCTTATGGCAGTAAACCAGATGAATCGCAAAGGTATCATTTTGGCTGGTGGATCTGGTAGTCGTTTGTACCCAGTGACCCAGGCTGTTTCAAAGCAACTCATGCCTGTCTATGACAAGCCGATGGTGTATTACCCTTTGACAACCCTCATGCTTGCGGGCATTCGCGATATTTTGCTAATTTCTACACCGCATGACACGCCACGTTTTGCAGAGTTGCTGGGTGATGGCTCGCAATGGGGCTTAAATATTGAGTATTGCGTACAGCCATCCCCCGATGGTTTAGTGCAGGCGTTTACTTTAGGAAAAAACTTTATTGGTAATAACCCAAGCGCTTTAGTGCTCGGCGATAATATTTTTTACGGCCATGAATTAGTTGATCAGCTGGATAGCGCTCATGCTCGTAATGATGGTGCGACGGTTTTTGCCTATCACGTCACGGATCCTGAGCGTTATGGTGTGGTGGAATTTGATAAAGATTACAAAGCACTCTCGATTGAAGAGAAGCCTCTTAAGCCGCGCAGTAGTTATGCAGTAACAGGACTCTACTTTTATGACAATCAAGTCTGTGATATCGCCTCATCTATTAAGCCTAGTGCACGTGGCGAACTCGAGATTACCGATGTCAATCGTGTTTATCTCGAAAACAATGAGCTTAGTGTAGAAATTATGGGCCGTGGTTTTGCCTGGTTAGATACCGGCACTCATGATTCTTTGCTGGATGCCGCTGGCTTTATTGCCACTCTCCAAAAGCGCCAAGGCCTCATGGTGGCTTGCCCTGAAGAGATCGCTTATCGCCAGGGATGGATTAGTGCTGAGACAGTGCAAAAAGTTGCTACTCAATTAAGTAAGAATAGTTATGGTCAGTACTTGAGCAAAATATTAAATGAACTCAATACTTCCGCGCAACCTGTTTCTCTATCTCATAAGAAGATGATTAGATGATTGGATGAGTGAGTTTTTGAAGTCCTCTAAAATTTTGGTGACTCCTACTGCCATTCATGATATATTGGTAATCGAGCCAAAAGTATTTGGTGACGAGCGCGGCTGGTTTACCGAATCCTTCAATGCCCATGACTTTTCTATAGCCACGGGTTTGAATGTGGAGTTTATTCAGGACAATCATTCTTTTTCTCGTCAATGGACCTTGCGGGGTTTGCATTATCAGCTTGAACAAACGCAGGGTAAGTTGGTGCGTGTTGTAGCCGGTAGCGTCTTTGATGTAGCCGTGGATATTCGCAAAGATTCACCAAGCTTTGGCAAGTGGGTAGGCCTGGAATTAAGTGCTCAAAACCATAAGCAAATGTGGATACCTGCAGGTCTAGCCCATGGCTTCTTGGTGTTATCGGAGACTGCAGAGTTTTTATACAAAACGACCGACTACTATCACCCGCAAAGCGAAGCTTGTTTGGCTTGGAACGATACAACTATCGGGATTGATTGGCCTTTACCTGCTGGTATCTCCCCCAATATGAATGCCAAAGATTCTGCTGGTTTATCGTGGGATGTTGCTCCTAAGTTTTAATGAATTTAGGGGCATTTTCAAAAGATAAGATAATGCTCGCATGAGCACTTCCCCCAAAATCCTGCTGGTAAAACTATCCTCTCTTGGGGATGTATTGCATAACTTGCCGATTGTGTGGGATTTGCGCGCACGTTTACCGGAAGCACAAATCGACTGGGTTGTGGAAGAAGGGTATGTACACCTCTTGGAGCCCCTATTATCAAAAGACGGTTTTAGAGGTATCGATCGCATCATTCCTTTTGGGCTACGCCGCTGGAAAAAAAATCTTTTTAAGCTAGTAACGTGGAAAGAGTTTTTTGCGTTTAGAAAAACTCTTCAATCTACTACTTACGACGTATTGATCGAAACCCAGGGTTTACTGAAATCCGCCATTGTGTGCTCTTTAGCCAAGAAGAGTTCCACGGCCGTTATTGCCGGCCTAGCCAATGCAACAGAGTTCTCAGGTTACGAGCCTTTATCTAGATCTTTTTATAACCAGTCAGTACAGGTCCCCAAGCAGTGCCATGCTGTGGATCGTTCGCGTTGGGTCATGTGCTCTGTATTGGATTGGTCTTTGATAGAGCGAGGTGATGCGCCACAGTTTTATCCAGCGCAATGGGTTTCTAGTATTTCAAAGAGTTCCGTTGAAGGGCTTCATGCGCCTTATGTATTGTGCTTTCATTCAACGGCTCGAGAAGCTAAGCGTTGGTCTAATGACAATTGGATTACGCTGGGTAAAGATTTATCTGCTCGAGGATATCAAGTGGTTTTCCCTTGGGGCAGTCCCTCCGAAAAAGAAATTAGCGAATTACTCGCCGCACAGATTCCAAATGCACTGGTACCCCCAGCATTTTCGATTGAGGATGCTTTTTCGGTAATTGCTGGCGCTGCTCTAACGGTGGGGGTAGATACTGGCCTGACTCATCTAGCGGCGGTCTTGGAGAAGCCAACTGTAGAGATTTATTGCGATTCGCCACGTTGGAAAACAGAAGGTTATTGGTCTGATCGAATTTGTAATGTGGGCGATATTCAAAATCCACCGAGCGTTCAAGAGGTTCTTAACGCATTTTTAAAGCTTCTAGATCAAGCTTAAAGATTGACTGATTTTTAGTTATTAGCGCAGTAAGATATTGATGGAGATGAGATCTTCATCTGATAGCGCTGCCGCATGTGCCTTTAGTTTTATGGCATTCAGAATTGTGTTGTAGCGCGCTTGCTGTAATTGCGAGCGTGTTGTGATCACGGTATTTAAAGCAATCAATACATCAATATTGATCAAAGTCCCCACCTGAAATCCCAGCTTACTAGACTCCAGCGCTGAAGTGGATGGGCGCTCAGCTGCCTCATAGGCTTTGACGCTGGCTAGGCCACCATAGAAGCCGGTAAATGCTGCACGGGTACTTTGGGCTGCGGTACGGCGTGCATTGTCATAGTTCGCCTTTGCTGCATCTAGCAGGGCAGCATTCTGACGAATTAGAGAGCTGTTATAGCCGCCGGAGACCAAGGGAATGGTCATCTGCAAGGCGATAGTGTTGTTATAAATATTCGTTTGTGGCGGGGTTAGGCTATTGGCCGTTCTGTTAGAGGTGTTGTAACCCGCTGTACCTACAAAATTAAGAGAAGGATAATTCAGTGCCTGCGAAGCCTTGTAGGTGCTCTCCGCTAAGTTAACTGAGAGCTGACCTGCCAAGACATTAAAGTTGGCTGTTTCTGCTTGATTAATCCAATCCTCTAGAGTTTGACCTTTCGGCAATTGAGGGTTGACGCTGTCTGCAATCGGAGTGCCATTACCATCTTTTGATTTAGAGCGGAGGGTCCTTGAGAACGCCATCAATCTTAGCTTCTTTGATAAGTGGTTTTAGAGCGCCTACAGGGCGGCCTACTAACTGCTCCAGTACACCTCGTTTAACGATCAGATCTGCTTGAGCAGCAATTTCTTGAGAATTAGCAAGGTCAAGAGCTGCTTGTGCAGTGTTGACATCAACAATAGTTGCCAGACCAGCATCAATCTTGGCTTGAGCAATCTCTAGCTGCTGTTTGATCAACCCTTTTTTATTGCGATAGAGCTCAACGTTATCTTGACTGGTGAGTGCATCGAAGTACGCTTGTGAAACACGAATAATCAGGTCTTGTTGCGCTAAGTAAAAGCGCATATCCGCAATTTTGGTATTGAGGTCACCCTGTTTAAATGCTTCAAATGCTGCCATATTGAAGACAGGTTGAGTGAGGGTGACGGTATAGTTTTTTGATCGTATACCCGATTGCTGGGATATGAGCTAGCAGGAGTATTGCCTGCCGCATGCTGATAGTAGCGAGTACCACCAGGTACGGCGCTAGCCTGTGGGAGCAGGAGGGATAAACCTTGCCAATAAAGCTCTTTACTAGCTTGATAGTTAAAACGAGCAGCATTTAATACAGGATCGCTAAATGCTGCTTCTTGGTAGAGTCGAATTAAATCCGTTGCCTGACTAGTATTAGTTGCACTGTTAGCGCTGACATTAGACGGTGCTTCATTGATCGGAATCGCTTGCTTTGGCAAGGCGACCATCTGTGGCGGCATGTCTAGACCTACTAAGATTGTGCACTCACAGGGGTTGGCAATGAAGGTTTGGCCCCATTAGCGCTTTGTGCTAGTGCTGCGGACGGATAGACTCCGAGTCCGAACGCCTGACCCAGGATTACACCAAAACTGGTTAACTGAGAGAGGCGAAAACGTGTCGATGTCATCTCGATGTCATCTAATTCGGGTGCTTTTCAATGTGCCATGAAGTTTAAGGCCTATTTGCCTAAAGCGCTGGATTTAAGCCTTATTTTGCCAAATCCTAGGATCTGCTTCATCTATCTATAAAATTGCGCCTATGGATCTAATTTTGCTAGCTAAAGCGGTAGTACTGGGGGTAGTGGAGGGCTTAACCGAGTTTTTGCCAATCTCCAGTACGGGCCATCTGATTTTGGTTGGTGATTTACTCGACTTCAATGATGAGCGTGGAAAGGCTTTCGAGGTCATTATTCAGTTTGGCGCGATTTTGGCAGTTTGTTGGGAGTTCCGAGAAAAGCTCTGGAAGGTTGCTGCTACTGCTCGAACAAGCGCCATCTCTCAACGCTTCATTCTCAATCTATTGATTGCCTCTATTCCAGCGATGGGTTTGGCGTTCGTATTTGGCAAATACATTAAAGCTGTTTTATTTGCGCCCATTCCGGTGGCTTCTGCATTTATCGTTGGCGCACTGGTGATCTTCTGGGCAGAGCGCCGTCAGCAAAAACTTATCTCAAGCAAATCACATATTCAGTCGGTAGATGATCTCATCCCAATGGATGCTTTAAAGGTTGGGCTGGCGCAATGCGCTGCTTTAATCCCTGGAACTTCTCGTTCCGGTGCGACCATTATTGGCGGCATGTTATTTGGCCTGCCGCGTGCAGTTGCGACTGAATTTTCTTTCTTCTTAGCAATTCCTGTAATCGGCGGTGCAACTGCTTACGAACTTCTCAAGCTTTGGAAAAATCCCGTTTCTTTGTCTGGCGATTTTACTTGGGCGATTGTGGTCGGTTTTATCTCCGCTTTTATCTCCGCATTTATTTGTGTGCGCTGGTTGATTCATTATGTTGCTGGACATAACTTCATCCCATTCGCCTGGTATCGCATTGTCTTTGGTGTGCTGGTATTGGTGAGTGCGTACACCGGCCTTGTAGCCTGGTCCCACTAAACCAAGATAATTCAAATTCATAGACGCAGATTGGAATAAATATGGATGTATCAATTGACGCTATTACCAATAATATTCAGCTGGCATTAGCCCCAGTCTTTTTATTGACTGCAGTAGCAACTTTAATTAATGCAATCTCTGCTCGCTTGGCTCGATCGGTGGATCGTATGCGCGCTATTCAGCACCGAATTCAAGAGGGCGGCATTCAGGATCAAGATATGTTGACTCATATGACGCAAGAGGCGAATGAGGCAAAGGTCAGGGGGCGTCTTTGTACGGCTGCGATTTTCTTTGATGTATTAAGCGGCGTATTTATTTCTTTAACAGTTCTAGAGTTATTTTTCTTCCAGGCAGGTGCGGTGCGGTCATTACAGGCCACCTATGTCATTTGGACGTTTGTACTGGGATTGATGTCGTTTATGACTTCGCTTTCTATCGTGCTAGGTGAAGTGGTTTATGCCTATCGCTCGGCTGGCTGGAATACGCCTTTTCCAAAATAGAGTCTAAGAAATCCATAAAGTATGAAAGTATTTCTCTCGTGAATTTTTCAAGAACTGAGCGTATCCGCTCTTTTGTATTGCGTGCTGGTAGAACCACTGCTGGCCAGCAGCGGGCTATTGATGACTTGGGCCCTCAGTTCTTAGTGCCATTTCAAGAGACCGTATTGGATCTTCCTCAGGCTTTTAATGGCTCCTCCCGTCCAAAGATATTGGAGATTGGTTTTGGGATGGGGGAGACCACTGCCAAAATTGCTGCCTTACGCACTGAGGATGATTTTTTGGCAATTGAAGTGCACTCTCCAGGAGTTGGCGCTTTACTAAAACTGATTGGTGAAAACCAGCTGACCAATTTACGCTTGATTCGTCATGATGCAATTGAGGTGCTAGAGAAGATGATTGCACCAAACTCTTTTGATGGTATTCATATTTACTTTGCAGATCCTTGGCATAAGAAGCGTCATCACAAGCGCCGCCTAATTCAGGTAGAGTTTGTGAGACTGCTGGTTTCTCGTCTCAAACCTGGTGCCTATTTGCATTTAGCTACCGACTGGCATAACTATGCTGAGCAAATGCTCTTAGTATTAAATGCAGAGTCCGACTTAGAAAATACCTCTACTGATCAAATACGCATTGAAACTTTTTCAGCGACTGATGTTGCTAGTGAAATTGAGCTTGCTAAAGAGTCTTTTAAAGAATTCAAGCCGACTCTTAAGCAGATGGAGGCTAAGCATTCTGGGTATGTCGAGAGACCTGCATATAGACCAACCACTAAGTTTGAAACTCGGGGCATTAAGCTGGGACATGGTGTGTGGGACTTAGTCTATAAGAAAAAATAAAGTAGCAATGATGTCAAAAAATAAAGCCGCTCATTTAACCTAAAAGAGCGGCTTTATTAGTTTCTGATCTTAGCTTACAGACCAAGACAAACGTATTTCAGCTCTAGGTACTCATCCATGCCATAGATGCTACCTTCACGTCCTAAGCCGGATTGCTTTACACCTCCAAATGGACCCACTTCATTGGAGATGATCCCAGAATTCACGCCCACAATGCCGTACTCCAATGCCTCTGCCGCTTTCCAGATGCGACCAATATCTCGGCTGTAGAAGTAGGAAGCCAAGCCAAACTGGCTATTGTTAGCCAGTCTGATTGCTTCCTCGTCGCTTTCAAACGGGATGATTGGGGCTACTGGTCCGAATGTCTCTTCATAGGTAATGAGCATGTCATTAGTGACATTAGACAAAATAGTGGGCTCATAAAAAGTGCCACCTAAAGGGGAGGGCCTACCACCAGCAACGAGCTTTGCACCCTTACTAATGGCATCGGCTACATGCCTCTCCACCTTCTCTAAAGCAGCCTGCTCAATCAGTGGGCCTTGCGTAGTGCCAGTCTCCATACCATTACCCACTTTAATCGCTTGAATAGCTTTGGCAAACTTCTCCACAAATTGATCGAGCACATTCTTGTGGACATAAAAGCGATTCGCGCAAACGCAAGTTTGACCAGAGTTGCGATATTTAGATGCCATTGCACCAGAGACTGCCGCATCGATATCCGCATCTTCAAAAACAATAAAGGGTGCATGGCCACCAAGTTCGAGGGCTAATTTTTTTACGGTAGGTGCGCACTGAGCCATCAAAATACGACCTACTTCTGTAGATCCAGTAAATGACAGATGACGAACTACAGGTGAGGCGCACAGTATTTTGCCAATCACAATCGATTGCTCGGCATCTGCCGTCAGAATGTTGATTACACTTGCTGGTACGCCAGCACGTTGTGCAAGTTCAGCTAGGGCAAGAGCCGATAGCGGAGTTAGTTCGGCGGGCTTAATAACAATGGTGCAACCTGCTGCCATTGCTGGCGCAATCTTGCGGGTAATCATGGTAATCGGAAAATTCCATGGAGTAATTGCTACGCAGACACCAATCGGCTGCTTCATCACGATGAGACGTTTATCGCTCCAAGTTGTGCTTGGAATAGAACCTGCTACCCGCTTAGCTTCTTCTGCAAACCATTCAATAAATGAAGCGCCGTAAGTCACTTCACCAGTTGCCTCAACTAAGGGCTTGCCTTGTTCCAGGGTCATCAGAGTGGCAAGGTCTTGAGTATTCTGAATAATCAGATCAAACCATTTGCGCATCACCTGGGCACGCTCTTTAGCAGTTTTACTTTTCCATTCTCGAAAGGCGACCTCTGCAGCTTGGATTGCCAGTTCTGCATCTTTGGTCCCAAGATTGCTTACTTGTGCAAGGTGCTCGCCAGTAGCTGGATTAGTAACAGCAAAGGTATTTTCAGACTTTACCCAGGCGCCGTTAATAAAGGCATCTTCTTTAAACAAGCTCGGATCTTTGAGTAAGGGGCGAATATCTATTTTTTGCATGGCAAAGTCTCCAAAATCGTTCTAGCTATTGATGGTTGATGGCTTAATCTATTTAATCAACTGATTTTATCCCTCAGGCGAGGGTAATGAAAAACCCCTGGACTCTGAACGAGTGCAGGGGTCTAGTGAACTGCTTTTCGAGGCTTGGGCTGCTGGTGAGCTTAGCCCGTCTGAATCTCTGCACTTCTTAGCTTTTGAGCTAAGAGGTCTAGTACCCCGTTCACGTATTTATGACCATCGGTACCGCCGAAGGTCTTAGCAAGCTCTACGGCCTCATTAATAGCTACTTTATATGGCGCGGACAGGTCGATAGCCAATTCATAAGCACCGATCAATAAAGCAGCATGCTCAACAGGGGAGAGCTCATTAATAGGGCGATCCAGTGCAGGGGTAATGATGCCTTCGAGCTCATCTGTACGCTCTAAAACGCCAGCAAAAATGCCTTGGAATAAATCATGTTGGCAACGACGAAAGCCAGGGTCTTCTGCTAACTGTTTAGCGATGGCTGCGGCATTCGGTAGGCTACCTGCGCGACGCATCACTAGACTTTGATATACACCTTGAAGGGCATACTCACGAGCACGGCGGCGTGGCGTTAGGGAGCGTTTTGGTGCGCTGGCCACAGGGGCTTGCGATGTTGCGGGAGTCTTAGTCATATCAATCATTACTCTTCGCTGGGATTGATTTCAAAATCAATGTCTGGTGTGAGAGCCAATGCTAGGTTAGCTATTTCAACAACAGCTTTAGCACAATCAGCGCCTTTAACTTGAACGCGTACTTGTGCCTGCTCATCCGTCTCGCAGGTGAGAATACCATTGGCAATTGGTAGCCCAAACTCAAGGCAAACACGGGTAATACCGGCACCAGATTCATTCGATACGAGTTCAAAGTGGTAAGTCTCGCCGCGGATGATGGCACCTAGTGCAACCAAGCCATCAAACTCACCTGTTTCAGCTAACTTTTGAAGTGCGAATGGAATTTCTAATGCGCCCGGCACGGTGACTAACTTGATATCAGATTGGGAGACGCCTAACTTGATGAGCTCTTCAATACATGCAGTAGTGAGGGCAACGCAATGCGCTTCATTAAAGCGCGCTTGTACGATGCCAACGCGTAGATCTTGACCATTGAGATCGGTAGCAAGTACGCCTACAGCAGATTCGTCATTGGATGTATTCATTAATTTCCCGGAATTACTTATTGTTGAGATTCAAGATTGGATTGAAAAGGGGTATAGCCAGTCACTTCAAGCTTGTATCCAGATAAGCTTGGCACGGGACTTGGATTGGCTAATAAACGCATTTTTCCTACGCCAAGATCTTTGAGAATTTGCGCACCGATGCCGTAAGTACGGAAATCTGTTTTTCGTGTTGGCGGTACGCTTGTGTTTTCTGATTCTGCGCCATTGAGTTTATGAAACTGTGCCAACCAATCTGCATCTCCTAGAGCCGCAATACCAGAGGCATTGAGTAAAACAGCGACGCCAGCTGGTGAGGCTGCTAGCTTTTGGAGTGCTTGAGCCAGTGGCCAAGAGTGGGTGCTGACATTGGCGTCCAAGAAATCCAATGCTGTAAGTGGTTCATGTACACGAACTAAAGTTTCTACGCTCTCCGAAGGCTTGCCGTGAACTAAAGCCAAGTGAATGCAAGAGCTTGGGGTATCGCGATAGACGATGCCCTGAAACTTGCCCCAAGGAGTGTTGAACTCACGCTCGCCTTCGCGGACCATAATACTTTCATGTTGACTACGATATTGGATGAGATCAGCAATGCTGCCAATCTTTAATTGATGTTCTTTGGCAAACTCGAGCAAGTCTGGCAATCGTGCCATGCTGCCATCATCTTTCATGATTTCGCAAATCACGGCGGTAGGTGAGCAACCTGCCATGGTAGCTAAATCACAACCAGCCTCTGTATGACCTGAGCGAATCAATACACCGCCAGGCTGTGCCATCAATGGAAAGATGTGACCTGGTTGAACTAGGTCGTTTGGTTTTGCATTAGCTGCAACCGCAGTTTTGATTGTATGGGCGCGGTCTGCCGCTGAGATTCCAGTAGTAACACCACTAGCTGCTTCAATCGAAACTGTGAAATTGGTTCCCATGGAGGTGCCGTTATCGCGCACCATCAAAGGAAGGTTGATTTGTTGGCAACGTTCGCGTGTCAAAGTCAGGCAAATTAATCCACGACCATGCTTAGCCATGAAATTCACCGCCTCTGGGGTGACATGATCGGCAGCAAGCACTAAGTCGCCTTCATTCTCGCGATCTTCTTCATCGACCAGAATGACCATCTTGCCAGCTTTCATGTCGGCAACGATTTCTTCTGTGGAGGCAAGGATATTTTGCATAGCCCTCTATTTTAAGCTGAGGAGGGGCTTTTGGTTTCTACCTAGCGCACCGAGCCCAATATCCAGCTTTTCTGACGATCGGCACCCATTTATTGGCTGTATTCCCTTGATGCGACTTAGGAGGATGGCCAATGCCCAAGATTCCCAGTGAATACAGCCATAGACCCACCAAGCCCCAGGATTTAAAAGGACAAGCCAATGGCTTTGTCTTGTTGGAAGTGCTTGTAGCGATGACCTTGATAGCAACCGGCTGGATCAGTCTTGGTAATACCTATCAAAAATTAGTGCTGCTTATGGGGCAATTAGGGGCAAGACGAGAGCAAATACACCAGGAGCTAGACCAACATGAGATTGCCCAAGCTACAGCAGCAAAAATCGTATCGAGAGAAAGCCTATTAAATGAGTCTACTGGAGTGCCTCGTCGGATTCACACTATGCCTCATCTTGGTAGGGCCTCTATTAAAAAATAGTGGAGAACTGATCGTCAAACAAATTGAGTTGGAGAAATCCCAATCACTCGCACTTGAAGCGGATCGTGCTTTGGAATTGATTGGCCGATCCATTCGCATGGCAGGATTTCAAAATTTGCCATCTCCATTGGCAAGGCAATCACAACAATCAAAACAAGGTTTTATTGATATTTAGAAAGGAGTTGGATTTCGAGGTTCGGACTCCATCATGGTAAAGCATGAAGTATCTAAAGGAGTTGACTTTGATTGCATCGGAAATGTCATTACTAATGAGCGCGCCAAGAAAAGTATCACTCAACAGGGATTCATTGTTGATCGACAAGCAAGCCTTCCTAAGGGTGTGCGAGTAAATGGCGGTTCACTCATTTGCCAATCACTGGATCGTCAGGGCCGCTTACAAAACACCACTTTAATGAATGGTGTGGAGCGTTTATCGATCGAGTCTATTCAAGTTGAGCATCTGCCTATAAGCCAATCTCGTAAAGTGCCGAAAACATTCAGGGTGAAGCTGGTGATGACTGATGGAGCAAGGATTCAGCGCATATTTGAGCGTACTTTTTCTACAAGAAACCTTTAGTGATTATTGCTTGGGTTTTATCTCTATTCATCTTGATTTCTTCCTTGATTCAGATCTTGGAGCGTTCTGTCGCACTTGAACTCATTCGCCTTAATGCTGTTACCAGTGCGGGAAAGAAATTGATCGCATCTGAAAAATTACTCTTAGAGTGTGAGGAAAGCTTGGCAAACATTGCTTCGCTCAATCACTCTTATTGCCATATTCAATCTGTCGGAAAAAATCTCTGGCTCATTTCTACTAAAGAAATCCCACCCTCGAGATCTTGGTTTTTCTAGATGAAAAAACTAAACAAGCCAACCGCTTAAATTGGCGTCAAGAATTTGAATGAACAGTGTAAATGATAAAAACCTGAATTACTTTGGGGGTGAGAGTGGTGGCAGCTTGCTGGAGCTAATGACAGTGGTCCTATTGATTGCCATCATGGCAGTCATGTCAATGCCGCTGCTACAAAATGGCATGGCCGTTCGACAAATTGATACTATCGCTCGACGTTTTATTGTTCATGCGCAATTTGCACGAGGACAAGCTTTAATGCTGGGTACTCCGATTCAGATTACCCCCATTACTGACAAGCTTTGGGATGAGGGGTGGGTGGTGAAAAATGCCTGTTCTGACAAGCGGGCGTCATCAGCCTGTGTCGAGCATCATTGGTTTTCTCAAGGGGATATAGCGCCCATTTACTTTAAGGGTGGGGGCAAGCAATTTATTGACCCCCATAGTGGAAAAAGAGGGATTCTGTTTAATGCGGCGGGGGCTGCTAAAACCGGCCAAGGAGGCTTTGTAGCTAATCGCCTAATACTGGGGTCATGAGCAAGACGCCAGTCTTGAAAGGCAACTGATTTTGGGTAGTGGTGGTCGCTGGCGCATTTGTGATCCTGTTCGGGAAGCCAAAGCCTGTAGATAGTTTGTA
Source organism: Polynucleobacter necessarius (assembly GCF_900095175.1). Lineage (NCBI taxonomy): Bacteria > Pseudomonadati > Pseudomonadota > Betaproteobacteria > Burkholderiales > Burkholderiaceae > Polynucleobacter > Polynucleobacter necessarius. The sequence continues at coordinate 155,953 of NZ_LT606946.1, forward strand.
GGTAAATTTGCCCCTCTAGCCCGCAATCGGTTTTAATAGACCCATGTACACCGCTGTTGATCACCAATTGATGAGCGAGGCCTTGGCCGAAGCTCAAAAGACTCTCTATTTATCCAATCCCAATCCGCGGGTGGGTTGCGTGATCGTAAAGGATGGAAAAGTGATTGGTCGGGGTTACACCCAAAGAGTGGGTGGACCTCATGCGGAAGTTCAGGCATTGGCTGATGTGAGGGCGAAGGGAATGGATCCTGCTGGATCGACGATCTATGTCACTATAGAGCCATGCAACCATACCGGCAGAACTCCACCTTGTGTTGATGCCTTGATTGAGGCAAAGCCGGCTATGGTGATTGCAGCCATGACTGATCCAAATCCTTTGGTAGGTGGCCAAGGCTTAGAGCGACTGAAGGCCGCAGGAATTGAAGTGCGTTGTGGTTTGTTAGAGACGGAAGCCATAGCACTCAATCGGGGATTTATTTCTCGGATGACTCGAGGTTTGCCTTGGGTGCGGATGAAGATTGCTGCCAGTCTAGATGGAAAGACCGCACTCCCAAATGGGCAGAGTCAGTGGATCACGGGACCGCTTGCAAGAGCTGACGGACATCACTGGCGTGCTCGAGCCTGCGCTATATTGACTGGTGTAGGTACCGTCAAAGAAGACGACCCCACTTTGAACGTGAGAGATGTTCAAACGGAGCGTCAGCCTTGGAGAATTATTGTGGACTCCAAGCTCGATACACCGCTAAATGCAAAGGTATTGAGTCACCCTAACGCATCAGGCGTTATCTTGTTTTGCGCTTCATTGGATTCTCAGGAGAGCCAAGATAAGGCAAAAGCATTTGAAGCTCTTGGTGTCGAAGTGATTGCGATGGCTAATGCTCATGGCAAAGTAGGTTTGCCAAAACTCTTTGCGTATTTGGCAAAGGAGCGCCACATGAATGAAATCCATGTTGAGGCTGGATTTAAATTAAATGGATCCTTGTTGAGAGAAGATTGTGTTGACGAGCTCTTGCTCTACTACGCCCCCTTCTTTATGGGTGACGGTATTGGTATGGCAAACATTTCTCCCTTGGGGGCGTTGGATCAACGCCAGGATTGGCAAATCATCGATCAAACCCTATTTGGTTCTGATCTTCGTTTGCGCTTGAGCAAGAAGTAGCAAATACGAAATAACGATTCAATAAAATTACAAATCCTATTTAAGATCTCACTATGTTTACTGGAATTATTACGGCGGTTGGTCAAATCAAAAGCGCTCAAGCTAAAGGTGATGGGCTGCACTTAGTCGTTGAAGTACCTTCCGGATATCTTGATGATGTTGCATTGGGTGACAGTATTGCCATTCAGGGTGCCTGCATGACAGCTACTGAATTAACCGATACTACTTTTGCTTTAGACATCTCCCGTGAGTCTTTAAGCAAGACAATTGGTCTGGATAAGGTAGGCCCCGTTAATCTTGAAAAAGCGCTACGTCTCAATGATCGTTTGGGTGGTCACTTGGTGAGTGGGCACGTTGATGGGGTAGGCAAGGTGGCGCATTTTGCCACTGTCGCAGGCGATGCTTATGGTTCATGGTTACTGCAGATTGAGGCGCCCAAAGAGCTTGCGCCATTCTTGGCTTATAAGGGATCGATTGTGGTGAATGGTGTTTCATTGACGGTTAATAAAACGCAAGACAGTCAAGATGCATGTTTAGTCGATATCAATATTATTCCGCACACACTTGAGAACACTACATTAGGGAAGCTCAAGCAGGGTGAAGCAGTAAATCTAGAGGTGGATTTAATTGCGCGTTATGTTGAGCGGATGTTGAGTAAATCTTCAATTTGATAATTAATTAATAAATTTTTAATTAAAGCCTCATAGGTACCCGCAGATATTAGATAAGCGGTGATTCGACCACTCTTTGTGAGACCAATCGGTCGCAGCTTCACAAGGTCAAAAACACCATCAAAGTCTTGGCTTAACTTAGAAGCCGGAATCTTTTTTACTGCGAAGTTTTTGGGCATGGCCCAATTATAAGAGCTGTGATTTCTAGGAAGCCCTTGTTAACAGGCTGGTTTTAAGCCCCTACTATCAATAGTCCCAATTTGGGACTATACTGACGTTGTGAGAATAATTGCAAAAAAATACTTGGTTCAATTTTGGAAGTTACATCAAGATGCCGAGCAACCCTTAAAGTCTTGGCACGACGAAGCTGTGAAGGCTGATTGGCAATCACCCCAAGATATTAAGAGTCAGTATAGAAATGCAGGTTTTATTGCGCATAACCGAGTTGTTTTTAATATCAAAGGAAATAAATACCGCTTAATTGTTGCAATAGCCTATCGCTTTGGAGCCCTCTACATTAAGTTCATTGGGACTCATGCGGAGTATGACGGGGTTAACGCCAAGACAATTGAAATGGAGGTTATATGAAGGAATTAAAACCCATTCGTAATAATGCGGAATATAAATTTGTTTTAGCAGAGATTTCGCAGTTGATTGATAACGAGCCGATACCCGGTAGTAAGAAAGGGGATAGATTTGAGGTTCTTCTAATGCTGGCAGAGATTTATGAAGCAAAGCGCTATCCAATTTCTCTCCCTGATCCAATTGAGGCTATTAAATTTAGAATGGAGCAGGCTGGGTTGAAGCCAAAAGATCTTCAACCCATGATTGGCGGGTTAAATCGTGTCTATGAAATACTTAATCGTAAAAGACCGCTGACATTAAAAATGATTTGGAATTTACATAAGATGCTGGGAATTCCGGCTGAAAGTTTGATTCAGCAGGGCGCATAATTTTTTTAGTTGAGTGCTACTTGGTAGCGCGTTGGATCACTCAAGTTGGCTTGCTTAAAACTTGCCTGTCGAAGACGGCAAGATTCACATTCTCCACAAGCTTCACCCAAATCATTTGCTTGGTAGCAAGAAACAGTTTGCGAGTAGTCGACGCCTAAAGTGGTACCCAGTTGAATGATTTCTGCTTTGCTCATGCCGATGATGGGCGCGTGCACCCGAAAGCGATTCTCATTATTAATGGCTTCCACACCAGCCTTAGTAGCAAGGTTGGCCATAGTCTCAAATGAGGCTAAGTACTCTGGGCGGCAGTCTGGGTAGCCAGAGTAGTCAACGGCATTAGCGCCATAAAAAATATCCAATCTACCTAATGACTCAGCCCACCCTAAAGCAAGCGATAGCAAAATCGTATTACGCGCTGGCACATAGGTGACCGGAATTTCTAAATCTTTACTAGGGGTTGTTGGGATATCGATAGATGAGTCTGTCAGTGCTGATCCACCAAAGCGTGTGAGGTCTAAATTCACAACCTCATGACGAATGACACCCATTTTCTTGGCAATCTGTTTTGCTGCTGCTAGCTCTGATGAGTGGCGTTGACCATAGCCAACAGATAAGACATAGGGCGCGTAACCAAGATCTTTCGCCAACGCCAGAATGGTGCTGGAATCCAGTCCACCAGAAAACAAAATTACTGCCGGTGCATTAGGTTTGCGCGGAGCAATACTTTCAAAAGTAGCAGATAACTTAGATATGGAACAGTATTGAATCCTGAGTTACTGGATTACTTAGTTGCAGCGATCAGTTGCTGCGCATCTTTTGCTGCTTCGGTATCCGGATACTTGCTGATAATGTCGTTAAATGTCTTCTTGGCAGCAGTCTTATTTTCACTTTCCAATTGCGCATTACCGAGTGTCAACATGGCTGTTGGAATATGTGGATGGTTTGGATAGCGCTTAATCAGGTTTTGCAGTTGCGCAATCGCACCGGTGTAATCCTTGTTGGCATATTTGCTGTTACCGCTCCAAAAGAGTGCCAGCGGGGCATAAGGGCTATTAGAGTATTTCTTAGCAAAAGCAGAAAAGTCGCTGTCTGCTTTTTTGAGATTGCCAGATTGAAAGGTCTTTAATGCGTCATCATAGGCTTTTTTCTCACCCGGCTGGACCGTGCCACTGACACCTTCAATAGTTGCTGTGCGGGGCTCAAAGTTCCCTAGGCGGTTATCGAGATCTTGGTAATAGGTTTTTTGACTGGCGCCAATATCTTCACCCAGTTTCTCAAGCTCTTCTACCTTGCCACGTAGCTCCGCATTCTCTGTTTTGAGTTTATCGATTTGACCTTGTAATTCAAGTTGCGTAGTGGCTAGAGATTTACGTAAGTCTAATATCGCTTTACGTGCATCATCATCAGCAAAGAGGGCCCATGCATTGCCAGAGGCGCTCAGGCAAAGAGTGGCGGCACTTAAACAAAACGCTCGTGAGAGCGTTTGTTTAAAAGAGTGTGAAGGGCTACGCATTAGTTTGTAATGTAAACAATGTCAGCACGGCGATTTTCTGCCCATGCCGCTTCGTTATCACCTTCAGCTTTTGGTTTTTCTTTACCAAAGCTCACTGCTTCCATCTGGTTGTCAGAAACTCCCATCAAGTTGAGTGACTTACGCACCGCATCTGAACGGCGTTGACCCAAAGCTAAGTTGTATTCAGCTGTGCCGCGCTCGTCAGTATTACCTTGAATGATGACCTTCTGTTTTGGATTGGCTTTTAAGAAGCTTGCGTGTGCAGAGAGTTGTTTCTGATACTTAGTCTGAACGGTGTATTCATTGAAATCAAAGTACACGCTACGTTGGAACAGTGGGCTGCTCGGATCATTCCATGGCTGCGAGCCAAAGTTACCACTACCACCGCCATTGGCACCATCAACATCATCCAATTTGACGCTTGAGCAAGCTGCCAAGAGAAGAGCGGTTGCGCCCACAAGGGTCAGGGTTGCGGCACGGCGCGCGATAGAAATTTTCATGATCTTTCCTTTTTCCTACAAAACAGGCAATTAATTAAGCTAATAGACAATATTATGCCCCTAAGATTAGCCTATTTGGGTGGAAATGATGCTTCCTTTTTTACTTTATAAGGCATATTTGCATTTCTCCTTAAATGAGGTAAAATTATTCCTCAAATGAGGAATTAAAGATGTCTAGTGTCATCGCCAAAAAGCCCGGCACAAAAGTGACTCGCAAAAACTTGGTTGCTGGAGTTCAGTCAGATTTTTCTTTTGCTCAAATTTATCGAGTTCAGCCTATTGATCGCATTCGATTGATGCGGACGGGGGTTCCAGCTCGATACATCAATGTCATCGCTGATTCTATGGGCATTACAAAAGATACCTTATTTAGGTATTTGAATTTACCTAGATCAACTGTGGACAAGAAGTTAGCTGCAAGTCAAATATTACCTATTGAGCAAGGTGAGCGTTTGATTGGTATGGCTAAGCTTGTTGGACAGGTCGAGTCAATGATTGCTGAGTCAGGAAACCCAGATGGTTTTGACGCTGCCAAGTGGGTAGCGAGTTGGCTTGAAAAACCATCTCCAGCTTTAGGTGGCGAGAAGCCATCGGCCTACTTAGATACGATTTCTGGCCAGGAAATGATTTCCGATCTTCTTGCCAAAATTCAAACTGGGGCATACGCATGAGTGTTCAGGTCGTTTGGAGAATTGCATTGGATGCGCCCACGTTTAAGGCGGATGATCTCAGTGGCGAAGGGGCAAAAAAATCAGGCGGGAGATGGAATAAAAAAGGGACACCTGTTCTCTATACCTCTGAATCGATTGCCCTTGCTTGTTTAGAGACCTTAGTGCATATCAATGCACAAGGCCTTCCCTTAAATCGCTATTTAGTGCGCATTGATATCCCAACAAAAGTATGGGACATGGCTAAGAAATTCAATTTCAAAACTGCTGGATTCGGTTGGGATGCTTTACCGGCAGGAACAGTGAGTATTGATAAAGGTGAGAAGTGGCTGCAATCCAATGCGAGTGCTTTACTCTTTGTACCTTCAGTGGTCATACCGCAAGCAAGTAACGTATTGATTAATCCCTTACATCCGGATACAAAGCTGATCAAGGCTAAGAAAATTGAGAAATTTTCTTATGACCCTCGTTTAGTGAGTCTGCCTTAATCTGTTAATTGCTTTAGTCCATAAATGGACCCCAGGATGGCTGACGCACATCAGACCCTGGAATGCTTAATACCTGCTTGGAGTTGCCGTCTACTGAGACTGCCGCCAATACCCGCTTGCCACCGACTTTGGTGGAATAAAGGACGTAGCGCCCATTCGCAGCAAAAGAAGGGGACTCATCGCTGGTGCCATCTGTTAAAGCTTGTGAGTCGCCAGTTGCTAGATTGAGGATGTAAAGACGGAAGGCTCCGCCAATGTTAGCGATATATGCCAAATACTTGCCGTCCGGTGAAATTCGCGGTGAAGTCACAAAACCTTGTTTGAACGTAATGCGTTTTGCACCTTCAACTTGCTCGCCTTCAGCGCCTATGCGGTAGATTTGTGGATTACCACCGCGGTCACTCGTGAAGTAAATATAACGACCGTCTGCAGAATATTGCGGCTCTGTATCAATCGTACGACCACGAGTAAGGCGGTGAAGTCCACTGCCGTCCGCATTAATGCCGTAGATCTGAGTGTTGCCATCTTTTGAGAGTGATACGGCTAATTTCTTACCATCAGGAGACCAAGCTGGCGCACTGTTATTACCCTTTTGGTTCGATAGGGAAATGCGGCGACCAGTAGCGAGCTCGTGAACATAAATCACTGGCTTGCGATCTTCGAAGGACACATAAGCCACTTTCTTACCATCAGGCGACCATGATGATGAGATGATGGGCTCACCACTACTCATGGCGTTGCGAATATTTTGACCATCCGCATCGGAAATCACGAGGCGATAACGTTTACCCTCTTTGATAACGTAGGAGAGGCGAGTAGAAAATATGCCACGCTCACCTAGCAACTTAAAGATGATGTCATCGGCAATCTTATGTCCGGCAGCACGTAAGTTGTCGGCGCTAGTGTTGATATCTAAACCGCCCAAGCTTTCGGATTTACGAATATCAAAAAGCTTATAGTGAATCTCAAACTGAGACGGACCAGTTTGCATAACTGAGCCAACCGCCAATGCATCAGCGCCACGTGCAGACCAAGACTTATAGTTCGGAGTGCCTTCATCACTTTCGCTGGCATTACCGTTCTCAGTATTTTTAAAGTAACCACTACGTGCCAAGTCTTGGCGAATGATTTCAGTAACGCTGGTAGGGAGCTTATTCTCATCCTTAAAGCGCATCACGGCGATGGGGTAGAGCGACTGACCTACTCCAGTGATTTCAATACTCATCTGGGCATGACTCTGAAGACTAGCAATACTTAAGCCGAGAGTCATAACCCACAAAAAGGTCTTGGTATAAGAGCGTGTGATATTTTTGATCATGTCTAGTAAATTACTTCGGTTTGAGTTTAAGTTCAGGTGTCAGGGTTGGAAATTGACCATTGTCGTCTTTAGGTAGACTTTGTGTTGCATCAATTGCGCTCAGGACAGCTTGATCCCAAGCGTTATCGTCGCTGCTCGAAGTCATCACTCTCATCAAGATGGCACCATCTGGAGCAAGCTTTACCTGAACAATAGTTTGCTTATTGCCTTTGAAAGAATCGGCATTAAAGGTGATATTGGCGCGAACCTTTTTAATGACCTTATCGCTCCATCCAGGAGGCGCAGTCCCTCCGGCACCAACGCCGCTTCCGACAGAACCGCCAGTGCCACCATCTTTGGCTGCCATTCCTCTAAGACTAGCAATATTGGCTTCTCGCCTCTTATCTGCTTCTGCATTGGCTTTAATTTGCGCAGGAGTTAGAGCGGCTGGTTTAGGTGCTTCTGCTTTTTTAGGCTTCTCTTTTTCAACCTTCTTTTTCTTGATGGCGATGTCAGCTGCTTCTTCTTTCATCTCTGTTTTAATTTCAGGAACGACAGGAGTTTCTACCTGCTGACTGGCATCCCATAGCTCCACTTCCACTCCTGAGGGGGTGGAGTTGTTCCAGCTAATGCCGATTACCAAAAATGCAAGTAAACCTAAGTGCGCAGCAAGTGAGAGACTGAAAGCGCGTTTAGTACTTTCATTTTTAGTCAGGCGGCCTCGAGAAAAGGTCGAGTGAAAAGTCTGTGCGCTATTCATGAATAAAAGACAAAGAGGCTTACTGACTCTTCACTGCAAGGCCAACACGCTTCACGCCATTTTCTTTTAGCTTGGACATCACATCCATCACGACTTCGTATTTAATGGATTTATCTGCAGCAAGCACAACCGGTTGTTCGGCGGACTTCTCTGCTTGTGAGCGTGCAAACGCTCCGAGCTCAAATTTATTTAAAGTCTGAACAGGATCACCATCTTTGCGCACGATGACATTTTCATTGGCATCAATCGTTAAAAAGACGGGAGGCAAAGATTGTACTTTTGCACCACCTACTGTTGGTAGATTAACGACGCCAGGATTGACCATCGGCGCAGTCACCATAAAGATGACCAGCAATACCAACATCACATCGATGTAGGGCACCACATTGATGTCGGCCATTGCCCGACGCTTAGAGGATTTTCTGAGTGAGCCAGCCATGCTTATTTGCCTGCAGTCTGACGTTGCAAGATATTAGTGAACTCTTCAATAAAGGTTTCAAAACGAATTGCCAGGCGATCCACATCGGTTGCGGCGCGGTTATAGGCAACCACCGCAGGGATAGCGGCAAACAAACCGATAGCGGTAGCGATCAGCGCCTCTGCAATACCTGGGGCTACTGCCGATAAGGTGGCGTTCTGGACGTTAGCTAAGCCGCGGAAGGAGTGCATGATGCCCCAAACGGCGCCAAAGAGGCCGATATAAGGGGAGACTGAACCTACGGAGGCTAAGAAGGGTAGATTGGCTTCTAGCATGTCTATTTCTCGCTGGTAGGTCGCTTTCATGGCACGGCGGGCGGCGTCGATTTCACGAACTTTCATGAACTCCTGCATTCCTGCTTCAAAGATATGCTCTAAAACGGCATCGCTACGGGTATTGTGCTGGGCGGCGTTCAAAAGAGTGTTGAGGTCGCCACCGGACCAAAAGTCCCGCTCAAAACGCTCGGTATCTTGTCTTACGCCCCGCAAAATGGCGGTTTTCTTAAAAATGATGGTCCAAGAGGCTACAGACATGCTCAGTAATAACAACATTACTAACTGGACTAATGGGCTGGCATTAAGGACTAGGGAGAGGAATGAGAGGTCTTGTGTGGTGGTCATGGTGGATTTTGTATGATGTAGGTTGATTTTACTAAGTTAATTCACTCAGCAATACAACTTCATCAGGATTATGACCATGTTTAACTGCCAAAACACTTTAGCTAAAACTGACCCCGAATTGTGGGCAGCGATTCAGAATGAAAATAAGCGTCAGGAAGACCATATTGAGCTGATTGCTTCTGAGAACTACACCTCCCCAGCAGTCATGCAGGCACAGGGCTCTCAGTTGACCAATAAGTATGCTGAAGGCTATCCAGGTAAGCGTTATTACGGTGGTTGTGAGTTCGTGGACGTTGCTGAGCAATTGGCGATTGACCGCGTTAAGGCCTTGTTTGGCGCTGAAGCAGCAAACGTTCAGCCGCATTGCGGTGCATCTGCCAACCAAGCAGTCTTCTTGGCTTTCTTGAAGCCTGGCGATACCTTCATGGGTATGAGTTTGGCTGAAGGTGGTCATTTGACTCACGGCATGGCTCTCAATATGAGCGGTAAGTGGTTCAATCCAATCGCTTACGGCTTAGATAAAAATGAAGAGATCGATTACGAGCAAATGGAACGTTTGGCTCGTGAGCACAAGCCAAAATTAATCATTGCTGGTGCATCTGCATATTCCAGAAAAATTGATTTCGAGCGCATCGGTAAGTTAGCTAAGGAAGTAGGCGCGATTTTTATGGTGGATATGGCGCACTACGCAGGCTTAGTTGCTGCAGGTGTATATCCAAATCCAGTGCCACATGCTGATATCGTGACTTCAACAACGCATAAGAGTTTGCGCGGCCCACGTGGCGGCATTATCTTGATGAAGGCTGAGCATGAGAAAGCCATTAACTCTGCGGTATTCCCTGGCTTGCAAGGCGGCCCTTTGATGCATGTGATCGCTGGTAAGGCGGCAGCATTTAAAGAGGCGCAAGAGCCTGGCTTTGTTGATTATCAAAAGCAAGTAGTAGCTAATGCTAAAGCTTTGGCAGAGACATTAATTTCTCGTGGCTTACGCATTGTTTCTGGTGGTACAGATTCACATGTGATGTTGGTGGATTTGCGCGCCAAGAAAATGACTGGTAAAGAAGCTGAGCGCGTATTAGGCGAGGCACATATCACTTGCAACAAGAACGGCATTCCGAATGATCCGGAAAAACCAATGGTGACGAGTGGTATTCGTTTGGGCTCACCAGCAATGACAACACGTGGCTTTAAAGAGGCTGAGGCGCGTCAAGTTGGTAATTTCATTGCGGATGTTTTAGATAATCCAAATGATGCTGACAACATCGCCAAGGTTCGTGCGCAAGTGGCTGAGTTGACCAAGCGTTTCCCTGTTTACGGTTAATGCAAATAACCCACCAAACTAAAACATAAAGAAGAGCTACATTGCGCTGCCCCTTTTGCCATAACGACGATACCCAGGTTCTAGATACCCGGGTATCGGACGAAGGCGATACCATTCGCCGTCGCCGCCGTTGCTCAAAATGCGATAAACGATTTACGACTTACGAGCGTGTTGAGCTCGTATTGCCGGCGATCGTTAAGAAGAACGGTAGTCGTGTTGAGTACAGTCATGAAAAGTTAGTCAGCTCAGTTAAGCTGGCTTTACGTAAGCGCCCAGTCTCTTCTGACTCAGTTGATGAATCTATTGCCCGGATTGAAGAGAAATTGCTCAGTCTTGGTGAAAAAGAAATCCCGAGTGAACGCGTAGGTGAGCTAGTAATGCGAGAACTCAAGCGCCTGGATAAAGTGGCCTACATTCGTTTCGCCTCGGTCTATCGAAGCTTTGCGGATATCGAGTCTTTTGAGAGTGCGCTGAAAGAGTTGAAGTAATGTCCTTACAAAATAACTTCCAATCCTTTTCTCTCTATTAGTGACAAGAGTTTTAAAGATGTTCCGCTAGGTTTTTTATCGCCAGCCTCCCATTTCTGAATTGTCGATAGGCTAGTGTTGATTGCTAAGGCAAAGACAGCCTGACTCAAATGGGTCTTGTTCCGTAGTTGCTTGATGCGTTTGGCTGTCATTGGTTTTACCTCTAGATGCCGCAAAGCCTCGAATTCTTCCATACTTTTTTTAGTGATAACGCCGGCTTTATGAAGACCCCTTACGGTATCCGTCATCTCTTCAATAATTCGACTTTTTGATTTATTAAGCATTGTTTGTTAGCTCCTTTAGTTCTCCAGCAAGGATTGCTTCTTCGATATCTTTATCAGTTAGGTGAAGCAGTCTATTTGCTGCGCCTTGTAAATGAACCAGCTCATCATCATCAATGTTATCTTTTTCATTTTTCACGAAGCCAAAAATAAAAAACCACTTCCTAAAAATTTTTCCTGCTACCAGCGTTCTTGCCCCCGCCCTTTTCCCCATGCCTGGCAGGGCAATTCTTTTCTTAAAAACATTCCCACCAAGATCTGCATCAACGAGGCCCGCCTCCATTTCCGCAACTGCGAAGAGTAGATCTTCATCTTTTAGGTCAGTTTTTCTCATCCACCTATTAAAAGTTTTTGTCTTGAAGGTACGTTTTTTGGTCATAAAAAACTATACCACTAAGTACGTTAGTTAAATAATACCCCTTTTCTTGACAAAGAAAAAAGGGGGGGGGCTGCAAAAGCAGCCCCTTTAATTGATAAATATGAGTTATTTCAGTTCTGCAAAGGTTGAAGCAGTAATGTCCTCAACGTTTCCAGTGCCACTGACTTTGCGATAGGCAGGTGCCTTCACTTTATCAGCAGGGTTGTTTTGAGTGGCCCAAGTGGAGTAATACTCTACTAATGGACGAGTCTGATCGTTGTACACCTGTAAGCGCTTGCGAACAGTTTCTTCTTTGTCATCATCACGCTGAATTAAGTCTTCACCAGTTACATCATCTTTGCCTTCAACTTTTGGTGGGTTAAAGGTGATGTGATAAGTGCGACCTGAAGCTGGGTGCACGCGACGACCGCTCATGCGATTAATGATGGCATCAAATGGCACATCAATCTCTAGCACATAGTCGATTGGCACACCCGCATCTTTCATGGCTTGCGCTTGAGGGATGGTTCTTGGAAAACCATCAAACAAATAACCCTTACTGCAATCAGGCTGAGTTAAGCGATCTTTGACTAAGCCAATGATGATGTCGTCAGAAACGAGGCCACCGGCATCCATAATTTTTTTAGCAGCAATGCCAAGTTCTGTTCCAGCCTTAACAGCAGCGCGCAACATATCGCCTGTCGAGATTTGTGGAATAGCAAATTTTTCGCAAATGAACTGAGCTTGTGTTCCTTTGCCAGCACCTGGTGCACCGAGCAGAATCAACCGCATTGTTTTCCCCTTAGAAGACCCTCATTGTCCCGTATTTTTTCGGGATCCTTTGTAACTAATTCCTAGGATTATCCCCGAGAACCCTGAGATAACCAGATTCTGGGCTAGTTGGCCAAGATGCGGCGGACCCGCTCGAGGTCTTCAGCTGTGTCAACCCCTGCTGGCGGAGCTTCGCTGGCAGTATTGACTGCAATCCGGTAGCCGTTCCAGAGGGCGCGAAGCTGTTCTAGGGCCTCTGCCTGTTCTGGTGGCGCTGGCTCAAGGCGGGTGTAAGCCTGCAAAAAGTCAGCTCGGTAGGCATAAATGCCTAGATGGCGTAGGTGGGTCACTTTGAGCGATGTCTCCGTATCCCGCACAAAAGGAATAGTGGCTCTTGAGAAATAGAGTGCCTCATTGGAGCGATTAAGGACCACCTTAACAACATTGGGATTCGTGATTTCAGCTTCATCTGTAATGGGTACGGCAACAGTTGAAATCGCGCAGGCGGCATTGTCAGCTAAAGTTTGGGCAACTTGATTGATCAGTTCTGGCGGAATGAGGGGTTCATCACCTTGGACATTGACGACTAAGGTATCTGCTGGAAGCTTTAACAGTTGTGCCACTTCTGCAATGCGGTCTGTACCAGTGGGGTGGTCTGGGCTGGTTAATAAACACTCGATACGATGTTCATCGCATGCCGCTTGAATTTCTGGTGAATCGGTTGCGACCACAACACTTTGCGCATTAGATTGCTGCGCGCGCTCAGCCACACGAATCACCATCGGCTTGCCACCAATATCGGCGAGGGGCTTACGAGGTAAACGAGTTGAACCCAGTCTGGCAGGAATAACAACTAAAAATTCAGGTGGTTTAGGAGTTTGAATACTCATTCGCTAGATTGCGCTTAATCAACAATTAATTGATTTCATCGGCAGTAAGGCTGCGAGCCTCATCAACCAGCATCACTGGGATGTCATTACGAATGGGGTAAGCCAAGCGATCGGCTTTGCAAATGAGCTCGTGTTTTTCGGCATCCAAATGCAAAGTGCTTTTGCATAAAGGGCACACTAAAATTTTGAGTAAGCGCTTGTCCATATTTAATCTTTGCTCTTTTTATAAAGTGTATCGATTTGGATCGGGTCTTTGCAAAATAGACTGCAACCAATCTGCTAATGTATTTGGGATCTTCAGGTTCATTGGAACAACCCAAATACGTTCGTCCTGTATTGAGGTGCATTTTACGGCATCCTTCTCCGTAATCAGGATGCATTTCGCATTAATGGAGGTAAAAAACTCTGGGGTGTAGCTGGCGTGATCAGCTAAGCCAATACATTTTCCAGAAATGCCTTGTTTCAGTAAATCATCAAAAAAGCGTTGGGGATTGCCAATGGCTGCGACAGTGGTGATCTCATTGGGAAGATGTGCATCTGCAATAGCTTCTAGAGATTGTTTATTGCTAGGGCAATTTAGTTGATAGGGTGTGCCTAGTTGGCTAGAGAGTGTAAATGCGCGGCGACCTAAAAAGTATTCATCTACTGGAGTTGCGCTTGTATTTGCGTCTGTCATCAAAGTGGCATCTCGCTCTCGAGATGCGGGCTCACGCAGGGGTCCAGCAGGCAGTAAAAAGCCATTGCCTTCACCGCGTTGATCACGCACTACAAATTCAATATCACGACCCCCTTCGCGAGCAGGCCAACGTACCAAGCTACGATGTTGCAAACCATCATCGCTGATGATGACGTTCACCGAGGGACTGCTTCTTAAGAGCGAGCGAATACTTCTGATCCGTTTTGGATGAACCCAAATTGGAAATTGATCTTGTGTACGTTTGGCAATGAGAACGGGCTCATCACCTACTTCTACGGGATTGGAATCGCTACTCACTTGCTGGGGGGAATTTGATGCAGGAGCGCCATAACCTCTGCTAATAATTCCGGGTTTCCACCCCATGCTTGCAAGTCGTTCTGCTAGCGCAATGACGATGGGGGTTTTGCCCGTACCTCCCACCCGAATATTACCAACGATGATGATGGGCACAGCTTGCGGCTTATTTTTTCCTAAGTTCAGATCATTGACTAAATCTAAAGCTTGATTGACCCAACCATAAATCTTAGATAAGGGCCAAAGCAACAGACTTGTTGGCCCCCGTCTTTCCCAAAATTGGGGAGCTTTATTAAATAAAGTCGATTTTTTTAGAGATGACATTAAAGGCGATTTGTTGAGCTCAATATTTCTAATGTGCTGAATTTATTTCTTCGTAGTTTGACTGCTAAACACAATATTAGATAGCTTGGCGTCGCGCGCAGCCTCTAAGGCGCTCATGACTGCCTGGTGGGGCGCTTTAGCATCTGCATCGATATTGACCTGGATGGCATCGTCTTTATTTAGTGCATTGAGGCTATTACTCAGTTGGCTCCGGTCAGTTACCTTGCCATTTATAGTAAAGCGCCCATCGCGACTGACTGCAATATGAATTTGTTTCACCTCTGGCTGGCTTGCTGCGCCATTGGCTGTGGGCAGGGTGATAGCTAGCTCTTGATAGCGCGTGAAGGTCGTGGAGATCATTAAAAAGATCAGCACGACCAGCAATACGTCAATAAAAGGAATGAGATTGATCTCGGGCTCTACTGAGGATGAGCGAACCCCTAATGAAAATTAGCCTCGGTACTGAAGCTTATTTTCTAGCCAACTCATTTTGTATCCGTAGAAGATGGATAGAGTTTTTTAAATAATTGGCGGGTAAATTCTTCGCATTCATGTTGGCGTTGATTTGCCATAGCTCGGAGACCACGCTATGCAGCTAAAGCAGGAATCGCAATCAATAATCCAAAAGCCGTGTTGTAGAGGGCAATAGAGATGCCATGTGCCAATTGTTGTGGGCTACCGACACCCTGACTGCCAAAAATTTCAATCATGCCGACAACGGTGCCAAATAAACCCAGCAGGGGTGCGACTGTCGCGATGGTAGCTAGCGCACCTAAATAGCGATCCAGCTCTAGCCAGGTTGACTGAGCGCTTGCTTGTAACTCTTCTAAAGCGGAGTCTGCAGAGCTGCCAGAGGCTTTTTCACGAAGGATGCAGGCAAAAAGTGAGCCCACGAGGGAAAGTTGGCTTATGGCGCTAATCTCATGCTCTGAAACTACTTTTTGCTGAGAAAGAGCATTGGCCAGGCCAAATACTGTTTCCAGACTATCTTTGGGGAAAATATGAATTTGGCGCAAATACCAAGCCCGTTCCAGAATGATGGCCAGTCCGATAACCGAGATAATGAGTAGGGGCCAAATAGGCCAGCCAGCAGACAGTAAGATTGAGTACATAAGCTCAGTACTTTAGCTGAATTAAAAATGGGTTTTAAGGAAGCGATCCTGTGGATAACTCTGTGCAAAACTTTTTAGTAAAAGTCGTGTAAATCCTTGATTGATGGTGAATACGAGTGATTTGTGCTTGAATATAGATAAAGAGACCTTAAAAATTACCTATATAAATCAATGACTTAAATTATTAATGTTGGATTTATGAGACGTTTGGGGTCAGTAATTACTTACTTATGAGAGTTAAACCTAGGGTGTATGGGTTTCTGTGGATATTTATTGCTTGCTAGACCTGATGGCTGTGTAGAAAAAGAGAAAAAATGTCCGAAATATCTAGAGAAATTCTGAGTGTTGGTGATCTAAACCGCGCTATTGCTAGCTCTATAGAGGAGCGCCTTGATGCTGTATGGGTTAGCGGGGAGATTTCCAATTTCAAGGCCTATGACAGTGGACATTGGTATTTTTCCCTGAAGGATGAAGAGGGGCAGATTCGCTGTGTGATGTTCCGCGGCCGTAATGGGCAAGTCGGATTTATGCCTCAATCTGGGGATTTAGTAGAAGTCGCTGCCAATGTGGGTTTCTATGTTCCCCGGGGTGACATTCAGCTCACGGTGCAAAGCATGCGTCGTGCAGGCATGGGTGGCCTTTATGAAGCTTTTTTGAAGCTGAAGGCCAAACTCGCCAAAGAGGGCCTATTTGATGTTGAGAACAAGCGTCCCATCCCGACACATCCGAGATCGATTGGCATTATTACTTCGCCGCAAGCAGCAGCTCTCAAAGATGTATTGAGCACATTAGCTAGAAGAGCGCCCCATATTCCGATTGTGATTTACCCAACCTTAGTACAAGGACCAGATGCGCCTGCTGGAATTATTTCTGCGCTGAAGGCCGCTGAAAAAGAAAATGCAGTCGATGTGATTTTGTTAGTACGCGGTGGCGGAAGTATTGAAGATCTTTGGGCGTTCAATGATGAGCAGCTGGCTTACGCTATCGCGCAGTCATCTATCCCAATTGTGAGCGGCGTTGGACATGAAACCGATGTCACGATTGCTGACTTTGTTGCAGACTTGCGTGCACCCACTCCTACCGGTGCGGCAGAATTGGCGGCACCAAGACGGGATCAAATGCTGCAAGAGCTAGATGCCATCATGCAAGCATTGCTGCAAAGAGTGAGTCAGCGAGTAGAGCGCGAAGCGCAAACCTTAGATCAATTGGCTTTGCGTCTCAGTCATGCCTTACCCAACCCTGATCGCATGCGCGAGCAAATCAGCGGCTGGCAAAAACGACTCAATCAAGCATGGCTAGTGAGGGTTGAAAATTGGAAACGTGATCAAAGCCATTTCCAATCCCAGCTTGAAATGCTGAACCCGCAAAGAACGCTAGAGCGTGGGTATGCAGTCATCTTGAGTAAAGAAGAGCAAGCAATGCATGCAGCAAGAAGTCCCAATGAGCTCAACACGGAAAGCCTATTTGAAGTACGTCTGGCAGAGGGGCGAGTAGAGGTGGAGTTTTCAAAAATCAGTCACGCTGATAAATAACCACAATACATTTGCGTATATGTATATCTATGCTATACAATATATAATGATGAATGATTAAATCTTTTAGACATAAAGGTTTGGAGTTATTTTTTCAAACTGGAAAAAAGACCGGGATACAGTCTTCCCATTCAAATAAATTGAGTAGACAGTTGGCTAGATTGGATGAAGCCACATGTTGGGAGGATGTCAATATTCCTGGGTGGAGACTGCATTTGCTCTCAGAAACACTAAATAATCATTACTCATTAGCGGTGAGTGGCAATTGGAGAATTACTTTTAAATTTGATGATAAAGATGTCATATTGCTCGATTATCAGGATTACCATTAAGCGATAAGTTTAGGAATACAAAACATGAGAAAAATGCATAATCCACCTCACCCGGGGTTGATCATTAAAGAGGACATTCTCCCCGCATTGGGCATGAGCGTAACTGAGGCTGCAGACCAGCTGGGCATTACACGCGTCGCACTTTCCCGTGTAATTAATGGGAAGGCTGCTATTTCTCCAGATATGGCTTTACGTATTGAGAAATGGCTGGGCGTTAAAAACGGTGGCAGTGCAGATATTTGGCTAAGCCAGCAGGCGACATACGATTTATGGAAAGCGAGAAAATTGGGTGTGCCAAAGGTAAAGTCAGTTGGCGTTATTCTTGACCTTGTTTTAGCTTAGACTTTGTGGCGGCTGATTTAGAAAGATCAACTAAACGCTCACCATCAATTGCAGCGCTCGGTTTTGGCCAATCCTTGCCATTATCAATATAGAGGGATAGCCCAGTCTCAAGTGCATCAACCGCATTTTCGAGCGCCTCTTTTTCATTTGCTCCAAACGTAATTGCTTCTGGCACATCCCTAAACATGACTAAGATATAGGAGCCATCTTTTGTAAGTCTTGCGGGGTATTGGGGCATCACGCTATCGTACTGCCAGTAATTATGCTCGATATAAAGGTGGTTATTCGATATTTTGCTAAAGAATATTTGGCTCAATCTCGAGCTGCACTCCGAATTTTCCTAATACTTCTTCTCGAATGCTTTTTGCAAGATTGAGGATATCGGTTGATGTCCCGCCACCATGATTTACGAGAACTAGTGCTTGATATTTATAAACACCGACGGGGCCAACACGTTTGCCTTTGAAGCCGCATTGATCAATCAACCATCCGGCCGCCAACTTACGTTTGCCATTGCTATCTGGGTAAGAAACCAGATTCGGAAATTGCTTAATCAGTTGCTCACATTGTTCAGTGCTGACAATCGGGTTTTGGAAAAAACTTCCAGCATTGCCAATAACCTTGGGGTCTGGCAATTTTTTAGATCGGATAGCACATACGGCATCAAAAATTTGTCTAGCACTTGGGCTGGATTTTGAATTGCTAAATTGTTTGGCAAGGTCTGCGTATTGAAGTCGTGGCTCCCAAGCTTTTGTGATTTTAAAAACGACCTTTGTCACGATAAATCGATTGGGATGTTGCTTGAAGTAGCTATGGCGATAGGCAAACTGGCAGGCCTCTTGCGGGAGAGTGACAAAGGCATGGGCCGCAGAATCAAATGCTTCGATGCTGTCGATGTATTCGCCTATCTCAACACCGTATGCCCCAATGTTTTGAATGGGTGCGGCACCGACAGTGCCCGGTATGAGGGCGAGGTTTTCTAGTCCGGGTAAATTTTGATCCAGTGTCCAAGCAACAAACTCATGCCAATTGACTCCAGCGCCTACGGAGAGCCATGAATATTCTTGATCGGACTTAAATATTTCCCGGCCCAGAATATTGATGAGCAGAGTTGCTCCAGGCAAAGACTCTGGAGGAATCACATTACTTCCGCCGCCCAATACGCGCCAGGCAAGTTTTTTATCCCCAAGCTCTTTCATGAGAATTGGTAACTGATCCGCGGATGTGATCTCGTACGCCAATTCGGCTGTGGAATCCAGGCCAAAGCTGTTCAGGTGCTTGAGTCCCAAATTGGGGGTCAATTTTGCTGGATTGGGCGCATTTTTCGCGGAGTTCATGCCACAATCTTATTCGTGTTCGAGTTTCTGCCGGTAATTTATGGAAAAACTCGAAAAGTGACAATGCAATGCTTGAATTTGCAGAATTCATTACCCAGATTATTTAAGGAGTTTGAGATGCCCTCATTTGACGTAGTGTGTGAGCCTGACATGATTGAGTTGAAAAACGCAATCGAGCAATCCAATAAAGAAATTACCAATCGTTTTGACTTTAAAGGCTCCGATAGCCGAGTTGAGCAAAAGGATGAGACCTTGATCTTGTTTGGTGATGACGACTTTAAGTTGGGCCAGGTACGCGATGTCTTAATTAGCAAGATGGCTAAACGTAATGTTGATGTGCGTTATCTCAAAGATGACAAAACCGAGACCATTGGCGGTGATAAGCGCAAGCAAACCATGAAGATCCAAAAAGGAATTACCTCCGAGTTATCCAAGAAGGTAGTGCGTATCATTAAGGACAGCAAGATCAAAGTGCAGGCCAGTATTCAGGGTGATGCAGTGCGCGTAACAGGCACTAAGCGCGATGATTTGCAAGAAACGATGGCATTGCTCAAAAAAGAAGTCAGCGAGGCTCCATTAGGCTTTAATAACTTCCGTGACTAATTGACTGTATGAACACAAAATCGCCCAGAAAAGCCAAGGCTATTCCCGTCTTTTGTAGCGAAAGCGAGGAACGTGCTTTTTGGAAGACGCAAGATGCTTCTAAATACTTTGATTTGTCTAGGGCGATTCAACCCTCCCTTGTTAATTTAAAACCTAGCAATGGTCGGTACTCGAAACCAGCACCCTGATATTCCTCTATTGAGTGCCGAAGCCATTGAGCGATTCTGTGATGCTTGTTGGTTGGAGGATGGATTGGCACAAAACAGTTTGTCCGCCTATCGCCGAGATCTATTGCTCTTGGCGCAGTGGCTTTTTAAAGAATCAGGTGCCGATCTCTACAGTGTGTCGGAAAAAGATCTCACTGCTTACATTGCGCATCGACGCGCAGATAAAGCAACCACTGCTAATCGTCGACTGACGGTATTCAAGCGCTTTTATCGTCATGCTCTGCGCATGAATTTGGTAAAAAGCGACCCCTGCATTGGTTTACGTGCTGCTAAGCAGGCACTACGTTTCCCTAAGACCTTAAGTGAAGATCAGGTTACTGCTTTGCTGAATGCCCCCGATGTGGAAACTTCACTTGGATTGCGTGATCGCACGATGCTCGAATTAATGTATGCAAGTGGTTTGCGTGTTTCTGAGATTGTCTCTTTAAAGACCATCGCCTTGGGTTTGAATGAAGGGGTGATTCGAGTTATTAACGGTAAGGGTGGCAAAGAGCGCTTAGTACCTTTTGGTGGAGAGGCAGGTCAGTGGTTACGTCGCTATCTAGCTGAAGCAAGAATACCTCTCTTGGAGGGTAAGACTTCAGATGCCGTATTTGTGGGGCGCCATACAGGCACTGGTTTAACTCGTCAGGCTTTCTGGGCGCTGATAAAGCGTTACGCCACGATTGCCAACATCCCCGTAGCTTTATCGCCCCATACCTTGCGCCATGCTTTTGCTACCCATTTACTCAACCATGGAGCCGATTTACGGGTGGTGCAGCTTCTCTTAGGCCATGCCGATATCTCTACTACACAGATCTATACCCACGTTGCTAGAGAGCGCCTGAAGTCGATCCATCAGCAACATCATCCTAGAGGCTCTTAACCAGCATTTCCAGAGGGGCATTGCTGCAACATGTCTTTAATTTAGGTCTCAACCCAGTTCTCAAGAGCAAGGTTTGCAACCCTTTTAAATTCATGTAAATTATTCGTGACTAGAATAAGCCCCTGGCTAATTGCATGGGCGGCAATATGAATATCGATCTCACCAATAACTTCACCTTTTTTCTCTAGCGCCGCTTTAATTTGGCCGTAGTGTTGAGAAGTTTTTGCGTCATAAGGGAGAACTTCGAGATGGCTAATGAATTCCTCTATAGCCTCTAAATTCTTATCAACGTTGGGACTTTTCTCCGCGCCATAAATTAATTCAGATAAGGTGATGCTTGAAATTGCCATCCGACTCGCATTCGTGTTGAACATCTTTAATACTTCGACTGGTCTGCGCTTGAGTACGTATATAACAATATTGGTATCCAATAAATACTTGAGCATTACAGGTCTTTCCGCTTAACCGGTTTTTGTTCCCCGCGTTCATTCATAAAGTCATTTGATACGGATGGTCCACTTAGGAAAAAGTTATCCCAAGTGTTTTCAAGTGGCGTAATTATTCGCTCACGACCGCGAATACGGACAATGACTTTTTTTACCTCATCCGGTAAACGGGCTTCTGCCGGCAATCTAACTGCTTGGCTACGATTGTTTGTAAATACCGTGGTGATTGCTATGGACATAACGCTCTCCTTATGTATATAGCAATAGTATATAGTATTTCAGTCAGGATTAGCAATCTAAAAAATAACCAGCTAGATAAGTGATTAAGATATCCCCATGAATTTAACTTTAGATCTATTGTTGATTCCGATTGCCTACCTGATTGGTTCCATCTCTTTTGCGGTAGTGGTGAGTAAGTGCATGCGTTTGCCTGATCCCCATTCTTATGGCTCTGGTAACCCGGGCGCAACCAATGTTCTCAGAACGGGTAACAAGCTGGCAGCGGTACTCACTTTGTTTGGCGATGCCTTAAAGGGTTATTTCGCAGTCATGTTGGCAAGAGTATTGCTCGGCGATGAATCTTTGACATCCACACTCAGCTCTTGGTTGTTATGTGGCGTGGTGATTGCGGTGTTCTTGGGTCACCTGTTTCCAATCTTCCATGGCTTCAAAGGCGGCAAAGGTGTTGCGACTGCCTGCGGCATTTTGTTTGGTATTAATTGGGTCTTGGGTTTAGCAACTTTAAGTACCTGGATCATTGTGGCGATGTTTATGCGCTACTCATCTTTAGCTGCTTTGGCGGCTGCTGTATTTGGCCCAATCTATTTTGTATTTTTGTTTGGCTTTCAGCCGATAGGCATTGCGCTGCTCGTAGTTTGTCTTTTATTGATCTGGCGCCATCGTAGCAACATTCACAATCTGATGAATGGCAAAGAAAGTCGTATTGGTTCCAAGAAAAAAGGACAGTCATGACCATTGCATATTGGTGCGTTCTCTTCATGGGATTGTTTCCCTATGTAGCGGCAGGCATTGCTAAGAAGGGTTTTGAGGGTTATGACAATGGTATGCCTAGACAATGGCTTGCCAAGCAGACGGGATTTCAGGCGCGAGCTAATGCGGCCCAAGTCAATCTTTTTGAATCTCTCCCATTCTTTTTCGCGGCTGTTGTGATTGCTTCTATAGCTAACGCTCCACAACACAGGGTTGATCTGCTAGCAATTGGATTTGTTGTAGCACGCATCGCCTACCTGATTTGTTATGTCGCTGATTGGCCAACAACGCGATCTATTGTTTGGCTTGCTGGCTTGGCTTGCGTAGTAGCAATCTTCTTTCAGATTTAAAGAATAAAAACTAATTTACAAAATTCATCGAGACAATATATATGCCCACCAAAAAAACGCCTGCGAAGACAGTTGCCAAGACTCCTGCCAAAAAGGCCTTAAGCATCAAGCCTGCCAAGAAAGTAGCTGCCAAAAAAAGTGATTCTGGCACACCATTGTCTGTAGTGATTCGTCGACGCATTGAGGCGCAAAAGGCGCGCTTTCATGCGAATGACAATATCTCTAAATTCATTCAACCTGGTGAGTTGGAGGGCTTGGTAGATGAAGTGGCAGAAAAGATGCAGGCTGTTTTAGAAAGCTTAGTCATTGATACAGAGAGTGATCACAACACCAAAAATACCAGCCAGCGTGTGGCTAAGATGTTTGTGAAGGAAGTATTTAATGGTCGTTATGTTGAACAGCCCACACTTACTAAGTTTCCGAATGTGAGTCGCCTCAATGAGTTGATGATCATTGGCCCCATTACTGTTCGTAGTGCTTGCTCCCACCATCTTTGCCCAATCATGGGCCATATTTGGATCGGCGTATTGCCAAGTAAAGAGTCGGCCTTGATTGGTTTATCAAAGTACTCACGCTTAACTGAATGGGTCATGTGTCGTCCACAGATTCAGGAAGAGGCAGTAGTGGAGTTAGCAGATATGCTGGAGAAAAAAATTAAGCCGATTGGTGTTGCGATCGTGATGGATGCAGATCACTTCTGTATGCAATGGCGTGGTGTAAAGGATCGCGATTCCAAGATGGTCAATAGTGTGATGCGTGGCGCCTTCTTGAAAGACTCTAATTTGCGTAGAGAATTTTTATCACTTTTAGATAAGCTATAAGCAGTGGTATTGAAGAGAACCCTGTTGAGAAGTTGCATTGGCATTTGTCTCATTTACGCTTTGCTTGGGTGCTCTCTGTATCCAGACGTTAATAAAGACCCAGCCAAAAACAATAAGGCGACCTTTCAGCGTGATGCGATAGATTGCGCTCAGGCTTACCCCGAGGCTGGTTCTGGAGTTCACGTAAGGCAACGCATTAACTGTATGAATCTAAAGGGGTGGTATTAAACTTCTGCCACGTGGGCGTACAACCTCAATAATTTTTCTTTGAGAACAATTCTCAAGTAAAAATCTATATAAATCAATCACTTATATAGCCTGTATTGGATTCAATCGATCTGATCTATGATCCATTCAGATATAAATTTTGTTCCATTTCACTTACTGGAGTCCATATGAAAAATAGTCGTCGTCAATTTATGATTTTGTCTGCTGCTGGTGCCTGCACCTTGGCTTTGAACGGTAAAGTTCAGGCTCAAGCCATGGTTGCTGAAACTGATCCACAAGCCACTGCCTTGGGTTACAAAGCTGACGCCTCAAAAGTAGATAAAGCAAAGTTTCCAAAATATGCTGCTGGCCAACATTGTGATAACTGCGCCTTGTACCAAGGCAAAGCTGGCTCAGCTGCCGGTGGTTGCTCTTTGTTTGGCGCTAAACAGGTTGCTGGTAAAGGCTGGTGCTCTGCCTACGCTAAGAAGGCTTAATTATTGCTAGAAATTTGATTCACCCTCTTGGGGGTGCTCAGTAAAAACGTCACCTAATGGTGACGTTTTTGTTCTCTAGGTCAGAGTTGTTGGAGGTTTATCATCCCACCAAGATGAAGCGCACCCTTCAGAATTTCCTTAAACACTACTCCTTCTATTTGGAGTGGAGATCAACCTGCCGTAGCTTGGGTTGAGCGAATTCGCTCCGTTTTTGGTGCCTTTATCGGTCTTATGTTAGTGCTCACTATCTCTAAATACCTTGGTGAGCTTGGTGGTTTAGATGAATGGCTGATGGCATCCCTGGGTGCCAGTGCTCTATTGGTTTTTGCCTTACCAGGCAGCCCAATGGCTCAGCCTTGGGCGGTGATAGCTGGCAATACGCTGTCTGCCTTAGTTGGTATATCGATCATCCATGTAGTTCAAGAGCCGCTCATTGCCATGCCACTGGCGGCCAGTCTTTCCATCTTAGGGATGTTTATCTTGCGTTGTCTGCATCCGCCAGCAGCTGCAGTCTCGCTTATTGTGGTTCTGGGGCATGTCTTTCACTATCGGTATGCCTTTTTCCCAGTCATGATTGATTCAGTGCTCTTGGTGGTGGCTGGGGCAATTTATAGTAATTTGACAGGCAAAAAATACCCTAATCGACCTTCTTAGTCCTTGGAGGTAGGGATAAAAAAAGGGGGTAAATATCCCCCTCAAAGCCTTATTTGATTTTGCCGGCTGCAATAGAGGCCTTGCAGTCCAAGATGGCGTAATTTTGATACTTACCCGCATTTTCTTTACGAATGGACTGCCCGCA
Organism: Polynucleobacter necessarius; assembly: GCF_900095175.1. Classification (NCBI taxonomy): domain Bacteria; kingdom Pseudomonadati; phylum Pseudomonadota; class Betaproteobacteria; order Burkholderiales; family Burkholderiaceae; genus Polynucleobacter; species Polynucleobacter necessarius. The sequence continues at coordinate 180,983 of NZ_LT606946.1, forward strand.
TTCGGTTAGCGAGTTGCGTAGATTAATTTTGGGAATATTACCTGTAGACATTGTGGACTCCAAATAGTTGTTATTGACAAAAAATGAGGGTGATTCACCCTAATCAAAGTGTGCGCTATCTTGCGCTCCCTACATTTTAATAAATTTGTAGGATTTTGCGTATTTCGATAAATTAGGGCGGATTACCAAACCCCTATAAAATTGGGGCATCTTTACAAAAAGCATAAAGGTTTTGCAGGCCCTATGGCAAAAGCCAACTCAGCAACTTCAGTGATTCCCGTCATTTTGTGTGGTGGCTCGGGAACTCGCTTATGGCCTTTATCCCGTTCTGGCTTTCCAAAGCAGTTTTTAGTGCTTTCTGGCGATGGTTCAAATCAAAGCCTATTTCAGCAAGCAATTGCAAGAATCAATGCAATTAACCAGGGTATGGCAGATATCCGCCTTGGTTCCACTTTGGTGGTTACCAATGAAGAACACCACTTTTTAGCTCTAGATCAATTGCGGGAGCTTGGGGATATTAAGGCCACGTTACTGCTAGAGCCAGTTGGTCGCAATACCGCACCTGCACTGACCTTAGCGGCATTAGCGGCTACTGATTTGGCTATACATCCCTCTGATGTTCAAAACGATCCGATTTTAGTCATTACTCCTGCAGATCAAACCGTGCAAAACCAAGCGCGTTTTGTAAAGGCTCTGCAAGATTGTGTAGAGCTTGTGAGGGCAGATCAGTCAAAGAAAACCATCGCCATTTTAGGTATTACACCAACAGCCCCTGAAACGGGTTATGGCTACATTAAAACAAATGCTAAAAGTAATGAGGCCGGCAAAAAGTCAGGGGAATTTACGGTTGAGCGCTTTGTTGAAAAACCCAATGCACAGACTGCGCAGCAGTACCTGGAAGAGGGCGGATATTTTTGGAATGGCGGTATGTTTGTTTTGCGTGCCAGCACTTGGTTAGCAAGCCTACAAGAATTTCGTCCCGACATTTTTAATGCCACTCAAAAAGCATGGAATGCCAAGACGATTGATCAGTCTGGTCAAACCATGTTTGTGCGCCCCGACCCAAGTCTTTTTAATGCAATTCCTAGCGAGTCCATTGACTATGCCGTGATTGAAAAGTGCCCCAGTAACCATGGACAAATGCAGTTCCCAATAAAGATGGTGGAGCTTAACGCTGGCTGGAATGATCTAGGGGCTTGGGATGCGGTATGGCAAGTGGGTAAGCAAGATAGTCAGAGCAATGTCACTAGCGGTGATGTACTGATTAGCAACTCAAAGAATTCTTTAATCCACTCTAGTGGTCGTTTGGTGAGTGCTGTTGGAGTGGAGAGTCTCATTATTGTGGAGACGGCAGATGCAGTCTTGGTTGCCGATAGAAAAAATAGCCAAGATGTGAAAAATATCGTCAATCAACTGGAACAGCAAAAACGCGAAGAAAAGAACTTACATCGCAAGGTTGCTCGTCCATGGGGCTGGTATGACTCAGTAGATGAGGGTGAGCGCTTTAAGGTCAAGCGTATTCAGGTAAAACCAGGCGCCAGCCTATCATTACAAATGCATCATCATCGAGCGGAACATTGGATTGTGGTGAGAGGCACGGCTGAAATTACCAACGGAGAAAAAGTGATTCTCTTAACGGAAAACCAGAGTGCCTACATTCCACAAGGGCAAACCCATCGCCTAGCTAATCCAGGGAAAACTCCTTTAGAAATCATTGAAGTGCAGTCTGGTAGCTATTTAGGTGAGGACGATATTGTGCGTTTTGAAGATCGCTACGGTCGTACCTCATGAGTGCAAATCAACAAGCAGTACAAAAGCCAACAGCCCTCATTTGTGGGGTTAGCGGTCAAGATGGCAGTTACTTGGCCCAATTGTTGTTAGACAAGGGCTATGCAGTTTTTGGTACTTCACGAGATGCTCAGGGCTCCAGCTTCTCTAATCTTCAAAAGCTGGGTATTAAAGATCAAATTTCTTTTATCTCAATGATTCCAGAAGACTTTCGCAGTGTCTTAGCCGCACTCCGAAAAAGTCAACCGGACGAAGTTTATTATTTGGCTGGCCAATCGTCCGTTGGCCTATCTTTTGAGCAGCCCGCTGAAACAATTCAAAGCATTACTCTAGGCGCCCTGAATGTCTTAGAGGCTTGTCGCATGATGGATAAGAAAATCAAAATCTATCATGCTGGTTCGGGAGAATGCTTTGGTGATACCCATGGCGAGCCAGCTAGCGAGGCTACCCCTTTTTATCCGATGAGCCCTTATGCGGTTGCCAAGTCATCAGCCTATTGGTTAGTCAACAACTACCGTGATGCCTATGGCTTATTTGCCTGTACCGGTATTTTGTTTAATCATGAGTCACCTTTGCGCCCTGAGCGCTTTGTGACGCAAAAAATCATTCGCGCAGTCAAGTGTATTGCTCAGGGCAATAATGAAAAATTAAAACTAGGTCGCTTAGATATTGCTAGGGACTGGGGATGGGCTCCTGAGTATGTCGAAGCGATGTGGCTCATGCTACAACAAGAGCAGCCGCAAGACTTTGTGATTGCGACGGGCACTACCATTACCCTGGAAGAATTCGTGAAAACCGCATTTGAGCAAGCCAATCTCAATTGGCAAGACCATGTGGTTCAAGATCCTAGTTTCTTTAGGCCAACAGATTTGGCGATTGGCAAGGCCGACCCAAGTTACGCATTAAAAATGCTTGGTTGGAAGGCTTCGACCTGTGGCGCTAAAGTAGTTGAAAAAATGTACCAATCTTTATAATCAGTTGAGTGCATTACGCACGATTTCATTGAATTCATTTAAGTTAAAAGCAATAGATATGACAAGCAAACAAAAAATAGAGAATCAAAAAGTTGCCCTGATTACGGGTATCACTGGCCAAGATGGTTCCTACCTTGCCGAGTTCCTTTTAGAAAAGGGCTATATCGTTCACGGCATTAAGCGCCGCGCCTCTTCTTTTAATACCGAGCGTATTGATCATATTTATCAAGATCCGCATATTAATCACCCAGATCTTATTCTTCATTATGGAGACTTAACGGACACCAGCAACTTGGTGCGCATCATCCAAGAATGTCAGCCTGATGAGATTTATAACTTAGGTGCACAGTCTCACGTAGCGGTTTCTTTCGAGTCTCCTGAATACACGGCTGATGTCGATGCTATGGGACCCCTAAGGATGCTCGAAGCCATTCGCATCCTTGGCCTGCAGAAGAAAACCCGTTTTTACCAAGCATCCACCTCTGAGCTCTATGGCTTAGTGCAAGAGATTCCGCAAAAAGAAACTACACCTTTCTACCCGAGAAGTCCTTATGCAGTGGCAAAAATGTACGCCTACTGGATTACTGTGAACTACCGTGAGGCATATGGTATCTATGCCTGCAACGGTATCCTCTTTAATCATGAGTCTAAGCGCCGAGGTGAAACTTTTGTTACTAGAAAGGTGACTCGTGGTCTAGCCAATATCGCCCAAGGTCTTGAGAAGTGTCTCTTCATGGGTAATATCGATGCTCTGCGTGACTGGGGCCATGCAAAAGACTATGTGCGCATGCAATGGCTAATGCTGCAACAAGACAAGCCTGAAGATTTTGTGATTGCCACTGGTGTGCAGTTCACGGTTCGTGAATTTATTATCCGCAGTGCTAAGCAACTTGGCATTACGCTCAAGTTTGAAGGTGCTGCTGAAAATGAAAAGGCTATCGTAGCCTCGATTGAGGGTGATAAAGCCCCGGCTTTAAAGGTCGGTGATGTAGTTGTCCAGATTGACCCACGCTACTACCGTCCTACAGAAGTAGAAACGCTTTTAGGTGACCCCACCAAAGCCAAAACCAAACTGGGTTGGGTGCCAGAAATTACCTTAGATCAAATGATCGTCGAGATGGTGGCTAACGATTTAGAAAAAGCTAAGCAACATGCGCTTTTAGAAAAACATGGTTACTCTGTAGCGGTGGGTAAAGAGAATTAATAGCAAGAAGTCATAGTCAAAACTGAGAGCGGACAGAGAAGAGCGCAAGCATGTCAACAGAGGTAAACCAAAAGATCTACGTTGCTGGCCATCGCGGCATGGTGGGATCAGCTATTGTTCGTAATCTACAAGCCAAGGGCCTTGGCAATATTGTCACTCGCACCCATGCAGAATTAGATCTGACTAATCAAGCTGCCGTACAAGCATTTTTTGAAGCAGAAAAGCCAGATCAAGTCTATCTGGCTGCAGCTCGTGTAGGGGGGATCCATGCTAACAACACCTATCCCGCTGAGTTCATCTATGACAATTTGATGGTGCAAAACAATGTCATTCATCAGGCATTTCTGAGCGGCGTTAAGAAGCTTCTTTTTTTAGGTTCAAGTTGTATCTACCCTAAGTTAGCTGCTCAGCCTATGAGTGAGGATGCGCTTCTAACTGGAAAGTTGGAGTCAACAAACGAGCCTTATGCTATTGCCAAGATTGCCGGCATCAAAATGTGTAAAAGTTATAACCGCCAGTATGGTCAAAGCCATGGAGTAGATTACCGCTCAGTCATGCCAACCAATTTGTATGGGCCTGGCGACAATTACCATCCCGAGAATAGCCATGTTATCCCAGCCCTGATTAGACGATTCCACGAGGCTAAAGTAAGTAATGCCCCTGAGGTGGTGATTTGGGGGACGGGCACCCCTAGAAGAGAATTTCTGTATGTTGACGATATGGCTACAGCATCAGTATTTGTGATGAATCTTGATAGGGTTACCTATGATCAACATACCTCTCCGATGGAGAGTCATCTCAATGTAGGTTACGGCAGTGATATCGCTATTGCAGAGTTAGCAAGTGCCGTAAGTGAATCGGTGGGCTACCAAGGCAAAATCAGTTTTGATGTCAGTAAGCCAGATGGAGCACCACGTAAGTGGATGGATTCTTCGAGACTAAATAATCTCGGATGGAAGCCTGAGGTTGATTTGCGAAATGGTTTAGTGCAGGCCTATTCCGAATTCTTACTGGGATATCGTGAACTCTAAAACATCTCACGAATCACCATTATTGATCGATGAGGTGATTTCTGTATGTTCTGCAAAAGATATTGATGTATGGACTGTTGCAGCCCCAAAAATTATTAAAAACATCAAGGCTTCTTATTACACGGTTATTGTCCCGGATAGCCAAGTTGCATTATTTTCCAGTGTAACTAACGCCCCTTACCAAGTAAAGCCAGAATCACAGTTTATTGGTAATGCTAAAGAAAAGATTGCTTACACCTTAACAGAGAATAATCAAGATAGGGTAGGTTGGTATCTTCAGCAATTTGTCAAAATTGCGGCAGTCTTACGACATCGAGATGATGATCTAGTGTTAATTTGGGATGCTGATACTGTCCCTGTAAGGCCGCTCAGCTTTGTTGAGCCTGATGGTCGACTTCTTTACTACAAAGGCAGTGAATATCGAAGTTTTTATTTTATTTTTATTGAAAAGGCTTTAGGTTTAAAGCGTACCCAAGATTTTTCATTTATCGCACAAAGCCTCATGGTTAGGGCCTCCTGGGCGCACTCCTTATTTCAATCCTTGGAAAATAAAACACAACTCCCATGGATTGATGCCATCCTCAGTCAGCTAGATCCATCAGAGCCTTCTGGTTTTGCCGAGTTTGAAACTTTAGGCTCCTGGATTTGGCATCACCATCGAAATGAGATTCTGGTCAGTGACCGTCCCTGGTATCGCTATGGTTTTAGTTTGGTTGGTAACCCATTGAATTTATCTGTTTTGGTTTGGCGTGGCCTGGCAAAGTACTATGATTTTGTCAGTTTCGAGGCTTGGGATCAGCGCTACGGCATCCGGCAATGGCTAAAAACGGAGTTTCGTAAAATCAAATTGAGTATCGCTGGGTTAGGCAGATAGTCGTGAGCAAGATTAAGATATTTTTGGTTTTTCATAAAACCTTAGATGAGCGCTTAAATCTCAATGAGTTTTCAGATGAGGAGATTAGACAATGGTTGTTCCTTATGCTGTTAATGTGGAAATAACATCTAAAGACTTCATATTAAAAGATGGGCCCTCATTGGGAATTAGCAACCCCCAAAATAGGATGGTTGAGGAATATGATCTCCCACAATACAACCCGATGCTTCAAGCAAGGGGCTTTATGGAGACCTCCGCTTATATCCATATAGAGAAAAATGCACTTCATGAGGATATTGATCTCATCGGAATTTGTCAGTACGACATGCGTTGGACCAAGCGGTCTGTAAAGTTACTTCACTCCCTAGAAAAGAGTACTCAAGGTTCGCGCCAATTTTCCTTGATCAATAGATGCTGGCAGATTTTTGGTTTTGGCTCTGATGCTAAAAGTATTGTTTATGCTCAAATTGCAGGTAAGCTAATGAATTCCTCCGGGGAATTTAACGGCATGGCTTGTACTCAAGCATTTAATTGGGATTGCTTACTAAAAAGCTACAACCATTTTTTTAATACGCAGTGGCAAATGGTCGACTTAATTGATCAGCCTCTCACGCTATGGCAAACCTATTTGATGCCTTCTCAGTTGTTTGCTGAGTTAGCGCAATGGTTATATGTCTTAGCGGTTGAAATGGAGCCGTGGGCCAATGAAGCCTCATATGAGACGCACTGGGGTGTGCTCGGAGGTTATACCGAAAGAGCTGAGTCTTTATTTATGGCGTTACGCCACCGTGCAAAAGAAATCAACATAAAACCTCTTTTTTTAGAGTACGACGATCAAATTCCAAAAGCGCTGGGTATTAGTAAAAATCACTATGGGGTATAGTGGTTAGGAGCTTAAAAAGTCAGATTACTCTTTGTAATAATGCCTTAGCTTGGAAATTTATTGGATGGCACATCTAATAAAAATGAAGGCTTACAAATTCCAAGCTTAGCTAGTCGGTATTGAATACTCACTTTAAGAACACCTAGGCCATAAATTGAGCTTCTTTGGAAATTAATAGAGGAAGCTTCTAGGAAGTATTTCGTTGGGCAGGAGATCTCCCCAATTTTATAATTGAACCAAATGCATTGCGCTAGCATTTGATTGTCAAAAATAAAGTCGTCAGAGTTTGCTAGTAGCGGTAAATTCTGGAGAACCTTATTGTTCTATGCTCGGTAGCCAGTATGGTATTCGGGTAGCTTGTGGCTACAGAAGAGGTTCTGAAAGAAGGTCAGAAATCGGTTGGCAACGTATTTATACAGAGGCATGCCCCCCGCTAGCGCACCAATGCCCAAGATGCGAGAGCCTAGTACCACGTCATAATCAGCCTCCGCAATCATCGAAGCCATTGCTCGAATTAATTTAGGTGAATACTGGTAGTCAGGATGCAGCATGATGATAATGTCAGCACCGCTTTTAAGAGCTTCGATATAGCAGGTCTTTTGGTTGCCGCCATAACCTCGATTTTTGGGATGGACAACTACGGCAATTCCCAGTTTTTGTGCAACTGCAACAGTAAAGTCTTTACTTGCGTCATCTACCAAAATGACTGTATCAACAATATCTCTCGGAATCTCAGAAAATGTTTTTTCTAGGGTTTGGGCTGCGTTATAAGCAGGCATCACCACTGCAATACGTTTGTTGTTTAGCATTTTTTTCTGACAGTTTATCTATTCAATTTGCTAATTGTAGTCAATCCCACAATGGAGATTGCTTACTGATCCTTATTTGCAAGGGGTGCGCTTAGGTCAATCACCCGATTTTGTTGGTCATCAAAAATAACGCGGTAGTTTTTGGCAAGCTCTAGCATTTGCTCATTCACTAAAAGCTGTCGGGTAGCTAGGGTGCGACCCCATTCGCCTGCAGCATTGAGGCAACTGTCAATAAAGTAGGGGTCAAATTTTTGTTGATTCCATTGTGAGTAGGCGTGCGCAAGGTAACGAATATGGTTATCTCGAAGGTACTGGGCCAAAGCCTCTGCATTTTGATTAAATGGCGGACCGGGACGTGGCCCAGCATTGCCAGGGCAATCCATTACATAAATTAAATTTCTGGAGTAGTCCAGCATGAATGGGGATGGAACTTGAACGAGTAATATTTCGCCGGAAGGAATGGAGTTTTGCAAAGCGATATAGCGATCCTTTTCCTTGGCAAAATCCGGGGAGAGAAAATCATTCGGCGCTAAGTTAATTGGAGTGTTGATGTAGCGAGAATAGAGACCCTCTTTAAAAAAGTTTCTGCCGACTCGCTTAGTTTGATTGAGCATCAAGACTGAAGTCACAATCACAATAAAGATGAATATTCTTTTGCAAGTAAGCGGCTTGAGCCAGCGAATAGGCGCCTCAAATTGCCTATTGGACATTGCAAGAGCACTAAGCATCAAAAATGCTGAAGGTGTAGCCAAAATGACGTAGCTATAACGATACATGCCTGCAGGTGTTAATGACATCAAAGCTGTACTCAAAATTACCAAACCGATCATGAGTAGCACAAAACGTATTTGTACTTGCGAACGACTATAGCTAATGAAGGCCAATCCGCAGACAAGCAATAGGCAGTACAAGGGAGTAAACTCACCAATGGCATTGAGTGTTTTGGGAAGTGTGACAAAGCCAAAGCCACCCGAATAAGACAGCCCTTTACCCAGTAGTGGATAAAATGCCGTGCCGTGGTAGAGCACGTTTGATACAAGCCATGGGCTTAAGCAAATAACTAGGGCCAGCGCAGAGATGAAGAACTCTTTAATCACCCACCATTTTTGAATTTGCAATAGACGAGCTATGTAAAAGCTTCCTCCGAAAACAACCATCGGTACAAAGAGATTGCCTTTAAGTAATAGCAGAGCAGCTAAAAGTATTCCGAGGAAAATGGATCTTTGATAGGAGGGTGCCGAGGAAGATTCTGTGCTTTGTGTGAATAAAAGCAAAATTCCATAAGCTAACGCACAGCCTGAAAGTATCGAGGCAATATTGGTGGACTGTATAAAAATGCCCAAAACTAATACAAGCGCAATAGCGCCTAGAACAGACCAAGGGCGCAGGTTTTGGCTACCAACGTGAGCAATGGCAAGTCCAATGAGAAGAAGCAGGCCAGCGCCCGTCTCAGCGATGTGTAAATGAGCTAGGGGGATCAGACTTAAGAAAAGCGCATTGATAGAGCCTCCACCACCAAAGCCTTGCTCGATGCCTCGTTGATTGAATGGATCACCACCTTGAAATCCTTCAACTAGAACTCTAATTGGAAAGGTGAGGTAGCTGGTGTAATCATCCCCGTGGTTAAAGGGTAAAAATGTCAGGTTGGCTAAGTACAGTAGGGTAATCAGCGTAAGGACTGCTAGGGAAAAAATTTGCGAGGCCTTAAGTCTGAAGCTAATTGATGGTTGGGTTAATAATTTCCAAAGTGGGAACAGGCCTAAAAGTACTCCAAAAAGTATGTATCCCCAAAATAAGCCTACGCTTCCCAATTTCAATAATTCAATATAACCACTGAGTGCAATGAATAGCGCAAAGCCAAGGAGGCTTTTTTGTCCCCAATTGAGCTGAATCCTCTGAAAAAAGACGGCAGAAATAGCTTGCCCATAGCCCCAAAAAGCCAAGGTAACTAGAAAAACAGTCAATATTGAAAAAAGAACGCTAGATTGCAAAAAAAGCCTTATCTTTTAAGTGAGAGTAATAAAACCATTTTGAGTCGTGATTTTTACCCGAGACCAATCATTACATTGATCATTACTATCAGTTTCTATGATGAGATAATGTCATTCAAGCTTATAATTTCTTTTTTAATAGGAGTTGCTTTGACCATTAGTTTTGCTAATCAATCCTCAGGCACTAAGCTCGAGCCATTTCCACATTGGGCAACCTTGTCGATGTGCTCGCTATTTGCCATTTTGTATGGGGTTTGGATACTGCCGCACACAGTATTTATAAGGCTCTCCTGTATGGTAATAGGGGGGCTACTGGGTTTGTGGGCAATCTATCGCTACCGTTCACTACTCTGGCAAAAACGGTCTTTTCCAATGGTGCTTATAGCCTTGCTATTGCTGTGGGTCACCATCCATCTGTTGTGGGTTGGCAAAGACTTTAATACGCAAAGCATGGAATACCTGAAGATTTGGAAGAAGATTGCCCTAAGCATCCCTTTTGCAATTGGCCTGGGACTTGCTATTTCTAGTAATCTTTCTGATCAGGTCAAGAGTCATCGCTACTGGCAAATAATCTTTCTTGGGTTTTGTTTGCCGACACTCATTTATTTCCTCAAATTTGCCTACGGCAAAGTTGCTAGCGGGTATGGATATCCAATCCCCAATCATTTATTACTTATTCCCTATGACACGATTAACCCATTCGGAATGGCCAGGGCATGGTACGTCTTTTTTTGCTTACCAGCATTTGCCATTGCCTTGGGAAAAATTATTCAGATGATCCAGGTGGATTGCTTTAGCATATTCAGAAGCTGGCCTTATTTAGCGGTGCTCCCGCTGACTGTCACATTATTTTTTATTGAGGCAGACCGGTTTGGCATGGTTTATGTCTCGATTTTCTTAGCTTCTTTCTTTGCAATAATTCTTTGGAGGTATGTCAAGAATCTCAGTTGGGAAAAGTGGGCCGCACTATTGATTATTGCCAGTATCTCTCTCGCTCTAGTGGGCTTTAGTGTTAGCAAAAATCCACAATGGAAAACGCTTGCAGCTGATGCCAAGGTTGCAGCCCAAGTCGACCGTTACGACCACTGGAAAAATAGGAGCAAGGGCTACCCCATTAATGAGTCCGGACAAACTCCAACTGACTCTAATTACAGCCGGATCGCTTGGGCAATCATCGGCACCCGTTTGCTAATCGAGAATCCGCTTGGTTACGGCCTAATGAGCGTATCTTTTTCAGCCCTAGGCAAACAAAAGTGGCCAGATTCTGACCTGAGTTGGACCCATAGTGCCTGGCTCGATTTTGGCTTAGGTTATGGGCTTCCTGGGTTGTTACTGTTGGGTCTGGCCGCGCTTCTGACCTGGCGAACTAGCGTCCACTCTCAGGCCCCCTGGAGCTTGATCGGACGCTGGGGTTTGGCATCAGTGGCGCTGGTCATGACAACTAAGGAGGTCTCAGCTGAGGCTGTAATTAATGCTCTAGTATTCTTGGTGATTTGGGCTAGTGTATTAAGTCTAAAGGGTGATAGGAGCCAAACACAGCCCAAGCCTTAAGCAAACCTGATGAAGATAGGGGGGGCTATAAAGAGGTTTTCTTGGTGTGGATTCCATGCTGAAATTTTTACCGGCGTCCCGCACTTAACAGACAGAAAACGCCCCTTCAAACTTTCAGCGCTGAAATTGGAATACGTACCCTAAAAGTTTGTTGCTGATGGGTAATTGTGCTTAAGCCCCCTTTGGATTTAGTTATTTCAACACCGTAAAGTGTATAATAGTTACTAATTTTATAGTCTTATAATGGACCAGGATCTTATGCAGCAGGAGTCTAAACTAGAGCTTGATGAAGAAATCTCCCTCATCGATATCCTGTACTTCCTCAAAGACGCCTGGAAAGTAATAGCTATTTTCGGGCTTATCGGCGTAGCTCTATCAACTGCCTATCTAGCGATTACCCCTAAACAGTACGAGGCGGCTGCGCAAATCACGATGGCGCAAATCGGGGCCGCTAACAACAACAATCCCCTGGGCGTCAATATCGAGGAGCCCGCGCTTCTGATTGCCCGCATGTCCTCGCCAACCAGCTTTACGCCGAAAGTGACGGCAGTCTGCGGCCTAGAGAACCAAGCCAATGGCGCACTGACGCTGAGCAAATCGATAAAGTTGACGGTTCCCAAGGGGGTTGCCAACGTGGTAGAGCTCAAAACCTTTGGCCCGACCCCCCAAGCAGCCCAAGAATGTAATTTAGCCGTATTTGAGCACATCAAAACCACCCAGTCCCAGATCGTAGCCCCCTATATTGCCGACGCAAAAGTAAAGTTAGATGACGACATTGAGCGCCTAGCTAAGGCCAAGGACCTGGTAGCTAAGGCTGATAAGTCAGGTTCGGCTATAGGCGCAGCATACCTTTCGACGCGAGATGAAATGCGCTTCTTACTAGATGAGATCACAGCCCTCAAAAATATCATCCTCTCCAACCAGAGAAGAGCCACCCGCCTGGTTGCCCCCATCTACGCCAGCGACGCGCCGATTGCACCTAAAAAACGGGTGGTTCTTGCCGCTGGACTCTTTGGTGGACTCTTCTTAGGCCTATTGATTGCGTTAGCCCGAAGCATGATCGCCAGAATCAAGAGTGAAGCAGGCGGAGTATTGTGATATTCGGTCTAGCGCAAGTGAGCGTTCGAGATCGGGCATTAGCGGGCTTAATGCTTATTGAGTATTGAACACTTGAAAAATAAAACCTAATTCTTTGAATCCAATCCCTCAATTCATTAACCGTTGCATTGTGCGCCCCGCAGAAAAAAGCCATTGCCTCTGCAAGCCGGTGATGTGCCCGACACCTACGCCGATGTGGCCTGCCTCGTCGAGCAATTTCACTACCAACCTGCCACTATAGTGGAAGAAGGCATCCAGCGCTTTGTCGCTTGGCATGGCAATGAATTCAAGCTTATTTAATGCAACCCAACCAATCCATAACAGCTCTACTAAAACGCCTCTGGCACCACATCAGCCCACGTCGCCGCGGGCAATTCGGGCTGCTACTAGTGCTGATGCTGCTCGCATCGTTCGCGGAAATTTTTAGCATCGGAGCTGTGTTGCCGTTTCTTGGAGTATTAACTGCACCTGAGCGCGTATTTAATTACGCCGCAGCGCAGCCCTTCATCCAGGCATTAGGGCTAAAAGAGCCAGCGCAACTCTTTTTGCCCCTCACGATCATCTTTGGCGCGGCGGCGCTTATCGCAGGTGCAATGCGCTTGTTGTTACTTTGGGCTAGCACGCGACTTTCTTACGCCACTGGTGCCGACCTTAGTATCAGCATCTACCGACGCGCCCTTTACCAATCTTATGCAGTGCATTGCGCTCGTAACAGTAGCGAGGTCATCAACGGCATTTCAAACAAAACAAATGCCGTTATTGGCATCATCACGATGCTCCTTACGCTTGTCAGTTCGGTCGCCATGCTTATTACCATTCTGCTTGCCCTCTTGTCTTTGAATCCTGTTGTTACGCTGGCTGCCTTCGGCGGATTTTGGTTGATTTACTTTATCATCATCGGTCTGACCCGAAAGCAACTCTCCAATAATGGCGAACGCATCGCTCGCGAATCCACACGTGTTATCAAATCCCTGCAGGAGGGATTGGGGGGTATCAGAGATGTGCTCATAGATGGCAGCCAAGCGACATACTGCCAGATTTACCGCAATGCCGATCTTTTCATGCGTAGAGCCCAGGGTAATAATTCATTTATTAGCTCTAGTCCGCGTTATGGCATGGAAGCCTTGGGTATGCTGCTTATCGTAGCGCTGGCATATTCGCTATCTCAGCAAGCAGATGGCGTCGCCAAGGCAATCCCCATACTCGGTGCATTGGCACTGGGGGCGCAGCGTTTGTTACCCGTTTTGCAGCAATCATATGGTGCATGGACGAGTATTCGGGGCGGACAAGCCTCCTTAAGGGATGCTCTTGAGCTATTAGACCAACCCTTACCCGACTACGCCGACCAGCCAGCTGCACAACCGCTGCCCTTCAAACACAGCATCAGCCTCAAGCAGCTTGCGTTCCGCTACAGCCCGCAAGCGCCCTATGTTCTAAAGCATCTCAACCTTACCATCGCCAAAGGTAGCCGCGTGGGTTTCATTGGCACCACCGGTAGTGGCAAAAGCACCCTACTCGACATCGTCATGGGCCTGCTAGAGCCAACTGATGGCACCTTGGAGATTGATGGCCAAGCTGTAATGCCCGCAAACAAACGCGCCTGGCAAGCCCATATCGCTCATGTGCCGCAAGCCATATTTCTGGCCGACAGCACCATTGAAGAAAACATTGCCTTTAGCGTGCCCATAGACCAGATCGACCCCCAGCGCGTCCGGCAAGCCGCACAACAGGCGCAAATTGCCGACAGCATTGAAAGCTGGCCCAAGCAATACCGAACCTTTGTCGGTGAGCGCGGCATCTGCCTCTCTGGTGGTCAACGCCAGCGCATCGGCGTTGCCCGCGCCCTCTACAAGCAAGCCGATGTGATCATTTTTGACGAAGCAACCAGTGCACTAGACAACGAAACTGAACAAGCCGTCATGCAGGCAATTGAAGGCCTCAGCAAGGATCTCACTGTTCTCATCATTGCCCACCGCCTCACCACGCTGAAAAATTGCACACAGATAGTTGAGCTGGGTGATGGCGGCATTAAGCGCGCTGGCACTTATCAAGACATCGTGAATCAAACGGCATGAATGCCGCAGAAAAATAAGGAAAGTAACCCCTATGCTCAGTAACCTCCTCCTTCCTTATAGCCGGCGGTACAGGTTTGCGGCCCGGTTATCATTGGCTTAACTTAGGATCTATATGTATGCGGCTTAAAAATAAAAGTGTAGTGATCACAGGTGCGGGAGGTCAGTTGGGTACCCGTTTCGCCCAGTCCTTTGCGACTGAGGGTGCCAAGCTTTGGCTTGCTGACATATCCCCAGAGCTGCTTGCGAAAGCGGCCGGACAAGTTCCCACAGAAAATCTGTTAGGCACCTTGATAATGGACGTGACTCAGCCAAAATCCGTGGAAAGCGCTTTTGCCAAAATACGTGAGCATGGTCCGTTGGACGTTTTGGTCAACAACGCGGGAATTGGAGTTTTTACGCCGTTTTGGGAGCGCGATTACTACGAATTCATGCAGGTCATGTCGGTCAATGTGGGCGGCACTTTTCTATGCACCCGCGAGGCCTTACGGTTAATGAAAGACCAGGGTCGGGGCGCTATTATCAATATTGGGTCGATCTATGGGGTGGTCAGTAGTGATCCAAGTATCTACACCGATTGTGCTCGCATGAACTCAGAGGTCTATAGTGCATCGAAGGCGGCCGTCATTCATATGACTAAATATTTTGCTGTGCATGCGGCGCCACTGGGCGTTCGCGTTAATTGCGTCAGTCCGGGCGGTGTCTTCAATAATCAGGGTGAGGATTTTGTTCAGAACTACACGCAGCTCACCCCTTTTAATCGCATGGCCAAGGATAAGGAAATCTGCGGGGCTGTGATTTTTCTGGCATCCAGTGAGGCCGATTATGTATCAGGGCAGAATATTGTCGTCGATGGAGGTTTCACAGCATGGTAGATCGTTCAGTTTTAATCTTTGGCGCAGGAATGTCGGGACTGGTGACAGCATATGAATTTGCAAAGCGGGGTGTGCCGGTAAGAGTGCTTGAGCGCTTGCCTGTACCAGGCGGCTTAGCACGTACCCTGCGTTTTGCCGACTATTACATCGATGCTGGCCCGCATCTGTTTCATACCTCTAGCCCGGAAATTATTGCTTATTGGCAAAGTATTTTTCCCGGAGTGTTTCGCACGCCGGCGCTGTATGGTAAAAACTATATCGATGGAAGGTTCTTTGAATATCCGTTATCCGAAGAAACACTTAGGCAATTCCCAGCTGAGTTATACGACCGAATCATGTCGGAGATGGCCGCAACGGACTCCGATCAGTTGAGCACTGCGCGCAATTACCGCGACTACATGACTGCGCTGGCGGGCCCCACCTTGCAGAAGATTTTTTACGAAGAATATCCGGAAAAATTATGGGGTATTCCTACTTCAGAATTGTCTGCTAACTGGGCACCACAGCGCATCGAGATTCGCAAGGAGAAAAAGCCGTTTCATGCGGATCAATGGTCTGCAGTTGCACAAAACGGATGCGGACAGACAATGGAAATCTTAGCCAACAAAATTATCGAGCTTGGTGGCAGGATCGACTACAACGTTGAGGTATTGAGTGTTGAGCTGGAAGGCGACGTAATAGATCGGGTTCGCACCAGTGAGGGCACTATACAACTGGGCCGTAACGACCTTGTGGTATCAACGCTCCCTATAACCGTGAATTCACGTTTTCTTGATGTACCCTGCAACCTTGGGTATCGCAGTGTCAAGTTGGTAGCCATTGCGACCACCGGGCCAGACCCATTTCCTAAAGATGCAGACTGGTTGTACTTCAAGGACCGGGACATCATCTTCCACCGTGCCGGTTTGCAAACGCGCTTTTCCGACATTGGCATTCCCAGGGGTTGGTCCATCCTGTGTTGTGAAATTGCCTACACGGCGGGAGACTCCGTTTCTCAAATGGATGAGGCGCAACTGCGTGAGCGTGTTATCGGAGACTTGGAGCGCATGGGCTTTGTCAATCGCGCTGAAATCGTCAAGGTTCACCACATGGATCTGGGGCCTCTTTACCCCAGCTATCGCGTGGGTTTTGAAACTGAGCTGCAACGCGTGCGCGGCGAACTCGAAAAAGTCGGTAACTTTTATTTTACCGGCACCTTAGCTGATTTTTCCTATGCCGATTTCCAGATTCTGTGCGCCAAGGCCATTGATCTGGTCGACATGATTCAGGACCCCGGCTCGGCTTTTAATAGTGTTCAGCGCGTTACGCGTAGGGCGAAAAAGTTCAAAGATGTTGTTCAAATCGGAAAGAACTTAATTGGACATCAGTATCCACCTTACATCATTGGCGAAATTGGGTTAAACCACAATGGTAGCGTTGAGATGGCCAAGCAACTAATCGACGTGTGTGTGGAAAGTGGTTGTAATGCGGCTAAATTCCAGACTTTTAGCACTGAACGCATATCCGCCAAAGTGTTGGATGCACGTTATAACGAGGATATTATGGACCTCGAAGAAAACCTGCATCAGCTGTTTAACCGGCTGATTTTTTCATGGGAGGAACTCAAGGACATTTTCACCTATGCACACTCACGCAACATCGATGTATTCTCCACGCCCTTTGACGTTGAGTCAGTCGAGATGCTAGACAAGTTGGACGTACCCGCCTACAAGATAGCATCGATGGACTTGGTCAACCTACCTCTGATCCGCGCTGTGGCCATGAAAATGAAGCCCATGTTTATTTCGACCGGCATGTCCACGCTGGGGGACATTGAGGAGGCTGTGAACACTGTGCTAGAGGCTGGCAACCCTAACCTTATCTTGCTGCACTGCGTGTCCAGCTACCCGGCTTCGGCTGCCGAAACCAATTTGCGCATGATTCCGCGCTTGACTGAATGTTTCCAGGTTGTGTCCGGTTTTTCGGATCACTTTCCCGAGAGTTTTCTAGTCCCGCCTGCGATTGCCCTAGGTGGTCGGGTGATTGAAAAACATGTAACACTGGACCGTTCATTGAAAGGGCCTGATCATATTTTTTCACTTGAACCGCTAGAGTTGAAATCAATGGTGGAACAGGCACAAGCAACCTTCACCGCGCTAGGTAACGGCATCAAGGCAATTTCAGCCAGCGAGTACCGCACGGTTCAGCGTTTACGGCGTACTGTATTTGCTCGAGTCGCCATTCCTGCAGGGACCACCATCACACGGGAAATGTTGATAATCAAGTCACCTGGTATTGGCATTCTTCCCAAATACATTGACCTGATTGTGGGTCGTCAGGCGCGCACACATATCAATGTAGATCATCCGATCACTTGGAGCGCTATTTGATGGCGACGCTAGACGAAGAAATCGAGCAAATTGTCCTTGAAGTGAATAGACTGGCTAGCCTAGAGAGCAAACTCACTGGCTTTTGTATTGGAAATACGCGCAAGATCAACGACACTGGACTTTATTTTTCTCCGTTGCGTAGAACTAGTAGGTTGATTGCCGGTAGCGCTATTGTGTACGACGTTAGCCAAGCGGTGGCAGTGGCACGAGCGGTGGACGGCATGGTGGATTATGTGCTGGTTGACACAGAAAAAAAGATCAGCACCGAATTATACGGCGCTGATAATGTGGGTAACGTCGAACGCGCAGTACGCGAAACAGTCAAGCATTCGCGGGTGTTGGCTTATAAGGGAAATGATCTAACAGTCGACTCAATCGAAAATTTGATCGTGCAGATACTATCAACCCACCCACGTGGGTTGAGTGGTAAAAGGGCAGCCATTATTGGAGCTGGTAACGTAGGCTCCAAATTGGCGCTAAAACTGGTCGAACGTGGGATGGACGTATCCCTGATCCGGCGCGATAGAGTTAAACTCGCGGCTATTGTGACGGCGCTGAACATCATTAAGCCAGCAGAAACAATAGCCAAGGTCACCGCTGGCGAGGACAATCTGTCGATCGCCCAGGGAGCTGACTTGTTGGTGGGGCTGACGCAAGGTATACCGGTTATTACAATTGCCATGATTGATGCGCTGGCACACGGTGCCGTGCTGTTGGACGGCGGCAAAGGTTGCTGTGAGCAGGAAGCTATTCGGCGTGCGCAGGAGAAGGACATTCCTGTCTATCGCGCCGATATCCGGCCGGGCTTTGAAGGACACATGGGTATGGTGTTGGAAACTGAGCGCATTGTTGAATACGCTTTGGGTCGCACTGAGTTTGATGCTGTGCCTGTCGTGTCCGGCGGCTTGCTGGCACGTCCCAACGAAGTTGTGGTTGACAGCATAGCTGATCCTCATGCCGTCTTTGGTATTGCTAATGGCTTAGGCGATTTTGTTCGAGTTCTTGACAACAACCAAGCGCATCGTCTGCAGGTGGTACACGATTACATCCTCAGAAAGAGGGGGGCTAAAAATGTCAGAAATCATACGGGAATATTTGAGCGCCACTCAACTAGTCAGTAAGGACCAGGTAAGATACTTTAGTCTAGTGGTTGATCGTGTGAGCACCCGTTGTGAAATGGACGAGAAAATTGAAGCACGCTACACAAATATAAGTCAAAATATAACCGTCCTAAGCAGAAGCAAAAAGTATCAACAAAATGGTAAGCAAACACTAGCTGTTGCACTTCGAAAGTGAATCCGCGAAAAGAAAAGTAATGGTTAAGATCGTTGTAGTAATTCCTGCAAGAAGTGGAAGTAAATCACTTCCAAATAAAAACATATTGCCTCTACACGGCAAGCCACTCTTGTGCTACTCGGTTGCCTATGCATTGGGCTGTAAAGCCGTTGATAAGATTGTAGTTTCAACGGACTCTGAACATATAGCAAGCATCGCTAAAGAGTGCGGGGCAGAGACTCCCTTTTTAAGGCCAGGTGAGTATTCACAAGATAGCACTAGAGATTATCCGGTTATGAAGCATGCGCTTGAGTTCTTTGAAGATATTGATGAAATTTATGATATATACGTCTTGCTAAGACCTACTTCACCAATACGACCAAGCGGGCTAATTGAAAGGACAATAAAAATTTTAGAAAAAAATCCATCTGCCAGTTCGGTTAGAAGTGTTGCAAAAATCAAAGAGCACCCATATAGAGCTTGGTACAAAGAAAATGATGGAAGTATGAGAGGATTTGTCGAGGATGTACATGAAGCTTATAACATACCCAGACAAGAGCTGCCTGATGTATATTTCCAAACCGGCGATATAGAAGCAATCAGACGAGTAACGTTATTGGATGGAAGTATTTCAGGTAGTAATGTTTATCCGTTAATAATTAAGCATGACGAGATGGTAGACATAGATCACATAAATGACTTTAAAAATGCAGAAGAAAAACTAAAATCATGAAATTTCTAGTCTGTGGCTTGGGTTCAATTGGTTTTAGGCACTTAAGAAATTTAAAAGCTCTAGGATATACGGATGTTATTGTGTATAGCAGTGGTAAAAGTGTAATGCCAGGAGTTAAAGAGGAAATAGAAAAGTTTGAAATATACAATTCCTTGCACGAGGCATTGAAACAAAAACCTGATGTATGCATGATTACAAATCCAACTTCATTACATGTCTCTGTTGCGATGATGGCTGCAAATGCAGGTTGTCATTTATATATTGAAAAACCATTATCGAATACTTTAGAAAAATTAGATCAATTACAAAAAATAGTAAATAATAAAAAACTTACAACATTTATCACGTATCAGTTTAGATTTCATCCACATATCAAGTTATTGAAAAACATATTTGCGGATAAGAAAGGCGAATATGGGGAGGCGCTATATGTCACAACCGAATGGTCTGAATATTTACCGGACTGGCATCCATGGGAAGACTATAAGCAGAGTTATTCTGCTAGAAGAGATTTGGGGGGAGGTGTTTTGCTGACTCAAATACATCCTATGAATTACTTGAGCTATATTTTCGGAGATATTGAAAAAGTTCAAATAAATAAAATTGCGACAAAAATTTTAGGTATTGAAGTAGATGATGTTGCTGATTTGATGATAAATTTTAAAACTGGTATGGGTGGGCACGTTCATATTGATTTTTTACAAAAACCTAGAGTGCATGCGATGAAGGTTGTTACTTCGAAAGGTAGATTTGAATGGGATTACCATGAAAATACACTATTCTTTGTTAATAATGACGGCAAAGAAAATATCTTTAAGAACGATAACTTTGATAGGAATGATATGTTTGTCGAGATGTTGAAAGATTTTATTAACTGTGTGAATTTAAATCAAGAGACTAAATTTAATTTAGATGAAGCTATAAACGAACTAGAATTACTAATTTCGTGACAGTTGATAGTATCCTCATATACCTATCGGCCGTAAATTTTGTGTCATCGGGTAATTGGTAGAAAGATAGATAGAGAAGATAGCTTTCATTTAAAGGGGTTCATGCATTATCAATTGCGTTATTTAATTACTACTGCAAATGTGCGCACTTGGGAATATGACAGCACAGTTATTTTCTTGGGTGAATGTTGTTGTTTCTATGGCTGAAGATATTTTTAGCCGGGAGGGATGCCATTGTGCAGCACCTTATTGATCGGGGTAATTTAAGATGGACGCTGAGGAATAGGTGTTTGAAGATAAATTTTTCCAGAGCTGCGTGACGTAGGTAACCGTTATCACCCAATACGTGTGGATAATTCAATATTATGTGCATGAGCTTAAAGAAAATCTTCAAGAAAAAAGAATTTTTATAGATTTAGGTCGGTTGGGTGGAGCGGCTCCGGCATAGAGTCAAACATAAAGACGTGCATCTGAAAGGAGATATCATGGTGACAGACTAGATGATAGAGCTAAAAGAATGCTTGGCGCTCTATAAGTCGAAAAGAATGCATCAATCGCTGAGCTAGCACACGCCAAATTAGAGACCCGCCAGATTAGGTTTGGCTTACTGTGAGTGTACAAGGATTGTTGACGAATACAGTGGGTAAGAAAAATGCAGTCAGAAATTGAAACAAAAAAAGAATCAGAATGCCAGTTCAGCACTGTTCCTCTGTATGAGAAAGGTTGCCCTCTCTTTAAGTTATGCATTATGTATTGTCTGAGAGACACACTATATTCGTCAAGCTAGGCGCTGTAATTAAAACTATAACTCGCAAATATTATTGTAGGTGGGGTGATGACTAAATTTATTCTGTACTTTGTTCTTGGGGTGGTGTATTTCGGCTTACTTTCACCGATTTCGATATGCCTCAGAATATTGTTGGGGCAAGATTATTTAAATATAAAAATAAACGCCTTAGAAGATAGTTATTGGATCAAAAAAACGTCAACAACTGTGGATGCGTCTGCTTTTTACTCGCAATCAATTTCAAAGTGAGTGATAAAGATTTATGTTCTGGACAGACTTGATTGAGTGCCAGTTATTTTAACTAATTTATTTGAGTTGCTTTATGAAAATTCTTGGAATATCTGCGTTTTACCACGATTCTGCAGCGGCATTAGTTATTGATGGAAGTATTGTTGCTGCGGCTCAAGAGGAACGCTTTACCCGTAAAAAACACGATCTTGGGTATCCAAAAAATTCGATAGAGTATTGCTTAAATTTTGCAGAACTTAAGGCCAGTGATATTGATTATGTCGTTTTTTATGACAAGCCTCTCGCAAAGTTTGATAGGTTGCTGAAAACCTATTTTGCATTCGCACCTAAAGGGTTTACTTCTTTTAGGGAGGCGATTCCTGTCTGGTTGAAAGATAAGATATTTCATAAAAGACAGATTATTAAAGAGTTTTCTTTAATGGATGGAGATATAAATTGGTCGCAAAAATTGATTTTTTCCGAACACCACTTAAGTCATGCAGCAAGTGCATTTTATCCATCACCGTTTCAGAGGGCAGCGGTTCTTACTATGGATGGAGTTGGAGAGTGGACAACAACATCATTGGCGATAGGTAATGGTAGAGATCTGAAAGTACTTCGCGAAATACATTTCCCGCATTCAATTGGCCTTCTGTATTCAGCGTTTACATACTACATCGGATTTAAGGTCAATTCGGGAGAATATAAAGTAATGGGGTTGGCACCTTACGGTGAGCCACGTTATGTGGATCTAATTAAAACGCATTTGATTGATATCAAAGAGGATGGCTCGTTTCGTTTGAATATGGCCTATTTTGATTATTGCACAGGGTTGAGGATGACTAATGATCGTTTCCATGATTTATTTGGTGCGCCACCACGTTTTGCCGATGTGCCGTTGACTCAACGCGATATGGATCTAGCGGCTAGTGTTCAAGTAGTGACAGAGGAGATTGTACTAAAGCTGGCTCGAAATATTGCCAAAGAGACTGGGGAGCGCAATTTATGTCTTGCAGGGGGAGTGGCGCTGAATTGTGTTGCCAATGGAAAACTTCTCCGTGAAAATATTTTTGACAACATTTGGATGCAGCCCGCAGCAGGGGATGCAGGAGGCGCTCTAGGAGCAGCATTGGCGGGCTACCATCTGTTTTCTGGAAAATCTCGATCAGTTGAGGCTGAGGGAGATGCAATGAAAGGAAGTTATCTTGGTCCTGATTATAGTCAGAAAGAGATCGAAAAAAGATTGACAGATGCAGGCGCTAAATTTGAAACCCTTGATGATAGAGCTTTTATTGAATTTTGCGCATGTGCACTAGATGAAGGTAAGGCTATTGGTTGGCATCAGGGCAGAATGGAGTTTGGTCCGCGTGCGTTAGGTGCGCGCTCGATTATTGGGGATGCGCGTTCACCAACTATGCAGAAGATACTTAACCTGAAGGTTAAGTATCGTGAATCTTTTAGACCATTTGCCCCTTCAGTTTTGCGTGAAGATGTTTCGAGTTGGTTCGATTTAGATAGTGATAGCCCCTATATGTTACTAGTGGCCGATGTAAAAGCTGAGAAGCGAATAGTAATGTCAGATTCTGAAAAAATGCTTTTTGGTATTGACAAGCTTAACATCAAGCGCTCATCGATTCCTGCGGTGACGCATGTTGATTATTCCGCTAGAGTGCAGACTGTCCATAAGAATACCAATCCACGTTACTATTCACTTATCGCTCGCTTTAAAGAGTTGACGGGTTGTCCTGTAATCGTTAATACATCATTTAATGTTCGGGGGGAGCCAATAGTTAACACTCCTGAAGATGCTTTTAGGTGTTTTATGGGCACTGGTATTGAGATATTGGCGATAGGTAATTGCATTTTAAAGAAAGAAACTCAGGATCAATCTCTGGTTAAAAGTTATGAGAATAATTTTGAGCTTGATTGATTGATTGATTGTAATCAATGGATCTGTTGATAAAAACAGATTATGTCGGGAATATTATGTTACAAAAAATAGTTGATTTTATTGCGAAATTGTTCGGATTTAGGCGTAAAACTGAAATTAAAAAGAAAGCCTCTACAGACGACATATACCCCATGTGGTAAAAAATGGCAATGAAAACCAACATTCATTCATTGCGTGGTCTGACGTATCATTTTTTTCACCGAGTATTGCAAGCGCCAGCAATTGGCTCATTATTATTGCTAAGCACTTTTATTTTGCTGCCAGTTTTACTAGCTATGATTATGGGGGATGAGTTAACTGAGCAAGCTATGTTCTTCGCTTTACTTGTCGTTAGTTCATTGCTTATTGCGGAAATTCTTTTCAGGTTAGGGTTCAGGTTTTTGAAGGGGGAACCTTATCAATTGATCCCGAGACTAAATTTTAATGGAATATATGTAAAGCCGCATCCATATATCCCCTTTGTCATGAAGCGTAAATTTAAAACTGAAATTAGTGGTGTCGTAAATTACCCATTGCATAAGGGAAGGTTTAGTTTTGGACAGTACACCACCAATAACATGGGTTTCACAAATGGCCACAACGGAGATAGAGATGTTGTGGTACCAAAGCCGGAAGGTTTACTTCGCATTAACTGCATTGGCGCCTCCACGACAGGTAATTATATTGAGGAAAATGGGCAAGTATTTTCGTATCCACTGGAATTAGAAAAAAAACTCAAGTCTTTGATCGAAGTTTCGGTTGAAGTCAATAACTGTGGGCAAGGGGGCTATAATTCTGCTGACATAATGGTTCGGTTTGCATTGCAGGTAATTGACACACAGCCAGATATTGTTGTGATATACCATGCCTATAATGATATTAGAGCTTATTTGACAAAAGATTTTGAGGCGGATTATTCCCATGTGAGATGTAATTTAGGTGACAATTATTGGAAATTCGCTTTAGCCGCTCAAATTCCCAATATTCCAATTAAATTTATTAATTTCCTAATAAATCGATGGCTACCGGCGAGTATTCGAAACTCACTGCTTGAACAAGTTACGATAGGTGATTTTGATATGAGTCTTAATTTTTCTGTAGGACTGTGTACATATCAAAGAAATCTGCAGCATATCATCGATATATGCCATAGTAACGGAATTAAAGTTATATTAAGCACGTATTGCCACTACCTATATGATGAAATTAAAACAGAGTCGCTACATATTCTTTATGCCAAGATTGTAAAAGAAGAAAATAACGTTATGCGTGATTTGGCGCTTATGAACAATATTACTTTAGTTGATAATGCGAAGTTAATACCACAGGATGAGCGTTATTTTGTAGATAGCATTCATTTCACCCCCGAGGGAATGGCGAAAATAGCAGAAAATATTGCAGATGCGATTGCAATGAAATGACTATTGAGCATCAATAAACTCTTGCAAAGATATATAAGGAAAAGAAGATGAATCAGCCACTCATGACGCTCGATCTTGGTTGTGGAAAGAAAAAAAGACCCGGTGCAATTGGGGTTGATTATTCTGATCGACATAATGCCGACATTATTCACAACCTGAATGTATTTCCGTACCCATTGGCGGACGAAGGGTCCGACGTAATCTACATGGATAACGTACTTGAGCACTTAGATGATCCAATGCGGGTGATGGAAGAGGTTCATCGGATATGCAAAGTGGGAGGGCAGGTGAAAGTTATCGTCCCTTATTTTCGTTCGTTATATGCATTCATTGATCCAACGCATCAGCATTTTTTCACGGTGGACTCATTTGCATTTTACGACCCAGACCACATTATTTGCCAGCGCTACGACTATGTTAAAACAAGATTTAAAGTTGAGAGGATTGTATTTAATGAAACATTGGAAACACATGGGACTAAGCGACTGATTGTTGCATTGGCAAATAAATGGCCAGACCGATATGAGCGATATTTAAGCCACCTCGTACCACTTGATGACATTACTTATTATCTGCGTAAAATCTAAATAATACATACCCAAAATGCCTAGCTAATGAAGCTTTCAATTTGTATTCCAACCTATAATCGCGCCAATCTTTTGGTGAATTGTTTAAATTCCATAATTAGCTGTAAACGAAATTCTGATCTAAACTTTCAAGTGTGTATTTCAGATAATCATTCAACAGATGGTACGGAGGATGTTGTACGGGCAGCACAGTTAATTATTGATATTAAATATCAAAGAAACAGTAGCAATCTCGGGATCCCAAGAAATTTTCTTAACGTTGTTTCAATGGCAGAAGGGGAGTTTGTTTGGTTGCTTGGTGACGATGATATGTTAATGCCGTATGCTATTGAAAAATTGTATAGATTAATTGATGGGCATCC
This sequence comes from Polynucleobacter necessarius, assembly GCF_900095175.1. NCBI lineage: Bacteria > Pseudomonadati > Pseudomonadota > Betaproteobacteria > Burkholderiales > Burkholderiaceae > Polynucleobacter > Polynucleobacter necessarius. The sequence goes on from NZ_LT606946.1 coordinate 206,775, forward strand.
CGCCGTTGATTACTTCTTTGTCAATTCTTTTAATATATCTACGGAATTTATAAAAGGTTTTCCTGCGCCCTTTGACATTGTAAATTTGCCTAGTAATATGGACCCATATTCTAAATTTACGTTCGATGGTGAAAGACCTTTTTTACAGTTAATTGACCCTAAAATTACCTTTGACTTTCTTGGTATGATGTCATATTCCGTATTTAGAAGGGATTCATGGATTCGGAACACGAATGTCCTTGATGCAAAAGCGCTTCTAGATAAACGAACATTTTCTCATTTTGATAACACATTTCCTCATATAAAAATCTTTGCAAAAGCCTTTTCAAAATCTCAGGCTTACTTCAATGCAGAACCCTTAAGTGTCTGCGTCTCTGGGGCGCGGGAATGGTCTGATCTAAATCCGCTTGTTATGAGTGTGCGACTAATAGATGCGTTAAAGGAGTATCGAAATAATGGTCTGCCATATTGGAAATATGTGTATTGTAAAAACGATGCACTAAAATACTTTATACCAGATTTTATTAAAATATTGCTGTACAAAGAAAAGTCTGGCTATTCTTACGTTAGCCCGGTCAAATTGTTGCTTGAGTCATTTTTGTACCCTAATTTTTATCTATCATTTTTGTACGATATTGGAAGGCGCGTACGTAGAGTATTTGCCCGTATGGTGAAAATAATTGTTTCTAGGAGATCGCAGTATGAGTAATAGTAACTTTCATGAAATTAACTCATGCGAGGTGTGTGGCAACGACAAGCTTGAATCTGTTTTGGATTTAGGTCTTCACCCTATGTGTGATGATCTTGTAAGTGTTGATGATAACCGGGTCTGTATCGAATATCCTATTGAGATCTTATTCTGTAAAAAATGTAATACTGCACATCAGCGTTTTCAGGTTCCCAAAGAAAATTTGTTTCCTGCTACTTACCATTACCGTTCGCGATTTACAGCCGATGTGTTAAAGGGTATGAAGGGCTTGGTTGATTCCTGTGCTCAACGCTTTGGTAGCCTGGCAGGGAAAAAGGTGCTTGATATTGGATGTAACGACGGCAGTTTGTTAGATTTTTTCCATGCGCAAGAAGCGTTGACTATTGGTATCGAACCAACGGACGCGTATCTTGATGCTAAGGTAAAAGGCCATATTACCTATAATAACTTTCTATCGGAAAAGCTTACAGATTCCATTGTTGAGGCGCACGGTAAACTAGACTTTATAACCTTTACGAATGTGTTTGCTCATATTGAAGATCTGCAAGAGGTTCTTAGATCACTAAAAAAGTTAATATCTGATAACACTGTCATTGTCATCGAGAATCATTATCTGGGCTCGGTGCTTGATGGCAACCAGTTTGACACTTTCTATCACGAGCATCCCAGAACGTATAGTTATGGTTCGTTTGTGCAGATGGCATCTACCTTGGGAACTAAGTTAGCAGGTGTTGAATTTCCTTCAAGATATGGCGGCAACATCCGTGTCTTTCTGGGGAGCTCTTTGAATGCCGACTACACCGATACTGTCAATTTGACAGCTCTGGCACTTCGTGAAGGTAATTTTTTCAACGATTTCGATACGTTAAGAAAAAATATTAAGAGTTGGCTGGGGGTGAAGCATCAATTTCTTCAGGAACAATTCAAAAAATATGGCAAGTTACGTGCCAAAGCGTTTCCTGGCCGCGCCGCTATTTTAATTAGACTTCTTGGTATGGACGAGAATTTAATATCTGCTGTATACGAAAAACCTGGCTCGCTCAAAGTGGGGCATTATTTGCCAGGTACGCGAATACCTATTTGCTCGGATGATGATTTGTTTGCTCTACCAGATCAGACTCTGCCATTACTCAATCTGGCATGGCATATCCCTAAGGAAATTCGCCATTATTTGATGGAGCACAAATATACTGGTAAGCTTGTTGATATCTTAAGTGCAGAGGACTTTGCGACAAAGTGAAGTGCGAGTGGTATTGGATATTTGTGTCGTAATTAAAATTAGGCCTGATGTTAATTAATCCCGAACAATACTCATGTGCCTACCCTGATAATGTAGCTGTTATTGGTGGTGGTCGATGGGCTCGTGTACTTACTGAAGTGCTTTGTGATCTCGTTCCGTTGGGTGTGAAGTTGTCAGTACATTCGCCACGCAATGCAAAAATGATGGTGGCATGGGTTTCTGAGCGCGGGCTTGAAAAACGAATATCCGTGTCTTCTAGCTTGCCAAGCTTTCCTTCTGATGCGTCGTCTGCCATTATTGTCACAAATGCGGCATGTGACCATGAAAGATCGGTGGAATGGGCGCTAACGCAGGGTTATCCGGTCTTAGTTGAAAAGCCACTTTGTTTAAGTTTTGTTGCGGCTCAACGTCTGGCTAATTTGGCATTGGCTAGAAAAGTTTACTTGGCTACTGCTCACGTTTTTCTTTTTGCCAGTTATGTTGAGGAGTTCTCGAAGCATGTCGCTGATGTAAACAAAATTGTATCTATACGTGTTCTTTGGATGGATCCGCAATCTGAAAGTAGATACGGTGAAATAAAAAGTTATGATCCAGGCCTACCGATTTATGCAGATTGGCTGCCTCATGTCATTTCAATATTGGGTACTTTGGTAATTGGTAGAGATCTATTATGTGAACATTTGGATTTTTTGAAGGGTGGGGCACATTTAAAAATTAATCTTATTTATGGGCAAATTCCATGTGTCATTGAACTCGTTCGAAATGGAAATTCTCGCCAACGGGTAATTGAAGTAATCACAGATCAAAAAAAAATAACTTTGGATTTTGGCAAAGAGCCTGGCTCTATATATTCTGAAGCTACACTGTTAAGCGCTGATCAGAACTTGACTGATAAGCCTAAGCCAGTTGCTAGAATGCTGACGGCCTTTCTCCAAGGAGCCGCAGGTGGTATTCTTGATTCACGTTTGGACATGTCGATTGGTTTAAGTGCTAGTCACGCGATTAATCAAACAAAATTTCTTTATAACGCTGCTTTGTTGTCTTGGCTTAATAAAGAATTACTAACAAAACAGGATGGCATAAACAGCGATCTGTGTTATGCGCTGACTGAATTATTGCAGGCGCAAGACAATGGCTCATCTGTGCCATTGGCGATACGCATAGACTACCTATATCGACGTATTAAAGAGCTAGTCATGCCATTAAATATTAAACCAGAATCATGTACTGCAGACGTTATCAAGCTGATAATAAAACAAGGTAACATCTCCTCATACTTGTAACAGATAAGAATTATGCCTAATACACAATATTTGAATAAATCCTTTAAAAATAAAAAAGTTCTAATTACAGGCCACACAGGTTTTAAGGGCTCATGGCTCGCCTTTCTGTTAAGCGAGATGGGTGCAGACGTAATGGGATTTGCATTGCCACCGGCAACTACTGTTAATCATTTTAATTTGCTCGACCTGGATAAAAAAATTAAACACGTTGTAGGTGATATTCGAGATGCTTCAATGCTTGCGGCCACTATGAAAGAATTTCAACCCGAGTTTGTGTTTCATCTGGCCGCACAAGCTTTAGTTCGACCATCTTATGATGATCCGGGTGCCACCTTTTCAACCAATGTTATGGGTTCGGTTAATTTATTGGATGCGGTAAGATGCTGTGATTCAGTACGGTCACTGGTTTATATCACTTCAGATAAGTGTTACGAGAATGTAGAGTGGATTTGGGGCTATCGAGAAAATGATCTACTGGGAGGCCGTGATCCATACAGCGCTTCTAAGGCTGCGTCTGAGATTATATTTTCATCTTATGCGCGCTCGTTTTTTGCGCAACGTCCATCGTTAGGAGCTGCGACAACGAGAGCGGGCAATGTGATAGGTGGTGGTGACTGGGCAACTGACCGCATAATTCCCGATTGTATCCGGGCTATTGAGGCAGGTGCACCCATTCGCTTGCGGAACCCCGGCGCTACTCGCCCTTGGCAGCATGTATTAGAGCCACTTGCCGGTTATCTGTTGTTGAGTGCACGTTTGTATGAAGAACCTAAGCGTTGGGGTGGGTCGTGGAACTTTGGCCCTTCTACCAATGAAGTTCGTACGGTTCAGAATGTGGCGGAAGTTATTATTGGTCATTTAGGTAAAGGCCGCATTGAAGTTGTTGAATCTCCAGCACAGGTACATGAAGCGCGCTTGCTTCAGTTGAATTGTGATAAAGCCCATCAATTACTAGATTGGTATCCCCGCTGGAATGCAGAGATGACTTTGGAGTCAACAGCGCTTTGGTATAAAACCGTAATGAATGGCGGTAATGCTGAACAAATTACGCGAGCGCAAATTCATGATTTCTTTCCGGAGCTGACATGATAGAAGGTGTAATACTAACGCCATTACGGCAAATTTTCGATGAGCGCGGCAAAGTTATGCACATGCTGCGTGAAGACTCGCCTGTATTTTCACGATTTGGAGAGATTTACTTTTCATGCACACATCCGGGTGTAGTAAAGGCATGGCATTTGCATAAAGAAATGACCTTGAATTATGCTGTTATATATGGCGAAATCAAGTTTGTATTATTTGATGATCGCCCAAAAAGTTCTACACGCGGTGAAATTCAAGAATTTTTCATTTCCCCCGAAAACTATATGTTGGTGACAGTACCGCCTATGATTTGGAATGGTTTTAAAAGTGTTGGAACAACAGCTTCAATTGTAGCGAACTGTTCTACTTTGCCTCATAGCCCTGATGAGCTTGTGAGACGTTCTCCAAGTGATGTTGAGATACCCTATGATTGGGCGTTAGTATATAGATAAATTTTTTAAAAATAAGTATTAGTAGTTACTAATTAAATTAAATAGATTTAGCTTGACATAAGCAGTTATGTATTATCTGAAGCTTGAGTGTAGAAGTTAACACAAATAGCAAGACATTACTTCGGCGAAGGTGTCCACCAACAAAGGCAGTAAGTGATAGTTTTTTGTGATCCATTAAAAAACAATTAAATGAGTAGGATATGAAAGATATGAAAGATATGAAAGATATGAAATGTGCAATATGTGATGCCTCAAAGTATTATTTTTATGAGTACATGGATTTTTTTGGAAACCCAGTTGCTATTTATAAATGTATAAGGTGTGGTCATGGTTCTCATGATAAAGAATACTCGGCTGATGATTTTAATAATTTATATCGTGAAGATTATGCTGCGGGTTATATAGAATCATCAGATGAGGTATTTTTGAAAAGGCAAATTCAATATAAATTAGATGTTAAGTATTTAACTCAATTTTATACTGCCAATAAATCTTCTAGAGTTTTAGATTATGGATGCTCAAGCGGGAATTTTCTTGATGCAATGCCAGCTGCTTGGGTAAAAGTGGGGTATGAGGTAAATCAATCCCATATTGAGCATGTCAAATTAAACAAGACTGAAATAAAAATATTTGATCAGGTCAGTAATATTGACGGGAAATTTGACCTTATAACAATGAGGGGCGTTATTGAGCACATACAAAATCATAACAATCTTATAGATTTCCTAAATAATAAATTATTAGTAGGCGGAGGTTTATTTATTTCTGCAACACCAGATTTCACATCATTTCCTGCTTCATTTTATAAAGATGGTTGGAATCAAGTTAAATGCCCTGAGCATATACACCAATTTACACCCACATCACTATCTTTTTTGCTTGCTAAAGCTGGTTTGGTTCTTAAATGCCTGGCGCATCCTTATATTGAAACACCTTATGCAAACTGGGAAAAGGATAGGCTAAATTATTTAGCAAATGTAAAAAATATTGGAGATTCAAAATCTTTAAGAGAAGCCGGCCATGCGTTTCCTGGGAATATGTTGACTGCCTACTTTGAAAAAGTTGAATGACATCTAGTTGAGAGATTTGCCAAGCGAGCAGGATATTAAACTCTAAGTAGAAAATCCGACAATACTGGACGCAACGGTCAGATTAGTGCCGTCTAGTTTTTACGCGGTTGATTTGAAAATCTTTTTGGCTAGAGTGTTTTGAGGGTGCTTAAAAAAGGGTGGAAATGTCAATTTGGCATTCCTTGTTTTTTACAAGCCTAAAGCAGCATTAAATTACAATATGTGTGAGGCTGATAAAGTGCAATGATGTACCGATTATTAGAATTAATAAAAAACAAAATAATTTTTTTCTGGTTGCTTCATATGTCAATCATTCAAAAAAACACAAAATGGAAAGGTCTTCATAGTGGTGAGACGTGTTTGATTTTTGGAAATGGTGCATCACTGAGATACTATAACATTGCCGATATTACAAAAATGCCCTCAATTGGGTGTACATTTTCTCTCGTCGATAATCGTATGGTTAAATTTGGATTAGATTATTGTGTCGTGCCTGAACCTTATTTTTTCTATCCAGTACGCAGGGATAGTCGCTCAGATGCGATTGTGAGAAATTATATTGGTAAGATAATGATGAAAATCATTAAGCGTAATAAAAAATCACGCTTTTTTTGTTCCATAACGAATTATTATGCGTTTATGCATAGATTTGGAAATGTGAGTTATTGGTATCATGGTGGAGCAAAATCTTCTGAAAGCTTCGATCTAAGTGGTAAATTCGGCAGGTGTACTGGCGCGTTAGATATGATGCTGGGTGTTGCTCAATATATGGGGTTCTCAAAAGCTATCTTGATTGGTTGTGATTACTTAGGTAACCCCGTTATGGGAGGGCACTTTTATGCGGATGATATTCCAAAGTATGAAAATGCAGACATTACTTATGCTAATCGAATTAAAGGTGTTGCTGCCGATCTTGATATCCTTGTGTTGCTGCCAAAAGGTTCAAAATCTTCTCTATTCAAATCAATGTCGTTTGAAGAGTATTTCAATACGCAAGAAAAATATCATGAGAACTTTGAGATTGTTGATGATCAGTATTTATCTATGATGCGTATAGCCGCCTCCAAAATACAAATTGTAATGTGAGTGGGTAAAGCCAGCATATCAAAACTTCAGACATGCAAATATAAGATGATCTAACATACTACCGATTTATTGGGGTCTTCATGATCTGATTAAAAGGTGGATTCAAACACGAAGTGCAACACGGTTTAAGGATTGAGTAAAGACTTCATTCGGACTTCTAAATCCGAATCGCTTTCTGGGTCGGTTGTTTAATTTATCTTGGATCATTCTAAGCTCCTCATCCGTTACAGTCCATAACCGTCTTTTCTTGGGATGTATTGCCTTAGCAGCCCATTGAAGTTTTCATTCAATCCCCTTTGCCAGCTGGCAAAAGGATCGGCAAAGTACGTTGTGCTATTTAATGCAGCATAAAATTTGCCGTGTCCTGCAAATTCCTTCCGTTTGTCAAAAGTAATGGTTTTGACTAGTGGGGCTAAGGGACTCAGTTTGCTAATTATGGCGGTACTTACTAAATCAGCGGTTTTATTGATGACTTTGGTGATGAGGGCATAACCCACTCTTACGCTCTACTAAAGTCACTGCGGCTTGCTTGTGGTGGGCTCCAATGACGGTGTCACCTTCCCAGTGACCAACTTGGGTTCGATCCTCATATGGGCTGGGCGCTGGCTAATGGGCATTCTGCCGATGATCTGGCCTCTGCGTCCCCGACCACTGGCATAGCGCTTTTTACGCTTCTTTTGGTGGCGCAGCCGTTGATACGGGCTACCGCCAATCGCTTTATCGACATAGCATGACGGTAAATCGTCTCATGGCTAATGCCTACATAATTGGCAATTTGCACTGGGCTCCACCGCTCTCCCAGGCAATTAATCGCCTCATTCCAGATGGTAAGGGTAATTCGAGTAGCGTTACGAAAGCCTAAGGAGCGCTCTTATGTCAACAGAGTAGCTAACTTGGGGCGATAACCTTTGCCACCCGTATTACGCAAGAGCTCTCGGCTAATGGTCGACTTATGTCTATCCGTCAGCTTAAAAATCTTGCTTTGGGTTTTTCCGTCTTTCATGAGAATATAAATCTGATATCGTTCAGTTTAGCAAAGGTGTTGATAGGTCATGGCTACTTTGACTTGCAGGTTTAGAAGCTTTGAATGCTAAAACATCCTTAGCCACTACACATTTATCAAAGTTACACTTCGCGGTTGAATCCACCAAATATAACCATGGCCATGTCCCATAAAAATAATATCCGAAGCGAGATATGCTTAATTTTAATAATATGCCAATGATCCAAAGGCACTTGGTTACCACATCTGATGAGCGGTCATGGAAAACAGATCAACCATTACTATTTCTCGGTGAGTGGTGTCGGCTTTATGATAGAGCACAACATTGGTCTGGCCTTGATGCGATCGTCGCTCCCCCATTTAATTTTTCTATAGATCAGAAAAAAATACACATTGAATACGTGCAAGAGATGTCACGCATTTTGTTGGGGGAATTAACTCTTGCTCTCAATAGGATGCATGAAGTGAACCATTCTCAGCGTTATTGGGATATTCTTCTGGGCTATTGGCTTCAGCGATACGTAGCGGTAAGTTTTAATAGATATTTCACCATTAAGAATGTTATTGATCAGTATAAGATAAAAAGTACTACGGTCTTTGCGCTGAAAGATTACACATTGGCTACAGATGACTCAATTAACTTTTTGTACGCTTGCAATTCCCCACTTTGGAATCATATTTTTTATAAAGATGTATTGCAACATCTTGGTGGGTGTGAGTTGGAATATTTATCTTTAGTTGATGGCGAGATAGACTGTTTTAGATTTCATACTAATGGAGTTCAAGCGAACCAGAAATCTTTCTATAAGCAAGCAAGGCATGTCATTTCTCGTTTACTTTCATCTTTTAAAAGCAACAAGCACGCTTATATTTTTAATACCTATTTGCCAAGATGGCAAGAAGCCAAGCTTAATTTTTCTTTTGGGCAGTGCCCTCAATTATGGGAAAGCCCACCCATACAGTTCACCCCGTTAAATAAAGATCTACGATATCTTTTTAGAATTAACACAGATGGATATACTGGATTTGAAAATTTCGTACGACGTCAATTGCCGAAAACTATACCAATTTGTTATTTAGAGGGATATTCAAAGCTATGCAATCAGGCTGATTCCTTACCCTGGCCTACTAAGCCAAAGTTCATTTTTACTTCAACTAGTTTCGATAATGATGAGATATTTAAAGCCTGGACTGCTAAAAAAACGGAACAGAAAATACCTTATTATATTGGTCAGCATGGAAATCAATATGGGACTCATATATATATTGGGAATGAAAAGTGGCCTTTGCGTCAATCAGCAGATAATTTTCTAACCTGGGGGTGGCAATATGATAAAACTAAAGATATCCCAGCCTTTATTTTTAAAACCGCAGGTAAGAAAAAAAGAAATAGATCATTGAATGGAGGGCTGCTACTAATTGAGGTGTATCAACAGCATATGTGCGATCCATTTGATACTTATTATGAGCATGGGGTGTATTACAAAGAGCAGTTTGAGTTTGTTAATGCGTTACCTGCAGAAATTAAGAGAATGCTTACTGTTCGTCTGCATAACAGTTGGCATTTGACCACTTGGTCCGACGGTAGGCGTTGGGCTGATTTTGACCCTTCAATTCATATAGATTCTGGAATATTGCCAGTAGAGAAGTTGACCGCTCAAAGCCGTTTAGTTGTCCACTCGTACGACTCTACTGGCATATTGGAAACTTTGTCTTTGAATATCCCAACCCTATGCTTTTGGCATGGGGGACTTGATCATTTATTGCCTGTGGCAAAACCCTATTATGAACTTTTGAGAGGTGTTGGAATAATTGCCGATACTCCTAAGCAGGCCGCTGAGTTTGTTGCCTTAAATTGGGGTGATATTGATAAATGGTGGGCTAGTGAAGAGGTCCAGCGTGTGCGTCAAATATTTTGTAATCAGTATGCAAGAAGTGAAAATGAACCTGTAACTACTCTGAAGGCCATTCTCTGTAGGGCTAGCAATAATTTTACAGGACAAATTAAAAACGCCTGAAACAAGTATCAAGTATTAAATATTAAATATTAAATATTAAATTAAGTCTACCAGCAGTGCGCAAATTTAAGGGCGGTAATGCAAATATATCTTCACAAAATTCTGCCAGTTTTCCTGTTGCCTGTTGGCATTACTCTGATTCTTGTCATGGCCGGGCTACTGTTCAGACGCCGATCGTTTATCTGGGTTGGGCTAGCCGTACTTTGGTTGAGCAGCACTCCGCTGGTTAGCGACTTATTGGTTCGATCTGCAGAGACTTGGGCGGAGCGAAGACTAGCCATTGACGCCCCACGAGTAGATGCAATCGTGGTGTTGAGTGGCGGCCGAGTTGTCGCGCCGGGTGTGGCGGCAGTAAGCGAATGGGCCGATGCCAATCGATTTTTTGGCGGCGTAGAATTGTTCAAAGCGAACAAGGCGCCACTGTTGATTTTTACCGGAGGATGGGCGCCGTGGGAGCCCAAGGCCAAGCCAGAGGGTGAGTTATTGATCAAATACGCCAAAGCCCTGGGCGTGCCGGCTAAGAGTATGTTTACCACCGGCGCGGTAGTGAATACGGCAGAGGAAGCCGAAGCTGTTGCCGCACTTCTGTTACAGCGATCTTTCGTTGACACAGGGCGACGAGGGGCGCATCCGCATGTGTTGCTGGTGACTTCAGCCTTACATATGCTGAGGGCACAAGGGTTGTTTGAGCACGCGGGTCTGAAAGTGACGCCATTTCCGGTAGATTTCAAGGTATCAGCTGGCAGTGAGTTGGGAATCCTGGATTTTCTCCCTAGTGCGGGGGCTTTGAATCAAACTGAACAGGTGTGGCGCGAGATGTACGGTCGTGCGTATTATGGGGTGCGCAGCGTGAGAAAAACAAGATGAACGGATTAAGGTATGCGGAATAGACGGGCAAGGTCAGTCCTCAAGTTTTGCATCAGGTCGAATGAGTTTGTTCTAAAAAAATGGAGTGATAATAATTGCATAAAATAATACGGCTTAATTTTTTTGAGAAACTTACTGAGCGATTTCGAAGCGCTGCTTTGCCTTATAAATTTGGATTTGTGCATTGTCATTCATATCTAAATGATCGGGAAATGGTCCAGATTAAGATGATGCTGGAGACTAAGAATAAAAGTGAAAAACAGAGTGTAATACTAGAATTTGAAGATCAGTTTTCAAAACTGGTTGGGCGGGGGTCTTCTTCAAGTTTTGCTTCAGGTCGAATGGCCTTTTATGCATTAATGGAATGTCTCAATATAACTAAGGGGGATGAGGTTATATTGACTGCATTTACTTGCTCTGTAATGGTCAATGCAATAATGAAGCGAGGTGCTACTCCAGTATTTTCTGATGTTGATAGCAAAACCTTTGGATCAAGTTCTCTTGCCATTCAAAAAGTAATAACTAGAAAAACAAAGTTAATTGTTGCGCAACACTCATTTGGAATTCCGTGCGACATTGAACCTATCATCCAACTTGCTAAAGAGCATGGTATTTATGTTGTTGAAGACTGTGCACTTTCACTTAATTCATCTATAAACGGAGTTAAAGTCGGTAACTGGGGTGATGCAGCAATTTTTTCTTTTGATCACAGTAAGCCCCTAAATACAATAATCGGCGGAATACTATATACGCGAGATACTGAAATTCATGAGAAGGTTAATCATATATCAAGTATGTCTCCTTCACTTTCTTTTGAGCATCAAACAAATCTCTATAACCAAATGATATTTGAGAAAAGACATTACATGCCCAATAGATACCCACGTGCGGAAATATTTTCTAAATTGCGAAGCATTTGGGCGAGCATTTGGACGGGTAACCAAAACATTTTTTTTGATGAAAATAATAATAAACCTTTATCTAATAATGAAAGTTATCCATACCCTGCTAAGATGCCTGCTTTTTTGGCATTGCTAGGTACGTTTGAATTAAATCGATGGGATAAGAAGGAAAGCTTTAGAAAAAAATTACTCGCAAGTATCATTGGAATAATTAAAAAAAATGAATATTGCTCATATTTACCTGAGGTTTACAGTGATACTACGAGAGATATTGTACCGCTGCGTTTTGTATTATCAGGAGACGAATCTCATGAGATATCGCAAAAAATCAAAAAATACATAGATGTAAACTGGGTATGGTTTCGGCAACCAATTGTTGGTGCAACAGATGGATTAGAAAATATTGGGTATGTAAGTGGTTCCTGCGAGGTTTCTGAAAAGATCTGTTCAACTATCATCAATTTCCCGTGTAATATAAATGAGGGCTATGAGCAATTGTTATTGAATTGCATCGACAACTCTTTTAATAATCAAATGGCCAATTTTTCTAATTAATTTTTTTACAAAAGGTCTCTGTTAAATATGAAAGTTGTTATTCTTGCAGGTGGGTCTGGTACTAGGCTGGCCGAATTTACTGACGTTATTCCAAAGCCAATGGTCCCTGTTGGCGGGCAACCTATTTTATTGCATTTGATGAATATTTTTGCTCGTTATGGCCACGTTGATTTTCACATAGCACTAGGCTATAAGGCGCAAGTAATTAAGGAATACTTCTTGAATTATTATGCGCTTAATTCTGATTTTACAGTTAATTTGGCAGATGGCAGCATCACAAACCATGCTAGTAAACCTGTTGATTGGAGAGTAACGCTGGTTGATACGGGTCTTAATTCTATGACCGGTGGTCGCGTAAAGCGAATGCGAAGCTATGTTGGGAGTGAAACATTTTTACTTACATATGGTGATGGTTTGGCAAATATTGATGTAGATGCCTTGATTCGTTTTCACAAATCACATGGAAAAATGGCAACTGTAACGGCGGTACACCCGGGTGCCAGGTTTGGCGAGCTTGCACTCGACAAAAACAACTCTGTAAGGTCTTTTAAGGAGAAGCCGCAAATGGGTAGTGGCTGGATCAACGGAGGTTTTTTTGTTATTGAGCCGACTTTCCTGGATTTAATTCCTGATGATGAAACGATTCTTGAGAAGCAGCCTTTAGAACATGTGGCGTCCATTGGTGAGTTAATGGCATACCAGCATGATGGATTTTGGCAGTGTATGGATACCATTCGCGACCACAATGTACTTGAGGAATTATGGGCTAGTGGTAAGGCGCCATGGAATTATGAAAGTTAGTAATGAGTAGTTTGATTAGGCTGTCAAAATCATGCATCGCCGAACCAGAAAAACTCGCGGTTATGGGCGTTTTAGATCGTGAATTTCTTGGCATGGGCGCCGAGGTGCAGAGGTTTGAACAAATGCTTACTGAGTTCTTTGGCCGGTCAACAGTGTGTGTGGTAAATGGCACCACCGCATTGCAATTGGCTTTGCAAGCATGTGAGATAGGCCCAGGTGATGAGGTGTTGGTTCAGTCGCTCACATATGTGGCGAGCTTCCAGGCTATTTCTGCTACAGGTGCAAGGCCTGTAGCCTGTGATATTGAGAACGCAACGTTGACATTAGATTGGCGTGATGCTGAAAAACGTCTTACAACCAAAACGAAGGCGATTATGCCTGTACATTACAGCGGTGGTGTTGGTGCTCTGAATGAGATGTATGCCTTTGCCCGTAAGCATGGTTTACGTGTAATTGAGGACGCAGCTCACGCTTTTGGCTCAGTGTACCAAGGCCAACGTGTTGGTGGCTTTGGAGATGTAGCGTGTTTTAGCTTTGATGGTATTAAAAATATCACAAGTGGCGAAGGCGGATGTGTCGTAACTGATGACCCCGATGTATTGCGTAGAGTTCAAGACGCACGATTATTGGGGGTCGAAAAAGATACCGAGAAACGCTATATGGGGCAACGCAGTTGGGAATTCGATGTGTCTGCCCAAGGCTGGCGTTATCACATGAGTAATATGATGGCGGCAATAGGGATGGAACAACTCAAGCGTTTCCCAGAAATGGCGTCTAAAAGGCAGCGTTTGGCAAATCGCTATGATGAATTGCTGTGTGATCACCAGAACATTCAAATCCGAACTCAAGACTATTCAGCAATCGTGCCACATATCTATGTCGTACGTATTAAAAATATGCCGAATCGTAAGCTACTGCAGCAAAGGTTGCTAGATCTTGGGATACAAACAGGTATTCATTACCAACCCAATCATGTGCTTAGTTTTTATAGCGAAGTAAATGCCTTGCCATTGCCTATCACAGATTCTGCTTTCTCTGAATTATTATCGCTTCCATTGCACCCAGACTTAACTGAGGACGACGTTGAGTTTGTTTGTACTACGCTGAAGGAGGTTCTTTGTGACTTTCACACAAAGTGATGCTTTAAAATTGGGTAAGGAGCCTTTGGTTAGTGTTGTGATGAACTGCTATAACAGCGCTAAGTATTTGCGGGAGAGTATCGATAGTGTGCTTGCGCAAACCTATAAAAATTGGGAGATTATTTTTTGGGATAACCAATCTACCGATGAGAGCGCTAAAGTATTCCTTAGTTATGCTGATGAAAGATTTCACTATTATTTGGCCCCTGAGTTTACTAAATTAGGTCTGGCACGTAACCTGGCTGTTGCTCAAGCTAAGGGTGATTGGCTCGGTTTTTTAGATTGCGATGATATGTGGTTGCCTGCGAAGTTGGAACAACAGCTAGATATTGTCATTCATGAAAGCTCTGACTTGGGTTTGGTATATGGGCAATGTTTGGTAATAAAAGGCGACAGCGAAGTAAAAACTGGTTGGGCGAAAAGGCAGTACAAGTATGGCAATAAAACAAATTTAAAGGCCTTGCCCGAAGGTTGGATTCTTCAGAAAATACTGAAGCTTAATTTTATCCCTTTATTAACGGCAATTGTTGCTAGCGATGTCTATCATCAAGTTGGCGGCATATCACCACATTTTGAACAAGCGGAAGATTATGAATTATTTGTAAAAATTTCAGCCACTAAAAAGGTGCGTGCGGTTCAGGATGTTGTAGCGTTATATAGGGTTCACTCTAGTAACATTTCACATGGTAATGAAGAAAAGAATTTTTCAGAATGCATAGAAATTGTCGGTAGGTTTTTACCTGATCCAATAGCTAAGGCTGGTTTGCATTGCCAACATACTATTCACGCAATAATTTTAGCTAAAAATGGTAATTTAATAAGTGGGCTTTTACACTTTATTATGTTCGGTAGTTTTCTTGAATTATATATGCTCATCTATAAGAAAATTACGCGTAAACTTTAGGAAAATCAGAATTAACGTCGCATCGTTGCTCGCTTCACCGATTTGCTCAAGGTGCCAATAGTGGTTACTACGACTGGCGTGCTCGTCATTCCAGTAATTGTTCTCATGACAGCCGACGATTTTTTTTGCAATGCATCCACGCGCTGCATGCGGAAAGCCAGGGCGTATTTGACAGCCCTCCCATGCTTGATGAATTACATTGCGAGGGTGAACTTGCCCCACCTATTCACCCACCCTTAACTGGGTAAATTACTTTATCAAGATACTAGCCACTTGAATTTTGATGGTTCAAGTTATGTTGCACCGTATATAGTTAAAACTATTAATTCCAGTAAGTAACAACTCGTTCAATTTTATTCCCTCAATTTATGTAACTTAAGCGCCACTTAAGTATTAAAATATAAAATGTTTTTACTTTGTTAAAACTAGTTTTGTGGCAGAGAGTTAAGAGTAGGCCTGATTATTTGTTGGTACTATATGATTATTTGATGTTCTAAGGGTAACCAAAAAATTGAAAAGAGGCTTTTATCGTGATTGTGATAACACGGTACAGAGTACTGACTGAATTTGCTTTAGATTTTATGACAGGGTGCCGTATAAGCGATTAAACTGTATCAACCCAATAATTTAGCTGCCTTTATAATCCTCCCTATATTTTCTAAAAAATGAGTAATTAAATGAATTTAAAACGGTCTTTATCAATATTCGTATTTCTCTCGACTATACTATACCCACCTTTTATCTTTAGTGTTATTACACCAACCTTAATCCGAGTATTTTTTTTTTCATAATAGTATTTCTTCTTCTATTAAAATCAGCTCATTTTAGAGCAATTGATTTTGTTAGTGCGGGTCTTGTTGTACTAGTTTGTATTATCGGAATTACCGCTGATGCAGGTAGTGAAAATATTATCACGTCGCTTAGCACTGCCTTAACACTTGTTTTTGCTCTAAGTCTATCAAGAGCGATTCGTGATAATGTTGATTTTCGAAGTGCATTTATTTCAGGATATTTGGTTTTATTTTTTTTAATTCCCTCTTTTGTTATTCTTGGATTCTTTTGGGGTTTAATATTAAATACAGATATTAATATTTTTTCTATTCCGGTGGCTGTGGGCGGAAACCTTAATAAGTTTAATTTATTTGGGGTGCTGCTGGATAAAGATCCGCTAATGGGCTTCGATATATACAGAAGTTTTTCATATTTCCTTGAGCCCGTATATCTTTCGCCGTATTTGGCATGTAATTTTTATTTGGTTTCTGAAATTTTACCCAATCCCCAAAAAAATAGATTTAAATGGCTGAATGGCATAGCGGGAATTTTTACATTCTCATATCTTTTCCCTATTGTTCTTATATTTTTATTCATGATTAATAGGAATAAAATTTGCATTAAAGTAGTTTTTTTAATGATAATTATCTTCACTCTTGTAATTTTTGGTGTAAGTTATGATGTTTCTAATTTGTTCTACGAAGTGTTTTATAGAAGTAGTTTGGAAGAGAGATTGTATCGAATGTCAATATTTACGTTCTTAATGCAAAATTCTGATGCCATTCAAATTATTTTTGGCCGGGGGTATGTCTTTAAAGTTCCTGATTTTAATATGGACATTAGCTCGGGAATTTTAAATCAGATTGTTGAGGTTGGTCTTGTAGGTGCTGTTGCAATGTTTGTATTTGTTCTTAATGTTGTAAGGCGCTGGGAAATATTATTTTTTTACGTTTTAATTAGCTTGATTTTCGCCCCCTTAAAAATGCCATTTTTTTGGGTGTTATTGATCATTTTGTTAATTTATTACGAGTCATTGGGAGAGTCAAAAGTGCAAAATCAACAACAAGGGTATTATTTCAAGTTGAGGCGATAATAGAGGATGTATCCATTGAACAAAAAATGAGGATGATGTGCCGCGTGTAGTGGTTATATTCATGAATCCGGTGTTGTTTAGCATGCCACACATTGTGACGCTTAGTACTGTTACAGCTAGCCAAGCTGGTAGTGCATCGCCAGCCTTGCTGCAGTTCCCCCTGATTGTTCGAAGCATGTGTCATCTCATTGCCTGTTGTCAGGGCAAAGGGATTGCAGATTTAGGGAGCGCTTGCTCATACCGTCAGCAGTTGAAAATAATCGCAGCCAATATGAAAATTATGCAGGTTAGCGAAAATGGACTCAGAATTTTCTTAAAGCCATGATCATTAACGAATGTGCGACAAAAATAACTATTGGTATAGATGCCTCACGCAACCGATCGGGTGGTGCGGTAGCGCACTTGATCGGCATCTTGACTGAGTTTAGTCCATCAAAACACGGTGTTAAATCCATTCATGTTTGGGCTTTTCGTTCATTGCTTGATCAACTGCCAAATTTCCCTTGGATTGTAAGGCATAGTCCGGTTGCACTTGAGCGATCGCTTTTTAGCCAGCTAATGTGGCAGGCAACCGCGCTTGATAGTGAAGCGAGAACGGCAGGTTGTGACATTCTTTTTTCCACTGATGCTAGTACTCTTTGTTGTTTTGAACCATTGGTGGTTTTAAGTCAAGATATGTTATCTTATGAGCCCAAGGTCATGCATTATTTCGGTTACGGTCTTGCACGTTTGCGACTCATCGCTATTCTTGTGATACAAAATTTTGCGTTTAGAAGAGCTAAAGGCGTTATTTTTTTGACCCAATATGCCGCCAATGTTATACAACGATCATGCGGCTTTTTACCCTCCTTTGTTTGCATCCCACATGGTGTTGATACATCGTTTAAACTGGCTAAACCATCAAATGTCTGGCCTGTAGTAGGTGGGGGGCGACCTATCAGCTGTATTTATGTGTCAAATGCGGCAATGTACAAGCATCAATGGGTTGTAGTTGAGGCAATTTCTCAATTGAGAATGCTTGGCTACAATTTGATGCTCAACTTGATTGGTGGTGGTCAAGGAAGAGCTCAGCAATTGTTGCAGGATGCAATTTCAGTTGCAGATCCAAGTGGCGTATTTGTAAAGCAATTTGAATTCTTACCGCATGAAGATCTGCCTGCGTTGTTGGCAGAGTCGGATCTATTTGTGTTTGCCTCAAGTTGTGAGAATATGCCGGTGACTTTGGTTGAAGCGATGGCAGTAGGCCTACCCATAGCGTGCTCTAATCGTGGTCCGATGCCCGAAGTGCTTGGGAATGGGGGTATATACTTTGATCCGGAAGATGCCGGCTCTATTGCTGACGCCATTGAGCAAATTATTAAATCGCCATCACTTCGCTTGTCCATCGCTCAAAATGCAAAAACCCTTTCACAGCAATATAACTGGAAGCGCTGTGCCGATGAAACCTTTGCATTTATCGTAGAAACCAGTCTGAGAACCAAGTCATGAACATGCGCCCTTATCAAATTTGCATGCATTGCATTATGGATACTTCCGATCCAAATATCATATTTGATCAGCATGGCCGATGTGATTACTGCAATAACTTTGAGTTTACGATCAAGCCAAATTGGCATACGGATCATGAAGGAGAAGTAGCCCTTAATTTTTGGGCCGAAAAAATTCGGAAAGAGGGTCAGGGCAAAGATTTCGACTGCATTATTGGGCTTAGCGGTGGCTTGGATAGCTCATATGTTGCCTACATTGCAAAGGAGAAGATGGGACTGCGCCCTCTTTTGTTTCATGTTGATGCCGGCTGGAATACTGACCAAGCTGTGGGAAATATTGAAAAGTTGGTAGATGGCTTGGGCCTTGATCTTTATACTGAGGTGATTAACTGGGAGGACATGAAGGATTTACAGGTGGCGTTTTTGCAGTCGCAAATACCCGATCAGGACCTCCCGCAGGACGCCTCTTTTTTTTCTAGTCTGTATAAATTCGCCCGGAAGCACAATATTAAAACTATTATCACCGGCTCTAATTTTTCTACTGAGTGCTGCCGAGAGCCCGAGGAATGGGGGGGTTATTTGGGGATAGACAAGTGGCTCTTTAAAGATATCCACGCTCGGTTCGGCAAACGCCCTCTTGAGACTTTTCCCTTGGTTGATATTTTGGTGTCCAAGGTCTTTTACCAACGGATCATTGGTATGAAGGTGGTTATGCCACTAAATATGTTGCCTTTTATAAAGAAGGACGCCGAGGATGAACTTGAGCGCCGGTTTGGTTGGCAGAGGTTTCAGCATAAACATCATGAATCGCGCTTCACCCGTTTCTACGAAGATTACTGGTTACCGCGCAAGTTTGGTTTTCATAAGCGGCGGGCTCATTTTTCAAGCCTGATAATGACTGGGCAAATGACGCGTGATGCGGCACTCGCGCGTATTGCGCGCCCAGAGATGGATGAACATTTTTTGCAGCAAGAATTCGAGTATGTAGCCAACAAGCTGGACCTGGCCGTGGATGAGTTGGAAGAGATTTTTGAAGGTGAAAACAGGACATACCGCGACTACCGCAATAAGCGCTGGCTGATAGGCCTTGGCGCCAATGTTTTGCGCTGGATGGGTTTGGAAAAAAGGTTTTTCCGATGATTCATGTGGTTGATTACGGTCTTGGCAACGTGCAAGCCTTTTTGACGCTTTACAAACGGCTTGGGTTTGAGGCTACCCGCGCCAAAACAGCGGATGATTTAACTGGCGCCAGCAAGATCATTCTGCCGGGTGTGGGTGCGTTCGACCATGCTATTGAATTGCTGGACCAATCGGGTATGCGGCCCACTTTAGAAACTTTGGTTTTGCAAGATAAGGTGCCCGTCCTGGGGATTTGCGTAGGGATGCAACTATTGGCTTCAGTTAGCAACGAGGGGTATTTGCCAGGCTTGGGCTGGTTGCCGGGTAAGGTACGCGCATTTCGTTCAGACGAACGATCGGCAAGTTTGCCGCTGCCGCATATGGGCTGGAATGATGTACAGCCAAAGCCAGGGTCGCCTCTGTTTGCAGGATTTGAATCTGATGCACGGTTTTATTTTTTACATTCTTATTATTTTGAATGTGACGAACCGTCACATGTTGCTGCCACGGCATCCTATGGGCTGGCTTTCAGTTGTGCCGTTTCTGCTGGTAATGTCTATGGCGTGCAGTTTCATCCTGAAAAAAGTCATCATTTCGGCGCGCAGTTGCTGAAGAATTTTGCGGAGCTTTGAGATGCTGCGTCCAAGAATTCCGCCTTGTCTTCTGGTGCACAAGACCGGTCTTGTCAAAACCGTTGGATTTAAAGCACCCAAGTACGTAGGCGACCCAATCAACGCGGTCAAGATTTTTAATGAGAAGGAAGCGGACGAGCTTATTGTTCTAGATATCGATGCAACGGTAAACAATGCCGAGCCCAACTACCGAATGATCGCCAATCTGGCCGCCGAGTGCAGGATGCCGCTTTGTTATGGGGGTGGTATAAAGACCCCTGCGCAGGCCAAGCGGATTATCAGCTTAGGGGTTGAGAAGGTGGCGATCAGCTCTGCAGCGGTTGAGCACCCAGAATTGATTACACAAATTGCAGATGAGATCGGTCGCCAAAGCGTGGTTGTAGCGTTGGATGTTAAAAAACGATTGTTCAGCAAAGACTTCGATGTTTTTACCAGGAATGCGCGCACCAACACCAAACGTAGTGTTTTTGACCTAGCCGCTGAAGCCGAAAAGCTAGGGGCTGGTGAGCTGCTTATTAATTCGATTGACTTGGATGGTGCGATGACCGGTTACGACTTGATCTTGGCCGCGAAAATCAGACAGGCAGTAAATATCCCCATCAGCATTCTTGGCGGGGCAGGCAGTTTGGATGATATTGAAGCCTTGATCCGTACCTGTGGTGTTATTGGCGCTGCAGCAGGTAGTTTATTTGTGTTCAAGGGTGCGTATAAGGCGGTGTTGATTAACTACCCCACCTTGGCGCAGCGCGATGAATTGATCCGTAGGGCATTTTATTAATTACACTTTATGAAAACCATCCTTATCACTGGTGGCGCCGGTTTTATTGGCTCCCATGCCTGCGATGCGCTTGCGAAGGCGGGGCATCAACTGGTCATTCTCGACAATCTCTTTAACAGTCGCGCTGATGTCATTGATCATCTCGCCACTCTTTGCGGCAAACGTCCGGTGTTTATTCAGGGCGACATTCGCGATAGCGCAATACTTGACAGTCTATTTGCGGCCCACCCAATCAGCGCGGTCATGCACTTCGCTGGACTTAAGGCGGTTGGCGAGTCAGCCGAAAAGCCGCTCGACTACTACGACAACAACGTCATTGGTACACTGCAATTGCTCGCCGCCATGGGCAGGGCTGCAGTAAAGACACTCGTTTTTTCCTCCTCAGCCACCGTTTATGGCGATCCTGCCAACGTGCCTATCCGTGAAGATTTCCATCGCTCTGCCACTAATCCTTACGGTCGCACCAAGCTGATGATAGAAGACATCCTCACCGATTTGTATCAGGCCGATCCCCAGTGGCGGATTGCCCGCTTGCGCTACTTTAATCCAGTGGGCGCACACGAATCTGGCCTGATTGGTGAAGCCCCGCAAGGACTGCCCAATAATCTCATGCCCTACGTGGCGCAAGTGGCGGCTGGCCAGCGCGAGTACCTCAATGTTTGGGGCGATGACTACCCGACGATTGATGGGACGGGGGTGCGCGACTATATCCATGTCTGCGATCTGGCTGATGGGCATGTCGCCGCACTTGATTATTTGAACCGTGTGCATGGTCTGCTGACACTGAATCTGGGCACCGGTGCGGGCCACTCAGTACTGGAAATAGTCAAAACTTTTGAGAAAGTATGTGGGCGTATTATCCCCTATAAGATTGGGCCGCGTCGAGCTGGGGATATTGCTAAGTGTTGGGCAGATACCACGCTGGCGCAGCAACTACTGAACTGGAAAGCTAGCCGTGGTTTGGAGCAAATGTGTGCCGATGCTTGGCGGTGGCAGCAGGGCAGCGTGGCTCTGAGTTATTTGCAAGGTGATGAGAAATATGAGCAAGGGTAAGCCATACACCATAGGCATAGACACCACCAACTTGCGCGCCGGTGGTGGTGTTAAGCATCAGGTTGGGGTGATGCAACGACGAAAAAAAGGAATTATTGATGTTTGAAAATAAAAAACTATTAATCACAGGTGGAACAGGCTCTTTTGGAAATGCAGTTCTCCGTCGTTTTTTGGATTCCGGTATTGCTGAAATCCGCATCTTTAGCCGCGATGAGAAAAAGCAGGATGACATACGCAAGCGCTACGGTCACCCCAAGCTCAAGTTTTACATTGGTGATGTGCGCGACTTGCGTAGCGTGGCCTCTGCCATTCGCGGGGTGGACTACGTGTTTCATGCGGCGGCGCTCAAGCAGGTGCCTTCGTGTGAGTTCCATCCCATGGAGGCAGTGCGCACCAATGTGCTGGGCACCGAGAACGTACTAGAGGCCGCTATTGCCGCAGGCGTCAAGCGTGTGGTGTGCCTCAGCACGGACAAGGCCGTGTACCCCATCAACGCCATGGGCATCAGCAAGGCCATGATGGAAAAGGTGATGGTAGCCGCCAGCCGTAACCTGGAAGGCACAGGCACGGTGATTTGCGGCACGCGCTACGGCAACGTGATGGCATCGCGCGGCTCGGTGATTCCGTTGTTTGTGGAGCAGGTGCTGGCGGGCAAGCCCATTACCGTGACAGACCTGACCATGACGCGCTTCATGATGACGCTGGACGACGCGGTGGAACTGGTGCTATATGGGTTTGAGCACGGCAGCAATGGCGACATCTTCGTGCAGAAGGCACCGGCTGCCACCGTGGGAGTGCTGATGCAGGCCATTCTGGAGTTGATGGGAAAGCCGGATCACACGGTGAATGTAATTGGTACTCGCCATGGCGAAAAGTTATACGAGGCGTTGTTAGGTCGCGAAGAAATGGCCTGCGCCGAAGACCGGGGCGATTACTTCCGCGTGCCACCCGATGCGCGCGACCTGAACTACGCCAAATTTGTGGAGCAAGGTGAGCAGCGCATGACCCAAAGCACGCATGGCGAAGACTACAACTCGCACAACACCACCCAGCTCGATGTGACGGGCATGAAGGCACTGTTGCTCAAGCTGGACTTTATGCAGCGTATTGCGCGGGGTGAATCGGCGGTGGCGGAGGAATAACATCATGAAGGTGCTGATTACCGGATCCAACGGCTTCGTTGGCAAGAATTTGCAGTTGCATCTGGCCCAGCGTAAGGATGTGCGGGTGGTCTGCTTTACCCGTGACGAAGACATGTCGCGACTGCCTGCGCTGTTGCATGGTGTGGATTTTGTGTTTCACCTGGCTGGCGTTAACCGTCCGCTAGACCCGGCTGAATTTGTGTCTGGCAATACAGACTTGACGCAGGCGCTTTGTAAGGTAGTGGCCAACGTAGCCGAGATAACTGGCAAGAAGGTGCCAGTTGTTTACACATCATCCACACAGGCGGCCCACGAAAATGCCTATGGCAATAGCAAGCGCGGCGCTGAGGATGCGCTGTTGGAACTACAGCGCATCCACGGTGTGCCGGTGCATGTGTTTCGCTTGTCCAATGTGTTTGGTAAGTGGTGCAAGCCCAACTACAACTCGGTGGTGGCGACGTTTTGCCATAACATCGCGCGCGGCCGGCCGATTCAGGTCAATGATCCCGCCGCACCTCTCACGCTTGTGTATGTTGATGATGTAATGAAGCGCTTTGTGCAGATCATGGATGGCGCGGATGCTGCGATAGATGCCGATGGTTTTGCCACCATGGCGCCGCAATACACCACTACAGTAGGCGAACTTGCGCGTCAGTTTCAGGTATTCAAGGACAGCCGCGAAACGCTAATGACCGAGCGCGTGGGCACTGGGCTGGTTCGGGCGCTGTATGCCACCTACGTGAGTTATCTGCCGGTGGAATCGTTTGCTTACACCGTGCCGCAATATGCTGACCCGCGCGGCGTGTTTGCAGAAATGCTCAAAACGCCTGATTGCGGCCAGTTCTCATATTTCACGGCTCACCCCGGCATTACGCGGGGTGGCCACTACCACCATAGCAAGACCGAGAAATTTCTGGTGATCAAGGGCCAAGCTTGCTTCAAGTTCCGGCACATGCAAACCGGCGAGACACATGAACTGCTTACCAGCGGTGACAAGGCCGAGGTGGTGGAGACCGTGCCTGGCTGGACGCACGACATTACCAACATTGGCACCGACGAGATGGTAGTGATGCTGTGGGCCAATGAGGTTTTTGACCATGAGAAGCCAGATACGTTTGCTTGTGCGGTTTAAATATGTTGCTAGCCCTTTGCCGGTAAGTGTGAGCTGTGACCTTCCCCCGATACTCCAGAACAAATGGAGCTATCTCACCTTAGGGTTGAAAACTTACGCTTAAAGCAAGAAGATGAAATTGATCCGATAAAACCAGACAGGTCAGGGTATTAAAGTGTGCTCTATGAGTCGCAAAGGTAATTGCTGGGATAAAACTCCTGCCGAAAGTTAGTTTGGTAGTTTTAAGAATGAAGCCATCTTTGGCAATCGCTTTGCCACCCATGAGCTTATGGAGGCTACTTGCTTTGACTATATTGAAGTGCGCTACATCCGTAAGCGCCTTCACTCAAGCTTAGGCTATCAGTCCCCTAAGCAATATTTACAGAACTGGTTAACCAAGAAAGGGAGGATGCTGGTAGCATGATGACTCACGCTGATTGCAGGTGAAAAACGAGGGGAAAGTCACAACTATCAATTTTGAAATTATGAAAAAACTAAAAATCTTGACTGTGGTTGGTACTCGCCCTGAAATTATTCGCTTGTCGCGCGTATTGACGCGGCTGGACGAGCACTGTGAGCATATTCTAGTGCACACAGGCCAAAACTACGACTATGAGTTGAACCAGATCTTTTTTGATGACTTGGGCGTACGCAAGCCAGACTACTTTTTGAACAGTGCAGAAGGCAGCACTAGCGCTGCCCACACCATTGGTAATCTGATCATCGCGGTGGATAAAGTGCTTGGCGAAGTGCAGCCTGAAGCTATGCTGGTGCTGGGTGACACCAACAGTTGCCTGTCAGTTATTTCGGCTAAACGCCGAAAAATTGCAATATTTCACATGGAAGCTGGCAATCGTTGTTTTGACCAACGCGTACCCGAAGAAACTAACCGTCGCATTGTTGACCACACGGCCGATGTCAATTTGACGTACAGCACCATTGCACGTGACTACCTGCTACGTGAGGGTTTGCCGCCAGATTTGGTTATCAAAACCGGTAGTCCGATGTTTGAGGTGCTAACGCATTACCGGCAACGAATTGACGCATCGGACGTTTTGGCCCGCTTGGGGTTGGAGGTTGGCGGCTATTTTGTGGTAAGCGTGCACCGTGAAGAAAACATTGAGTCTGAGCAGTCGTTCACCAAACTGGTAGCCGTGCTGAACGCCCTAGCTCAAGACTATGGCCTGCCAGTGATCGTATCGACCCACCCTCGCACCCAAAACCGGGTTGATGCCACGGGCTCGGTGTTTCACCCGCTGGTGCGATTGCTAAAGCCGCTGGGTTTTCATGATTACAACAAGCTGCAACTCTCTGCACGTGCCTCCTTATCAGACAGCGGCACGATCAATGAGGAATCATCGATCCTGAACTTTCCGGCACTGAACCTGCGTGAGGCGCATGAGCGCCCTGAAGGTATGGAAGAAGCCGCCGTGATGATGGTGGGGCTGGAGGTAGAGCGCATGCGCCAGGGCTTGGCCATTTTGGCAACGCAGCCGCGCGGTGATGACCGCAGTGACCCCCATGGGATTCGCCCGGTCTATGACTACAGCATGCCCAATGCCTCAGATAAGGTATTGCGAATCATTCATAGCTATACGGATTATGTGAAACGTGTAGTCTGGAAGAAATATTAAGGTCGTCGTGCGAATTCTTGTTGTTACCCAGTATTTCTGGCCAGAAAATTTTCGTATTAATGACTTGGTTTCAGAGTTTTGCTGTCTTGATCATGAGGTTACCGTACTAACAGGGCGCCCAAACTACCCCTCTGGCGTGGTTTTTCCTGCATTTAGATTAAATCCATCTGCTTACGCAAAGTTTGAAGGTGCCAATGTAATAAGAGTGCCTGTAATTTCCCGTGGTAAAGGTGGACTGAGGTTGGTGTTGAATTATGTAGGCTTTGTTATGTCAGCAACAGTTCTCGGGGTTTGGCGTTTGCGAGGTCAGAAGTTTGATGTAATTTTTGTTTTTGAGCCCTCACCTATCACTGTTGGTTTGCCCGCAATCTTGCTTAGCTACATTATGAGTGCCCCCCTTGTTTTTTGGGTCCTTGATCTTTGGCCGGAAACTCTTGAGGCTATTGGAGTGGTTCGCTCGAGATATATTTTGAAAGCCATTGGCCGTTTAGTAACCTTTATCTATAATCGGTGCGATTTAATATTGGCGCAATCGAAAAGTTTTATTCCACAAATTCGTCGGTATTGTAAAAAAGAAATAAAAGTCGAGTACTTTCCGAGCTGGTCAGATGCTACATTTAACTTTTCAATTGTCGATTTGGCCAAAGAAGTGCCTGCGAAAAAAGGTGTATTTAGTGTTATGTTCGCCGGAAATATTGGCGATGCGCAAGATTTTCCAGCCATACTTGACGCTGCTGAAGTGTTAAAGCGTAATAAGGGAATACGATGGCTAATAGTTGGCGAAGGGAGAGTAAGTGAATGGGTTAAGTCTGAAGTAAGTCGACGTGGCCTTGAGCATTGTGTTCTGTTTTTTGGCAGCCACCCTATAGATCGAATGCCTTCCTTTTATAAACATGCCGATGCATTGTTGATGTCGTTAAGGGCGGAATCAATTTTTTCGATGACCATTCCTGGAAAACTTCAGTCCTATCTTGCTGCTGGCATTCCGGTGCTTGCAATGCTAAATGGAGAAGGGGCAGAGATCATTCGTAGATCAGGCGCTGGTATAGCCACTCCGGCTGGGGATGGGCTGGCTTTATCTTCCGCAATAATGCAAATGGCTAATATGAATACTGAAGATCGGTTGAAGATGGGGCGAGCTGGTTTGGCTCTTAGCGAGTATGAGTTCAACCGAGGGACTCTCATCTCCAAGCTATTGTCGTGGTTTGATGAATTGTGTGTAGCTGGAGGTGAGATTCAGGGGCGTTTTAAATGATTTTAGTGACGGGGGCATCCGGTTTTGTGGGGGAATTTTTATGTGCAAGTTTAGTTAAATGCTCTCCTTTACGTATTTCAGTTCGAGATAAATCTAAAGCTAAGTTGTTCGCAAATGTAGATATTATTGAAGCATCTCTATCCCCCGATCAGAATTGGTCATCCACGCTTTCTGGAATTTCAGTGGTCGTTCATTGCGCGGCCAGAGTGCATGTGATGAATGAGGAGGCTGCGGATCCTTTATTAGAATTTCGCCGAGTGAATGTCAATGGAACACTTAATTTTGCTCGACAGGCGGCTGAAGCGGGAGTGCGTCGCTTTATTTTTTTAAGCTCAATAAAAGTAAATGGAGAATGTTCTGTGCCCGGTCACCCATTTACGACAGATCAAATTTCTGCGCCAAGTGACCCCTATGGGGTTTCAAAATATGAGGCTGAAATAGAGCTAAAGGCATTGGCTGCAGAAACGGGGATGGAGGTGGTAATTATTCGTTCGCCACTTGTCTATGGCCCAGGGGTCAAGGCGAATTTTCTGTCCATGATGAAATGGGTAAAGCGAGGGATTCCACTGCCGCTTGGTGGCGTCACAAAAAATCGCCGCAGTTTTGTCTTCATTGATAATCTCGTTAGCGTGATTGTTGCTTGCATCAATCATCCTTCGGCAGCTAATCAGACATTTCTGGTATCGGATGACGAAGATCTATCAACTGCAGAATTATTAAGGCGCATGGCTTTTGCACTTGGGTACCCTTCAAAATTAATACCAGTCCCAGTAGCTTTAATCATCCTCGGCGCAAAGTCATTTGGAAGGGTGGATATTGCTCAACGTCTTTGCGGTTCTTTGCAAGTTGATATAAAAAAAACAAAAGATTTGCTTGGCTGGTCACCGCCTGTGAGTGTCGACGAAGGGTTGTGTCAGACTGCGGCCCACTTCTTGAAAATGTAACACTAGGTATATTTTTACTATGAAGCGAATATTTGATCTTGTATTGGCGCTCTTTGTTGCTATTGTGTTGGCATTGCCGACCTTAGTAGTGGCCATTGTCGTCCGATTGACCTCATCTGGGCCTGCGCTGTATTGGTCAGACCGTGTAGGTAGGCGCAACATCATTTTTAGGATGCCAAAATTTCGCACTATGCAAGTTGGAACCCCTACTGTAGCAACCCACCTCCTTTCAGGCTCAGGTCAATATCTAACACCCGTAGGTTCATTTTTACGAAAATTAAGTCTAGATGAGTTGCCACAGCTATGGAGTATTTTGGTTGGTGATATGAGTTTTGTAGGGCCTCGTCCAGCGTTATTTAATCAATATGATCTAATTGCGTTGCGTACGCAATATGGCGTGGACAAGTTGGTGCCGGGATTAACTGGTTGGGCGCAAGTAAATGGTCGTGATCAATTATCAATGCTAGTCAAAGTCCAATATGAGGTGGAGTATCTTAATAATCAGTCTTTTTGGTTTGATATGAAGATACTGGGCTTAACCTTTTTAAAAGTGGTTCGGCGATCTGGGGTCTCTCATTGATTTGAGAGAGCATCTTCCCCAACTTTTTATTTCCTGCGCCATTCGCTCTGATTGGACAGTTCTAATTAATAAAATCGGTTACTTTCAGTAGGTTTTTAGATGGGAATAGTTTCTATGTGCCATTAACGCCCATATCGCTTCTTATTTTGATATGTAATTTATAATCAAACTTGTGCCCATTAATGCAACTAAACAGTCATTATTAAACCTACCTCGCTCAGTTAAGAGGGGCTTGGTGATGTTCGGAGATGTCCTTATTTGTGGATTTAGTGTTTGGCTTGCATTTGGACTTCGTCTAGATCAGTGGGGATATTTTCAGGGCCAGCAGTGGATGGCATTCATTGCTGCTATCGGTTTTTCATTTCCCCCTTTTGTTTCTTCTGGCTTATACCGGGCTATTTTTAGATATGTTGGCTCGGCTGCGCTCGCTTCAATGGCGCGCGTTTTCATCATTTACACGGGCTTATTCTTCTGCACTTTTACGCTCCTTGGAGTAGATGACGTTCCTCGGTCAATTGGCGTCATTCAACCAATCCTATTGTTTATCGGAATTGGCACCAGTCGATACTTTGTGCGCTATTTTTTAGGTAGCATCAACAATGTTCAAAAGTCATTTCAGCGAGCTCAGCCTATTGCGCTGATTTATGGAGTTGGCTCAGCAGGCCGTCAATTGGCATCAGGCATCACTAGTAATAAAGAAATGTTGGTCAAAGGTTTTATTGATGATGACCCTCATTTGCAGGGAAGCACAGTGAATGGGATTTCTGTATACCCCAACACTGATGTGCAAGGGCTTATTCATCGACTAGACATTACGGATGTGCTTTTGGCCATTCCCTCTGCGAGCCAAAATCGCAGAAGTGAAATTATCGCCTCATTAAACGGGTGTGGCGTACGTGTTCGCACCTTGCCAGGACTCATTGATTTGGCCTCTGGTCGTGTTAGGATTTCAGATTTACATGACCTGGACATGAACGACTTACTCGGAAGAGCGGTGGTTCCGCCCGATGAAGAGCTATTAGAAAAAAATATTCGCGACCAAGTTGTATTGGTAACCGGAGCGGGTGGCTCCATTGGTAGTGAGCTATGCCGTCAAATTATAAAGTTTTCTCCTAAATCATTAATCCTGCTCGATAGTAGCGAGCACTCCCTCTATTTAATTTATGAGGAATTAAAGAAAGCAGTTACCGCGCTTAAGCATGATGATTTGGCGAATGGTGGTGATGGCCAAGATTCTCTGCCTCACCCAGCCTTGTCAAACAAGTTGGCGGCTAGCTTGGCTTCAGTTCGAGATAGCGATTTGTTGCGAAAGATTTTTAGAGCTCATCAGCCAAATACGGTCTTTCATGCGGCTGCATATAAACATGTTCCATTGGTTGAGCAAAATCCTGCCGAAGGCATTCGTAATAATGTGTTTGGGACATTCACTTGTGCTCAGGTGAGTTTAGAGTGTGGTGTCAGCAATTTTATTTTGGTGAGTACTGATAAGGCTGTTAGACCTACCAATGTGATGGGGGCTAGTAAGCGAATTGCCGAGCTAGTTTTGCAGGCAATGGCAGAGGTTTCTGCTAAGGGTGACCATTCAACGAATTTTTCGATGGTGCGCTTTGGTAATGTGCTCGGATCATCAGGGTCTGTGGCGCCTCTTTTTAGCGCTCAAATTGCGGCAGGCGGACCCATTACCCTGACGCATTCTGAAGTGACTCGCTATTTCATGACCATTCCTGAGGCGGCGCAATTGGTGATTCAAGCGAGTGCCATGGCTGTCGGGGGTGATGTCTTTGTATTAGACATGGGTGAGCCCGTGCGTATTCATGATTTAGCTGTCAAGATGGTGTATTTATCGGGTCTATTGGTTAAGGATGAGGCTCACCCTCACGGCGACATAGAGATTGAAGTCACTGGTTTACGTCCAGGTGAAAAGCTCTATGAAGAACTCTTGATTGGTGATAATCCACAGCCAACGGCTCACCCAAAAATCATGAAGGCACATGAAGAATTCATGTCTTGGAGTGATTTGCAGCAAGAGCTTGAAAAGCTTAATATTGCCTTGGCCGCATGTGATGGTAAGTTGATTAAAGGCATGCTCAAAAAGTTAGTGCCTGGCTACCAGCCTAATGGCGATGTAGTAGATTGGAATGGGCGGGGGAACTCCTAAACCATGAGCGCCCCATTAAAGCTTGATGTTTGTGCCATGATCTTGATGCATTTTTAAAGCAGTGGTGGATTTTGTCAGTTAATACATTTCTCTCTGATCTTAAGCAATTTTTCATCAATTCATTCTCAGACCCCGTATATCAGGATGGGGTCTTGTATTTCATCATTGAAGAGCTGCCCAATCCAAGAGATTCTGAAATATTTAAAATTCTATGCGGCAGTACCCAGATTGCTTTGGATGCGGTTACTCTAGATGAGCCGGGGGTTATTATTGCTAATGAGCTCATTGGCCTGCATGCGGCTACCATTTGTAAGTACCTATACCAAAAAATTGAATGTGTAAATATTGCACCTTGGGCTCAAGCAAAAATTGAAGCTCGCATGGCAAGAATTGGCTTAAAATCTAGCCCAGCTTTAGCGATGCCGCGTTCTGAGTTTAGCAATTAGAGTGTTCCACATATCTCATCACCGTATCCGCTTTTGACCATCTACCACGCTGCATAATAATTGGCATGCTTGCTCCAGAGTTTAGTAAATCCTGAGCAGCGCCTACTCTCATCGAGTAACCGCTGATCCCTTTAATGACCGATTCATCTAGTCCAGTCGTCCTAGCAATCCGTTTGTAAATGCGATTGACCTGCCCAAAGCCTAGACAGTTTTGTGAAATTTTCCCTCCACGGTTAATGCCGACTATAAGATGCTCGCGCTCTTCAGGAAGTTCTTTCATCCAATCCATTAATGCTAGATGTGCTTTTTGACTTAGGTATAGCCATTTCCCAGTAGCATCCTGATCAGTTTTACTTTTTCTCAGGAGAATGGATGACGTTTCAATACTATTCTTCATGTTGATTTGGACATCCTTGACTTGCAGCGAGACTAATTCACTACGCCTGCATAAGGTGTCATAGGCCACTAGTAATAAAGCCCGATCTCGAATACCTCTAATGGAATTGTCGGTAGCTAATAGCAACCTGTCTAAGGTGTCTGCATTAATACTTCCAGCCTGATTAGAGGAGTGCCCTAATTTTTGATGCATTCTGCGCACCTCTAGGCTGACATCAGGATCTTTTGTGGGATCATCAAATCGATTTAGTTTTGAATAGCAGAGAGCCCACACAAGGCTCGCCGAATGCTTGCAGAAGTCTGCCGCTGCCTGTTAATTCACAAATATATTGCGCTACTAAATTGGGTTGTGCTGGC
The DNA here is from genome assembly GCF_900095175.1 of Polynucleobacter necessarius. Classification (NCBI taxonomy): domain Bacteria; kingdom Pseudomonadati; phylum Pseudomonadota; class Betaproteobacteria; order Burkholderiales; family Burkholderiaceae; genus Polynucleobacter; species Polynucleobacter necessarius. The sequence continues at coordinate 238,843 of NZ_LT606946.1, forward strand.
AGCGCATTGGCATTTCTTTCATGGCAAAAGTGGAGGAAATCATTAAAGTCTGCGCGATAGGCTCTGATGGTTGATGGTGCATATGCACCATCAATTTTCACAATGGTTTCTTGAAGGAGTCTGGTGGCCTTATTGAAGTCCGAAAATAGAGTCACCACATCAGCGCTTCGCTGGCCAGTACTCACGAGTTGCAGCCTTCTTTTAACTGGACTTTTGGGGTCAGATTGTGCAAAATCTTGATTATTAAGCATATTTTGAACCTCTTTTGTTCAATTTAATAAATAATTAGTTCTATAAAGAACTAATTATTTATTAAAGGATATATTTAACTTGATTACAAGCGCTCAAATTCGTGCTGCGAGAGCGTTGCTTGATTGGTCTCGTCAGACACTCTCCGAGCGTTCTGGCGTTGGAATTTCTGCATTAATGCGTCTTGAGTCCGCCGCTGGTATTCCTGGTGGAAATATCAAGACATTTGAGGCTGTCCAAAAAGCATTTGAAAAAGCAGGTATCGCATTCATTGGCGGTCCCGATGATGGTCCAGGTGTTCGGTTATTTACTAAAGGCTAGGTAATGACCAAATCCTCATCTGTTACAAAATCCAAGTCCTCTGGCGGCCCCCAGAGTGACGACGGTAAAAAGATTGCATTGCGTAATTCGTTAAAGACAGGCGCCTATTCCAAGCTCGTGGTATTGCCCAACGAGAGTCAGCAAGAGTTCGATCAATTGGTTGAGCAATTTCAGAGGGATTTCTATCCCAAGGATGCTGTGGAGATGATGTTGGTGCGTGAGATGGCCGTCATCACCTGGAAAAAGCTCCGCTCGAAAAGTTGGAGCACGACTACTGCGCGCGCCAGTTGGCAGCGCAAATTACTTTGGAAGAGTTTCTTTCCATTAACACTCTGTTTACAGATATGACCCACCGGTTCTGGGTCGACACAATGGGGTGCCAAGTGGGAAGGGGGCCGAAAATCTCGCTAGACTTGTCGGGCTACTAGAGCCGCATCGTAATTTAAATATGAGCGTTGAACAGCTGGGACTGATTAAGAAGGATTTCCCTTTTGTCTACGATTCAGTCTTGGCGAAATACTATCAGCACACATCCCTGGCCAGTGGCGAGCCCAGCCTTGAGGAGATCGTGACAACGGTCATTTGGTTTGATGATCTATCAAAAAATACCTTGTCCCGATCTGTGTCAAGAGTATGTTGCCATACTATCAAGGCGGCTTGCAGTGCGTCAAATTCCGAGAGCAAATCGAAGAGGGTGTTATTCAGATTCGACAAGAGCGCCTCCTCAAGATGATGCAGTTAGGCGGAGTGCAACGCGCCAGCGATGATCTCAATCGCACCATGATCCGCACGGTGAACGAGTACCGCAAGCACCACGAGTGGCGCATTCAGAATCGCACTGAGCAATTACCCGATGGAGATGCCAATCAGCTCACTGCAGACTAGAGCGGTACTGTTTTTACGAATGAGACGTATTCGTAAATGAGAATGAGTCCGTTTTGTAGATTTAGTTAATAGAAAAAGTGGGGCAGAAATACGCCCGCTAATGCCATGTATCACGTATGCCTTTATCTTTGATTTGTGTAAAAAATCATGTAAACTGTTAATTAACACAATACAATATAACATGATCAAATCTTTCAAACATAAAGGCCTTAAGGATTTTTTTGAGAGTGGAAATAAAGCAGGAATTTTGACGCATCATGCGAAAAAGTTACAAATTTTACTAACCGCATTAAATGCTGCTAAAGATGAACGCGATATGAATGCACCGAGCTGGCAATTGCATTCCTTAAGTGGAAACTTAAAAAAGCATTGGTCGGTGAGTGTCAGCGGCAATTGGCGTATCACCTTTCGATTTGATGAAGGTGATGTTGAGTTGGTTGATTATCAGGATTATCACTAGGGGAAATGACATGAATATGCACAATCCAGCGCATCCAGGTGAGGTGCTTAGAGAGTGGTTGCCAGAAGGAATGCGTATCGAGCAGGCTGCGCAGCAATTGCACATTTCTCGCACCACTTTATCCAAGGTACTCAATGCAAAATCAGGCCTCACCGCACCCATGGCCTTGAGGCTGGCTGCGTGGTTGGGGACCTCGCCCGATTTATGGCTGGGAATGCAACTGCAGTGGGATTTGCGACAGGCAAAAAAATTACGATTACCTAAAATTAAACCCATTAAGCGCGAAGCTGTTTTAGTCGTTTAATGATAGGCCATATTAGATCGTAGCTAAATTAATGCGAAGCACAAGAGATTCAACCGAAGGCCTACTCATCCTGGGTTAATTTTGCGTGAGGATGTTTTGCCTAGCGTAGGTATTTCGCAAGCAATTTTTGCCAATTATCTGGGGCTTAGTTCGTCAACCGTATCCAAAGCCCTAAATGAAAAGAGTGGGGTGAGTGCGCAATTGGCAGTTCGCATCTCAAGGATTATTGGAGGCTCTCTCGAAAGTTGGTTGCGTATGCAAGGTGCAGTGAATGTTTGGGAAGTTCAGGGGATCACAAGATAATTTAAATGCACTCGCTATGGGGAATTAAACACCCCATATTTATCTCAAGTGCATCCAACTAGGCGTTCTCAGTTGGACAATTCTTGCGTAGAGCCATACATAGCAAGTGATAAAAATCAGGCTGGAAGCAATTAAGGCCGGGGTTGAGTGCCACCAAAGGATTGCTGGCGTGACGCCCAATACCGTCAGGACCCAAAGATAGGGCGCTGTTTAGCGTTGGCTGAAAAGATTCCCTGGCAGTGGTGGGGTAGTAGGATTCGGCGATAGATGAGCGTATGGAAGTGAATCCCATCGGGCTGACCTAGACTCTTGCCTTGACGGATTTTTCTGCGATAGATTGTGAACAGTGTTTCAACAATGGGGTAGCCATTAATGAGTAAGGCAAACCAGGGCGAGATCTCCCGGTGTCTGTAGGTCAGTATGACGCTCAGGCTGGCGATCCAAAATCCAGTGAGATAGGCGCCACCATCACCCAAAAAGATTGGGCCTCTTGGATAGTTCCAAATAAAAAATCCCAAAATGGCAGCAGCCATAATCAGACTCAGATACATAATCTGTGAGTCGGCAACTACAAAACTGACGTATGCAATGGCTAGTAAGGTAATGATGCCTACCATGCTAGCTAGGCCGTTAAAGCCATCAATAATATTGTAGGCATTTGCCAGGCCGGTAATCGCAAAAACAGTTAGTGCGCCACCAGTAATGGAAAAAGTAAGAATCAGATTAACATAAGGGATATCTAATCTCGTTATGTAGGCTGGCATCAGGTAGACCAACATGGCAGCAGAAATTGCAGTAAAAACTAATCTGAGTCTAACGCTAATTTTTTTGGTTAAGTCTTCGGTTAGGCCAACGGCAAAGGTGGGGATTGCGCAAACCAATAAGGTAAGCTCCGTAATTGGAACTTGATGATTTTTAAATCTAAAGATCGTGGATGCAAATATCCCAATGGCGATACTAATGCTACCAATTCTGGGACGGCCCGAGTATGAAATTTTTGCGGTCCTAATAGGTCTGAGTCTGCTGAGAATCGCTCGTGCAGATGCTTGAAGCGAATAATGAGTAACGTCGCAACAAATGAGGTGAGAAAAGCGGCTAGTAAACCTGATATCTTTTGATTATAAATTCTAAAAACATACTCAGAGGTAAAATTTGCTGGGTATGATAGTTTTAGTATTGATTTGGGGGCTAATGTACCTTAGGGAACCAAACTCAAAAACAAGAACTCAAAGAAGATAATCAAGTGAACAATTCCTTGTAATAGTGTAGTTCTGCCAATGGCCAGCGTTAGGGCCCCAATAAAGAATGACAGGTACATCAGCGTCATATTCAGACTGCTGATACCCAAACTTAGTGGCAAATTAAAGATGATGGCGAAAGCCGCCACCGTCGGAATGGTCAATCCAATACTGGCCAAAGCCGAGCCAAGCGCCAAGTTCAAACTGCTCTGACTGCTGCAAAGCCTTCCGGTAGAAGTACCAGCATGGCAATGGCAATACCCACAACAGTCTTGGGTGCGCCTGCGGCTTTGACTCCTGCCTCAATGGCAGGGTTTAAGGCTTCAGCAAGGCCAACTCCTGCTGCAAGGGAAATGAGCAATAAAAGGAGGCTAGTAGCAGTCTTGAGATTGCTGGGCTTTTCTGCGTGCGTATCACTATTGGTCTTTTGATCTTCTGCCTTGGGAAGGTAGTAATCACGATGGCTCACCGTCTGGAAGAATATAAAGGCGCCATATAAGGCGAAAGAGGCAATACCCGCAAATGCCAGCTGCTCCTTGGTAAAGTCTGGTCCAGGAGTACTCACGGTCACCATGGGCATCACGAGAATGAAGGTCGCTAAAGCGGTCAGTACAGCTAAAGCAGAATTAGTGCCTTCATTACGAAAAGACATTTCATGATGCTTAAAACCACGCATGAATATGCATAAACCAATCACGCCGTTCATCACAATCATAACGGTAGCAAATACGGCATCACGCGCAATAAACTCAGAGCCTTCATGGCTAGCAAACATCATTGCAATGATGAGAGATGCCTCAATGATGGTCACGCTAATGGCGAGTACTAGGATTTCGTATGGCTCACCAGTTTTGTGGGCAATGACTTCTGCATGGTGTACAGCGGATAACACTGCTCCAATCAGCGTGATTGCCATTAAGACAATGAACCAGGTTTGATTCAGTAGCGGGGCCAAAATATCCATTAATTAGTGAACTTACCTTAAATTACTTTGATAAAAAAATACGTTTACAAGGTGACAGTTCATCGCTCACTCATAAACCTAGTTGATCCCGAGTTTAACTAAATACAAGAGCCATTCCAATCCATAAAAGAGCAAAACCGCATAATAGGGTGACACTCGGTTTCTTGAGGAAGTGCTCTAGGCTATTGATATAGGCCTCATCATCACGACCGCAGTAGCGATCAAAATGCTTCCACACCATAGAACCCACGAGCACTGGTATCAAGATTGCTAGGATTCCAAAAATAATTGTCATAGAGTTTTCATTCTCTTTTAATGATTTCTTGCGCCAGCGAGCTCTAAAAGCGTGTTTAGGTATTAAACCCTGAGATAATAGAGAAATTAATCATTATTTGTATTTACCTTTTCTTTATTCTTTGAAAGCTGTCCACATGACCGAGTTGTCCCTTACCCAAATAAAAGAAATCCGAGCCGCTGTTTTAGGTGCCGCTGCCAAAGTGCCTGGCACTCTTATTGGCATGGGCGTTTTATTTATTGTTCTGGGCATGATTGGTATTGCTGGGCAAACCTTATTTTCTTTTGTCACGATTAATGTGCTGGGCGCATTCTTGGTCCTGGGGGGTGTATTGCAGTTTGCGCATGCCATCAAATCTATTGGCTGGAAGAGTGTGTCAATTCAGCTAGCGTTGGCATTTCTCTATATTGCCGCTGGTTTATATACCTGGGCATTTCCGATTCCTGCGCTAGAAGCTATTACGCTATGGTTAGCAGCTATCTTCTTTGTTACTGGTGTGCTACGTTTGATTTCAGCATTTCAGCACCGTCACTTCAATGAGTGGATTTGGTTAGTGTTGTCCTCAGCCATCTCTATTTTGATGGGCGTACTGATTATGAGTGGCTATCCCGAGAGTAGCCTTTGGTTGCCTGGCCTCTTAATTGCCATTGAGCTTTTATTACAAGGCTGGTCACTGCTTTTCCTAGGATTAGCAGCACGTTCTTTGACTAAGTAATACTCGGGGGAATGTTTTAAACATTTATTGACTATGACAATGAAAAAACAGACCTCTATAAAAACCTGGCCTTAACTACTGCTCAGCGTATGAAAAATGCCGCTAAGACGCCAAAGCCGGGTGCTGCAGAGCGTATTGCGAAAACCAAAAAAGAGCTTGCTAGTAGCAATCCTATGCTGGCCTCTTTGATGGGTAAGGCAAAGTCAAAATAAAGTCCTTCAGTCAGATCATTCACCATTTTCTAGTTACTAGATTGAGTCAGGGCGATTAAGTTACTCCATTGAAAAAAGATCACTCACTTTTTCTGATTGATTTGCTAAAAGTGAGTGCAGCTTTGCTGATTATTTTGCATCACCTATCCAGTTATGGACAGATTGCTATAGATGCAAAATTGGCCTTACCAATGCTCATGGAGTATTTATTTGAGTATGGTCGCTTTGCAGTACAAATCTTCTTGGTGATGGCAGGCTATCTCGCTACCCAATCGCTAACCCGTTTTGCTAAACAAAAATTTAGCGCCAATCTGGCCTTGCGCATCATTATCAATCGCTATTTACGTTTGTTTGCTCCCTATACGGTAGCACTAGTCTTCACCATTGCTTGTGCTTGGCTTACCCGCTTTTGGATAAATGATGAGTTCGTTGGTAAGCAAGAGACACTGGGTCAATTTGTGGCGCACCTCTTCTTCTTGCAGGGGATTTTAGGTTTAGATTCTATTTCTGCGGGCGTTTGGTATGTGGCGATAGACTGGCAGCTTTATTCAGTATTGGCCATCCTGCTGATGTCCTTTAGCTCGTATCAAGCTTTAGTTTGGCTACTGAGTATTGTGTCCGTTAGTTCATTGCTGTATTTCAATCGCTCCAGCCAATATGAGTCTTACTTCATTTACTTTTTAGGCTCCTATAGCCTTGGAATGCTCGCCTATCTAGCGAAAAACTATTCAGACCAAAAGATCAGGGGTTTAGCTAAATGCTTATTATTTGCGCTTGGGGCCGTGATCGCAATTTCTTCTTTTCAGGAATTTTGGGCTCGCAATGTCTTGGCATGGTGCGTAGCACTAGCCTTATTTATCTGGGGTAAAGCAAGCTACCCCCCTGTTAATCCTAATAACTCCGGCCTTAAAAAAGAGCCTTACAAGCAATAGCTTGGGCAAGTCCACGCTCTTACTGCGCCTTCTTGATTCACTTTGCATTTATCTTGTTAGCAAACACGATATATATTGCTTCAGGTTTGTATGTTCATGCCAATGGCGCGATGGCGATTGGCATGATGGTTCTCGTGGTGATTGTGAGTGTGATTGCATCGAACTACCTTTATCGCTTGGTTGAGATTCCATTGGCCAAATTAAAGATTTAGAAGATTATTTTTTATCTTATAGGCTTGAAAAACATTTACTGGTTAGGCGAATTCACCACCCTCAAAAGGTTATATAGTTTGAACACGACTCACCCATTAACCGTTCGGTATATCCGATTGCTTTTTGGGCGACAGACCACCTTCGGGTGGTTTTGTCTTTTCTAGAGCGGGAAAATTATCAAAACTACTATTTATATTGATGGTTACAACCTCTATTACGGCTTGCTAAGAAATTCAAAATTGAAGTGGCTGGATATTGTGAAGTTATTTTCTGAGTACATCTTAGATAAAAATGCAGAATTAACTCAAGTGCGCTATTACACGGCGCCTGTCCTCGGAAGGATGTCGGATGACCCGATGTCAACCCAGCGACAAAGGCTATATCTTCAGGCCTTAAGAAAAATGTACCCCAATTCTTTGGAAATAATCCAAGGAAAAATTTTAGCAACAACACCCTACCAAAGATTGGTGAGGCCCATTAATGAAGCCCCTGAATTAAAAATAGTTCAGGTTTATGACTTTAATGAAAAAAAGACCGATGTTAATTTGGCATCAGATCTCATTACTGGGGCTTGGACAGGCGCATATGAGCAGGCCGTAGTTTGTAGCAATGATTCTGATCTTGAGGGTGCGTTAGCGGCGGTAAAGAGGCACCATGCCCAATTGCGAATTGGTTTAGTTGCGCCAATTCAAAGTAAAAATCATCGACATATTTCGGGTGATCTAGCAAAACACTCCGACTGGGGAAAGATTCTCAGTGTTTCGCATGTGGCTGCTGCGCAGTTACCATTGAAGATTCCGAACTCAAAAATCCAAAAGCCTGACTCTTGGTAGGGGGTGTTTATATCCCCATATCCTTGAGGACGCGGAAGATTTCTCGATAAGCCTTAGGAGGTTTATTAGTTTCTTTTTCCTTGCGCGCGTTGCGAATGAGGGTGCGCATATTCTGAATATCCATATCGGGATATTGCTCAATCATTTTGGTAAAAGCTGCATCATCGGCGATCAGTCGATCGCGATAAGACTCTAAATGGTGGAGCTTGGCAGTCTCTACTTTGCTAACACCCTGGATTGCATCTAGACGCTTCTGAATGGCATCCAACTCTTCTTCATCCAAAAAGCGCATGAGTTTGCCAAGGTATTGTTTATGGCGACGTATGGCTTCAAAACTTTTGATTTTGTTGGTTTCAGCAATGGCAGCCTTAATGGCCTCATCCAGTGGAATGGTCTTTAATGCATCGCTACTGAGAGCTGCTAGAACCTCGGCCAGCTTCTGGCGTTCAGTCATCTGGCGCTTGAGCTCTGACTTGCTAGGACCATCATCAAGATCATCTTTCTTGGGGGTCCGGTTCTTTTCATTAACGTGCATGGAGCTATTTTAGACGTGTAATGATGCTTGCCCACCAAATCCCTTGGATAGTTTCGATAAATTTACGCCCCTTGCTTGCTTGGTGAATAATAGCCAATGAACCCCTAGCCACTCTCTAGCGGAAAATATGACCCAAATTCAGAAATACGACTTCATCATCATTGGCGCAGGTAGTGCAGGCTGCATGCTGGCCAAGCGCTTGACCGAGAATCCCGCTAAGCGGGTGCTGTTGATTGAAGCTGGGTCGAATGACAACTATATTTGGATTCATATTCCAGTGGGTTACTTGTATTGCATTGATAACCCAAGGGCTGATTGGCGTTTTAAGACTGCCGCAGAAAAGGGCTTAAACGGCCGCTCATTGATCTACCCCCGCGGCAAAGTTTTGGGCGGCTGCTCTTCGATTAACGGCATGATTTATATGCGCGGCCAAGAAGGTGACTATGCCAATTGGGCCCGGGAGACCGGTGATGACGCATGGTCCTGGGAAAATGCTTTGCGACGTTATAAGTCTTTTGAGGATTACCACGGCAACGCTAATCAATGGCACGGCAAGGGTGGCGAGTGGACAGTATCACGGCAATGCTTACGCTGGCCGATTATGGATATCTTTAAGCAGGCTGCTATTGAAGCGGGCATTCTGGCATCAGAGGATTTCAATCAAGGTGATAACTTTGGGGTCGGGTATTTTGATATCAGTCAACACAAAGGTTGGCGCTTAAATACTGCTAAAGCATTCTTACGCGATGCCGCTAAACGACCTAATCTCACAGTGATTACCGAGGCCGTAGTCAATAAGCTCTTGATTGATCCGGTGAGTAAAAATTGCTTTGGGGTGCAATATCTCAAAGACGGCCAAACTCTTGAGGTGCATTGCCAATCTGCCGATGCTGGCAAGCAAGGTGAAGTGATTCTGAGTGCCGGCTCAATTGGAAGTGTGCAAATTTTAGAGCGCTCAGGTATTGGTGCAGCAGATCATCTTCAGCGCTTGGGTATTGAGGTGATTGCTGATTTACCAGGCGTCGGCGAGAACTTGCAAGACCATTTGCAGTTACGCATGATCTATAAAGTTAGCGGTATTCAGACTCTCAATACCAAAGCAAACTCTTTGCTTGGTAAGTTATTAATCGGCATGGAGTACATATTAAAGCGTAGCGGCCCGATGTCTATGGCACCATCTCAGCTAGGTGCTTTTGCCTACAGCTCTCCAGAGCACACTTCACCGAACGTGGAGTATCACCGTGCAACCCCTATCCTTAGAGAAGTTTGGCGAGGATTTGCACACCTTTGATGCCATTATGGCCAGCGTTTGTAATTTGCGTCCTACTTCGCGTGGTAGCGTGCATATTGATTCAAAGGATCCACAAGCACCACCGGTGATTGCTCCCAACTACTTATCTACCGATGCTGATCGCCAAGTGGCGATTGAGGCATTACGCCTTACTCGCAAGATTGTCGAAAGCCCTGCTTTAAGACTCTATATGCCTGAGGAGTACAAGCCGGGTAAAGATTATCAATCGGATGAAGAGCTAATTAAAGCTGCAGGTGATATTGGTACGACCATTTTTCATCCGGTGGGTACTTGCAAGATGGGGCGCAACGATGATCCCATGGGGCGGTACTCGATTCTCAATTGCGGGTCAGGGGAGTGAGTAATTTACGAGTAGTGGATGCCTCGGCAATGCCAACGATTACCTCAGGAAATACTGCAGCACCAACCATGATGATTGCGCAGCGCGCAGCAGAATTGCTCTGCGGTGAGTAACTCAGTTAATAGACTGCCCAATCGACTACCCCTTAGTCATCTTCTTTTGGCGCTAACCATTGTGGCAATTTGGGGAACCAATTTTGTTGTGATCAAAAAATCACTGGATGCGTTTCCACCATTTTTATTTGCAACATTGCGCTATGTCTTTGCCTTATTGCCTGCCATCTTTTTTGTGAAGCGCCCCAAAGTCTCTTGGCTCAACTTAGCAATGTATGGGATCTTTATTGGGGTTGGGCAATTTGGCATTTTGTTTTATGCAATCAATGGCCACATTACGCCAGGCTTAGCTTCATTAGTAGTGCAAACCCAAGTGTTTTTCACTATTGGCTTTGCGATGATCTTTGCTAAAGAGCGGCTTTACTGGCATCAAGCCATCTCCATTGGAATTGCGATGATCGGTCTCTTGGTGATTGCGAGTCACATTGACAGTCAAACCAGTTTGCTCGGAATCGGATTAGTCATCTGTGCAGGCTGCGCCTGGGGAGCAGGCAATACCGTGAGTCGACAAGCAGGCGCTACCAATATGTTTGCCTATGTTGTGTGGGCCAGTGCATTTTCTATTCCACCCCTGTTATTGCTGTCTCTGTATTTTGAGGGGGGGATATTCCAGCTTAGTTTCAGCGATAGAGTTAGCGCCCTTAGGAGCTTGGGCAGGAGTCTTTTGGCAATCTTGGGCCAATACCTTATTTGGTTACGCCGCTTGGGCCTGGCTTTTATCTAAGCATCCGGCAGCTCTTGTAGCCCCAGCTCCTTTATTGGTTCCGATCTTTGGCATGGGGGCAACCGCTATTTTCTTGGGTGAATCACTACCTGGGTGGAAGTTCTTAGCAGCAGGCTTGGTTATGGTGGGCTACCTGGGCACAATTTATGGTTTATCGTTCACAAAACATTCCTCGAGGAAATCATGAAGATATTAATTGTGGGCGCGGGTGGTATTGGCGGCTATTACAGATCGAAGTTGATGTTGGCTGGTGCAGATGTCACTTACCTCCTACGCGAGAAACGCCAGGCGCATATTGAGCAGCATGGTTTGGTAGTGGAGACACCAAAAGGTAGTTATACGGTGAATCCTAAAACAGTGACCGCTCAAGAGCTAAAGCCGATCTATGACCTCATTATCTTGGCACCCAAAGCCTTTGATTTAGAAGACTCTTTGCAGTCGATTGCTGGGGCTTTCAGCCAAGGTCTCATCTTGCCTTTCCTCAATGGCTTGGCGCATATAGAGCAACTAGATAAGCACTTTGGTCGCGAACGCGTGATGGGCGGTATTGCTCATATCGCTGCAACGATTACCGAGACAGGTGCAGTAAAGCAGTTAACCGATTTGCATGTTCTGACCGTCGGTGCCCGCACACCAAGTCAAGAGGCTGTGGCAAAAGCATTTTATGAGTTGTGTCAGAAGACTGACTTTAATGCAGTCTATAGCGAGAATATTGAACAAGCGCTGTGGGATAAATGGACTTTTCTGAGTGCCTTAGCGGGAATGACCACTTTATGTAATGGCTCTATTGGAGAGATTGTTGCTACTCCTTATGGCGATGCACTGACTAAAACCATGTATGCACAGTGTTGTGCGATTGCAGATGCACGTGGATTTACGGTCGCTGCTGGCGTGCAAACTAAATCGATTGAGATGCTCACCGCAGTTGGATCGCCAATGACGGCATCGATGTTGCGAGATTTAAACGCTAGTAATAAAACAGAGCATGGGCATATCTTGCTCGAGATGATCAATAAGGCGCAGGCTAAGCAATTGGACTGCGATTTAATCAAGATGGCATATACCCATATTGAAGTGATTCAGCGTCGTAATGCTTAAGCAATAAGTATGAATATGGATATGAGTATTTGCCAATGATCTTGCGCATTCTGGGTATTACCCTGCTAATCTTTGCGATTGTGTTCGCGGGGTTCTTATATGCACGATATAGAAAGCCCAATATGAGTGGTGCTAATCACACCCTCATTGATTTGGCATTACCGTGTTTTATTTTTATCTCTTTATCGGCTAAGCCACTGGATTTCACAAGCGCTGGCTATTTGGTGTTAGCGGCAGTATTGATAGTCGTATTTTCAGGTCTATTGGCTTTGCCTTTGGCTAAATATTCCGGTACGGGGGCCAAAGCCTTATTGCCGTCCATCATGTTTACCAATGTCGGCCCGATTGGTATTCCGCTCACGGTCTTGGCATTTGGGCAAGATGGATTGGCACCATCAGTGCTTCTCATGGTGCTCTCCAATATTTTGATTTTCTCGCTAGGTTCGGCAGTGATGACCGGCAAGATGGATGCTAAAAGCATTTATGCCAGCCCCTTGGTATGGTCGATGGGTCTAGGGCTGTGGTTTGGTCACTTTCAGATGACTTTGCCGGACTGGCTAGATACCTCGGTCACCATGGTCAGTACTATTTTGATTCCCTTGATGTTGATCTCTCTGGGCACTCGCCTAGCCGAAGGAAAAATCGAGCATGTCAAAGCGGGGGTCGTTGCGACTGCACTTTCGATTGTTCTGCGCCTGCTGGTAGCCTATTTGGTGATATGGGCATTACCTTTGGAATCTATTCAGAAGGGTGCATTAATCATTTTTGCTGGCTTGCCCCCTGCGGTATTTAATTACATCTTGGCCGATCGCCATAATCAAGAGCCCCAGAAAGTGGCCTCCATCGTTATGGTGGGGCATCTACTGTCGGTGATCTATTTACCTCTGGTGATTTGGCTAGCCATCTATACCGGTACGCCCTAAGCACAAGCTGGGATTAAACCTATTATTAAAGTGGTTAAGGTAGATAAGGTAGAAGGTAAAGTAGTTGAGGGAGATTCCGTCCGCTAGCTCCAGGGCTAATTAGGTCCAGCAAACCCTTGAAGTTAGTACCTCCGCCTGAAAGAGGGTTTTAGGGTGAATCATTTTCATGGAGAAATTAGCGTAAACCCCAATTGAGATGCTGGTAGGGAGGAATACGATCGTGTTGTTGTTATGCTGATTAATAAAAAAAGAATTGGAGATATTCGATGTCTATTACTGCCAAAGATGCAGCCCCAGTAGTTGTTCAAGAAGAAAACACAAGTCAATCCCGTAGAAAGTTTTTCAGCAAAGCAGGTGCTGCTGCTGTAGCTGTTCCACTGGCTGGCTTCCCAATGATTTCTGTAGCTCAAGCTCCTGTTGTATTGAAAATGCAAGGTGCTTGGGGTGCAAAAGATGTCTTCAATGAAATGGCTGAAGATTACGTCAAAAAAGTAAACGAAATGTCTGGCGGTAAGCTCAAGATTGATTACCTCGTTGGCGGTTCAGTAGTTAAGCCGTTTGAAGTAACTGACGCGGTTAGTAAGGGTGTTCTAGATGGGGTCACCAAGTTGCGGTTTACTGGTACGGTAAGTCTAAAGTAGCCTCATTGTTTGGCTCTGGCCCAATTACTGGTGCTAACGCTGAACAGACTCTCGGTTGGATTCAGCGTGGCGGTGGCGATCAGCTCTATCAAGAGTTGCTCAAAAAGTTGAACCTGAACATCAAAGGTTTCTTTGCGTTCCCAATGCCAACTCAGCCATTAGGCTGGTTTAAAAAGACTCCACCAAAGAATGCTCAAGAGCTCGTTGGTTACAAATATCGTACCGTGGGCCTTGCGGCTGACTTGATGCAAAGCATGGGTATGAAAGTAACTCAGTTGCCAGGTGGCGAGATTGTTCCAGCGATGGAGCGTGGTGTGATTGACGCATTTGAGTTCAACAACCCAACTTCTGACCGTCGTTTCAGCGCTCAAGACGTGGCCAAGAACTATGTGATGGGTTCATTCCACCAAGCGATGGAATTCTTTGAAATCATTTTCAACAAGACCAAGTACGATTCTTTGTCTCCTGAAAATAAGGTAATCCTCAAGTACGCAGCTGAAGCAGCTTCATCTTCAAATACTTGGATGGCTCAGGATTACTACTCTAAGGACTTGCAAGGGCTCATCACTAAGGACAAGGTGAAAGTTACACGTACACCAAAATCCATTATGGAAGCACAGCTCAAGGCTTGGGCTGAGTTGACTGCTAAATTGAATGCAGAAGATCCATTTTTCAAGAAGTGTGTAGATTCTCAATTGGCCTGGGCTAAGCGCGTTGCTTACTATGGCTTCTTGAGTGACGCAGACTACAAGGCAGCTTACGAGTATGTATTCAAAACTAAGCCTCCAGTATAAATGCTGATCTAGTAATAAAAAAAGGCCGCTTTATTAGCGGCCTTTTTTGCAGTAACGAACAATACCTCTAATATTTATCAGTATTAGAGGTATTAGTACTAAAAACAGAAGCGCTAAAAGCGTACTGAGGAGAAAGCAATGCTGGGTTATATCAAGTGGGTTGATGACCTCTCGAAATCCGTAGGCCATGCCTTTGGATGGACGGTAGTCCTGTTGACCCTGGCAACCTGTTACGAAGTGTTTATGCGCTATGTGCTCAATAATCCAACGGATTGGGCATTTGATATGAGCTATATGTTCTACGGCGCATTATTCATGATGGCAGGACCATACACACTATCCAAAGCCGCCATGGTCCGAGGTGATTTTTTATATCGCACCTGGAAAGAGACTACACAAGCCAAGGTTGATCTTGTCTTGAATTTCTTGTTCTACTTCCCTGGTATTTTGGCTCTGATTGTTATTGGCGGTCGCTATGGTTTTGATGCCATGATGATTCGTGAGGTCGGTGTTAATAGTCCGGTTGGAGTGCCTGTTTGGCCACTCAAGATGATCATCTTCTTTGCAGGTTTAGGTCTATTTATGGCTGGAACTGCTGAAGTATGCCGTTGCCTCATCTGCATTAAAACTGGCAGCTGGCCTTTTAGAAATCAAGATGTAAAAGAGCTCGAAGAAGTTCTTATTGAAACCCATTCAACTCAAGTAGAAAGCACATAATGAGTGATCCAGTCATCGCCCTCTTTATGTTGGGCTTGTTTATTGTTTTTATTTTCCTGGGATTCCCAATCGCCTTCACCTTGATGGCTATGGGTATCGGTTTTGGTTTTTACGCCTATTACGATCCAGTCCTCTCATTTTTAGATAACCGCATCTTCTACCTATTTGTGCAAAACACATTTAGCGTGATGAACAACGATGTTTTGATATCGATACCGCTGTTCTTGTTTATGGGTTACATCATCGAGCGAGCCAATATTTTGGATCGACTCTTTTTGAGTTTGCAAACTGCATTAAGACATGTGCCTGGATCAATGGCAGTTGCTGCCTTGATTACCTGTGCATTGTTTGCTACTGCGACCGGTATTGTGGGTGCGGTGGTGACTTTGATGGGCTTATTAGCTTTGCCATCAATGCTTAAGGCGAGTTACGACCAAAAGTTGGCGGCAGGTGTTATCACTGCCGGCGGTACTTTGGGTATTTTGATTCCGCCATCGATCATGTTGATTGTCTATGCCGCAACTGCTGGTGTATCTGTGGTCAAGCTCTATGCTGCCGCTATGGTGCCCGGTTTCTTATTGGCGGGCTTGTATTTGGTATACGTCATTGTGCGCGTTGTGCTTAATCCATCGCTAGCCCCTAAACCAAAAGATGTGGATAACGTCGGTTTTTTGGGACGGCTTTAAATTACTGGTAACCGCATTCTTCCCATTGGCTTTATTGATTTTGGCAGTTCTAGGCTCCATTTTATTTGGCTTGGCAACCCCAAGTGAAGCAGCGGCAATGGGTGCATTGGGCGGAACCATGTTGGCAGTTGCCTACAAGGCATTTACTTGGCAACGTCTGCGTGAGTCTGTCTACTTGACTGCGAAGACCTCAGCGATGGTGTGCTACTTGTTCGTAGGTTCATGGACATTCTCATCCGTGTTTTCTTATTTAGGTGGCGAACACCTTATTAAAGATTTCATGATGTCAATGGATTTGAATACCGTTCAGTTCCTCATCATTGCTCAGTTAATCATCTTCGTCTTGGGCTGGCCACTAGAGTGGAGCGAGATCATTATTATTTTCGTTCCGATCTTCTTGCCACTCTTGGCGCACTTTAATGTCGATCCATTGCTGTTTGGTATTTTGATCGCCGTGAACTTGCAAACCTCTTTCTTGACGCCGCCCATGGCCATGTCAGTCTACTACCTCAAAGGTGTGGCGCCGCCAGAGTTGGCTTTATGGACGATTTTCAAGGGATGTTTCCCATTCCTAGGAATGGTGCTAGTCACCTTAGTGCTGGTCTATGTACAGCCAGTATTAGTAACTTGGTTGCCAGATATGCTCTATAACAATGAGGATGTATCTGCTCCCTATGATCCAAATGATCCTAGCGCAGTAAACCCTGAATTCTTAATGAGTAAGTAAGACGAGATGAGTGACGCAGTCATTACCTTAAATCAGTTGGATGTCCCAAAAATTCGAGAGCTTATCTCGACTGGGTCATCTAGCTGTGTTGAGCTCACCGATTTGTTTTGCCAACAGGCAAAGGGGATTGATGAAAAAATTACTGCGCTCGCTTTTTTTCATCCCAAAGCCATTTTGCGACAAGCAGCCTTAGTTGATGATGGTCACGCACGTGGCTTAAATCACTCGGCCAGGCTTGAAGGTGTTCCGGTTGCACTGAGTGACAACATTGATTCCATTGATATGTTCTCCACTATCGGATCACCCTTGTTGGAGGGGCGTCATCCACGTTGGGATGCTTTTCTCGTAAAACGCTTTAGAGATGATGGTACTATTACTTTTTGTAAAGTCAAGGTTGCTGAATTTAATCTCGGTCAAGCCCCCGAAGTTTGCAATCCATTGGACCTCGAATGACAGGTTGGTTTAGCTGCTGGGGCCGCCGCTGCTTTAGTTGCTAGTGGTATCGTGCCTGTTGCAGTGGGTACGCAATCTCTAGGATCTATTGCGGAGTCTGCTTCTTATTGTGGTGTAGTGGGCTTTAAGCCTAGTAGTCGCTTAGTCTCACAATCAGGCATCTTTCGTGCTTCAAAAACACTCGAGCAAGTTGGCGTCTTTAGTAAGACTGTAGAAGATGCTGCTTTACTAGCTGAGATTGTCTTAGGTTCTGATGAGCAAGATCCAGATACTAAAGGCGTACTCCCAAGACCGCTCTTGGCAATTTGTAAAGAAGAGGTTCCTTTTAAGCCCAACTTTGTTTTCTTAAAAACGCCAGATTGGGTTGATATGGAACCCGAGGCAAAAGAGGCGATTGAGGCTTTGCCTGAAGAACTTGCTGATCAAATTACTATCATTGATTTGCCGGAGTCTACGATTCAGTCAAAAGAGTGGCATGAGCTTATTGTGCAGGCAGAGTTCACCCAAGCTTTAGAAACACAAGAGCGTCAAATCTCCAAAAAGCCTCCTAAGAGAATTGCGGACATGATCAAAGCAGGATTCAAGATCACTGCGCAAGAATACCTCCGAGCTCTGAATGCTATTGAAATGATATCAAGTAGTTTTGATGAGTTCTTTGATCGCTTTGACTGTATTTTGACGCCTTCAAGCTTAGGTTTTGCACCATTGAAGTCTGAAGCAGCAAGATCTGGTAGTTTGGCAAATTCTCTTTGGGCTGTTACTGGTATGCCAACGATTAGCCTACCGATTTTGCAATCAGGCAAAGGGCTTCCTTTGGGAGTTCAGTTGACTGGTAAACAATTCGACGATGCTCGTCTCTTAAGGACGGCGCGTTGGTTTTTAAATCACTTCAATCAATAACTGGAACTATTGAATATGAAAAAATTATTCCCACCTTTACTAGCATTAGGTTTATTGCTATTTTTCTTTTTAGCCTACATTCTCAAGCTTAAGCAGTTTGATTTATTGCTATTACTCACCTTTGGTATTGGTTTGGCGGTGTATGACTTCTATCTTTCTTACAAAGATAGCAAAGATCAGCATTAATCAGTTATAAGTTTTCCTGCTTGTGCTGAAGGCAGATAAGCCGAAAGTACAAGCAGTTTGTGATTTCTGATCTAGGACTCTAGCAGCCCAATAGCCTCCCGAATGAGGAGCGTGCGATAAGCCATGTAGATGGCAACAAGCACAAATCCCGATAAGAATAGTTTTGGTATTGGGGCGCCTTCGCTCACTAATTCTGAATTCAGCAGCCCTATTGCCACCGCTAAAAATAACAGTGCACCCAGCACCAGCACCAAAATGACCCAGTTCTCTGCGCCTGTAACTTCTTGGGTTTGGTTGCGGTACGCCAGTACTTGAAATGCCGTATTTGACCGATACCCCGAAACTGTCACACTATCGCCATCGCCAATCTTCATTGGCGTAGAAAACTTTGCTTGAATAGCTTGATCACCTAAGTTAAAGCTTGATATATAGAAACGCTGGTAATACACAGAGGAGTGATCGCGGGTTGGTTTTTCAGGATTAACGTATTCCAAGAGCCCATTATTC
This sequence comes from Polynucleobacter necessarius, assembly GCF_900095175.1. Taxonomy (NCBI): domain Bacteria; kingdom Pseudomonadati; phylum Pseudomonadota; class Betaproteobacteria; order Burkholderiales; family Burkholderiaceae; genus Polynucleobacter; species Polynucleobacter necessarius. The sequence goes on from NZ_LT606946.1 coordinate 257,423, forward strand.
AGATTACTGACCGTTCCAGAAATAGTGCTCACAGAGCTAATTAAAAAGGAACTTGGTTTTATGGTGGACATCAATAAAACTCCCAATATGCTCATGCCCAAAATGAGAGCGAGTGAAGAAAGCGGTCTTTTCATTAATAAGTAGGGCGTTGAAGCTAGCTTCAATATTGTTTTAAAGTTGATTGACAGCCTTTATAAACAGGCTAATAGCAATGAGAAGAGTGAATATAGCAAATATCTGCTATACCCTTGGACCGCTAATTTTCCTCTCCAGAACTTTTCCTATTAATAGCCCAATGAGAGAGCCAATAGAAAAGGGAATAGCAATGCTAGTGTTTAATGTGCCCGATGCCAGAGAAATAAATGCACCTCCAGCTGAAACAATAGCCAATACCCCTAGTGAGGTAGCCACAATAGATTTCATTGGGAGGTCGGTGAACTTATTGAGGGCGCGGGCACCAGAATAAATCCCCCGCCAACACCTAGCAATCCTGATAGGAAGCCGGCAAGTGCACCGGCAAACATAAGCGCCCTAGCGCAGGGCACCGTCCAAATGAGTTTTCCGATAGATAAATTCAGTTGGCAAGGCGGTGGCTTGACAGTCCTAACGACTTTCCCTGAGATTGTTCTAGCTACCTGAAACAACATTCTGATCGATACATACATCAAGATTGCGCTAAACGCGATCAATAGCGGTGCGTTGGGTATCCTTTGCGCAAGCCATAGCCCGAGCGGAGATAGCATTAGTCCAAAGGCGGCCATAAAGATTGCAGTCTTATAGCGGAGTACCTTAGTATTTAGGCCAATGATTGCGCCAACACCTGCAGATAAAGTAATGGCAGTTAATGCAATCGGGCCCGCTTCGGAGATGGGGAGGTGTAGCAAAAAAACCAGTAGCGGCACGGACAGTATGCCTCCACCTGCTCCTGTAAGGCCCATCAACACCCCTACCAAAATGCCGATGGCAGCGGTAAGGTGGGGGATATATTCTGGGCTTAGGATCATTTATTAATTTTCAAAGGGGAGAGCAAGCCATTCTCTTCCTTTGAGCATAGCATTCCAATAGAGCCATGGCAGAACATCTTTCTTGAGTATCCAGGCTAGTTTAGTTGCCTTTAAGGGGTTAATGAGCCACGGGAAAGTAGACAATAACTTGCCCCAAAACCAAATTCCGCTAAAATAATTTTGCCGCGCTCAACTGTCAATGGGCAGGATCCATATCCGTCATATTTAGTTGGCAATGGTAGATTATTTTTTGCGTCTACTAGATTTTCAGCGACAACAACAATTTGCTTTCTTGCAGCAGCTGTCTTAGAGTTAGGTGATGAGCAGCAATCACCCAGGCTAAATATATTTGGATAGCGAGTATGTTACAAAGTGAATTGATCAACATCTACAAAACCTTCTGCATTGGCGACTGGACTTGCTTTAAGGCAATCTTGAGGTCCCTGTGGGGCCACCACATGAAGCATATCAAACACTTTTTCAACTTGGCTGACATTGCCGTCGGCATCTTTTACTGCAAATATAGCCTTCTTGGCTGCGCCATCAACAGAAACTAGGTTGGTATTGAAATTGAGTTTGGCGTTATATTTTTTTACGTATTCCATTAGTGGAGGCACAAAATCAGCAATTCCAAATAGTGCGGCGCCAGCATTGTTGAGCTCCACCTCAATTTTGCTCAGATTGCCTTGTTTTTGCCATTCATAGCATGACAAGTACATGGTTTTTTGAGGTGCTCCAGGGCGCTTAATTGGCATTGGCGGCTGAGTGAAGATAGCTTTTCCAGATTTGAGGTTTTTTACGAGTTCCCAGGTATATGGGGAATATTCAAAGCTGTAATTAGAGGTCACTCCATTTTTGCCTAGCGTTTCCACTAAGCCTGGAATTGCCTCCCAGTTAGATTTCAGTCCAGTCGCGATTGCCAGTTGTTTGTATTTAATTGGACTACCATGCTCAATAAGTACTTCATTTGCATCTGGGTTAAAGCCGGTGATTTGATCTTTAATCCAATGTACACCATTGGGAATTAGGCTTTCGGTCTGACGACGGCTATCCTTTACATTGAAAGCGCCTCCACCCACAAGAGTCCAGGATGGCTGGTAATAATGGACTTCTGAGGGCTCTATGATGGCAATCTTGAGTGACGGCTCACGTATTTTAAGGCTAGACGCGAGGCCAATACCAGCCGCACCACCTCCAGCAATCAGGACGTCAAATTAGTCAATGGTTTGCGCTGTAGGCATGTTTTCTCCGGGGGTTTAGTAATCGGTACAGGAGTAAAAATAAACGATAAATGCATTATTTCATATCAGGGTTTCTTATTACTTTATATTTTTATATAATGTATGTAGATAAGTTTATTTGCCGTGATTGGAAAATTTTGATGAAACCGACTGTTAAGGGATTTTTTGACCCAGAAACCTGGACTGTGACCTATGTGGTTTATGAAAAGCCTGGCTCCCCATGTTTAATTATTGATTCAGTGCTCAATTACGATCACAAGTCGGGTCGAACCAAGACTAGGTCGGCTGATGAGGTCATCGCCTTTGTTAAGGAGCATAACTTAGAGGTAGAGTGGATTCTAGAGACTCATGCACACGCTGATCATGTCTCCGCTGCCCCCTATTTAAAGTCGCATCTTGGTGGAAAAATTGCGATTGGAGAACACATCACCAATGTGCAGGATGTATTTAAAAAAGTTTTTCATTTGGAAGGCGCTTTATCGACAGATGGATCGCAGTTTGATTACTTGCTAAAAGATGGTGAGGAAATTCAAGTGGGTGCGTTAAGCTTTAAGTCACTATTTGTTCCTGGCCATACCCCGGCCTGTATGGCGTATCAAATCGGCGATGCAATTTTTGTTGGCGATACGATGTTTATGCCGGATGTCGGGACCGCAAGATGTGATTTTCCGGGTGGCGATGCCCATACCCTCTATCAGTCAATGAAAAAAATTCTGAGCTTTCCCCCTGAAACTAGATTGTTTATGTGTCATGACTACCCGCCGAATGGTCGCCCCGTAAACTTTGAGACAACCGTCGCTGAGCAAAAAAATCCAATATTCATATGCGCGATGGTATTAGCGAGGCAGAGTTCGTGCAGATGCGTTCTAAGCGTGACGCTACCTTAGAAATGCCAACATTAATACTGCCCGCTATTCAAATTAACATTCGAGCTGGAGTGCTCCCACCCCCAGAAAGTAATGGCGTCTCCTATCTGAAGATTCCGTTGAATGCACTGTAAGTTTGCTCCTTCAAATGAATCCAATGATTACTAAATCCGAGCTAAAGAAGATGCAGTCATCGGCAGATGATGCGTGCAAGCTCATGAAAGTCTTATCCAATCGTGACCGCATGATGCTTCTATGTGAAATCGGTCAAGCAGAAAAATGCGTTGGTGAGTTGGAGGCGGCACTTGATTTGCATCAACCAACACTCTCACAGCAGCTCACCGTATTGCGTAAAGAAAAGCTGGTTAAAACACGTAGAGAGGGTAAACAAATTTATTACTCCCTCTCAAGTCAGGTCGCTGTAGCAGTCATGAGTTTGTTATACAGGCATTACTGTAAAAAGTAATTTAAAGAATTATTCAATCGCTTTTAAAGGGAATTCAATATGAAATGTAACGTCGGTGATATCGATCGTATCTTAAGAATCTCAGTGGGCATTGTGCTGGTTGTGCTTGCAGCTAACGGTATCGTGGGCTGGTGGGGTTGGCTTGGATTAATTCCATTGGCTACGGGTATTTTCCGTTTCTGCCCAGCTTACCCATTATTGGGAATGAATTCTTGTGGAACTTCATGCGGTAAAGATTCTTGCTGTAAGTAAGTCTTCTTAAGTTTGATTAAGGCGTATTGAGAAATAAAACTCAATGCGCCTTATTTCCTTTTGGGGAAACCACTTTTTTTGCATAAACGCAGTGCAAAAAAAGATGGTAAAGAATGCGAGGCCAATTATCCAGTGGGTTGTGATGACGCTACCTCGAATTTCTTCAGGGCCGTAGTACAACAGGGCGCCCGATATCAATAAAGTAGCCAAAAGGCCAATTGGCTTAAACCGCTCCACAGCTTCCTCTTAGACTTTAGGCCCGCCTTTAGGTGAAAGGGTAAGACTGAGCCCAAAGCCATCGTAGCAATCATTGCGGCAATGCCATGCCACATCAATATAGTGTGAGCGCCCAATGCAGCACCTTGAATGTGAAATTCATGCCCAAGCAAATAGGCTGTGCCGGTAAGAGAGCAGCTCAACATTGCAATCAGTACAAAATATCTTTGCCAAGGCGACTGGTATTTTTCATGAGGTGAGCGTGTTGGGAATTTTGATAGCCTGGGCAGAAAAATGACTCAAGCAGGGGTGTTGGGTATCCCCAGAAATACTTACTACCTTGGTTAAGGCATCGGCATAGACGCATTCATTAGCGATGACTGAGTAAGACTCTGAAAACTCAATATGCTCTTGATTGAGCGGGTTGACCACATAGCTTTTGGCATCCACGTCGCGCTTTGAAAAGTAGAGGCTACTAGTCGCAATAGCACCTAACTTCATACTGCCAATCTGAATTAACTCCAGAGGGCTTGCTTGGATTTCGAACTTGAATGTCTTGCGCTTCATCACCAAAGAGTCTCATATCACCTCCAGCATTGACCGAGCCAAATGGGATGTCGTTAGCAAGTAAAACCTCTACTGCTTTATCAACTGCATACCCTTTGGCAATGCCACCAAGATCAAGGCAGAGTGGGGGCTTAGATTGAACCAAGTTTGACCCAATAAAGAGTAGACCTTCAATGCCTCCAAATGACTGATCAATCAAGCTGACATGCTTTGGAAGTAGACCTGCTTGTACTAGGTGATGACCAACCCCACAATTAAATATACCTTGAGACTCAATATGAATCTCTTTGGCAATGGCCAGCACCTCAGCTGTCCAGGAGTGAATACGAATTGGTTCTAAATGGGATCTAGCATTAATTTGAGAAAGCTCACTCTCTGGATCATGAAACCCCATCAGGGATTGAACTTGTTCAATCGCAGTGAAGGCCATCTCTATTGCATGGATTGAATGTGCTCCATCTTCAGTTGAAATTTCAACAAAGGTACCTAAGAGTGGTTTGCAGCGAATCATTTTGCTTTGGGTGCTTGGGATTGGTTTTTGAGAGCTATCTCATAAAGCACTGCGACACGTTTGACGCCATCGGTGAGATGTTTGCAGGATAGGGTTGCGCCACCAATATTTTGAATATCTTGGTTAAGCTTAATGGGGTCTGACGCAGTTTTACCAACAAACTGATTGCGCCACTGGGCTTCAGCCACTTCGTAGCCATAGGATTCAACATAGTCTAAGATTTCAATGCCGGTGACTGCACCTGATGGGCTTAGTGCAACGGCATAAGTAATCATTTCGTGCTTACCCACCACCTCATCTACGATGAACCAACTTCCGTCAGTTGCCCTCCAAATTCGATCTCCTTGAAAAGCCTGCCGAACACTCGATGCAGAGTGCATTTTGTCTTGTAGTTCATCTGTAATGATGGTGGGATTTTTGCTAAGCGGTTTATTGGGTATAAGTATTTTTTGCGCTTGTTCCATAGATACGTAAATCTTGGCATGCGCGACTATCGGCATCGTTGTTGCGGCCAGCCCAATGATGAATAGAGGATGAGGTTTCCAGTTCATGTTCTAAATTCTTTTGCTAGAGGGTGATATAAATTAATTAGCCAGCAATTCATTGGCTTCAAAGCAAAGCTCATCAAGATCTTCAGTGCTTTCACTTATCTGGGCCAAGGCCTCAAACATCATCAAAGCTCGCTCTCTCGCAGTGGCGCAATGGGTGGATTGAAACTTAATCAAATGTATTAGTGCGGCCATTAATAAATTTTGCTTTTCCATAGTTACCTTTAAATTAAAAATACGAGAGATCTTGTTTAGTTCAGCGGGAAGCCGACTTTGACGATAAATTCATTAACTGAGTGACTATCCCAAACGCGAGCATTGGAGCATTCTGCGGTTCCGTCACCCATGCAGGTATTGCCTTTGAGTTGATAGCGCCAAGCACCAGTAACCCACCAGTCTTTTTCTGCGTAATGTAAGTTGGGACCCACAAAAGTGGCTCTTTGTACTTGGTTTTGTAAGTTATAGCTAGAGTAGTCATTATGAAAACGTGCCTCAACGCCACCAGACCACTTGGGTGCAAATCGATAGCTTGCGCCCACTAGGAAGTCCAGCATCGACTCAGGAACATTGCCATTGCCAACAAACTTCAATTGCTCATTTGCAACAACAACGTTGCCGGCTAGAGCTAATTTATCGTCAATAAAGTTGGACTGCAGCAATAAACGCGCTTCAATCTCATTCTTGTTCTTACCAATAGTTGGTTCTAAATACAGGCCAACTCCGACTGGAGAGGTGACTGGATTTGTAATGCGATAAATTGCCTCTAGTGAACCACCCTCAATGCCACCTTTTCTGTAGGGTGAGGCTGGGTTATGTGACTCTGGAACAGGTTGTCCGCCAGTGCACGAAGCGCTATCGCCACAAGCTTCTGGATTGGTGTAATTTTGATTTGCATTGACGTAGTAGGCATTAAGGCATCCCGCAATCTGAAAGTCATTCGTGACGCCATATTCCAATTCCGATCTAGAAAACCAAGCGTTATAAGAGCCGGCTGCTTGTTGTTTATTGAGCTGTAAGCGCTGCTCAAACTCAAGCTTTCCTTTTGGCTGTAGATCTAGGGTGTAAATCCATCCAAACGCACCTTCACCCGCATTGGCGAATGAAAAGTGCAAGGCGGTGGCTAATAGGATGCTGAAGGCTACGAGTCTTTTGATGGTCAGTTTCATGGTGATGGTGGTTAGTAAATACAAGTTATTGAGAATGATTCTCAATATACAGTAAATAAGAATAATTCTCAATTGAAAAAATGACCCTGTTTGGCTTGGTGTTGAGATTTGACTGAGAACTTGCTGGGGCTTGTAAGATCAGGGCTATGGATTCAGAAGCCCTAGTGAAGCTGGTCACGATGAAGATGCCTTTCGGCAAGCATGCTGGCCGCGCGCTTGCAGACTTGCCGGGAAATTATTTGGCGTGGTTTGCACGCGAAGGTTTTCCTCAGGGCGAGCTTGGTCAGTTGCTGGAGCTAATGCACACCCTGGATCACAATGGCTTGCGAGGTTTGTTGGCCCCGATTCAAAGGGCTCATGGAATTTCTGCTCGCACTCGCGAACAGTAGACTTACTTTGAGTGCACTATCGCTACGACACGATTGCGTTCGTAGCTCACATTGGGTGAATCAGGTGGACTGCTTTGTGAAAGCCTGACCTGCATTTGCATTTGCATTTGCGTTTGCGCCTCAATCTCCTGTGCCAGACTCTGAGCCAACTGGAGATTGCGGTCGTATTGAAGCTCTATGCTGGCAACCTTTCCAGACTTGATGTTTGAGATTAGTGCCGCTACTTTCTCAGGTGAGTATTGGTCAAAAAAGATTGGATACCAGCCGCCGCCCACTCCTTGCCTAGGTACTGATGCACCCTTCGTCGCTGATTTGATTGACCTACTTTCGGCGCTCTCTACTGGTAAGTGAAAGTCGATACCAGTTTTCTGAATCAATTCAGCGTAGGAGATTGGCGCACTCATTTGCGCATCGTCGGCATTCTCGACCCAATAAGCCCAAGCCAATTTTTTATAAGGGTCATAGACCAGTTTATAAAGATGACTTGGAATGGTGACCTTGCTTTTACCAATGCTGCCGGCATGACCAGTTGAGCCAGTGAAAACGTAGACATCACCTTGCGCACGCTTGATATACATCCGAGTGGGCTCTTCGACCCGCTTTGCCCAGATACCTTGATTATTTTGCCTAGCCTGCGGCATCATATTTGCCAAGGAAAATGACTGCGCCATTCCCCGTTCCCGTGTCATATCAGCAGCCGGCACGTTGTGTCCCCGGTCATAGCCACTGCCACGATAGTCAGCTAGTAGGGCGCGTTCATTGATGGGCAGTCTAGCCTCTTCGTAAAACTGATTAGTGCGGCGCGGACGAGGCGCTTGAAGTTGCTCGCCATTTAACTTTTCGACGGTATAGATGGGCTTTTTATCCGCAGGGGAGTAATAGATTGCAAAATCATCAAAGCAAAGGTCTCGCCCTACCTGGGAAGTGCTGGGTATTTGCTGAGATGGGAAAAGATCTTTGCATTCATCGAAGACGGCGGATGCACTTAGTGGCAGCCAAAGCGAGCTTAATATGAAAAGTTTTACTAGGAAATTCATTGCATCTCAGTGTAATGAGTGTCGTCACCAGGCGCTTGAAGTATTGTGCCAATTGTGTGATCGGGTTAGCTCTAGAGCTAGTATTTATCAGGGTTTTAGAGCCCAAGGCCTCAACTATTGATGGGCTTGTAAAGCAGGAAGATCAATGTATCTTCAGCTAGATCCAATGATTCAGATAACACTACCTGTAGAAAATAAAGCTGCTGCAAATACTAGATGTATGGGTTTGCAGCGATTGCAGAAGCTCAGAAAGAGTAAAAAACTTGGGTTTTCGGCACTTTCTTATGATATGAAATAAGCGCTCACTAACTTATATAAGTTATTGAATTTAAACAATAAAATATCAAAAATTTGGAGCTGACTATAGGGGAGGCTTATTTCAAGACCTATAAGTTATTGAAGCATCTTTCTTTATTCTTGACTTGATATAAGAACCTTCTTAGGATGGCTCATGTTTTTTACTTATTGCATTGCAACATAAATCAGAAATGTGATTTTTGGTGTGCTGCAAGACCATGAATGATTAAAAGTTTTTCTGCTGATTCGAGTGACTTACAACTAGCCCAGCCCCTAGGCGATAAGGCTGCAAGGTTGTTGGCTCATGCACTTTCACCTGCCTATCGGGTGCTCAATGGCTTATTGATCGTGACGGTTTTCATGATCGTAGGGCTCTGGCTTTCCGGTAATGGCACTCAGGCGGGCGCATTTGATTTAGCTCGCATCTTGGTTCCAGAGGAAGCTCGCCAGATGGTTTGGCAAAACGGTTTAGGCGACGCCGATCAAAATCAAGATGAGACCCCAAAAGCTCTGGCTGATAAAGAAATCACCAATGTGGTTTATGGCAAGGCTTTAGCCAACTCTAGCAGTGGCCTGACCAGCGCCAGGCAGCAAACAGTAGCCCTCCTGATGCCATCGGTAGCTTATGCGCAGGTGAGACCAATTTCCCACTTATCGGATCGCATTCCAGTTTCAAAAATAGATCCACAGGCGCTCGATTCCAAATTAATGACGTCAATTCAAAATCAACGTGCAGTAGCTGACTTCTTTCAGAAGAAATACAGACTTGATCGCGCTAAGATTGAAGAGTATGTATCTAATACTGTATTAATTGCAAAAGAAGTCAAAATTGATCCAGTCCTGCTGCTTGCAGTGATTTCAGTTGAGTCTAACTTCAATCCAATGAGCAAAAGTCATGCTGGTGCTGAAGGCTTGATGCAGGTGATGAGCGCAATTCACCAAGATAAATATGCGCTGTATGGTGGGGTAAGCGAAGCAGTTAAGCCAGAGGTGAATATTCGGATAGGTGCTTATATTCTGAAGCATTTGATAGCGACAAGTGGCTCATTGCGTAATGGCTTGAAATACTATGTTGGTGCAGCAAATGCAGAGCATGATGGCGGTTACACCGATAAAGTCATGGCAGAGAGAAATCGTTTGATTAGTCTGTGCCAGCCAACGACGCAAAGTAAATTAACTTTGAATGGTAAAGATTTGCGCTCCTAAACCATTTAGTTTTTCTTTGGAAAAAATAAAGGCCACTCAGTTCTATTGAGTGGCCTTATTACTTGCAGATACAGCTTTCGAATTAATTGACTCCGTGCAGCTCTACATCAAATACCAACGTTGCATTTGGGGGAATTACACCACCAGCCCCACGTGCACCATAGCCCATTTCGGAAGGGATGATCAGGGTGCGCTTACCGCCAATCTTCATGCCTTGAACGCCCTGATCCCAGCCCTTAATGACATGACCCGCACCCAAAGGAAAGCTAAAGAGTTGGCCGCGATCTAAGGAGCTATCAAACTTCTGACCTTTGTGGTCAGGGGCTTTCTCATCAAACAACCACCCGGTGTAATGCACATCTACATGATTGCCAGCAGTTGCTTCTTTGCCATCGCCAACAACGGTATCTATCTTTTGCAGTTCGCTTACGTTTATCTCCCTCTTAAGCTGAAATTGAAGGGCTAGTATATTCTGAGCGTAATCTTTTTGTTCGAGCAAACTCACATGACAAACTTTTGGCACCATTCTGCATACCAAACCCTGACGGTGGGCTCGGACAATCAATTGCTGGTGACGGATGATTTTCTGCGTACTTACTTATTGCGCCCAGAGTTAAATCTCGTTCCTGAATACTGCGATGCAGAGCGAGCATTGCATCAACGTCTAAGTGAGAGTCCTCGTGCAGTCATTTCTGATCAAGACATTGCTGCGATGGCAGATCCTGATATCCAGGTGAACTATCAAGTTTGGCTGAGGTATCGAGCCAAGTTATTGGCAGCTAGTTCTTTAGAAAACTTCTACATGGGTTTGTTTAAAGGTGATGGCGTAGATGTGCCGCCTTTATTTATTTCTCAGTTGGCGCAAATATTTATTCGGCATATCTTGGGCGAAGATTGCCATCCTTTAGATGCTCGCATGGGCGAGATCTTCTTTCGGACTCAGAAGATCACCGTGCTAGAGGACGGTGTCGTGATGGGTGCGGATGATGAGATGGTCACGCGCAATGCGAAAGCGGGGGAGACTGGCAACATTCTGGATCTCCTGAAGAATAAGTCAATGTCCATGCGCTCGATCGATTTAGATGTCCTCCATGAAGAAAATGCTGATCTCTACTGGGAGAAAAATGAGGACCATGACTTTGCGGTCCAACTGAATTTTGGTCAAGCACCCATTAATCATTTTTGTCGCGTCCTTGAAAAATGGGTGCAACATTTTTTAGGTGCTCAGGTACGCATTACCCCAATGCAGCAAATCACTGATCCCAAATGGTCTTGGCATGTTGGTCTAGATGCTGCTGCAAGCGATATCCTCAATAAGCTCTATAAAAAAGAGCCTGTAGATGCTGATGAGCTTGAGAGGGTGGCTTGAGAGGGTGATCTGTTTATTCCGCCTCGGACTTTATCGATGAGGCTGCTGTGACTCAATCCCAGGCTGGAAAACCAGTTTATATGGCTATTGCAATGAATGATGAAAAGCAACTCAAACTAAAGCCACAAAACCTGTTCTTCAATTTACCCTTAGCTAAAGCTTCCTAGTTTCTTGCGATTAGCGCTAAGCCAAATCAAAGCGCCGGCTGTTATAGCAACTGGAAGTAGTGAGCCCCAGTTCAGAATATTCCAGCCCTGCGAGGTAATGAGTGCACCAGAGCCGAAAGAGGTAAATGCCATAGTACCGAACACAAAGAAGTTAATTGCCGCCTGCGCTTTGTCGCGCTCTTCCGGGCGGTAGGCTGTCATCGCCAATGAGGTCGAGCCAGTAAATAAAAAGTTCCAACCAACGCCCAATAAAAATAGGGCAATTAAGAATTGATGTAAGTCGGTACCAGAAAGTGCAATGGCAATGCACAAGAGATTGAGGATGACCCCAACACCCATGATCTTGAGGGTGCCAAAGCGTTGAATGAGTGAGCCAGTAAAAAATCCAGGCGCGAAGATCCCGATTACGTGCCACTCTAAAACCAGAGCAGTATCAGAGAAGGGTAGACCACAAATTTGCATAGCGAGCGGAGTTGCTGCCATCAGGAGGTTCATGACGCCATAACCCAGGGATGCGCCGATCACCGCAACCATAAAGATAGGCTGGCTAAGAATGGTCTTCAGATCTCTGCCATCGGACAGTGAATGCCGCGTTTTGAATTCTTCTGGAAAGTGGATGAACTGCATCACGATGATGCCAATCAAGCCAGCTATCGAAAGGGTGAGATAGGCACCCAAAAATGCAGTATCAAAGAAGTCCTTCGTCCAAGAGGCAAGGTTAGGCCCAATGACGGCACCAAGGATTCCGCCGGCTAACACCCAAGAGACCGCCTTATCCCTCTGGCTAACAACGGTCAGCTCAGCAGCAGCAAACCGATAGAGTTGCCCATTAGCGCTGTAATAGCCTGCAATAAAGGTACCTAGCACCAAGAAGAGCCAGAAATTCTTAGAAATGGCAGCATAGGCGCAAAGAAGGGCAGATAAGACTGCTACCAATAGGCCCAGCTAAAAAGAAATCTTCCGGCCAAAGTAATTTTGAGTTTTGGCGACGATCGAGGTGGAGAAGGCCCCACCAACAACATAGCCCATGACGGGTAGGATGGCCATCCAAGCGGCGGGGCTCAGACTAAGGCCAACTAGGCCATTAATGGCAATAAAAGTCACATTATTGGTCAAAAACAAGCCCTGACAGAGGATCAGCAGTACCAGGTTTTTATTGAGCAGGGGGTGCTTATGGGTCATCCGCCACAGTTTACGATCTAAGTGCACATTGGCTCGGCTCGGTGGATTCCCTTAAATTGACCCACTTCAGCCAATTTGGGGCCTAAATCCCCTCAAATTGCTGGGGTCGATGATTTAAAGTAGATGTCTCGGTCCAGTGCGTGAAATGACACCCAAGACAGCCAAAAGCGCCTGAAGTGTTGCGTGCGGAATGCGAGAGTGGTTCGGTATAAGGCCGAGCCCTAATATTTATCCATATCGAGGAAACATCAATGGCTTCAGAGAAATCAAAGATCATTTACACGCTGACAGACGAAGCGCCTTTATTGGCGACCTGTGCATTTCTACCAATCATTCGCACATTTACAGCACCGGCTGGAGTGCAGGTTGTAGAAAGCGATATTTCTGTTGCGGCACGTATCTTGGCAGAGTTCTCTGATTGCTTAACTGCTGAGCAGAAAGTTCCTGATAATTTAGCCGAGCTGGGTCGTATGACTTTATTGCCGGATACCAACATCATCAAGCTGCCGAATATCAGTGCCTCAGTGCCTCAGTTGCTCTCAGCTATCAAGGAATTGCAATCTAAGGGTTACAAGATCCCTGATTTTCCAGAAGATCCTAAAGACGATGCTGAAAAAGCGATTCGCACACGTTACTCCAAGTGTTTGGGCAGTGCAGTAAACCCTGTGTTGCGCGAAGGTAACTCTGATCGCCGCGCACCAAATGCGGTGAAGCGTTATGCCCGCAAGAACCCACACTCTATGGGCGAGTGGAGCCAAGCCTCCCGTACACACGTATCCCATATGCATGGTGGCGACTTCTATGCAGGTGAGAAGTCAATGACCATGACTAAGGCATGTGATGTGAAGATGGATTTGGTAACGAAGAGTGGCAAGACCATTGTTCTCAAGCCAAAAGTCTCTTTACTTGCTGGTGAAATTATTGACAGCATGTACATGAGCAAGAAAGCGCTCTGCGAGTTCTACGAAAAAGAAATCGAAGATGCTTACAAGACTGGCATGATGTTGTCCTTGCACGTGAAGGCAACCATGATGAAGGTATCGCACCCGATCGTGTTCGGCCATGCAGTCAAGATTTTCTACAAAGATGCATTTGAAAAGCACGGTAAGTTGTTTGAAGAGTTGGGCGTTAATCCAAACAACGGTATGAGCAGCTTGTATGACAAGATCAAAACCTTGCCAGAATCTAAGCGCGAAGAAATCATTCAAGACTTGCACGCTTGCCATGAGCATCGTCCTGCATTGGCGATGGTGGATTCTGCTAAAGACATTACCAACCTTCATTCACCAAGTGATGTGATTGTGGATGCATCCATGCCAGCCATGATTCGTGTTGGCGGCAAGATGTGGGGCGCGGATGGTCGTTTGCATGACACGAAGGCAGTGATTCCAGAAAGTACTTTCGCCCGCATCTACCAAGAGATGATTAACTTCTGTAAGACTCATGGTAACTTTGATCCAAAAACCATGGGCACAGTGCCAAACGTGGGCTTGATGGCTCAGCAGGCTGAAGAGTACGGCTCACATGACAAGACCTTCGAGATTCCTGAAGCTGGTGTTGCCCGCATTGTTGCGGATGACGGCACAGTCTTGCTCGAACAGAATGTGGAAGAGGGCGATATCTGGCGTATGTGTCAGGTTAAAGATGCGCCGATTCGTGACTGGGTCAAGTTGGCAGTAAACCGTGCACGCCTTTCTAATACTCCAGCAGTATTCTGGTTGGATGAGTACCGTCCACACGAAGCTGAGTTGATCAAAAAGGTGCAAACCTATTTGAAGGATTACGATTTAACTGGCGTAGATATTCAGACCATGTCTCAGACTCGTGCAATGCGCTTTACATTAGAGCGTGTGATTCGTGGCAAAGATACGATTTCTGTAACAGGCAATATTTTGCGTGATTACCTCACTGACTTGTTCCCAATTATGGAACTTGGCACTAGCGCCAAGATGTTGTCTATCGTGCCTTTGATGGCAGGCGGTGGCCTCTTTGAAACTGGTGCAGGCGGTTCTGCTCCTAAGCATGTTCAACAATTGCTTGAAGAGAATCATTTGCGTTGGGATTCTTTGGGTGAGTTCTTGGCCTTGGCTGTTTCATTGGAGGATATTGGTGACAAGACCAACAATCCAAAAGTGAAGATTTTGGCTCGCACTCTAGATGAAGCAACTGGTACATTGCTAGACAACAATAAGTCACCATCACCACGCACTGGTGAGTTGGATAACCGCGGTAGCCAGTTCTACTTGGCGATGTACTGGGCTCAAGCCTTAGCTGCGCAAACCGAAGACAAAGAGTTACAAGCGCACTTTGCTCCGATTGCAAAAGCCTTGACTGAGAATGAGCAAAAGATTATTGACGAACTCAAAGCGGTACAAGGTAAGCCAGCTGATATTGGCGGCTACTTCATGCCTGACCAAGCCAAGTTCAAAGCAGTAATGTGCCCAAGCGCAACATTGAACGAAATCTTGAAGAAAGCGGCAGTAGCTTAAGCTTGTTTTACTTCACTAGGTGAAGTTCGCGATATGAAAAAGGCAAACCAGTCAGTAGGTTTGCCTTTTTTCTTGCCCTCAGATCTTTTAGGTCGTTAAGGTTGATGTCTCGCTAATGGTTCTAGGTATTCATATACTGATTTTCTTGGTAAGTGATCACCCATTGCGGCTTATAAATTAACAACATAGCCAACAACATGCCGGAGAGCGAGCCCTCCATAAATGACAGAATGAGTAAGCCTAAAAACCAGCCCACCGGATCATTGCTAGCAAATGAGGTGATATTGAATGCTTGCTGTAGACCGTAGATTAAGACGCCGGTCGCAAAGGTGCTCAGAAAAGCTGCCAAATAACCATGCCCCAAAATCAGAATAAATAAATGCTTGGGTAGTAGTCGATCCACTGCCTTGATTACGCAGTAAGCAAAGATGGCCGGAATGACGCTCACCATGACATAGTGCTGGGTGGCTTCTACCAAGTCACCACTGATGCTTAAGACCCCAACCAGGGATACAATAAAGAGCAGTGTGATCGCACTCCAGAAGCCAAACAAAGCAACCAGTAATGAGGCTCCAAAAAAGTGGAAGGATAAGTCGATCAAATTATCGAGATTGCTATTCGGTAGGTGGGCGCGAATATTCCAAGCTACAGTCAGCAGAAGAATGCAGACCAAAAAGAGGTTACGAAGACGGGGTTGAAGTAGAACCCCTTGGCGACTTTGATACACGCCCAACAGGAAAATGGCACATGCCACTAGGATCCAGGCCATATTGCCCTTTCGGGGTAAATAAACCCTTATTTGAACTCCGTATGAGCTAGTCAGGTTTGGATGTAACCCTATTACCGAATGAGGGTCTGAGCAATAAATTGCCAACCGTAGGAGAATGTCTCTAAGTTCAATTTTTTCACAATGTAGCCCAAGAGGTATTTATGCGCACCCACCTGCCGAAGTTACTTGCCAGTGAAATCACTCCTAAGGCAGTTTTTGAGGGGCGCAGAGACTTGATTAAAAGTGCCGCTGCCGGAGCCTTTGGCTTGGCACTTGCACCCTGGTTCTCACGCGAGGCTCTTGCAAGCAACCCGCAAAAGTTAATCGCAACACCGAACCCAAACTTCATTCTCAAAGATGAATCTACCGGCTATCAATATGTTACAGGCTACAACAATTTTTACGAGTTTGGTACCGAAAAATCAGATCCTGCTGCTAATGCGGGATCTCTGCAGACCCGTCCATGGGCTGTCACGATTGAAGGTTTGGTCAAAAAACCAGTCACTTTAGATATCGATGCTCTGCTGAAATTGGCACCAATGGAAGAGTGTGTTTATCGGATGCGCTGTGTTGAAGGCTGGTCTATGGTGATTCCTTGGGATGGTTACTCGCTCTCTAAATTACTGAATTATGTTCAACCTTTGGGTTCAGCCAAGTTCGTTGAGTTTATTTCACTCGCAGATCGCAAACAAATGCCTGGCTTAAGGAGTCAAATCATTGATTGGCCCTATCGTGAAGGCTTGCGTTTAGATGAGGCAATGAATCCATTGACGTTCTTGACATTTGGCTTGTATGGCGAAGTATTGCCCAAGCAAAATGGTGCTCCGGTTCGAATTGTGGTGCCCTGGAAATATGGCTTTAAGAGTGCTAAGTCGATTGTCACAATTCGTTTGACTGAAGAGATGCCTAAAACCAGCTGGAGTCAGTTTGATGCTCGAGAGTATGGTTTTTATTCCAACGTCAATCCGTTGGTAAACCATCCTCGATGGAGCCAAGCAACCGAACGTCGGATTGGCGATTTCAAAGCGGCCTTTGCACCCAAAATGAAAGCGCAAATGTTTAACGGTTATGCTGATCAAGTTGCCAGTATGTATACCGGCATGGACTTGAAGAAATTCTACTAATTGATCTTAGATGCTTGGTTTTCATGAAGGTATTAGTTTTTCTCTTGGCACTACTGCCCTTAGGGCGACTCATTTGGTTGGGCTTCAATGATGGCTTAGGTGCCAATCCAGTTGAATTGATTACCCGTTCAACGGGCACTTGGGCATTAGTCTTCTTGTGCTTAACCTTGGCGATGACGCCATTGCGCTTGCTGACGAGTACTGCAGCATGGATTCGGTATCGCAGAATGTTGGACCTATTTAGCTTTTTCTATGCCTGTCTGCATTTTGGGATTTGGCTTTGGTTAGATCAGGACTTTGACTTAGTAGAGATGCTCAAGGATGTGGTGAGGCGACCATTCATTACCATGGGCTTCATTAGCTTTGTTCTCTTGATTCCGCTAGCACTGACATCCACCCATTGGGCTCAAAGAAAATTAGGTCGTCGGTGGGCTCAACTGCATCGACCGATTTATTTCATTGCCTGTACCGTGATCCTTCACTATTGGTGGCATAAAGCCGGCAAGAATGATCTTGATACCGTAACAATTTATGCGATCGTTTTGATATTGCTGTTATCTTGTAGGATTCCTTATATTCGCAAGTTCTTAAGCAAGCAATTCATCACTTAACATCACACCTTACATGACTCTGTTTTCATATTCTCGCGCTTCAATCGTTTCAATATTGGGCTTTCTGTTGATTTGTCTTGGATCTGTCCAGGCTAACGTTCAGCAAGGTGATCAGACTGTCAAAACCATAGCCTCCTTAGATGTTCCGCGCTACTTGGGAACTTGGTACGAGATTGCCAAGTTTCCAAACTGGTTTCAGAAGAAATGCGTTTCTAATACCAAGGCTGTATATGCCGCCAAACCTGATGGCAATCTGCGAGTGCTCAATAGCTGCAAAACCGCTGGTGGTGAAACCTCAGAAGCAGAAGGCTTAGCTCGCCAAATTGGTGGCAAGGACTCACCAAAGTTAGAGGTGCGTTTTGCCCCTGAGTGGCTTTCATTTCTGCCTATGGTCTGGGGTGATTACTGGGTGATTGATTTGGATACTCAATATCAGGTGGCAGTTGTCAGTGATCCGAGAAGAGAATACCTTTGGGTTTTATCGAGAACACCTCAAATCGATCCAACAGTCTATGCTGATTTATTGCAGCGCCTAAAGCAGCAACAATTTGATATTCAAAAGCTCGAGCTCACTTCCCAGAAGAACTAAGGTGCCTGAACAGCGTATTGGCAATTATTGTCTCCCGCCCGGAATTGAAATCTTCGAGCGTGGTTGGTTATCAGCGAATAATATTTTTTTATTTGGTGAAGATGATGTTTCCCTAGTTGATAGCGGGTATTGCACGCATCAAAAAATGACAGTGGATTTAGTTTCCAATGCACTCAAGCAACACAATTTAAACAGTCTCAATAAATTAGTTAATACACATCTGCACTCAGATCATTGTGGTGGCAATGCAGCGCTATCACAAGAGTTTGATTGCGAAATCTGGATACCAGAAGCTGAAGCAATTGCTGTGCAAGACTGGGATGAAAATTTACTCAGCTTTCAGCAATTGGGGCAGGAGTGCCCACGCTTTACTCACCGTGATCTACTCGTGCCTGGCAAAAAGATTAACTTGGGCCCTTATCGCTGGCAGATTCTTGCGGCTCCTGGTCATGACAACCATTCAGTCATGCTCTATCAAGAGCAACATCAAATCTTGATCTCTGCCGATGCCTTATGGGAGGAGGGCTTTGGGGTCATCTTCCCTGAGCTCTGGGGTGAGGGTGGCTTTGAAGGGGTGGGCGCAGACATTAGAGTTAATCGAAGAGCTTCCAGTTGCCTTGGTGATCCCAGGACATGGAAAACCTTTTACTGATGTCAAGAAGTCGATTGACACTGCAAAATCTCGACTTGACTATCTTTCAGGCAACGCTGAGCGTAATGCACGTCACGGCGCCAAGGTGCTGCTCAAGTACAAGTTGTTGGAGTGGTGCAGTAAAGAGATGTCAGTGGTCAAGAGCTGGATTGCAGGTACGCCAGCACTAGAGTGTATTCGTAGGCAAATGAATCTCTGTAGTGAGGATTTTGAAGAGTGGTTGATACAAGCTTTGGTGAAGCCGAAGGCAGTGGCAATTGAGAATGATCGTTTAATAAATCTTGACTGAAGTGCTGCTCAGAAATTAAACCTCAGAAATTAAACGATAGCTTCCCATAAAACGACCAGTCGTAAACAGGATAACTCTGCACCACCTGCTTGCTAGCACCTACTGCAAACAAGAAATGTTTATTGAGACGGTGGGTCACCATCGCATCGAGTGGAACAAACCAGCCACCACCTCCACCTGTATTCCAGATAACTCCATTCTCATCCCACAATCGAAGTTGCGTATCGGGAGAGAGGTTAAAACCTAGGGTCGGAAAAATATTGAGATTGCGAACTAGGGGTGGTTGACTGGGGTTGTTCGCAAATGAATTGCCCTTGGTATCAAAACCATACATGTATCGTAAGAGCGGAGAAAAGTCTGAGAGGCGTGAATTACTTCCTGGTCGGGGTATATACGCAGTGCCAATTTGGGGGCCTACTGCCCATTGCCCGTAATTGCCAAAAGGAAAGACAATTCGACCACCCAGGGTTCCTTCCCAGTTTTTCAGAACATTGGGATGATTTCCCCAGACGGTGAGCATCGTGTTGCCGGCGCTATAAGTGCCAGTGCGATGCTGCGGAAGTTCGGGGCCATAAGTTGAAACGTAGGAAGTATCGAGCCGCATGGTTCCGCGCCACTGATCAAAGTGGAGTGGCTGGTAGTAACGCAACTTTAGAGTGTCGGCTTGAGTTTGCTCCCCAAAGGTATCGTGATAGCCCCAAAATTCCAGAACCTGCTGACTTGAATACTGATCCGATGCTTTTTCTAGGTCAAGAAAGCCCCCTGAGAACTTGCTTTCATCAGCCAAAACTCCTCCCATTGATCCAAGCAGAATCAATGAAGTAAAGATGTAGGTGAAAATCCGCAACAATGCCATATACGCAGTAATATAAATGAATCGGTCAATTACAAAAATAAGTAGGAAATTATGGAACATACCGTTTTGGTAACTGGCGCTACTGCTGGTTTTGGAGAGGCAACTGCTAGACGTTTTCTGGCCAATGGCCATAAAGTGATTGCTGCAGGCAGAAGGGTGGAGCGCTTGGATGCTTTAAGAGTATCCCTTCCTGTAGAGCAGCAGAAAAAATTACTCACCTTGGCTATGGATGTTTGTGACAGCGCACAGGTTGATAGCCTTGCGGCAACATTACCGGCAGAATTTGCCAAGGTAACGGTGCTAGTGAATAACGCTGGATTGGCTTTGGGTTTGGAGCCAGCGCATCAAGCCTTTCTCTCAGACTGGGATCGAATGATTGATACCAATATCAAGGGGCTGGTGCATATGACGCGCGCTTTCTTGCCTGGAATGGTGGAGCGTAAATGTGGTCACATCATTAATCTAGGCTCTGTAGCCGCAAGCTATCCCTACCCGGGCGGCAATGTCTACGGCGGAACCAAAGCCTTTGTGCAGCAATTTAGTTTGAACCTGAGGGCGGATTTAGTTGGTACACCAGTTCGTGTTACCTGTGTTGAGCCTGGGATGAGTTCAGGTACAGAGTTTTCAAATGTGCGCTTTAAGGGTGATGACGATAAAGCGGGCAAGGTCTACAGTGGTGTTAAGGCATTAAGTGCGGATGATGTGGCAGAGGCAATTTACTGGCCTGCTAACTTACCAAGTCATATGAATATTAATTTGGTGGAGATAATGCCAGTACAGCAAGGTTTTAATGCTTTCAGTGTTCACCGCGGTGAGGTTTAAAGCAATCTAGACCGTAGGCTTCCATTTGTAAAACTTGGGATATGCGCGCATTACTACTGGCCCGTCAAAGTCCCAAGATTTACAAGTCCCCAAATACAGTGGTGGCTTGTTGTCATCCGGATCAAAGAGTGCTCCAGGAATCGATTGAAATGCGGCGGTAGCAATATTGCTGAGCAGTTCGCGTAAATGCGTGCAGCCCTTAATTCCGCCAAGATGTTCATTAATAGTTTTGCGCCAACCCTTACCAAGGCGGGCGCCAATCAGCGCATCCATTGGGGGGATTACTTGAGGGCATTCGGGGTGAGGGCGGCTATCCATGGACACCTCGATGGCTAGGATCACTAATTCAGTATTCACAGTAATTCGAACCCACATGTCATGAAATGCTTGGCCTGGCTCCCAGGTTTTCCCGCCAGTAGTGAAAGGATGAAATTTGAAGTCTCGCAAATGGGCTTCTATATCCCATAAGCCGTCCTCTCGGGCATAGCCCTGAAAAGTAATTTCACGGGTATGGAGTGGATTTCTGTTTGCTGGAGTTGAGAGCATGGCGGCGGTAAGTGAGAAGCTAAGAGATAGTATGTCTCAATCATAACGGCTTCATTTCACTGTCGCGGAGTCAGTCTGCTTTGTAGTATTCTCGGCATCATATGGCCAAACCGATTTCTCTCGAAAAAATATTATTTAGCCAAGGATTTGGCACTAGGCGCTATTGCAGCGATTTAGTCTATGCTGACCTAGTCAAAGTCAATGGTGTTTTGGCAGAAGATCCCGAGGAGCGTATTGCGACTGAGGGTTTGATGCTCAATGTAGAAGGCAAAGATTGGGAGTTTCATGAAAAAGCCTATATTGCCTTTAATAAGCCGCCAAACTATGAGTGCTCTCATAAAACTACATATCACCCCAGCGTCTACAGTTTGTTACCAAAGCCGTTTGTAGAGCGGGGCTTGCAGTGCGTCGGGCGTTTGGATTTTGATACCACTGGCCTGATTTTGATTTCGGACGATGGCCAATTTATTCATAAGATGACTACGCCAAAGAAAAATATTGGCAAGGTATACGAGATAACTACGCCTGAACCTATTACTCAAAAGCAGATGGATCACTTGTTAAGTGGCGTTGTGCTGGACGATGACCCAAAGCCGTGTTTTGCTACGGCATGCAAGCAGCTGAGCGAGTATGTTTTGGCAATGACGATTGTTGAGGGTCGCTACCATCAAGTCAAACGAATGATGGCTGCAGTGGGCAACCATGTTGCTAAGCTGCATCGTACTGAAATCGGCCAATACCGTATGCCTGCCGATTTGAAGGAAGGTGAGTGGCGTTGGCTATATCCAGAAGATTTACAGAGCTTGTCTAAGAGTGTGGATGCCCCCAGTGCCTAAGCCAAAGCTAGTTGCAAATGATTTTGACTTTGCAACAATTTTGCCCGATTGGCGGGTTAATCCAGCCACCCAAGAGTTAGAGCGAGTATTTGTATTTTGGGATTTCAAAGCAGCATTTGAATTTATGACGCTGAGTGCAAATAAGGCTGAGGAACTAGATCATCATCCCGATTGGTCTAATTCTTGGAACCGGGTGGCGGTGCGCTTGAGCACCCATTCCACGAAGGCTTTGACTGAGCTCGATATCGCCATGGCAAGCGCCATGGATCAATATGCTTTACAAGTTCAGACTTAGTTCTTCTTACTGAACTTCCTCATCCCCTTCATCTTCCGAGGTAATGCTCATGAGGATAGTTGCCAATAAGCCATAAACCACTTCAGTGGCGATCATGCCATCTTCATCAAGCTCATCAATCAGGTCGTTGAGACAATCTTCTGTGGGCTCATTTAAGAGTGTCATGGCGCATTCGCACCCATAGTCAAAATCTTCGTCGTTTTGGGTTTGAGTGTCATTCGTCATAAGAATCCTTTAAGTGATGCTGCAGAATAGCAAATAAACTCTCGGCTAGCCCAGCGCTATTATTTCAGTAGGGCTAGAACTTCTTTGAAGACTGGATTTTGAGCGCTCTTTAACCACTCAAATCCCAGCATCTCTCCGGTAATCAGTCTGGCCCCAGCAGCACTCAGTCGATCAAGGGCGATTTGTTTATCGAGCGCTCTGCGTGAGCCAACTCCATCCACCACTATGGATACGTCATAACTCTCATCGATTAATTTCAGTGCGGTTTGCATTAAGCACACATGAGTCTCACATCCCATCAGAATGCATTGCTGGCGATTGGTGGGGATGGCTGCTGACAGGCCATCCGCACAGGCATTGAAATGCTCTTTGCTGATTGTTTGGCTGCAAAAAGATTTAATAGATTCAATATTGCTTCCTAGGCTCTTTGGACTTTGTTCTGTACCAATGATTGGAATTCCAAGAAGTTGGGCAATTTTGGCGCTGCGGATACATTGATTTAGCACCGACTCACCTTGATCAATTGCGGGCATCAGACGCCCCTGTAAATCAATCAGGATGAGGGTGGATGACTCTGCATGAATTTGATGGGATGTTTTCATTATTGGGCTCACAGTAGAAGGCTGACGGTTTTAAAGTCGGGATCATCATCAAGGTTGGTAACTTGAAAACCCAACTCAGAAACCAGATGCAACATTTTTGGATTCTTGCTCAAGACATACCCAAGCATTTCTTGTAATTTATTTTCTTTTGCATATGCGATTAGGTCAAGCATCAAATGTGTCCCAATTCCATGTGCTGCATAGTGATCACTTACGCTAAGCGAGAACTCACAAACGTTTTTATTGGGTGGGGTTACATAACGTGAAATGCCAATAATCTCTTCATCACCGTTTTGACTTGGAACGACTGCAACTAGAGCCATTTCTTTTGCATAGTCTAAATGCAAAATGTCATCCAGAAAGTCATCTGGCAGTTTGGAGATTGCGTGGGCAAATCGGAGGTAGCGACTTTCAGGTGAGAGGTGATTGAATAGCTCAATGATTCGATCACGATCGTCTGAATGAATTGGGCGAATCGCATACGTTTTCCCATCACCTAAAGGATGTATTTTGTCTGTATACCTTACCGATAGATTCATGGACATCTACTCAATATAGTGCGATGGTTTAGGATACCCCCATTACTTACTTGTATAAAGCATCACGTAATATGCCTGATAACCCAGAACTAGCAAAAAATACCCTCGGTGGTTTCGAGTCTTTTGTGATGGGCATTGCTGGGACTGCACCTGCTTTTAGTGTTGCGGTCACAACGGCAACCATTGTGTCTGCAGTGGGCGTTTTATCGGTCGCTAGCGTCCTGTACTGCGGCCTCATCATGTTTGGCATTACCTTGGCCTTTATTCACTTGAGTAAGATCACGCCGAATGCTGGTGCCGCATATGCTTGGGTAGGTCATGTATTTGGTCCAATTTGGGGATTTTTTGCAGGCTGGGGGCTTTTAATTGCTTCAGTATTTTTTATGGTCTCAGCGACTATTCCGGCGGCCACCTCAACCCTCCTGTTGCTTGCGCCGGCATATACAGAAAATACTGAAGCGGTTGCTGGAGTCGCAGCCATCTGGTTAACCTTAATTACCGCTGTAGTTACTCGCGGTATTAAACATTCTAGTTATGTACAAATCACATTTACTATTTTTGAAACAGCCATATTGCTTGCACTCATTATTGGAGGTTTTGTTCATTATTGGGACACGCCAGTACACCTGCCTTCTGTGATTTGGTTTTCACCGTTCTCATTCTCACCTCAACTATTTGCAACTGGAGCATTAACCGCTATTTTCTTTTTCTGGGGTTGGGATGTGACCATGAACTTGAGCGAGGAGAGTAAATCCAGCGCTAAGCAAGTTTCCGGCACCGCAAGTACCGGCGCATTTTGGTCCGTATTAAATATGATGCTGTTTTTTACGATTATGATCGTCGTTATATTGATTGTGCTGACAGATGCAGAAATTGCGAACGCAGACACCAATGTCCTATTTGCTGTGGCCACTAAACTCTTTCCGGAGCCTTGGAACTATCTTGCGGTCTTTTGTACGATCTTAAGTACTGTAGGTACTATTGAGACACAGATTCTGCAATTTAGTCGCAGCCTTTTTTCAATGTCGAGAGATAGGATGTTGCACTCTAGGTATGCCAAGATTCATCCAGAGTGGCAAACGCCTTGGATGGCAACCGTAGTGATCTGGGCTATGGGCATGCTATTGCTCTTTACCTCTTCATATATGCCTTCAGTGAAAGTCATTCTATCGAGCTCCATTCTGACTATTGGGTTTCAGATTTGCTTTTATATGAGTCTCGCGGGGTTTGCTTGTGCATGGCACTATCGTCACAAAATCCACGCTGGGTTTGGGAGCGCCTTTGGATATGTGCTTTGGCCCCTGATGTCTGCGTTGTTTATGGTGTTTATTGCTCTCTACAGCATCCCCACATTTGATTTATTAACCAACCTTCTAGGTTTGGGTGGGCTACTGATTGGCTTTCTCCCATTAATGTTAAATCGTAGCTTAACTCTAAAATGAACTCACATTGATTCTGTATTTGAAAACCCCCTCATGATTTCATTGGCTCAGGCCTTTAATGACCACTCTGCAGTCTTTTTTATATTGGCTGCTATCAGCGTCGTCATTGTGGGGATCTCCAAAAGTGGCTTTGGTGCAGGCTTGGGAGTGCTGTCATTGCCGCTAATGGCGAGTCAGTCGAGCATTCATGAGGCTCTGGCAATCCTATTACCACTCTTGATTGCAATTGATTTAGTGGGGTTACGACGATTTCTCAAAAATGCCGATTGGCGAATCTTAAAGTTAGTTCTGCTACCTGCTGCATTTGGCATGTTGTTGGGCTACCTCTTTTTCTCTGTGATTACCCCCAAAATTCTTTCACTCTCAATTGGCGTCTTTACCTTGCTGTTTTTAATTCAGAACTTAGTGATGTCGCGCTTGAATTTGCAAGAGGCCAAACCATTCCCATGGCTTGGAAGGTTGATGGGTGGTGTATCTGGGTTCACCTCTTTTGTTGCCCACATTGGTGGCCCTCCCATCACAATCTATATGTTGAGAGAAAAAGTCGCACCCATGGTGTACACCTCAACTTTGGGTATTTTTTTCACGGTGATTAATTTTGGGAAGTTGCTACCCTATGCTCATCTCGATTTACTCAAGTTCAATCAATTAGCTACCTCAATCCTACTATTGCCTTTAGTGCCAGTAGGGGTCTATTTAGGATTTTATTTGGCCAAAAAGATTTCAGCCAAGTGGTACTACATCGTTGTCCAATTCTTCTTGCTAGTGGCAAGCATTAAATTAATTGCTGACGGCTTACTGGCCTAAGTGAAAACAAGAAAGGTTTATGAATAATTCTATACAGGTAAAAGCGATGCTGGTGGTTAGACTTGCTTTGATTTTTGCGCCGCCAATGACTGCAATCGCACAAACATATTCACCTTATACCCCTGCACAAATACAGGAGTTTAATAATTAGCCCATTGCGCCAATGGAGACTCCAGCGGGCCCGGTATATCTGGAAAGGCCACCGGTCAGTCAGAAGCCGAATGTGCCATTGGACTCTCGCTATATTAAAACCCCAGAGGGAGAGGAACAGGCGGAAGCGCAGGGAGCAGAATCAGCCGCTCCGTTTGAGCCAATCCCTGCCACCTTTGCATTCTAGTAAAGCCTAGCTGTTAATATTGCCCCTATATTTTAGAAAAGAGTTCTTTATGAAACTGCATCCCATTCGTTTTTTTATTAGTGCTGTAATGGCATTAGGTTTTGCTTCTATCGCCTGTTCTCAAGACTCATTGCCGATTAATGCCGCTGCCTCCGTTAACGGGGTGATCATTTCTAACGATGCTGTTGAACAGGGGATCCAAGCAGCCTTGTCTCAAGGTCAAAAGGATTCTCCAGAACTTCGCAAAGCAGTTTTGGGGAAGATGATTGAGATTTCTCTTCTTTCTCAGCAGGCTGAAAAAGACGGCCTTGCAAATTCTGATAGAGCTAATAGTCAACTGGCCCTCATTCGCCAAAATTATTTAGCGGATTTAGAGTTATCTACTTACATTTCAAAAAATCCAGTAACTGATGCTGATGTGCAGGCAGAGTACAACCGTGAGGTTGCTTCATTGGGATCACAAGGCATGATTATTGAATATAAGGTCAGTGATATTGCTGTTGCCACTGAGGCTGATGCACAAGCCGCCCTAGCTAGAATTAAAAAAGGTGAGTCTTTCGATAAAGTGGCTAAGAGTGTTTCGCTGGCACCCAACAAAGTGCAGGGTGGGGCTGTCGGCTGGGTGCAAGCAGGTCAGACCTTGCCGCAAATCGCCAGTGTTCTTGTAACACTCTCTAAAGGTCAGGTTTCGCCGGCGCCAATTCAGATGCCACAAGGCTGGTATTTAATTAAATTGGAAGATAAAAAATCTAGTAAGCCGCCAACTTTTGAGCAGGCTAAAGCAGCTATTCGTAAAGGTTTAATGCAGAAGAAGCAATTTGAGTTTTTATCCGAATTGCGTCAGGGGGCAAATATTGTCGTACGCTAAGTAAAGCTAAGCCATTAAAAAGGGCGCCTCAGGGCACTCTTTTCATTTCCACCATCTCCTCTAGTGGTATTTCTCTATCTCCATACCGATAATTCGGGAGTAGATTAAATCATCACTGATTAAATAAGGGGTCATAAATGAGCAAGAATCCATTTGATTTAGGCGCAATGGCAAGTCAGACCAAAGGTATGAAGGCTGCACAAGCAGTTGGCCAGGTAGCGCTGACTAGTGCTCAGGAGATTACTCAGTTAAATCAGCGAGCTGCTCAAGAGCTTTCCACTCGATTGCAGGCTAAAGTTGCCGAGCTGATGAAAACACAAGACCCTAAAGCAGCATTTGATTGTGTCCACGCGGAAGTCTTGCAAGATGCTGCAAAAGAAGTGGCTGACTATCAGGCTCAACTTTTTCAAGCTCTGGCTAGTGGAAATAAAGAGCTAGCAAAAATTGCCGAGTCGATGATTAAAGACTCTCAGCATGACTTAATTCATTTTGTGAATGAAGCTACTCAAAATGCTCCTGCAGGAACTGAGCCATACACTTCTGTATTTAAAGCCTCATTTAGTAATGCGCTTCAGAATTTTGAGTTGATCCGCGCGGCAATGGCAGACTCATTTGGGGGTTTTGAAAAGAGTGTAGAAAATATGAGTCAGTTTTCTAGCGCTAAAAAGTCTGAGATGCCGAGAGCGCGAAAAAAATCTACGTAGTTATTTCAAGGTCTTATGTCTTGATGTGCTGGGCATAAGACTTTCCCCTTTAATTATTGCCTCTATTAGTGGGTGTTGAATTTTCTTCTCTGAACGAATGGCATAAAAATATTCGTAGATATCCTCGCATTTACCAATCATCTCAATGTGATAAGTTTCTTGCAAATCTTTTCTGATACTTTCTCCAGCTGGAAAGACTCCAAGGCCGCTAGCTGCAAAGGTCTTTAGTAGGGCACTATCCTCAAACTCGCCTGCAATATTTGGGTTGATGCCATTTTGTGCGAACCATTGATCGATCAGGTGCCTAACCTTTGAGTGCGAGGTTGGCAATAGGACGGGCAGATCATTAAGACACGCAGGAAAAGCTTTTTAGATTGTTTCAATAACTTCTTGGGGGCAAACCAGGCAATCGATGACTTGATTAATTCCTCGCTATAGACATGAAGATTTTTGTTGATCGGTGCGGGTCTGTTAGCTAAAACAATATCTAATCTATGAAGCACTAGATCGGCTAAGAGATCCTCAAACTCTCCATCATGCGCAATCAGTTGAACATCATTTTTTTCTAGAATGGGCTCTAATAACTGTCTAGTTACCAGCTTAGGGAGGCCATCCGATACGCCAACTGTAATTTTAGTTTTAGGGGGGGCTTGCAGCATCTCTCA
Organism: Polynucleobacter necessarius; assembly: GCF_900095175.1. Classification (NCBI taxonomy): domain Bacteria; kingdom Pseudomonadati; phylum Pseudomonadota; class Betaproteobacteria; order Burkholderiales; family Burkholderiaceae; genus Polynucleobacter; species Polynucleobacter necessarius. Next base: position 285,974 of record NZ_LT606946.1, read on the forward strand.
CTGCTTCTGGAAGCCTTTCTCCTAAAAGAAAAATTTGATCGGCAATTGCTAGGGCTGCAAACCCCGATTCAGTCAGGGCAATTCCTCTGCCGGCTGGTTTAAATAGCAGATAACCAAGCGATTTTTCTAATTCATGTACTGGACGCTAATTGTCTGAAGGGCAATGTTGAGGCGCTCCGCTGCCTTAGACATGCTGCCTTCCTTGGCTACTACCCAGAAGTAATACAAATGTCGGTAGCTAAAGACCATATTAATTATCAGTTTTTTTACGAAATTATGATCAATATATATCTGCTTTTAGTTAAATGCAAATCAGCCTACATTAACCCTATCGAAATCCATGGAATTCATGGGCAATTAACTGAGGAGATGAAATTGGAACTATTTAGCCCGGAATTTTTTTCGGCATTGCTGGCAATTATTGTGATTGATCTGGTGTTTGCAGGTGATAACGCGATTGTTATTGCGATGGCTGCCCGAAGCTTGCCAGCGCATCTTCAGAAAAAGGCGATTATTTGGGGTGCCGTAGGTGCAATTGCTGTCAGAAGTGCTATGACGCTAGTGGTCGTGTATCTACTCAAGATCCCTGGATTAATGTTGATTGGTGGATTGCTGCTGGTATGGATTGCTTATCGCTTACTCAATCCTGAGCAAGAGAGTGATGAGCACGGTCAAGCCTCTACAACCTTTTGGGGTGCAATGAAAGCTATTGTGATTGCAGATGCCATTATGGGCCTAGACAACGTACTCGCTGTGGCTGGCGCATCTCACGGTAGTTATGTATTGGTTGTGCTTGGCTTGTTGATCAGTATCCCTGTGGTTATCTGGGGATCCACTCAAATACTCAAGCTCGTTGAGCGCTACCCTTCGGTGACCTACTTGGGCGCTGGCGTCCTCGCTTGGACCGCGGCAAAAATGATGGTTTCTGAGCCGTTCTCCAAGGAATAGCTTGCCTCCCAAAGTTCGGCTTTGGAATACGTGATTCAAGTTGCTGTTGTATTCGGCGTATTAATAAGCGGTTTTATTAGAAGTAGACGTGCGCTTGAAGGTGTGATTGCTCCTTCGGTTGTAGCTCCGGAGTCTGCAAGTATGGTGTTACAAGAGCAGTCCCCTAATTTTGGAGAAAATAAAATGAATAAAATTTTAATTCCTGTGGATGGTTCAAAAAATTCAGATATGGCAGTAAAGCATGCTGTAAAGACTTATGGTCAGGATTCAAACGCAAGTTTTTACTTGTTCAATGTACAGCCTACTTTATATCGCCATATCGGTAAATTCTTGAGTAAGCAAACTGTTAATGAATGGCATGCTGAGCGTGCAACTCTAGCTGCAACTTCGGCATCTACTTATCTTAAGAATCATGGCCTGAATTTTTCCTTTTCCTACGCATGTGGTGATAAAGGTAGCGCTATTCGTGATGAGGCTATGCGGCTTGAATGTGGTCGCATTGTGATTGGCACTTCAAAGAAAAATTCTCTGAGCCGTTTGTTTGAGAACTCTACAACTGCAAGACTACTAGAGATCAGCGATATTCCGGTAGAGGTGGTAACTGGCAGCACATTACCAGCGCTTGAGCGTTGGGGTATTCCAGCCTTAGGTGCTGGTGCTGCAACCGCGCTGATGGCTGTAGTGATCGATTAGTTTTAATCCAGCCGCACTCTTTTATGCCCTCGTGTTGAGGGCATTTTTTTATCTTTAGATACTCATATAAATACTGAATTTAAATCAATTAAATTCTTCTTTATTAGGAATAAAGATTCATCTATTCTGGGCTTGTGTTTAGCGGAGGAGGATGGCAATGAATGTAATCTTGGATGGTAGGGAAGACCTTGAACCAGAATTAAAAGCCTTCACAGAGAATCGAGTGAAATTCTCCTTGAAACGACTTTTTTGGATGGTGCGAAAAATTAAGATTCAATACACCGCAGTTGCATCGTCGAAGACAGCTTGCAATCGACATTGCATGATTAGCTTAGAGACATTTGACCACCATCAAATCGAAGTGAGCATGGCGGCAAGGGATAAGCGGACAGCGCTGGAAATGTGCCTTAAGAAAATTTATAAGCTGGTTCAGAAAGCATTTCATAAAAGCCAGCAATATGGACGATTTTCAAAACACATCTATATATGAGCAATTCACTCCCAACCCTATTTATTTGTCATAAGTATGATCTAATAAGAGACTTACATGTGGGGAGTAGCCTGCTCAGTCCTCTGAGTCCTGTATATCGACAATTCGGCCTTTGGGTCCGATATAAAGGTGAGTCAATATCAAGGCAAGACCATTTTAATTAACATAAATGGTTATCTTTTGAATTTGCAACCCCGATCGTTGATTTACCCACTCAAAATCATGTCCAAATCCCTTATTTGGGGAATTCCACATATTTTTAATTTAATAAGGCGAGATAATGAGAGATCTTATTTATTCTCTAAAATAGTCGTAATGAATCATTTAGTTCCTGCATTGATGTTGGCAGTCTGTATCTTGTCTGCAGGCCGAGTGAGTGCACAAACTCAAAAGGCACTGACGCTAAATGAGTTGATTGGCATCGCCTTAGAGTCGAGCTCTCAAGTGCTGGCGGCACGAGATCAATCCAAGGTAATCAAGGGGCAACTCTCTTCTGCTCGCGCAATTCCCAATCCAGAGTTTGAGCTCAATACTGGACAGCAAAAATCAGTATCTGGATCACTGACTACTGGCAATGTGTCATCGTGGTCGGTGACCCAGCCGCTGGTATGCCCTATACCCGCTATCCTCGTGTGAATGCAGCTGAGGCTAATCTGCGAGCTGCCGAGGCAGCTCGTATTGCCTTTGAAATTGAAATGATTTCCAGGGTGCAGCAACGTTTTTATGAGTTGATGCGTCGTGATGCAGAGTTAAAGGCGGCCGAAGAGGATTTGGGATTGACGAAGCAAATTCGCGATCGTATGCAAATTCGTTATGACGTTGGTGAGACTGCTCGATTTGAATTAATTCGTGCATAAACAGAATTTTTAAATGCGCAAATTAATGCTGAATCTAGCAAGCTCAGAGTTGAGCAGGCCAAGGGTCAACTGAGGCAGGTGGTCGGATATGACTTGCCAGCAGACTATGAAGTTGTTTCTCAGCCCCTCAAGATCGAACCTTTGCCTGCTTTACCAATTTTGCTCAGTGAGTTGCATGCACAGAGCCCTGAATTGCAACGGGCAAAAGCAGAAGTCGAAGCGACCGAATCTAAGTTGAGCTTTGAGCAGAACTCTCGTTTGCCAAAACTATCTATTAAGGCTCAGCAATATAACGATCCTAACTTCACTGACCGCCTGTATGGCTTAGTGGTGAGTATTCCTGGTTGGGACTTCAAGGGTGGTCAGATTGCAGAAGCAGAAGCCAATGCATCTAAAGCTAAGAATCAACTGAACGCCCAAAGCCAAAGTTTGGAGCAGCAGTTGGAGACGGCATATAAGCTCTATCAAATGACTAGTTACCAAGTAAAAATTCTGGATCAAGATGTCGTGCAGTTGGCATCGAGTGCGCGTCGCATTGCTGAAGTTTCTTATCGTTACGGGGAGCGTGGCATGCTCGAGTATTTAGATGCACAAAGAACATTTAGAGTGGCTCGTAATGATTTGATCAAAGCCCGCTTTGACTTAGCTTCAGTTGTTACTGAGATTCAGCGTTTAAGAGCAACCCCAGAGTGGATTGCAAAAATTGAGAGTGGAAAGCAATGAAGCAAGAGTTCACGGACATCAAGACTAAATTAAAGGAGTTCTACCCCCCTTATATGGCGATTGCAAAAGTCTATGCGCAGAAATGGATTGCTATTGTTATTAAAGCTCAAAATGATTTGTATGTGCTGACCCATGAGTGGTTTAGTACTCACTTGCCGCGTGTAGCCCAGCAATACGATAAAGCTCCTCCCTGGACGCAAAAAGGACTTTTTTTACCTTCCTTGGTTTTGCCTATTTCTAATCATCCTGAATTACTTCAATGTTTTTGATCGCGGCCCGACTATTAAGTCTGTGCAAGATCGTAATGTGGTGATCGTGAATGATGACCTGCGTAACATGATTACCGAGGGAGAGGTTTACACCGGCTCATTTGTTGAAGAGCTGCGTGCTTCTGGTCGAGTGGACTTTAATGAGATGTTTTTATCTCGCATTGGTGCGAACGTAACAGGCCGCGTGTCAGATATTCTCGCCGTTCCGGGTCAAAAGGTGAGGCAGGGTGATATTTTGGCCAAAATTACCTCTACTGAATTAACGCAATCCCAACTTTCTTTTCTGAAGGCCAAGAGTGCAAGTCAATTGGCTGACCAGGCAGCTAATCGAGCTAGGATTTTGTACAAAGAGGATGTGATTGCTTTGGCTGAGTTGCAAAAGCGTGAAGCTGAGGCAAGTAGTGCCAAGGCGGAATATCGTGCGGCAAATGATCAATTGCGTGTCCAAGGTATGGATCAGCCTAGTATTGATCGCTTAGCAAAGTCCGGTGTGATTGAATCTACGAATAATGTGATAGCCAGTATTCCTGGTGAGATTGTGGAGAGAAAGATCAATAAAGGTCAGGTAGTGCAGCCTGCCGATGCTTTATTTACAGTGGCTGATTTGAATACCTTATGGGCAGTCTCTGAAATTCCAGAAAGCAACTCTTATTTAATTCATAAGGGTCAGGAGGTCAGCTTGATTATTCCAGCTTTGCGTAATGCAGAGATAGAAGGTGTGGTTGCTCACGTCGATTCCATTGTTAATACTCAGACTCGCACAGTGGTGGTGCGAATGGAAGTTCCTAACAAGGACGGTTTGATTAAGCCTGGAATGTTGGCAACCATGATGATTGAGAGTCAGCCGACTGAAAAATTATTAGTGCCTACTAGTGCAGTCATTCGTGAAGATAATAAGGATTATGTATTTGTTAAAGAGGATGATGAAATCTATCGCATGATTGCTGTAAAGCTTGGGCCTGAAGGCAAAGGATATCGTCCGGTGATCTCGGGTCTAAAGGTGGGGCAAAATATTGCAGTCAATGGCGCCTTCCATCTGAATGCTGAGCGCAAACGACAGTTGAGCGGTGGTTAAGCTGCATGATTGAGAAAATTGTCCGCCTCTCCCTGCAGCAGCGACTTTTAGTTGCCATCATTGCTCTGGTATTAATGGTGGCAGGCCTGCTGGCAACCAAGCGTCTATCGGTGGATGCATTTCCAGATGTCACTAATGTACAGGTACAGATTGCGTCTGAAGCTCCAGGCCGCTCTCCAGAAGAGGTAGAGCGTTTCGTTACGGCTCCTATTGAATTGGCAATGATTAGCCTACCAGGCCTTACAGAGATGCGCTCTCTCAACCGTAATGGGATCTCTGTCATTACCTTGGTATTTACAGATAAGACAGAACTCTATTTTGCAAGACAGTTGGTTACCGAACGCTTGATTGAGGTGGCTTCCAGAATGCCTATTGGCATTACGCCTGTGCTAGCGCCACCTTCGACCGGTTTGGGTGAGATCTATCAATACACTTTAGATCATCCTTCTGATGGAGACCGAGAGCTCACGGTGGATGAGCTTGAAGAGCGCCGGACTATTCAAGATTGGATTGTGCGTCCAATGTTGCGTTCGATACCTGGGGTCGCTGAAATTAATACTCAAGGTGGATATGCGCGTGAATATCAAGTGCTGGTTAATCCGGAGCGCTTGCGTCACTACCAAGTGAGTTTGCGCGAAGTGTATGAAGCACTCGCGAGAAATAATGCCAATTCAGGTGGTGGACAGCTGCCAACCTATGCAGAACGCTACCTGATTCGAGGCGTTGGATTAATTACCAAGCCAGAAGATATCGACAAAATTATTCTGAAGGAGGTTAAAGGTATTCCGGTATACGTGAGGAACGTAGCTGAGGTCACAATCGGTAGTGAAATCTGTCAAGGCGCAGCGATTAAAAATGGCTACACCGAAAGTGTGGCGGGCATTATTCAGATGATTCGCGGTGGCAATGCTCGAGAAGTAGTGAATCGTATTAAATTAAAAGTAGCTGAAATTAACGAGGGTAAATTACTCCCCGATGGCTTGCAGATCGTGCCATTCTATGATCGTACGGACTTGGTGAATGCGGCCATGTTTAATGTGGCGAAAGTATTGGTCGAGGGAGTTGTCTTGGTCATCATTTTGCTCTTCTTATTCCTGGGCGATGTGCGATCTTCCTTGATTGTGGTGGCTACATTGATTTTGACGCCGCTACTGACATTCTTGGTTATGAATCGTTATGGCATCTCTGCTAACTTGATGTCACTGGGTGGTCTCGTAATTGCGATCGGCATCATGGTGGATGGTTCGGTAGTGGTTGTAGAGAATACCTTTGCTAAGTTAGGCGAGCGACTAAAGGCTGGAGAATCTAAAAATCGTATTATTTTGGAGGCTGCCTCTGAAGTTGGCACCCCAGTCTTGTTTGGTGTCGGCATCATTATTTTGGTCTTTATGCCACTTCTCTCTTTGGAGGGGATGGAGGGCAAGATGTTTGTTCCAATGGCCATCACTATTGCAATTGCTTTGACTATCTCACTGATCCTATCTTTTACCTTGTCGCCAGCATTGTGCTCATATATTTTGAAGGGCGGTAGTGAGGATGACACGAAGCTGGTTGCTCGTCTTCGTGCGCCTTATGATCGCTGGCTACATTGGAGTCTTTCCAATCCGAAGTTGGTCGTGAAAAGATCTTTGATCGCTTTGGCTGCGAGTTTGGTTGGTTTTGTACTTTTAGGTAAAGCGTTTATTCCTGTGATGCAGGAAGGCTCAATTACCCCTGTGATTGTGCGTGCACCGAATATTTCTCTAGATGAGTCGATCAAATTGGAGTTTGAGGCAATCAAAAGAATTATGACAATTCCTGACGTCAAGATGGCGGTATCGCGTCTAGGTAGAGGTGAGTCTCCTGCAGATCCAGGTCAACCCAATGAATCTGATCCAATCGTTACCTTAAAGCCTTTAGGAGATCGCAGCCTAAATCAAGAGGAAATTGCCCAACAAATTCGCGATAAGTTAAAAACACTGCCTGGTATTGAATTAGCGATTTCACAGCCGATTGCTGCTCGTGTGGATGAAATGGTTTCAGGCGTGAGATCACAAGTAGCGATTAAGATTTTTGGCGATGATTTATTGACCTTACAAAATCTAGGGGCACAAATCAGTCAAATCTTAACCAAGATGAAGGGTAGTAATGACTTGCGAATTGAGCAAGTGTCTGGACAAAATTATCTCAACATCAAAATTGATCGAGATGCCATTGCTCGCTACGGTATCAATGTGTCGGACGTAAATGAAGTGATTGAAACAGCGATTGGTGGTAAGCAAGCCAGCATTGTCTACGAAGGTGAGAGACGTTTCCCGCTCATGTTGCGATATCCTTCTCCCTATCGAGATAAGGTTGATGCTATCGAGAACATCATTCTGCACTCTCCTGATGGTGCTCAAGTGCTATTGCGTGACTTAGCAGAAATTTCCTTGGTGGATGGCCCAGCCCAAATTTCTCGCGAGGCAGGTAAACGTCGTTTGGTCGTTGGTGTCAACGTCGATGGTCGAGATCTAGGTAGATTTGTGAAGGAGGCTCAAAGTTTAATTGCTAAACAGGTTGAGTTGCCAGAGGGATATACCTTGGAGTGGGGTGGTCAGTTTGAAAACATGGAACGCGCTATGGCTCGTTTGATGATCATTATTCCGTTGACCATTTTGGCGATCTTCTTCTTGCTCTTCATGCTATTTAAATCCATACGATTGGCGGCTTTGGTTATTTTGGTCTTGCCTTTTGCGTCGATCGGCGGTGTAGTTGGTCTATTTATAGCTGGTGAGTATTTATCTGTACCTGCTGCAGTAGGATTTATTAACTTATGGGGTATTGCCGTTCTTAATGGTGTAGTGTTGGTCTCGTTTATTAAGCAGTTGCGTGAAGGCGGCTACTCTATGGAAGATGCTTTGCTGCATGGATGTGGTCATCGCTTTAGGCCAGTCATGATGACTGCTTCAGTCGCGATGCTGGCTTTAGTGCCTATGCTATTTTCAGGTGGCCCGGGCTCTGAGGTCACAAGACCACTGGCGGCAGTGGTCATCGCTGGTTTGATTACATCAACTGCATTAACATTACTAGTACTGCCCGTCTTATATAGATGGTTTGAAGATAAAGAGGTGGAAGCATGATGGAAGTGAAGGCGGTCATTCGCCCCAATAAGTTAGCAGCCTTAAGAACAGCTTTGCTGGAGACTCCGGGATTTCCGGGTATGACCGTCACGAAGGTGGAGGATTGCAGTGCTCCGAGCCGCACCGGTAAATTTAATATTAAAGACGAGTTAACTGATTATTCCGCCAAGGTGAAAATCGAAATCGTCTGTAATGAGGAGATTGCACCAGTCTTTATGGATCGCATCGTGACTATTTGCCAAACAGGTCAGGTGGGGGATGGTGTAGTTTGGTGTACGGAAGTGCCCAAGGCCTTCTTTATTTCTAAGACCTCGGTCTAGGCAAGTCTGTAAATTCTTCGGTATGATGAATTAGGCAACTCTATTAATTATTGCCAATCATCCTGGAGACTGCTTTGAAAAGTATTATCGATCGCATTGATCATATTGTCCTGACTGTGACAGATATTGAGCGCACTACACAGTGGTATGAAAAAGCTTTAGGTTTCGAGAGAGAGAGTTTTTTACTGGACCAGAAGGTCAGTCACGTTATTCATTGCGCTTTGGACAATTAAAAATCAATCTTCAAGATAAAGACACAGAAACACCTACAAAAGCCAAAGTTCCTACGATTGGTTCGGGTGACTTTTGTCTGATTTCAGCTATTCCCTTGGATGACTTCATTTTTCATCTGCAGAGCAATGGCGTCACCATTGGTGTTGGTCCAGTACCTAGACGTGGCGCTCTTGGGCCGATTCGCTCTGTCTATTTGCGTGACCCAGACAATAATCTCGTAGAGGTAGCCGAATACGTTTAATGAAGACTTAGATCTTATGCGCCTAGCTGGCGTGCAAGATCTAGAAAGTCTTTTGCGTGATAGTTGGTAAATTGCTCCACATGGAGATCATTGCGAAGGTGATTTTTGCCAAACTCCAGTGGACGTTCAATAAAAGCTGTTTGTAATCCACAGGCATGGGCAGCTTCTAGATCATCTTTATGTGATGCAACCAACATTACTTCTTCGGGCGGAATATTAAAAGTCTCCGCTACTCCTAGGTGGGTTTCTGGATCCGGCTTGTAGTGATGGAAAACCTCAGCTGAAAGAATGAGGTCTCAAGGTAATCCAGCATTTTTCGCCATATCAGCCAATAAGCCTAGGTTTCCATTAGACAAAGTCACGATCGTGAACTGGCTTTTTAGTTTGTGTAGGCCTTCGACTGTTTCTGACCAAGGAGTAAGGCGGTGCCAGATGAGATTGAGGTCTTGTATTTGTGCTTCAGATAAGGAATTGATTTTGAAGGTCTTGAGAACATCATCTAGGATCATGCGGTGCAGATCATCAATCTTGATCCACGGCAGCTCTCCGGAGCGTACGCGTGCCATAGCTGGCCTGTAGCCTTGTCGCCAAGCTGTTGCAAAGGCATCGGAGTCAACTGGAAGTCCTAGTTGAGTGACTTCCGCTGCCATGGAACCATGCCAGTCAACCACTGTGCCAAATACATCAAATGCAAGAACTTTTGGTTTTGTATTCATAGATAGATTATTCATTAGCTTGCAAAATATTGCTGAAGATCATTTTTCTGGATTCTTCCCCCTGAGTCCCGCATTTGGTATGAAGTCATACAACTCATACACTGCAAAGAATTGCTAGAATGGCAGAAACCCAAAAAGGGCGCTAGAACGTATAAGGGACACAATCATGGGTAGTATTTCTCAGTGGGAGCAGTTGAATGTTGAGCTTACATCGGCTCTTGGAAGCTCCGTTCATTTTGATACAGCCCATCAAGCGGTATATGCCTCAGAGGCATCAAACTATCGCCAAATTCCGATTGGGGTTGTTACACCTAAAAATACTGAAGAGTTTGTAAAAGGTATTGAGATCTGCCATCGCAATAAAGCACCAGTCCTCATGCGTGGTGCTGGCACCTCCATGAATGGTCAAACAGTCAATAACGCTGTGGTGTTTGATATCTCGAAGTACTGCAACCATATTCTGGCTTTAGATCCAGTTGGTGGCAATGCAACTGTTGAGCCAGGTGTCATTTGTGATTCCTTGCGTGATGCCGCTGAACTGCATGGCCTCACTTTTGCGCCAGACCCATCTACGCATAGCCGTTGCACTCTGGGCGGAATGGTTGCTAACAACTCCTGTGGGGCCCACTTCGTGATGGCGGGTAAGACGCTCGAAAATACGGAAGCCCTAGAAATTCTGACCTATGACGGTGAGCGCTTTTGGGTTGGCCCAACCTCAGATCAAGAGTTGCAAGACATTATTGCTGCTGGTGGGCGTAAAGGCCAAATCTATCAAGACTTATTGAACTTGCGTGATCGCTATGCGGATTTGATTCGGGCGCGTTTCCCTAATATTAAGCGACGTGTTTCTGGCTATAACTTAGATCAATTGCTTCCTGAGAATGGCTTTAACGTCGCGCGTGCCTTGGTGGGTACTGAAGGTACTTGCGCACTGACTCTGGCGGCAAAAGTACGTTTGGTAAATAGTCCTTCAAAGCGGGTAGTCTTAGTATTGGGCTTTGAGGATATCAAAGAGCTTAAAGATGCTCTGGATACCTGCCTCTCGTGCAAAAGCTGCAAAAGCGATTGTCCTGCCCATGTTGATATGGCCTCATACAAGGCGGAGTTTTTATCCCATTATCACGAGACCAACACTCGGCCTCGTCAGGCTCTGACGATGGGTCGTATTGGTGATTGGGCTCCTCTAGCCAGCAAGTTCTCTTGGCTCGTTAATGGCGTCATGCAAACACCAGTCTTATCAAGTCTTGCGAAATGGGTTGGTGGTGTAGCACAAGAGCGTAACCTGCCAAAGTTTGCAAACCAATCCTTCAGAAAGCAGTTTCAGCAATCTAAGGGTGCAAGTGTTGGTCACAAGAAGGTGATCCTCTGGGTAGATACCTTCTGTGAACATTTTCATCCTGAGGTTGCCAATGCGGCAGTTGAGGTTCTGATACATGCTGGCTTTGAGGCAACATTGCCGAAGACGCCTCTGTGCTGTGGCCGCCCTTTGTATGACTTTGGTTACTTAGATCTGGCCAAGCAAAAGCTTGAGAAGATTTTGGATGCGATCGGAAATGAGATTAACTCAGACCCAAATTCACCTGTCGCAGTAGTGGGTCTTGAGCAGGGCTACACGCCGCCACCCTTAGATCGCAATATCTTGGTGCATTCTCATTGCCATCAAAAGTCTTTGTTTGGAACCAAGGGTGATGTTGTCTTATTAACTGCCTTGGGTGCTAAGGCAGATTACATTGATAGTGGTTGCTGCGGTATGGCTGGTTCATTTGGATTTAATCCAGAACATGTTGAAATATCAAAAGCGGTTGGCGAATTAGTATTGCTGCCAGCCATCAGGTCTGCCGATCAAGAAACCATCATTCTTACTAATGGCTTTAGTTGTAGAGAGCAGATTGAGCAAGAAACCGGTCGTAAGGTAAAGCATCTGGCGGAGTTACTGCAGATGGCACATCAAGCACAAGCGCAAGTAAAAGCGGAGAAGGTGTAATACAAGCATTTTTTACCGTTATAAAAGAGAATGCCCCGAAAATACCGGGGCATTTTTGTTATATCAGTAAGCTTCCTTTAGTATTCTCAGAGAGTAACCAAGCAATATATTCATGAAGCCAATCCTGTATTCCTACCGAAGGTGCCCTTATGCAATGAGGGCTCGCATGGCATTGAAATATGCTGGCATTGAGGTGGAGCATCGTGAGATTGAGCTCAGGAAAAAACCGGAATCGATGTTGCTCTTATCGCCCAAGGGAACCGTTCCAGTTTTGTCTATCGAGGGACGCGTGCTGGAGCAGAGTCTGGAGATCATGTACTGGGCGCTGATGCAGTCAGATCCAGATGGCTGGACGCTAGTTGATGAGTCTATCGCTCAAGCATGGCTTGAGAAAAATGATGGTCCGTTTAAGACTTTGTTGGATCAATATAAGTATCCCAATCGACATCCTGAGTTGAGGCAGGCTGAGGTGCTGAACCAGTTGCAAGAAATCATGCTCAAACCCATGGAAGCCGCCTTAGCAACAAACACCTACTTAATGGGCACTCGAAGGAGTTGGGTTGATATCGCTATTTTTCCGTTTATCCGACAACTTTCGAAGGTTGATCCGAAGGTCTTTGAGGGTTTGCCTTTGCCACATATCAAGCAATGGCTCCAGCGCTTGATTGAGGCCCCAGTATTTACTGCGGTGATGCAAAAGTATCCAACTTGGGTGGATTGACGCAATAAAAAAACCCCCGAACTTTCATTCGGGGGCTTCAAATAAATGACTTAGCTAATTAAGCGTTTGCCAAATGTGCTTCTAATGTTTTTGTAAATTTGTTAGCGTGGCTACGCTCAGCCTTAGCTAGTGTTTCAAACCAGTCAGCGATTTCATCAAAGCCTTCGTCGCGTGCTGTTTTAGCCATACCTGGATACATATCTGTGTACTCGTGTGTTTCACCAGCAATAGCTGCTTGCAATGCTTCAGCAACTGTCTTAGCTGGCATGCCAGTACCTGGCTCGCCTGCACCGCCTTCGATCAAATATTCCATATGACCATGGGCATGACCTGTTTCGCCTTCAGCTGTTGAGCGGAATACTGCTGCAACATCATTTGCGCCAGCGATATCAGCTTGGTTCGCGAAATACAAATAACGACGGTTTGCTTGTGATTCACCAGCAAACGCTTCCTTCAAAGACTCTTCAGTCTTTGTACCTTTTACGGATTTAGCCATGATTGACTCCTAAAAACGGTTAGTTGAAATTGGGTGATTAAGCTAAATAAAATGCCCTAAAAAGTTCACCTGAAGAGAATTATGAACAAATTTGAGGGTTTGAATAATCATATTTTTGTATTGACTTGATAGCTAAAAACAACTGATAAGTAAATATCAATCAATGAAGTATAACGCTGGTTGGGTAGTCTAAGCCAGTAATTTCAGGCCACCTTAGCAAAAAAATATAGATATCTTCAAATAAGTTAGTGAGAACTATTGATTTTTATAGCAATTAAGGCCTATTTTGGGTAATGCAATGCCGTTAATTAGGTATTTTCTATGAAGATTGTTAATTAATACAATTTTGCTATCGATCGCCTGAGCCCTAAACTAGCGGCATCAGATTTACACACTGCACACGCATAAACAGTAGAGGACATATATGACAACTCGCGAAGGTAGTTTAGAAGCTCCAACCAGACACCCCTTGGATTGGCAAAATCCCAAATTCTACGACAAGGCTGATTTGGAAGCGGAGATGGAGCGCGTCTTTGATCTTTGCCATGGCTGCCGTCGTTGCGTGAGCCTTTGCGGATCCTTCCCGACCCTTTTTGATTTAGTGGATGCTACCGAAGATCTGGAGATGGAGCAGGTTGATAAGGCGGATTACCAAAAGGTAGTTGATCAGTGTTACCTGTGTGATGTTTGTTACATGACCAAGTGCCCGTATGTTCCACCACATCCTTGGAACATTGACTTCCCGCGTCTGATGCTTCGTGCAAAGGCTGTGAACTTTAAGGATGACAAGGCAAGCTTCCGCGACAAACTTTTATCCTCAACAGATAAGCTCGGTCACTTTGCTGGTATTCCGATTGTGACTCAAGCAGTCAATGCTGTGAACAGTACTGGCCTTGCTCGTTTAGTGATGGAAGGCGCTTTAGGCGTGGATAAGAACGCTTGGATTCCGGAATACGCCCCGAAGACATTCCCACAGTTAGCTAAAAAATCTGAGGATCTGCCAGTAGTGGATGGCGCTAAGACGCCTGGAAAAGTCGCTATTTATGCAACTTGCTATATCAATTACAACGAACCAGGAATTGGTCAAGATCTCATTAAGATTCTGAAGCACAATGCCATTCCTTATGAGTTGGTGGACAAAGAAGCCTGTTGTGGCATGCCTAAGCTGGAGCTCGGTGACTTGGAATCCGTTGCGGAAAACAAGGAAAAAAATATTCCGAAGTTGGCGAAGTTGGCACGTGAAGGCTATGCCATCTTGACTCCAATCCCATCCTGCACTTTGATGTTCAAGCAGGAATTGCCACTTATGTTCCCAGATTGTGCTGATACGCAATTGGTAAAAGATGCTATGTGGGATCCGTTTGAGTACTTCATGGCTCGCAACTCCGATGGACTGCTAAAGAAAGACTTCAGTAAAGAGTTGGGCCATGTTAGCTATCACATGGCTTGTCACTCACGCGTACAAAACGTGGGTCAAAAGACTGCAGAAACTCTGAAGCTGGTGCCTGGTACCGAGGTGAATGTGGTTAAGCGCTGCTCAGGACATTCTGGTACATGGGGTGTAAAGAAAGAGTTTCATGAAACCGCAATGAAAATTGGTAAGCCGGTATTCAGGAGAATGGCTGAAGAAGAGCCAAACTACATTAGTTCTGACTGCCAGTTGGCAGGTCATCATATTGAGCAAGGCATGGAAGAGCTTGGACTGCCAAAATCAGAAATGGCTCACCCATTAACTTTGCTTGCTAAGGCATACGGTCTTTAATTTATTAATAGGAATAGAGCAGCATGGGAATCATTACACGCGATAGTCTTTTAAGACTCGAGGCTTATCACAAAGAGCGTCCAGCTTTTCGTGAAAAAGCAATTAAAGAGCGCCGTCTTCGAACCGTTCACCTTGGAGATCACGTAACACTGATTTTTGAGAATGAGTTTTTAATGCGCTATCAAATTCAAGAAATGTTGCGTGTAGAAAAAATATTTGAAGAGGAGGGTATTGAGGATGAGTTGAATGCCTACAACCCTTTGGTGCCAAGCGGTTCAGATTTCAAGGCCACCATGATGATTGAATATCCTAATGAGGCAGATCGTAAAGTTGCACTTGCGAAGTTGGTAGGCATTGAGCATCAAATATTTATCGAAGTCGAAGGTCAACCACGTGTTTATGCAATTGCTGATGAAGACTTGGAACGCTCTACTGCTGATAAAACCTCGGCAGTGCACTTTATGCGCTTTGATCTTACAAACGATATGAAGATGGCATTAAAAGCTGGCGCTCAGATGATGGTAGGTTGTGACCATAAAGGTTACCCAATGCATGTTCAGACACTACCCCCGGAAACTTTAGCTTCACTTGTTTCTGATCTGAGTTAAGTCAAGAAGCGGACCTTATAGATAGCGAACACCTGGTAAGGCGCATTGACGAATCACTTCAGCTAGCTCATTCATTGCGGCTGCCCGTGGAAAGTTCTTCCGCCAGACGAGGCAAACTCGTCTGGTTGGAATGGGATCCTCAAATGGGATGTAGCGAATGAGCTGATCTGAAGAGGCTGTGTCAAAGGCAGATGTTCTTGGCAGCACTGAAATTCCGATGCCACTGACTACCATCTGTCGAATAGTTTCCAGTGATGAGCCCTCAAAACTACGCTGCTCTCCAATCGTTGCACCAGACCCAAGGCGATTTAATTCGGGACAGACTCCAAGCACATGATCTCGAAAACAGTGGTCTGTACCAAGCAATAAAGTGTTTTGCTCTTTAAGCTCCCGATGCGGGATTGATGGCCGGTTTTCCCAAGGGTGGCCTTTAGGTACTGCCACTAAAAATGGCTCGTCATACAGGTCTATCTGATTGAGCCCCGTGCTCGCAAAGGGCTCGGCTATCACAACACAATCTAAAGCCCCTTGACGCAAGACCTCTAGCAGGCGAACAGTGAAGTTCTCCTCTAAAAATAAGGGAGCATTTGGCAAGCGCTCTCGTGCAATCCGGACTAAGCTAGGCAATAAGTAGGGTGCTATGGTGTAGATGGCGCCAAGCCTCAGCGGGCCCGGCAGAGGATCTTGACCATGTTTTGCTAAGTGTTTTAAGGAGTTAGCCTCTTCAAGAACTCTCTGAGCTTGATCGACAATTAATGCGCCCAGGCTAGTCATTGCGACTTCAGTATTAGTGCGCTCAAAAATTTGCGTGTTGAGCTCTTCCTCTAATTTTCTGATGGCCACCGATAGGGTGGGCTGAGATACAAAGCAAGCATCCGTTGCTCTACCAAAGTGGCGCTCCCGTGCAACTGCGACGATATAGCGAAGTTCTGTCAGTGTCATGTTTGTCCAGTTTGAAGTAATTGTTCAAATGCACTGATAAATGACTCAGGAGCTTGAGCTCCTTGGACAAGATATTGGTCATTCAGAATTACTGAGGGTACAGAGTGAATGCCGGCGCCAGTATATTGAGCCTCTTCTTCGCGTACTTCATTTGCGTATATCCCACTCTCAAGTATCTGCTTGGCTTTATCTGGATCAAGGCCGGCCGAAATGACTGCATTGAGAAGGTTTTGTTGATCATCTAAATTGACTGCTAGGCAGAAATATGTCTTCAGTAATTCTGTTTTTAAGCTAGCTTGCTTCCCAAGGCCATACTCATTGCCGGCCCAATGCAAAAGACGATGTGCGTCGAAGGTGTTGTAGACTCGCTTACAACCATCTGGGTGGAACTGAAAGCCAGCCTCAAGGGCCGCGCGCTCTAATCTGGGCTTGGTTGGCTTGTACTTGCTCTACGGTAAGGCCATACTTTTCAGTAAGATGCTCGATTGCATCTTGGCCGCCTAAGGGCATATTGGGATTAAGTTCAAAAGGTCGGAAGTGCACTTCAAAGTTTGCTTTATCGCCGAATGCGGTAATAGCTTTATTGAGGTTTCCTAAACCTACGGCGCACCATGGGCAGGCTACGTCCGATACAAAGTCAATTTTGATGGTGGGTCTCATGGAAACTATTCTACAGAGGCTTATGAATCAATGCTTGCCTCTAAACTGCTGAGAATTTTTCTTAGTTTCCGCCAGCTACTTCAATAAATGAGGCGCTTGTGTATGAAGATTCGTCAGAAGCAAGCCAAACAATTGCAGATGCCACTTCAGCAGCAGTCCCACCTCTTTGCATGGGAACAAGGTGTTTGACACGTTCAATGCGATTGGGCTCCCCACTACTCGCATGGATATCCGTATCAATACATCCAGGGCGAACTGCATTGACACGAATACCATCGATTGCTAATTCTTTTGCTAAGCCAATTGTTAGTGTATCTATAGCACCTTTAGAGGCTGCATAGTCTACATACTCCCGAGGCGAGCCAAGACGAGATGCTACAGAGGAGACGTTCACAATTGATCCGCCAGATCCTTGATAACGAGTCGACATAATTTTGATTGCTGCTTGAATGCACAAAATTGGTGAAAAGACATTGGCATTATAGATGCGCTCAATCCGCTCACTTGACATATCTTCAAGGCGCATTTGTGTTTCTAGAATTCCAGCGTTATTTACTAGGGCGTGAAGTCCTCCGAAGGCCTTCACTGTTTCTGTAAACAGGCGATTTACTTCACTGACAATAGTCACATCTGCCTTGACGGCGATTGCTATGCCTCCATTGCTCTGAATCTCTTCAACAACAGCTTGAGCCTCTTGGGTATGAGATTTGTAATTAACACAGACTGCAAAGCCTTTACTAGCAGCTAGTTTTGCAGTCGCAGCTCCAATACCGCGGCTAGCCCCAGTAACAATCATGACTTTAGACATGGTTACATATTACTAGCTTTGTAATGCTCAGACAATAAGAGTGGGAGGAGGTACGATTGTTATAGTGAGACTAGTTCGACCCTTAAAAATCAATCAAGCTATTAATAATAGATCAAAACTGATTTGCCACTACAGTAATAGATACTTCTTGAAATATTGTTTCAAATTGAGCATATGAGCATGACTTTAATTCATAAATGGATCGTTGGTTTAGCTAGTGTCTTGTGCCTGAGTATGGCGCAAGGGCAAGGCAATGATGCGGCTTGCCCTATGGTCGCTAAATCGATTGCCATCGACGCTGGTTCAATCAGTTATCTACAGGGCGGTCAGGGGCCTTCAATCTTGTTGTTGCATGGACTCTTTGGGCAAAAAGAGCAGTGGATGGATATGGCTTGTGCTTTGGCCAATCAGGGATTTAATGTGATTGTTCCTGATCTTCCTGGCTACGGACAAAGTACTGTGTACCCAATCGCTATTTATCAACTAGAGTCCCAAGTAACAACTCTTCAGCGCTTTATGGGATCGGTTAGTGGTAAATCATTTCACATTGCAGGTAATTCAATGGAAGGTGCGATTGCTGGTTTATATTCCAAGCAATTTCCTGATGAGATTACATCATTGGCTTTTATCGGCGCCCCATTGGGTGTAATTTCATGGAGTGATCAAGTAAGAGATTCCATTAATAAGGGAATTAATCCCTTTATACCCATTGATAATGCGCAATTCGATATAGAGATGGGCTTATTATTTGCGCAAGCACCAGTTATAAGTAATGACATTAAAAAGCAGTTAGTGCAAGAGTACCGCAACAATAATCGACACTATCAACAGGTTTGAAATATTGTGAATTTTTATGGCAATACTTTAAATCGATTGCCCAATCAATCTTTGCCAACCTTCATTCTATGGGGTGAGCGTGATGAAATTTTTAGTATTTCGGGATTACCAGTCTTAAAAAAGAAATTTCCCCACTCTCAATCTCATCGCTTAGCGAATGCTGGTCATTTAGTCATGCTAGAGCAGCCGGTGAAAATTGCTAATCTGTATACATCATTTCTTAAAAATTCTCAGTAGTGGATTCTCAATTAATGGTTATCCCATGACTTACTCCTGGCCCAATCTATTAAATAGACAATGTTAAAGTTGTCCTTGTCATGATCGATTCCACCAGCATCCATCAAACTAAATCTGAATCTTCGGAGATTTTGGGTCTTAATATCTGGCGCTTGGTAGCTGTAGCCGCGGTTGCCGGCATTGGTGTGGGATTGATTGGGGGCACTTTTCATTGGATGCTAGTTCACGGAAGTGAGCGCTTTTCCACACTCTTGGTGAGCTGGAAGGTTGATGGATTTTATGGTGTCCCTGGATGGATTGGCGCTGCTTTAATTGTTGGCATTAGCATCGGCATAGCCCGTTGGATGGTTTATTTTGCCCCTAGTGCGGCGGGTAGTGGAGTCCAGCACGTAGAAGCAGTTATGCGTAAAGAAGCTGATCCTGCGCCATTACGTGTTTTGCCAATTAAATTTTTCGGTGGATTGCTTGTAATGATCCCGGGGATGGCTTTAGGTCGAGAAGGGCCAACTATTCAGATGGCTGCCGTCATAGGGAGCCAATGTGGCCGCATTTTTAGATTGAGTAAGGAAGATGGATTCTTGCTCTATACGGCGGTAGCAGGGGCCGGATTATCAGTGGCGTTCAATGCCCCCATGGCTGGCATTGCATTTGTTTTGGAGGAGGTGGACTCGCAAGATAACCACCCGAAGTGTCCTCATTACGCTGATTGCGGTTGCTACGAGCATTACTGTATTTCGGGCTCTCTTCGGCAATGTAATTTCTTTTAGCATTCCCACCTTAGTTGCGCCAGAGTTGGCCAACTTGGTTCTCTATGCAATCCTGGGATTAATTGTTGGTTTGATGGGTGCTTTATACAATCGCAATATCTTATTTGGGCTGAATATATTTTCCACTACCATGCCTAATATCCCTGCCGCACTCAAAGCAGCTTTTGTTGGGGCGGGAGTTGGATTGATTGCCTACTGGCAGCCTTCTTGGGTTGGCGGAGGTGCCTTACAGGCTCAGCAAATACTGTCCAATAATTTAGGCGCTCAAGCACTACTTACTTTGTTAATAGTGCGCTGGTTGTTGGGTTCTATCTCTTATTCCCCTAGTTTGCCTGGCGGCCTGTTTGCTCCTTTGCTGTTGGTCGGTGCAATTTTTGGAGCTTTATTTGCCCAGCTCATTAACTTTATTCCAGTCCTTGCATTTCAGGCCGATACAGTGTCGTTTGCCTTAGTTGGAATGGCTGCTTTTTTACGGCAGTAGTACGTGCCCCCTTTACTGGTGTATTGCTCATCATTGAGATGAGTGGTGGGGTGATATTAACCCCTGGCCCCTCTTGGTAGCTTGCGTCTGCGCCACATTGATCACCTCTTATATGGGCTCTCCGCCCATCTACGACTCTTTAAGAGCAAGGATGCTATCTAGATCATAGACGTGTACCACTTTTGGATCATTGCAGTGAACTTTTGATTTGCATCAAAAGTCATCTCAAAAACTTTGCTACATTAAACACTTGGGATGTAATCTGTATGTAGTTTTTCAGATCATACAAAAATACATTGTGGAGGTTGCTTTCAGCAGCCCAATCATTGCTTAATAATCAAGTGAGAGATATTTACGGGTAACTGGCATCAATTTTCAGGAATATTTGGAGAGCTTGATAACTTGAAATCGAGTGCTCAGACAATTTTTATTAATGGCGATATTTACATCGATTCAAAAAATAAAGTACAAAACATCTTCATTGAAAATGACCAAGTTAAAGCTCATGATGTTGATGTGAGTGCTTTTCCAAACGCCAATCTTGTGGATCTTAAAGGGAAAGCAATCTTTCCCGGTTTTATGGATACGCATTGCCACCTCCTCGAAGCTGAATTTGTCCTAAACGTTGGCGTTAATTTACGTGAAGTAAAAAATTCAACACCAGAGATTGCCAGCAAACTAAAAGACAAAATCGCTGAATCTCAAAAGGGTGAGACCATTTTAGGTGTTGGTTTTGAAATGGATGACTATACAAAATGGAGCTTAAAAGATTTGGCAATGATTGATGCTGTATCGCCAGATAACCCAGTTATGTTAGTTGATATGTTAGGTCATAATTTATTACTCAACACCGCGGGTATGCGTTTTTGCAATATCACTGACGAGAACTTTAAAGATAATATCGGCGGATCTTCTAATCGAGAGAATGGACATTTAACGGGAATGTTTCGTGAGAAGTCACAGCAAAAACCTGCCGATGAAATTTTCGCAAAATTTGGACATGAAGACTTAGCCAAAGAGGGGGCTCGTAAGCTCATTGATTACTGGGCCTCTATGGGATATACCAGTATTGTGGATCTGATGGGTGCCATCGGTTTTCGATTGCATAAACCCGATATTTTTTATGCCTTGGAAAAAGAAAATAGGCTAAAAATGAGAGTGAATTGGTGTTACACCTTATTTGATGTCGATGGCGTGGATGAGGCAGCGCTACTCAAAGGTAAAGACACTGATCTTGTAAGATTTTATGGGGGAAAAATTTTTGTTGATGGCGCCTACGCAGGCGGAGAGCCATGGACTACATGGGAACATTCGAATGGTGGTTTTGGTTTACAGTAGGTATACACGGATGACAGTTTTGGCGAAAAATATAACTTAAATCGTATTGTGTTGCGTGCGGAAGAATTGGGTTTGAATATGCACTACCATACACAAGGTGATCGTGCTATCCAGGCTGTACTTGATGCTCTTGAGTACACTAAAAGTAAACTAGGCTCAATTAAGCAAACCCATACCTTGGCTCATGTTGCCTTTTTAATGCCTGAGCAAATGAAATTAATAGCGAACTACGGCGGGAGAGTAGTGGTTACTGTACAGCCAGCATTCTGCAAAATTGAAGATAATTTGACGCAGTTTTTTGCAGGCCATACCAATGAAGCTTATCAAATTAAAAAAATGTTTGATTCAGGGGTTACGGTCGGAATGAGTACTAATTTTAGCGTCTCGCCTATAGATATAGTATCGCCAGCAGTAATTATGGAAGTAGGAATGAGCGGTGCTGGTAATCCTGAGGTATATCAATCATTAAGTATGGAGGAAATAATCAGGGGCTTTACTGATTTAAATTCCAAAGTTTGTGCCCACTCTGATGTGGGTGATTTGCATGTTGGGAAAAAGCTGATTTTCTGATAGTTGATAAATCTTTTTATGGGTTAACTGCAAAAGACATGCAGAGTGCTCCTCCAAAAACCCTTGAAACCTGGGTTAGTGGCATTAAGCGATTTTGAGGCTAGTGAAGTCATGCCATCAAAAATCTACTCAAGAATGTATTTGTTAGTAAATTAAAGCGAGACTATGAACTTAATCGACACAATTAGAAATGTCAGTGACATTATGGATGCGCTAGGTGTAGCGATTGTTTCCATTGGGGTCTTAAGGGGCCTTTTTCTATTCATTAAAGACTGGATTACTCAAACTCTTGATATCGCCTACAAAGTTTTCCGTATTCAGATAGTCCGCTCACTTATTCTAGGCTTAGAGATATTGGTGGCGGGAGATGTGATTCGAACCGTGGCAATTAGCCCAAGTCTGACGAGTGTTGCGGTATTGGGGGTTATTGTGTTGATTCGCTGCTTTTTGAGTTGGTCGCTCTCCCTGGAGATTGATGGGCGCTGGCCGTGGCAGGCACCTGCTAAACCAGAAGCTAAATGATGCGCATCTGAATGGATGAAGTGTAATAGAGGAGATCATCTATAAATGGATGTAAGTAATCCATTTATAGCCCTTCAATCTTAGAATTTCTCGGTAGCGCAGGAGACTTTTCCCGGCTTGATTGCTTTTAGAAATGTGGCATAGTCAGCCTCATTTTACTTGCTGTAGGCCAGCGAGAATTTGACGAGGGCATCATCAAGAAGCTCATTTTTTCCACAGTAGCCAGCTAGAACCGCAGGATCTCCTGAACGGGCATGAGCATTGGCTAGTGCCCACCCAAAGAGTTTTGCAAAATCTGGGAATATTTTGGCATTAATTCCATCGTTGCCAACTGAAATTCCGCCCTTCATATCGCGTAATTGCTGGACATAAAAATCTGCTTCTACTGTTTTTCCATAACCCAGAAAAAGATCTGGAGCTCCTTGAATGAGACACTGTCCATGAACAACGCGCTCACCTTCCGATTTAAATTGCGTATCAGGGAAATATGAGGCGAGGATCGATTTTTGTGCCCGTTTCGTCTGAAGAAAAAGGGGGTCATTTTCATCTAGCCCCTCAAAATACATCACCCAGCAACCGGTGCCAACGCTACTAACTCCAACAACCTTTCTTGCCCAATCAATCCATTTGTAGCGTGATAATAAGTGCTTACGATCTGGGGCTAATGAGTGAATATAGGAACTAATCCCTTCATCATTGAGTTCGGTAATTCTTGTGCCATTTGGTGAGAATTGAAGATGCTCTATGAGTGGAGGATTATTAATGAGGCGAATTCCGGCCTCAGTTACTTCAGTTAATTTCCCAAGCATGCCATGACCATTATTTTTTCGAGCTTTATCCAATAAGCCCTTTAAGTATTTCTGACTTGTTTCATTTGCGTGTTTTGTTGCAATGTTGGTAAGCGATTTATCGTCAATATAAGTGCGCTTTAGATCGGTATAAGGCATGGTCGAGTATTGACGCATGTTATTTCGATATGCCTGACAGATATTGCGTACGATCTTCTCTCCATATAGCTGATCTTGACCGAGTAATTGCGCCGCAATCATGGCGCTAGCTGTTAGACGCTTTAAATCCCAATCAAAATTTCCGGGAAGGGTTTCATCAAAATCATTAATTCCAAAGACGAGCTGGTGCTCAGTGGTAGAAAAGAATCCAAAGTTGCTAACATGCATATCTCCGCATAATTGCACTTGAATAGAGGGGCTTGGAGTTTTAGATAAGTCGTGAGCCATGCTTGCAGCACCTCCTCTAAAAAACGCAAAGGGATCGGCTGCCATTCGAGCATGGCGAATCGGGATGTATTCAGGAATTCGAGTTTTTGCTTGGGAAAGCAAAATTTCAATTGGGCCTTGGAGCTTATTTTCTACCGTAAATTGTCCAATTGAGGGCCTATCAACCGCTTTACGAATCGATTTTCCTAGATCAAACCGCTCTTGAGGACTTGGATTCTTTTTGAGAAATGACTCATACAGTTTGCTAGGCATGGTTCCATGATCCCATAGACATTCGAAATAAAAAAGCCCCGCAAGAAGCGAGGCTTAGTAATGCTGGTGGGTCGGGCGAGATTCGAACTCGCGACCAACGGATTAAAAGAAATAAAATTGTACTAAAACAGTAACTTAGACATTGCTTTAAACCTGCCTGGAAAGTGCCGCGATATCTACGGGTGGTCAGGCGGAGTCGATTGGGCAGTCTTGGAATTTATCTGGCATCGACAGAAGCGTTATGAGAAGTGACTGTTGGTTTGTCGGGTTAACCGACATCTTTGAATGGTCGCTTGTCGGTCAGTAGCAGTCGATTCATAGTTAAGTTTTTGGTTGCAATTTTAGGAATTAATCCTTTCCATCTGCCTTCCATGCGAGAAACCGTGTTTATATAGATCGACGCCTTCAACTATTAATGAAACCTCCGTTACTATTAGATATCTGAATAACAAGGCTTTGCCATAAGGATTGAATATCAAGCCGCTCATTGAAATCGTTACTCCAGCACCGCCGGGCAGCCTTCATGGCAACCGTATGACGGCTTTACGCTGGCAGGCATTTCTAAAGGATCTTGGTTATGTTGCTGATGTGACTGAGTCATGGTCTGGTGGGAGCGTTGGCCTACTCATTGCGCTTCATGCCTATCGTAGTCATCAATCCATTTTGCAATTCAAGAAGCAGTATCCCGATAAGCCGGTTGTGCTCGTTTTGACGGGTACCGATCTATATCGAGATATGGCAATTCATGATGAGGTACTTCAATCGATGGATTTGGCAGATGCCTTGGTAGTCTTGCAATCCTCGGCTCTGGACTCTATTCCAGCTGGCTTTCGACACAAGGCTCAGGTCATTTATCAATCGGTAGAGATAGGCCCTCATGCTGAAAATACTGGATCAGGCTTTCAGGTGGTGGTGATTGGACACCTCGGGGACGAGAAGGACCCATTTTGTGTTGCTCGCAGCCTATCTTTCATACCTAAAAATTCTCAAATCCATGTGTTGCACTTGGGCAAGGCTATGAATGTCCAAATGGAGCGAGCCGCCATGGAATACGACGATAAGCTTGAGCGCTATCGTTGGATGGGCGAGCAAAGTCATGAGGAGGCCATGAGGATCCTTTCTCAAAGTCATTTAATGGTGATTCCAGTCGTATGGAGGGTGGCGCTCATGTTGTCTCTGAGGCAATAGCCTTGGGTATTCCGGTAATTGCATCGGACATAGCAGGTAATCGAGGCTTACTTGGGGATGACTACCCTGGTTATTACCCAGTTGCAGGTGAATCTGCACTTGCAGCCCTGTTATATCGAGCAGAAACTGACACTCATTTTTACTCTTCACTAAAAAAACACATCGAGCTTCGAAAAAATCTCATCAGCCCAGAGCGTGAGAAAAAGTCAATTCAGGGGCTACTCGACAAGCTGACAGACAAGTAATTTAAGTGATCTTCTTTGCATTTACGAAGCAGACTAAAAAATGATTATTGGGATCGGTCCAGTAGTGGATATTTTCGAATCCAGCTCGGCGGAGTTTTTCTACAAAATGATCTTGAGTGTATTTGTAACTATTTTCTGTATGAATTAAATCACCCGCTTTGAAGCTAAGAACATGATCTTTCGAGTCCAGTCCCGGAATGGTGACTTTCACATCGTCTAGGGCACGCAGGCGCATTTCAATACGAGATTTGGATGTATTGAAAAAGGCATGATGTTCCCAGTTTGCAAGATTGAAGTTGCTACCAGTTAATTTATTTACATAGAGCAGGGCATTTAGATTAAATGCCGCAGTAACGCCTAATTTATCGTTGTAAGCCAAGTCTAAAGTCTGGGTATCCTTGACTAAGTCAACGCCAATCAGTAGTCCACCATTTCCATTGCATTGATTGGCGAGATTGCTAAAAAATACATCTGCATTTTCGGGATCATAGTTGCCAATGGAAGATCCTGGGAAGAAAAATATTTTCCGTAAATTTTCTAAATTAGGAAATGCAAGTGTTTGGCTAAAATCAATTGCATGAGCAGACATTTCAATATGTGGAAACTGCTTCTGTAAGTCATTTACAGCTGCTTGTAAAAACTCTTTTGAAATATCAAGCGCATGGTACTGCTTGGGCTTAATGCTATTAAAAAGCTTGCTAGCCTTAATACAATTACCGGCCCCAAGATCAAGCAGGGCATCACACGAACCCACTGCATTAGCAATCTCACTTTGGTAGGTATCCATAATCCATTTTTCAGTACGGGTTGGATAGTATTCCTCTAGAAGCGTAATAACCTCAAATAAATGTGAGCCAATCTCATCATAGAAAAACTTTGGCGATATCGATGGTGTATCGGCAGTCAGGCTAAGTAGTAATTCCTGGGTTAAGGTTGGCTTCATTTGAGAGATGGTCTGTAAGAGGTATGTAGGATTTCTAGCCTAAATTGTGCATCTGAATGCGTCGGAGTTTAGCGCTGATTGCATCTACCAGCACTACTAATAGCAACATAGCAATAATTACGGTTGATGCTTGAGCCTCTCGAAGTAATGAAAGTTCGTAATACAGCATCTGTCCTAGGCCACCAGCACCCACAAATCCCAAAATAGTTGCCATGCGGATATTCATTTCCCAGCGATATAGGCTGTAGGAGAGTAATTGAGGCGCGATGCTAGGTAGAGTGCCATACAAGAAGCTGGCAACTCTTCCGGAGCCACTCAGAACTAATGCATTGCTTGAGGCTATTGGATTATTTTCTAAAGTCTCACCAAACAATCTTCCCAAAACACCCATGGTGTGAAGTGTCAATGCTAAGGTTCCTGCAAATGGCCCTAAGCCAACAGCTAGAACCATTAATGCTGCCCAAACTAACTCTGGCACAGATCTTAGGAAGTTACAAAAGAAGCGCGATAGCCATTTTGCAATAGGGCCAAATCTACCTGACACGGGAAGTGAAATCAGAATACTGAGGATTGCAGCAATCAGGGTTGCCAAAGCTGAGATAGCTAGAGTTTGAAGAATACCTTGCCAAATTTTTTCTAAAAAATCAGCGCTTAGATCCGGCGGGAAAAATCGCCCAATAAACTCCGCCATATTTTTCATGGCTTGAAAGGTAAAGAGATCTGCTGGATTAAGCGACAGGTAAATAAAGCTGCTAATAGTTAGGCCAGAAATGATCAAAAGCATGAGAAGGCACTTCAGATAAAATTGACGGGCTGGTTGAATACTAATTTGCACGCTCATACCAGCTGCTTTCTAATTACTAGGCTAATGTAATCGGCTAGCAACACTAAGCCCAAGAATACGATCAAGATTGTGGAAACTTCTCCACCATTGAGCATTTTCATGGATTGATCCATCAGCTGACCTAAGCCACCTGCACCCACAAATCCCATCACTACTGAGGCCCTAACGGCGCACTCCCAGCGATAGACGGTGTAAGAAGCAAGCTCTTGCGCTGAGTTTGGTAGCAGTCCATATAGAAATGAGGCTACACGACCACTCCCAGAGAGAATGAGTGCTCTAGCAGGTAGGGTGTTACCTGACTCTAGAATTTCTGAATAGACTTTTGCCAACATGCCGCCATAGGTGATGGCAATAGCCAAAACACCTGCTATGGGACCTAAGCCAAATACCCTGACTAGTAAGAGTGCCCACACAATCTCTGGAATACCACGCAGAACCAACATTAAAGTGCGCGCAATAAATCGCACAAATTGAGCCAGCTGGTGATCAGATGTGGGGCCAATTCTGGAAATCGATAAGCTATAAGAAATGATTAGGCCAAGTGGAACAGCAATGATCATTGCCAAGGCTATTCCTGCGGTCGCCATAGCTAAGGTCTCTACAGTGGCTTTTAAAACAAGCGATAAAAATTCCAGTTGAATATTGGGTGGAATAAATTGCACCAGAAAATCGCCCATAACTTTAGTGTTGTTGGGATCAATCAAGAGCATGGGTTCAAACTGAGCCAGCTGCAGCATAGACCAAAGAATGCAAATAGCCACCACCAGTCCAATAAGCCGATAGGGTGCTGCGGGGTCTCTAAAAGTGCTTGATGTCAGCATTGCGATTTAAAAAGAAAGACCCTTTACGCCACTAGAGAGTGGCTTTATTTAATTGGGTCGGAAGGCCGCCAAGCTCGGATGCATAAAGATCTTTTAGTATGGTCTCACTGACTTGACTTGCAGGTAAATCAAACATTACCTGACCATCCCGAATGCCAACGATGCGTGGAAACCAGCGTAAGACAATATCTACCGCGTGAAGGCTTGAGACTAGTGTGGCATTTCTTTTCTTGGCCTCGGCAATCAGAACACTAATAGTGAGATCTGACAGGGCGGGATCCATTGCGGATACTGGCTCGTCAGCCAGGATGAGTTGCGGTTCTTGATACATGACCCTGGCAACACCCACGCGCTGTAGTTGGCCACCCGATAGGCAATCACACCGATCAAATAGTTTGTCAGCGAGATCTAAGCGCTCAAGACAGGATTGCGGACCAGGAATATCAACTGGATAAATTAATGACAAAATTGACTTCCAAAGAGGCCACTGTCCGAGTCGACCTGCAAGAATGGCAGTGATAACTCGTTGTCCCAAAGGAATGGGAGGCGCTTGATGGACTAAACCAATGGTCAATCGTAATTTTCTAAGCGATGCTTTGGACAGATTCCAGGGATTAGCTTCTAGTATTTCAGCATTCCCATACGTCGGCTTTAAAGCAGTAGCCAAGATATTCAAAAGCGTTGTCTTGCCAGAGCCAGAGGGCCCAATAATGGCAATGCACTCGCCAGCACTTGCCACCAAAGATACTTGGCATAGTGCGGGCGTGCCATTACTGTGCTCAAAGCCCAGTTGTTGTAGTGAGAATCCCACGAGACTACTTAATTAGCCCAGCTGAGCGCGCTGCTTTTTCGATATCGTCGTAATTCGATGATTTGGTTGTGACGTACTTGCTTGCACGTTGCAGATCCATTAATTCTTTGTAGTTCGGATTGCTGGCATCAAGCTTTAAGAAGGCATCGGTAATCTTCTTGACCAGGGCTGGATCTAGATCTCCGCGCACTGTCCAGTTGTAATCAAAATAGGGCGGTGTTGTGGAGAGCACCTTTGACTTGAGTGCATTTGGATTTTTAGCTTCATTTAACTTTGCCCATACCGAAGCATTGAGTGCTCCAACATCAGCCTTGCCGCTAGCTACAAAGGCAACTGTTGCATCGTGCGCCCCTGAAAATGCAATGTTCTTGAAGTCTTTGTCTGGATTAATGCCGGCTTGCATTAAAAAATATCGTGGCATTAAGTGACCTGATGTGGAGGATGGTGATCCAAAGGCAATTGTTTTGCCTTTTAATTCACCCAGGGTTTTTAAAGAGCTATCAGCCGGAATAATAAAGACGCTTGTAAATTTTTCATCTTCAACGTACTGAATAATAGGAACAGCTGTGCCATTCGTTCTAATTTTAGTTTGCACATAAGTAAACCCGCCAAGCCAAGCCATATCAACTTTCTTGGTTGCTAAGGCCTCTACAACTGCTGCATAGTCAGTCACTGGGGTAAATTCCACTTTCATGCCAGTTTCTTTAGAGAGGTAGTCGCCGAGTGGTTTAAATTTACGCTGCAACTCTGTTGGGGACTCATCAGGAATGGCTGAGATGCGCAAGACATCTTGAGCTAAGGCTCCGGTGCTAGCGCTACAGACAATGCCAAAGGCAAGCATTAATACGGAGAATTTTTTAAGTGCAGCAATTTTTAGGAAATTCATATGATGATCTTTTGGTTAGGGTTAAAAAGGAATAATTAAGAAACAGACAGGCCTGAGTCAGCAGCAAAGTGGCCTATCATCTTTGCATTATTAAAGCCGCCGGAGCTCAGAATAGAAAGCACTTCTGCCTCTTGTTCTGGCGCGCATGCGATTAATAAGCCGCCACTTGTCTGTGGATCGGTTAATAAGTTTTGTTGCCAAAGCTCTAAATTGCTAGCTAGCTTAACTTCGCTACCGTAGCCAGCCCAGTTTCGAGTAGAGGCACCCGTGAAGATATCTGCCTTAACATGCTCAACCGCTTCCTGAACTACGGGAATAGCATTCCAATCTATCTGGGCCATTAAATTAGAACCTCTGGCCATTTCAAGCAAGTGGCCTGCTAATCCAAAGCCGGTGACATCCGTGAGTGCATGAACGCCTTCAAGCTGTGAGAGTGCAACACCAGGCTTATTGAACTTGGTAGTGAGGGCAATCATCTCTTTGTAACCCGCCTCTGACAGCAGCTCCTTTTTAAGTGCTGCAGAAAGAATGCCCACGCCTAATGGCTTGCTAAGGATGATGCTATCACCCGCTTGAGCACCATTGTTGCGTTTAAGTTTTTTTGGATCAACCACACCAATTGCTACTAAGCCATAAATTGGCTCTACTGTATCAATGGAGTGACCGCCAGCAATCATGATGCCGGCATCATCGCAGACAGACTCTCCACCAGCAGTGATTTGTTGAATCACTTCTAGTGGTAACGCTTGAATGGGCATGCCTAATAGTGCGAGTGCAAATAGGGGCTGAGCACCCATGGCATAGATATCTGAAATTGCATTGGTTGCCGCGATACGACCAAATTCAAATGGATCATCGACGATAGGCATAAAAAAATCAGTTGTTGCAACGATAGCCTGATTTTCATTAATCTGATACACTGCAGCATCTTCATTATTGTCAGAGCCAGCCAGAAGTGCAGCAGGTAAATTGCGTATGGGAGATTTTTTTAAGATATCGCTTAATACGCCTGGTGCAATTTTGCAGCCGCATCTCCACCATGGGATAAAGAGGTAAGGCGACCGTTATAGGAAGTAGTCATAAAATTTCAAGTTCATATTAAGGGGTGCCCTGCACCCAACTGGAGAAGCTTACTCAATTTAGAGTAAACACGTACGAAAGCCACAAAAATGATCACTTCTATTGGGTTGATAAAAGTTGCGAAATGCGGCTCTCTTTAATCGATCGGGCGTATAGAGGCTACCCCCTTTTAGAACCTGATATTTACCGTTAAACCAAGGCAGGGAATAATCTGTGCAGGGATCGGGGCTAAATCCGGGAAAGGGTGAAAAAGGACTGCTGGTCCACTCCCATAAATGTGAGGGCTGCCATGCTGTGCTTTTTTGAGATATCAATATCGTGAGCTCATGCTCATTGGGCAAACGTAGCCCATTTACTTTGCAATAATGCTGAGCGTCGAAATAATTAATATGACGCACTGCTGATAAGGGGTCCAAGGGCAACCATTCATCAAAGAATCGTTCAAACCAGAGGCCATCTTCTTTCTTCCAGTGCTTGGGAGGCGCTGCTGGTTCGAGCTGACTAAGATTACTGGCGGACTCTAAGTAGGTGAGGTATTCGGCATTCGTGACGGGGCTGCTAGATATGTCGAAGGAGGGAGCATTAATAGTATGGGCCCATTTTTCATTATCAAAAATGAAACCAGAGCCCTGATGAGAGTCAGCCTCTAATGATGATTCTGGAAAATGAATCCAAGTTTGCTTATTTTCATTGGACAAACTTCTATCAGAGAGGGGTAAAAATGGCATGGGGCGACCCATGGTTTGCCACATATAGGCAAACGCTTCATTGTGCATATCCTGATGAAAAATCGACGGCTGAATAAAGTAGGCAGCTTTATTGTCGATTGGTTTACACAGTAACTCTTGGGTGCTGCTTATCACATTGAGGTTGTATTCCAGAAGACTATCTAGCGAGGGCATTGGAGTTGACCAGCGATCTTCATGTGCAATTTCTGAAGAATTAAACAAATGATCAGCGTCAACCATGAATGAGGGATTGCTTACCTGGCCCCCACGATGAACCCAAAACTCATGAAACCAAGTTAAGTGACCGAATTCCCAGAGAGGGGGATTCAAAATATGAAGCTGCGGAACTATATGATCTGCCGCTGGAATATTCTCCAGAATATGGCGTGTAATGCGGTTACTTTCCTCTAGCCACTGCGATAACGTGGACGCTGGTGGATGTGGAAAGTAGAGTAGGTAATCGTCAGCCGAAGAATGATGCATAAAGTATTTGTTATATTTTTTCTCAATTAAATCTGCTATATACAAAAATAAATCAAATGCCATTATTCAAGCTTGATCCTATTTATTAAATTGTCTAGTAGGGTTTCGCATGGTTACTAATTCTTCTGCCGCTGTCGGATGTACTGCAAGCGTTGCATCCAGCGATGCTTTAGTTACCTTAAGCTGAAAGGCGACACCCATGAGTTGAGCCATTTCGCCTGTATCGGGGCCAAGTGCATGAAAACCAAGTACGCGGTCATTTGTACGGTCTACTAATAGCTTCATAAATATTTTGCTGCTATGCCCAGACAAGGCGGCTTTCATCGACCTAAATCTGGTAGTGTAGACATCGAGCTCTGGATGTGATTCTAATGCTGCCTCTTCTGTTAGGCCGACTGTGCCGATTTCTGGTGTGGTGAAGACTGCGGTCGGTATTAAGCTATGGTCGACAACTATTTGTTTATTACCAAATTGAGTTTCTGCAAAGGCATGACCTTCACGGATAGCCATTGGCGTAAGGTTCACGCGATTAGTTACGTCACCTACTGCAAAAATATTTGGAATGCTAGTGCGGGAATGCATATCGACCGTTATAGCACCAGATTGATCAAGTTTTACACCAAGAGCTTGTAGACCAAGACCTTGAGTTTTAGGTTTTCGCCCAATTGCCTTGAGAACAGCATCCACCTCAATGACGGTACTATCATTTAAGTGCACCTGTAACCCATTATTGACTTTTTGAATCTTAACAATCTTGCGCTCCGGGTGAAGTATTAATCCAGATTGCAGCAACTCTTCTTCGAGATGAGTTTGAAGCTCGGCGTCGAACCCCCGCAGTATCTTTTGGCCACGATAAACAATGGATACTTTTGAGCCAAGGTTCTGAAAGATACAAGCTAATTCTAAGGCGATGTATCCAGCGCCCTGTACAAGGACTCGCTGAGGCTGTTCCTCTAATAAAAAGAAGTCATTCGAGTCGATGCAAAGCTCGTAACCTTGAATGCTAATATCATTTACAGGTTGCGCACCAGTTGCGATTAGAATAGTTTTGGCGCTGATTATCTGACCCTCATCAATTGCAATCTGAGTCGTGCTTAAGAGTCTTGCGCTACCGTAAAAGATCTCGACCCCGGCCTTCTCAAGGTTGGTCCGATAAATATCTTCCAGTCGGGCAACTTCGCTGTCTCGTTTCTCCTTTAAGTATGCCCAGTTAAATTTGTTTTCGCCCATGGCCCATCCAAATCTAGTGGCCTCCTGAAACTCAATGGGGAATCGACTGGCATAGACCATGAGTTTTTTAGGAACGCAGCCACGAATAACACAGGTTCCACCCATGCGATATTCTTCTATGATTGCAACTTTTGCACCATTTTGTGAGGCAATTCTTGCCGCCCTCACACCGCCTGAACCAGCTCCAATTACGACTAAGTCATACATGTCAATGTCTCCCTGCTAATAAATGTGTAGCACAACCCTGCATAAAATCTTCATCATATTATGGGGTGTAGGAGCTATTTTTAAATGACTGTAGGCAGCATCAATTTTTGGACCTGTCGCCTGAGACGCTCAATCCCATAGCTATTAAGCGCTTCCCTTGTTAGCTTCACACCCTTTTGCTATGGTAGCAACAAGGTCTGCGAGGGGCTTAGGGATAGTGCTTGGAGCTAGTTTACCAAGAGAAATATCTTGAAGGATTTTCTCGAGAAACGTTTTGTTTGGTGGAATTTCACCGAAGAAATAAGTATGTCCATCATCTGAGACGGCAAGAATTGTTGGTAGGTTATCTATATTAATCTCATTAATTAGTGATGCCTCATCTTCAATATCAAGCCATACCTTTGATAATCCATCTGCATTTATGGAGTTGAAGTGCTCTTTAAATTCTCGGCAGGATCCACACCATTCAGCACAAAACAATATAAGTCTCATAAGCTAATCTAGGTCACGTGAAATGATAGGTCTTAAGAAAAAGCCGAACAAAACAGCATTGTTTTATCCAGGGTTTAGTAGCTTCGAAAGGCTAATTAACGAGATTTTGCAGCATTAGAGCAATGACCGCCAAGCAACTTTTGGCCAGAGCCTAGTGCAATTGGTGAGGGCTCTAAAAAAGGATTGATTGCCTTTGAACTACTCCAGTCCCAAAGCAGAAATGTAATTAGCGCAAGCCAAAATGCAATTTGAAGTAACAATGATTTTTTCATCAGAATCCAAACCGCTTTCTGAGTTTGATTCCAATAAGCGTGCCTGCAAAAGCCATAGGGACCCAAATCCAGCCATGCAGACTACCTGTAGAGATGCCGCTAACCATACCGCCAATATTGCATCCAAACGCTAGTCTAGAGCTATAACCCATAACGAAACCCGCAATTAGTCCAATGATCCACTGTTTGCCGGTTAGCGGTTTATGTGATTCATTTCGTGAAGATGAAATCCACAGAGCTCCCGACAAAATGCCGATGTTTGTAATGGATGTGACATCAAGCAGCACAGATTGTGAGAGGATTTCTAAATTACCAGCTTGGCTCCAAAATGGATTACTGCCTGGATCAAAAAAGCCGATGCTATAGGCGATTTTGGCTGCCCACAAACCAAATCCATAAACCACTCCCCAGGGCTGTCCGGCCACAATAAGGTTGAGTGTCGCCAAAATAGCTAAAAGAATTCCGCCAATAACCCAGCGTTTTTCAAAAATGACGGCAGGCTTATTGCACCACCACCAAATTCCAAAGCCAGTAGCAAGCAGCAAAACCCAACTGAGGATGACTGTCTGTGTAGCGCCTAAAACAGTGACTAAGTTAACGGGATCTAGTTGACCCAAGGCAAGCCATTGATCTAGCTGTACTGATCCTAGAAAGCTACCTATTGCGAACAAAGGCAAAATGCCAACATTGAGCGGAATACCCATGCCTGCTTTGTAAAGACTACCCGAACCGCATCCATCGGCAATTTGCATACTCATACCGAAAATAAATGCGCCAATTAGCAGGCTAATGCTGGGTGGTCCTAATGCAGCACTGAGCTCTGGAAAATTAGCCAACAATGGAATAGACAGGGTAAGCGCAACCAGAAGCAACACGATTTGACCAATCGAACCTTTTGGATCTCTTGAATCCGCAAGTTGACGCCACCCCGTCGTAAATCCAAATCGAGCCCCGGCCAATGTTGCCCCCATGCTGATACCAATCAAATACAGAATGCTTTGTCGTACTGACACACTCCATAGTAGGAAGGTAAAGAAGGCAAGTAGGGCTACCGTGAGCGGGAGGCGTTTCATTTAACTAAATGTTCTTTCGATCCATAACTTGAAATCAATCCACAACTGCTTGCCTCGGCTTGGTACGTTGTCCATGGATGACAATTGGGCATCCTTAGTGAAATCCACCATAGAGCCGTTATACATCGATACATTCTTTTTGCCTAAGACCTCTGACATGGCAAACCAGTTAGTTGCTGCCCAATGTCCAGTATTGCAAAAAGACACTACCTCTTGATCGGAGTCCAGCTGAGAATCAGTTGCTACCTGTTTGGCCTTGATGCTACTGATAAAGGTAGGGGTTTTTTCATCAAACCACTTTGAGTGCTCAAGGTTAGTAGCGCCTTTCAGGGTTCCAGGTACTTTAGCTGCTTGATGGCGGGTTTCACCTTCATAAAACGCCTTCGGGCGGGCGTCGATTAGTCGAGCTGATCCATCTGCTGACTTTTTAGCAAGCTCTTCTTTGGTGGTAATAAGAGATTGGTTGATGGAAGGGACGTAATCGCTTTTTGCAACACTAACAGGCTGATTGTCTAAAGGCAGCTTTGCGACAGCCCAGGATTTAATGCCACCATTGAGGATCGATAGATTTTCAAGACCCAGAACTTTTAAGGTCCAATAAACCCTTGCCGCTGCTCCAAAATCAGTTTGATCGGCACCGCTCGATACAACCACAATTTGGTTTTTTGGGCTCAAGCCTAAATTTTGAACTAGCTCAGTGAGCTTGTTGAGTGGGGGTAATTCTCCTGGATTTTCCTTGGGGCCACGCCATTTGCCATAGGGCGCATTTAGCGATCCGGAAATATGTTTTTCTGCATAAGATTTGGGGTCGCGAATATCTAAGATACGTAAATTATTGCCACCCAATTTGGCATTTAATTCATCCGGGGTGAGCAAAGGCTGGTTAGCATAAGCATTCAAGGTCAGCAGCAAAGTGCTAAGAACGGTAAAAAGCAGTTTCATCATGTACTCCAAACAGAAAACATCTTTTTTAGTCGCTTATATGCCCCTTAGCAAATACATTAAAACTCTTTATATAGATGCAAAAGTAATATAGTCAATTAATTGTGATCTCAGCGGTAAATTTATCAAGAGGTCTATTGCGATTAATATTGGGAGATGAACGTTGAATCAGTACTGCCTAGTTTAATTCCGTATCTTAGGAAGTTTGCCTTATTGCAGCTACGCGATGAGTCAATTGCAAACGAGGTAGTTCAAGAGACTTGCCTAGCTGCGATTTTGAATGGACAAACGTTTCGAGGTGAGTCCGAACTAAAAACCTGGCTAATTGCCATATTGAAAAATAAAATCATTGATCATCTTCGTGTCGAATCGAGAAAGATATCCTTTTCCTCCAATGATTTTGAGGAAGAGGATTTTTCTGGGCTGTTCAATAATCGGGGACACTGGAACGAGGAGGATCGACCTTCTAACTGGGGTAACCCGCACAAGGTTTTAGAACAAAAGCGATTTTGGGAGATCTTTGAGCTTTGTATGACTGCTTTGCCAGATAAGCTTGCTAGGATTTTTTCAATGGCCGAATTTCTAGAGATGCCATCAAAA
The DNA here is from genome assembly GCF_900095175.1 of Polynucleobacter necessarius. Classification (NCBI taxonomy): domain Bacteria; kingdom Pseudomonadati; phylum Pseudomonadota; class Betaproteobacteria; order Burkholderiales; family Burkholderiaceae; genus Polynucleobacter; species Polynucleobacter necessarius. The sequence continues at coordinate 322,706 of NZ_LT606946.1, forward strand.
GAAATTTGTAAGGAATTGGGTATTACTCCGTCCAATTACTGGGTCATCATGCACCGCGCCAGAATGCAGTTGAGGGTATGCCTTGAAAAGCGTGGCTTAGGTGCGAATCATTAGGGGTCAATATGCTGTCATGTCAAAGATCAACTGAATTAATGAGCATGCAAGTCGAAAAGCGACTTTCGGCGACGCAAAACATTGGCCTTGCTATTCACTTGACAGCATGCAAAGGTTGTCGAAACCTTCAAAAACAAATGAAGACCATTCATCAGGCATGCAAATTACTGCCCGAGCAGCTATTTAAAGATTCTTTGTAAGGTTTTGGTTTCTTAACCGACTAACGAGAGATAGTTATCAATCTTTCGGGGGCGTTATCCATGGAGTCATGTGCAGAAGAGTGCTTATATCTAGGGTTTTCCCTTACAAAGGGGCCGCTTAGTGACACCTCCCAAAAGCCCCTCATGCCAATCCTTTCAAGTTTATTTGTGCGCCAATTGAAAAATATTTTCAATCTCGCGAACCCATTTGATGTTTTGACCCCTCCTAGTAAGTAAGAAGCAATTCAATATCAATCAACCAAGGAGATCGATATGTTCTACGTCAAAAATGTTCCCACCTGGGAGCGGGTTATCAGAGTTCTACTAAGTATCTTTGTCTTTTATTTTGCATATCAAAACTGGGGGCAATCTAGCATTGCCGTAGCTGTCAGGGTGATAGGCGCGATTATGGCTATGAGCGGACTCATGGGCTATTGCCCAATGTGCGCCATGGTCGGCAGAAAACTCAAGAAGGCGAATCAGTAATGAGCGTCAACCTTGATCGTAATCATCTGATCTTTGCAGCCCAAACCGGGGATGCAAAGGCTATTAATAGTCTTTTGGTGGTTTGTCAGGCAGATGTGCGTCGTTATGCCCGCAAGCATTGCCATATCAGCGACATTGATGATGCCGTTCAAGAATCCCTTCCCATTGTGTCTAAACGAGTTCAGAACCTCAAAGCAGTTGCGGCATTTAGTTCCTGGTTATTTACAGTCATCAAGCGTGAGTGCCATAGGCTCTCTAGAGCGATGTTTAGACATGAGGCATTAGAAGAGGATGCGGTCAATGAACAGTTGGCAAGTCGTTCAACAGATGATTTGCGTATAGATCTGGCTGCCGCCTTGGAAAGTTTGCCAGCTCACTACTTAGAGGTTTTGCTGCTAAGGGATTTCGAAGAATTAACCATCTCAGAAATCGCGCAAAGATTAGAGGAGCCAACGGGCGCAGTTAAGAGTCGATTGCACCGAGCACGAGAATTGGTTCGCGAATACTTGATGGATACGGATAAAAGTTTGTGTGTGTAATAAGCAGTAGGTAGTAAGTGGAAGTTTATTTGTCCACGCAGTTCAATTTACTTAATTAAGGAGCTTTAAAAATGAAAAATCGTTCAATCTTATCCGCAATGGCCGTTACTTCTGCATTGGCTATGTCTAACTTTTCAGCGATTGCAGCTGCTTGCTCTCCTAAGTGCAAGGCAAAGTGTGCGCCAGCAGCTACCGCCTCAAAATGCGCTGCAAAATCAAAATGTGCCCCTAAGTGCGCCCCAAAATGTGCTGCAAAATGCGCCCCTAAAAAATAAGGAGTCAGGATGAAAAACTTATCGCTATTAGCAAAAATGGCGGTAAGTTCGGCCCTAGCGGCTGGACTTGCCCCAGCCCTGGCGGTCGGCTGTGCGCCAAAATGTCGTGCCAAGTGCGCTGCGTGCTCATCAAAATGTGGCGCCAAGGCAAATGCCAAGCTAATTCAAAGACCGGCAGGATATAAGCCAAACTACCCAATCACTCCAACAACTGTTGCTGCTGGTGAGCTGGTATTTAAAAACACCAAACTATCCAGTAATGGTATGGCTTGTGCAACTTGTCATACCGGTGGTGGAAGTTATCAAAAATCGTTTGCCATGCCTTTTCCACATAAGGTGGAGATGGCCGCTGGAACCTATGGCTTAAATTCGATCCATTTGGATGAAGCTATTCAGATGTGTATGGCCGGACCCATGGCGGCAAAACCCTTTGATTGGAAGTCCCCAGATTTGGCTAATCTAGTAGCATTCATGACTGAAGAGCAAAAGAAGTTTGCTAAAAGATAGGGATTAAGACTAGAGCAATGCGTCAATTAGATAGTCGATTACTGAGAGAGAATTTTCTTAAAGCGGATAACGCTTTAAGAAATTCAGGCATCAAGCTCATTGATGAGTTAACGAAAGAGGCCAAACTTAAGGATAAAAGAATTCCTAAAGACGAGGTCTTGCATTTTCCTGCGGACGATGTGATTGATAGCCAAAGTGGGTGCCAGTATTTTTTACACCGTCACTCCTCAGAATATGCAGAAGATTCATTGCATATTCATTTTTTTAGACGATGGAGCCCGCCTGAGCTCAATCTCGCAGATGGTGACACGATTCCAACGCATTTGGCCGCGCTTGAGTTGAGCCCAGAAGGAGAGCCTTTGGGCTGGTTTACGGTAAATCAATGGATAGTTGGCGATTATTGGCAGACAGCCGAGGGAACTGTTGCTCTATTTGAAGATTGGATGATTAATCAGTCTGATGAAGGTCGCGGAGATTTGATGAATCCAATTTGTCATGAATGGCTAGTAGCCTTAATGCAATTACATCTACATGGGACTATCGCCGATCTATTAGAAGAAAGAGATCAAAAACTAGATGTCATGGTTGACCAAAATCCCAATATAAATGTCTTGGAAGATCGCAGCATCGAAGTATTTGGATTTAAAAGTATTAATACCACTTTGTAATTTTTAAACTAGAAAAAATGGAGAAAAGCATGCCCCAGATTCACCCATTAACGATTGAACAAGCAGATGCAGAGTCCGCTCAAAAATTGAGCGCAGTAAAAGCAAAGATTGGTATGGTTCTCAATGTAGTTGGAACACTTGCAAATTCACCGGCAGCACTCAATTTGTATCTGACATCCTCCCAGGCATTAAGTGCTGGAAGGCTAACACCTCGTCAACGTGAAATCATTGCCTTAACTATTGGTCAGCTTAATCAATGCCATTACTGTTTATCAGCACATACGATGATAGGTAAGGGCGCTGGCCTATCTCCTGAAGAGATTGCAGATGCTCGTGCGGGTAAAGCATCAGATCCTGTGGAGAATGCGATAGCAGAAGTGGCATCAAAGCTCGTAACTAAGCGTGGATTTTTAACTGCTGAAGATATTGCACAAGCCAAGGCTGCAGGTCTTGATGATGGTTTGATTGTTGAAATTATTGCCAACTTGGTACACAACACCCTTACCAATTACACAAACCATGCGGCTCAAACGGAAATTGATTTTCCAGTGGTGCCGCTAGAGATCTAACAGCTTAAACATAAGGAAATCGATATGAAACATCTAATCAAAGCGATATTCGCATTCGTCTTATTTCAAGCGGTATCGGTATTTGCAGCAGGCCAAGCATTTACCCAGGCCAATTTTGATGCTCTACAAGCTGCTGGCAAGCCTGTAATTGTTCATGTGCATGCCGATTGGTGTCCGACTTGCAAATCACAGGACGCAATCCTGAATCCTTTAATGAAGTCCCCGGAATTTAAGGGTGTTACTTTCTTGCAGGTGAACTTTGATGATCAAAAGGATGCACTCAAGAAATTTAACGTAGCCAATCAAAGTACGATTATTGTCTTTAAGGGAGGCAAAGAAGTTGGCCGCTCAGTTGGTGATACAAAGGCGGCTTCCATTGATGCATTAGCTAAAAAATCTCTCTAATGGAGTTGGGTATCGGGTCGATTATTTTTGCCTTTGGCGCCGGAATTCTGTCGACCCTTTCTCCATACGTCATTCCAATCTTGCCGATTGTGATTGGCTCGGCATTGAATGAGCATCGATATGGACCGTTTGCTCTTGCTATAGGGCTGACAGCTTCCTTCACATTGCCTGGAACACTCTTGGCTAGCCTGGGTGGCTCCTTGAGAATCAATGCTGAGCATTTTCGAGGGTTCGCAGCCGTACTGATGTTATTTATTGGCCTAGTTTTGGTATCCCCCGTGCTGCAGGAAAAGTTTGCCGTTGCAACATCGTCGATCAGCAGCTCCGGAAACTCGCTACTCAGCCATGTTCATATCAAGGGCGCTTGGGGTCAATTTGTTTTAGGGCTTTTGCTTGGTATTGTTTGGGCCCCCTGTGTAGGGCCTACTCTTGGGGCAGCCGTTACATTGGCAAGCCAAGGAAAAGACTTGGCAATGGTTACTTTGGTAATGGCAACCTTTGGACTGGGAGCAGGATTACCGCTAGCTGCTTTGGGCCTTGTATCACATCAAGGATTCTTGAGATCGCGCGGCACACTGGGAAATGTGGCAAAGTTTGGAAAATTGCTCATGGGAGGATTTTTAATCCTGATGGGCGCACTCATTTTGCTAGGGCTTGATAAAGCAATTGAGGCCTATTTGGTAAAAGCTTCACCTGATTGGCTGATTAACTTAACAACATATTTTTAATTTCAAAAGGAATAATTATGAAAGCCTTACGCCTTACTTTACTTGCCCTCGTCATGAGTATCCTATCCGTCACTGCATATGCTGCAGATTCTGTGGTCTATCACATTGATAATGCCGATACTCAAGCTACAAAAGGTTTGCGTAATATTCGTAATCACTTAGATGTGGCCCCCGACACGAAGATTATCGTTGTGACTCATGCTAATGGTGTTGACTTTCTGATGGATGGGGCAAAGGATAAGAAAAATCCTAATATTGACTATGCCTCTTTAGTTTCAACATTAAAGTCCCGAGGCGTTAATTTTGAAATTTGCGAAATTACATTAAAAAATCGCAATCTTAAAAAAGATCAGTTTGTATTAGACGCTGAGTTTACGCCCTCTGGAGTGGTACGTGTTGCACAATTACAGACAAAAAATAATTTTGCCTACATAAAGCCGTAATAATGGCTTAATTTTCAATTTATCTTAGTTTGTCGGTTAACCCGACAAACATAGTGGTTGCCCAAATCCTAATCTCAAGTTAAGCTACAAGTGTCCCGAAACACGACACTTGAATTGCAAAATCTTAGCCAGCTTTTCTTCAAATCTAGTACATCCCAATCTGCTGATGTAATTCACCTCCACCAAGGTTTAGTAAGTCTCTTTAAGCGATCGGGTAGCAATCAATGGCAATGCCGCTTTAAGCTGCCTAATGATCAATGGCATTCTATGAGCACGGGACAGGCAGATCTTGAAGAGGCTAAGCATGCCTCTATAGCACTTTACGAGCAGACCATGGCTAAGATTAGTCAGGAATTAAGTCTCAAATCGAAGTCATTTAAGCAGTTGGCTGAAGAAGAATTGGCGGAACTCTCAAGGGCTGCGGCAGAAGGAAGGGGTAAATCCGTTTATCGCGATTACACCTTCGTAATTAATAAGTATTTGATTCCATTCTTTGGTATCTATCAGTTAACTCAAATAACCCCACAGTTAGTCCAAGAGTTTGAATCTTGGCGAGATAGTCAAATGGGGCGCATCCCATGGCTAGCACTAAGCGAACCCATAGCGCCGCCTATAACCGCATTGTTGAGAGGGCTCGCAATCAAGCATTAATCCCAAAAGATCTCGCTATTCCCTTGCTAGATATTCAGGGTGCTCCAGGGGAAGCTCGGCCAGCTTTTAGTGAAATGGAGATCGCTCAATTATTAGCCTTTATGCCTAATTGGGAACAAACAGGACATTGGGGTAGAACAAGGTCTATACGACAGTTGTGCCGCTCTTATGTGGAATTCTTGCTCTTTACTGGAGTGCGTACCGGCACAGAGACTATGCCGGTACGTTGGAAGCATTTGCAGTGGCATTACATCGGAAGCCAAAAATACCTCAAGATCTGGGTATCTGGCAAAACAGGGCCCAGGTACTTAATAGCCAAGCATGCTGTGATTGAAACTCTTAACCGATTGATTGCTTTTCAAGGTTTGCCGTTTGAGGATTTAGCAGGCTTGTTAGAGTTGGGATATAACCGCAAGATCTTTGTTATTGAAGATGGCAGCCAGCCCTATAGCTTAAATGGCACTTTTGAGCGATTATTAAGAGACTGTAATTTGCTTAAAGATGTAGCGGGGCGTAATCGTAGTTTGTATAGTCTTCGTCATACCTATGCCACATTTGCACTAGCTGAAGGTGTTGATATACACACCCTCGTTAGGCAAATGGGTACTTCTACATTAATGATTGAGCGTCATTACTCAAAACTCACCCCAATGATGGCAGCCGCGAAGTTGGCGTAATTATGCTTTGACGATTTCATAAAAATCCACACTATCAATGTTGTGAGCACATTCGAGTTCCCAGCAATCATTTTGATTGCTCCATGACTCAGACGCCAGATTGAAGATGGCGTCATCAATTTCATTTTGATTGGCATAGTTTGATTCATCAATGTGAAAGATTTTGGAATAAATTTTCTCCCCAATTAATGAGGCAGATACACGATATACGGCAAAGTTTTTCATACAAAGATCCTTTTGATAAATGTCTATAAATGATGGGATGCCCCTAAGGGGCACCTCAATCCATTGGCTCTAGGCGACATCAATAGGCTTAGCTTGCTGATTTGCGGGTAATTGCAAGCGACCTTTACGCCAGATATTGGTAATCACTTCAGGAACCTTTTGGGTATCGATCAGTTTTTGACAATAGGCGCGTAAGCTTGCTTCTAGCGTCTCTAGGTTAGCCTTAACGCCTTTAGTCATAAAGCGGATGATTTGGTTCTCAAATTTTTCACCATAGTTGTGAGCATGCAAAATTCTGTAAGTGCCTTTTGAGCGATCGTAGCGCGCCATAAAGAAGGTAAAGTCAGAGCGCTTGTAATCTTCCTCATCTGAGTGCAAGTGCGGTTGCCTATCAAAAGCAAAATTAATCGTGCTATCCCACTCCTTGCATACCAACATTTCGCGGAAAACATTAAGTCACTTTTCTTGAGATTTCTCACCCAATTGTTTGGCAGCGCTTTCTTGTTCAGTAGTATAAATTTGACCGATGCCACCACGACGACTGATGTAATCCACCAAATCTTTTGCCGCAAGGTTTTCTTTGGTAGCGACCTCTAGAATACGGGCGTAATTGGACGCACGCTTACGATCACAACCCACGATGTACTTAACAATGATCATCGTTTCGGAAGTGTTTTCTTGCACCTTAATGTCACGATCTTTTAAGGCTGATTTCATCGCCACAATAATATGGTGATGATATTCAGATAAACGCACCTTTAGTGCAAAGGAGTAGATATCTGAAAGTAGCTTATAAAGTGCTTGATTTCCGCGAACGATAAATTCTTCTTGGAATTTAGCGGCCTGATCAGTCAAAGCATCACACTCTTTGAGGGCAAGCATGACCTCTTGATCTTTTTTATACACATCTTCAGGTTTAAATTCTGAAGCTTGTTCTTTGGTAGTGGCGCCAAAAAAAGAATCAACATTGATTTCTTCGGTTGAGGCTTTCTGGGCAGCAGCATTAGTAGTGGTAATGTTGACCTTATCGGTTACTAGAAGTGATGCCCTTACTTTTTCTAGTAGTAGTAGTTCAGGGGCTAAGTTTTGTTCAATTGTAGTCACGGTAATTCTCCTTAATAAGTCAACTTGGCGGTTGTGGCGAAAGTGCCTGGTTAGGTGCCTCATTGACCAGAGTGAGAATATCTAGATATCTACAATAGTGTTAATCAATATTATTTGTAGACATTTATGACAATTGATCAATACTGGGGCATTAGTACAGGCGATACTGCTAAAGCGGGGTGGCACGTACAGGAGCACTACGCCCATTTCCTTTGGTTTCAGTATTTGCGCTTTAGTCCTTCATACCTATTGGCGCGTAAAGCTAGAACAATAGGATTAAGCAAGCAAGAGAAAAAATCTTTGCCAAAAGATTTTGATCGGGTGCTTAAGACCTATGATCTTTTGGGGGATGTGCACAACACAGTATTTCGGTATTGGTGGGAGCGTAATGGTTACGAGGTATTTGGGGTTCCCTATGAAAAGCCCGTGGCCCAAGTGATTTCTGTAATTGAGGACGGCAAAAGAACCAAAAAGCAATATCAAGAAGACTTTGGTCGGTTTTTAGATGATGAGAGTAAAAGAAAATCTATGGGGAATTCTTTGGTGCTGTCCATTCCTTTGGATGGCAATCAGACGCAAAGCCTCAATCAAATTAAACGTTATCTATTGCAATATAAGCATTTACAACAACCTAACCCTAAGGAAATTAAGCCCAAGTTAAACTTGCAGGGTCAACGATTTAATGCCAATGCGCTGATTAAAGGCTTTGGCTTATTAATGTTTAAAGCAGCTTTTCCTGATATGGAAAATTGGCGCTTGGGAGTAAGCGCCAAATTGAGTGATAGTTATTCACCTGCTCTCAATCACAGGGCTAAGCGCCAAACTAAAGATGCGATTGAGGCGGGTGATCGCATCCTGATGGGGGAAATTACGTATCGCTCTTTGCAAAAGTACCAACTGATTTCAGAAAACGCTGCCAGAGGAAGATTCCCCTGTAGTGATGCACTAGATATAGCACCATTTGATTGGCCCACTCTTAATATTCAATATCAAAAAACTGTTAAGTGGGAGGATAAAGAATTGGCGCGGGTGCAGAAAAAAGCCAATAATCCTAAATAAGCTCCACGGCGTTTCTCTTCATGTCATCGTTGGCATCGAGATATTTCATGGTTACCGCGATTGATCTATGCCCTGCCAAGCTAGCTAATATTCGTACGCCAATACCCTTGTTGGCTAGTGAAGTTAGAAATGATCTTCTTCCTGAGTGGCTGCTAGCGCCTGAAATTCCCGCTGCGCGGTAAACCCAAAAGAACCATTGGCAAAGACTGTTAGCTGGTGAGAATGATTGCGCGATCCCGCTGCGCGTATTTTTTCGTTGAGACATAACGCAATACTTGATCAAGTTCTGCTGTGGTGAATGTTTTTGCTTGAGCCATTTTTGAGTGTCCTTGTTAAATAGAAAGCATGCTTAAGTGTGTTTTCTTTTATCAAAAAGGTCGACCGAAATCTAGGTCAAAAAGACCTTCCTAAAATCAATGACTTAAAGAAAAGCGTACTTTTCTTTGGTGCTTTTTTAAGCATGTATTTAGTCTTTAAAACCGTGGCTCCCATGAGATTCGTGGGATTTAGACGACAGACTGTAAATAACCCCTCAAATCCAGCTTGTACGCAGTTTGATAGGCGTCCAGCAATTAGACGCTATAAATGCAAAAATCGTTGTGTATGGGCGGTTTTTGAGGGGTTTTTGTAGCTAGAGCCGATGCTTTACGTTAAGTCCACATTTGTAGCGATGAATACAGGCTTATTTGCACCTGTCGCTTTACAGCCATGCACGTTCAAAGTCCACTCATCTTGGGTTTGATTTGTAGGATCGTCGATTTTGATGAATAGCTCTCGCGTATTTGGGGAATACACGCTGTAGCCATCTGCCCGCTCTTTTGACTTAGTTAATGGGTCGTAATGTATTAGCCATGAAAAGAGCATCTCGTCTTCTTGAGCAATGCCTGAATTTGTTAATTGACTCGTTGCTTCAATTTGCTTATCCGATTTTGCTTGAGCTTCCCACTCTAGGTAAGAAAAGTAATCCACTAGATATTTCTGATTTGGGTTATGTAATTCCACTGATCCATTAAAGACAGCCCGCCTAAATAGACCCTTGCCAAAGGTAGCGTTGAATTTCTCATTAATAAAACCTCTAACTGCTATTTCTCTCATATCGTTCTCCTTGTTCAAATAGATTGAGTTCTCGTTGCGTGTTGTGCTGGTTACAAAGGGGTAGAGATCAAAAGATCGTTGCAAGGAGTTTTGTTGCAGATCTCAAAAGAGATGTTGCAAACTTAGTTGCTAGTCAGAGTTACTCATTTGCCACTCCAGTAACCCCTTAACTCCTTTGCAACTCACTTACTCAACTGCAACTATTTTTATTTCTTGCAACCAGAATTTGTAACCAAGCAACTCGCAAAAGTATTTAGTCCTGAGAAAGAAAACCCCTATATTTCCTGGCAAAAATGAGGTGTTTTATGGATAGATTTAAAAAGAGGTCGACCTAAATGCGTGATCGAAAACACACTTAATGAGCCCATTAACTACATAGGAGAAACAAATGAGTCAATTAAGTCGCTTAAAACTAGTGGCTGTTAAAAAGCCCCGCAATATGCCAGCTGTCGTTATTCGTAGAAACAAGCTCAGGTCAAAACTCTGGGAGCAGATCCAGTTAGCCAAAAGTCAGCTAGATGGAACTCCATTTGTAGTGATGAAGTACAAAACCGTAAAAGATCGCGAAACAGGACTGCGCAAGCAAGTGGAGCTGCCTAAACGTATTAAGCCTTGGTGGTTTCAAAGCGAAGAGGGTAAAGTCTGCGTATCCGTTAAATATGGCTCTTGGACTATTGAGCTTGCCAAGGGCAAGCCAAGTGTTGAGGTGGCGAGCGGTCCTGAGCTGGTGAAGGTGCTGGAATCTATTAAGGCGGCAGTAGAGGCCGGGGAGTTAGATCAGCAAATAGAAGCTGCAAGTGCTAGCTTAAGAAGTGGGTTTAAGCGATAGAAGGAGGGTGATCGGCATCCATAATCTAAAACGTAACTACCGGAAGTCATGGAAATATTTGGATGCTTAAAAGCGCACCTAAATATCTCCATGAAACCATATCAAATAACCTTTAAAATTAACACTTCAAAAGTAACTACAATCATTTATGCTGCGAGCATAGTGCAAGCTAGGCTTATAGCAAGTAGCTTGGGTTGGCAAATAACCACCATTGTTGAGTTTAAGTCTCAGTAATCCTCACTAAAATGGGAATGTAGGAAGGGAGATCATTATTGATTCTCAGAGCCAGTCCGGACAAATAAGCGTCCTTTAAAAGGACGCTGCTCGGGCGAGCTAAATACTTGTATGAAACAATTTCGAGCAACAGTTAGAGTCAGTGGGATGTTAATTAGCACTATCGTATTTGCTGATAATCCTGCTCTTGCATATAAGTTGGTCCAAGCCCAATATGGCGCCAATAACGTGCTAGCAATACCTACGCAGGTTTGATATGGTTATTAAGGAAATCGCCTCCCTAAAGCCTCCAACACCAGAACAGCAGCGAATCAAGGCTATGCAAGCACAGGTTAAGCGTGCTCAAGAAGCTGTTAAAGCAGAGCGGGCTAGGCAGAAGATTAAGGCTGGGCAGGCGGAGTTATCTAATGCTGGACAAACTTTATGATTTGATCTTTTTGCTTACTTGATTCTACTAAAACATCTTCATGAATTAAATCCGCCTTTATTTCTAAGAAGGCATTAAAGCAGGCCTCATCCGATTTTTCCGGCTCAGATATCGCAAATAATACATTGGCCGGAAGCAAGTTTCTTCTTCTCAATCTTTTAACCTTATCAACCCATGGCCCGCCATGATTGAATATTTTAGTTGGGCTATCTTGGTTCAGGTAAAAAGGTTTGATGATTTTTAAAGGTTGATTGTCTGCATTAATTTGCACCAGTGGGAAGCGTACATGAAAGTCTTCTCCGAGATCCATTACTTTAAAAGGATTTTCTAGATTCAGCTCCCTAATCCAGCTTCTGACGCTCTTCTCCAGCACTCGCTCTTTGTATTCTTGTGTGAGAAAGCTCCGCTCAACGTACTTCTCAAAAAGCTCCTCAAGAACTTCATCTATGCTTGCGCCTCTCTGAATGAGCAAAGGTCTCGATTCACTTAGTCTAATAACCGATTCTTTTGGGAGGGTTAGTACGCCAAAAAGATGCCTTATCTTTTCTGGCGAATGAGAATCAGCTGCCGTTAATTTTTTAAGGCGCTCTAATTCATCGGCAAAAGAATGAACACTTTCTTGATAAATTTTTCTATCTAGATCTTCAAAAAAATCTGTTATCCGACCATATCTTTTTGTTTTAACCTTGTAATCAAAAAAACCAATTTCCGGGCAAGACATTACAACACCAACATTGGCGAACTCGCCTGTCTCGGAAAAGGGTAGAAATTTGATGATTGAGTATCGACAAGCAAGTCTTGTCATGGTGCGCTCCAAAATCTTTCGTTCGTGCAGTTATTTAGTATATTAAGAGAATTTTCTAAATCGAATGGAATTTCTTCATTTTTGGCCTCTTGAAGCCAAATTGGCGGTATGGCAGCAGCGATACTGCCCCATGTATTCAAAATTGAAGACATTTTTTCGCTATAAGTGGCTTGGTTTGCAAGGTCAAGAAAGACGTTGTCACGAGCATCTGAAAAAAATATGTTCCTGGGTAAAAATGGTTGGAAAGAATTCAAATCCAAATGCAGAGTCATGGTCTATCACAGTCAGTTCTAACTTATTGTTAACCCAGAGCAAGTTTGGGTTATCTTTCATTCTGTCCATGTTCTGGATCCACCAGTCAAACGCCAATAGATCTTCTTTAAGTTTTCTCGATACTTTATCTGCATAAGCTGGTTGATACCAGTTTGCAAATTTAATATTTTGAGTTGCGAAAGCTGTTCCAGTCCCAAGCTCTACCTTACCGGAGGACGATTCGCTGTAGATGTTATTTGGAATATTTACAAGTGAAAATGGCGCCATAGGCAATCCAAATTCTTTAGCTAAATTAGCGCAGATCCATTCGCAAATTTGTCCTTTTCTTGTAGTCTTGATTCCCTTGACATAATAGAGATCACCATTCTCACCCCTGCAGAGATAGGGCATATTTTTGCCTTGTTCAGCAGGTTTAATGATTTCTATTATGTCGAGCATTAAAAAATTATATCTTTCGTTTAATTGGGTGGGGCTGATTTATGTCCCTTTTAAAGACTTTAGGGAGAAGTATCTCGAATTACGACACTTTGCATCCTAAGTTTGACCTTTTGGGGTATGCGGAAGAATATCTCTATAGAAATTTGAATAAATTGGCGAGGCTGATAAGATCGGTAATTATGAGAATTTATCGAAATATTTCTGAGCCAAAAAGACAGACCACCGATTACGACATTCTGTGGAATGGCGAGGATCAGGGATTAATTACATCCTGGGAGACGGGAAGAGATAAGGCAAAATCAGACCCAGAATTGGCTGCCAGAGCTAAAAATGGTGAATTAGTTATGTTGGGCTGGAAAGGTGGAGTAGATAAGCCACTTAAAACTAAGAATAAATATGGTGGGCTGCTTTATATAGCCATGTGGCAAGGTCTTCGTGGAGAAAATCTGGATATTGATCTAGAGAGCGAAATACGAATGACATGCACGCGAACAGGCGTACCTGTAACCTATACCTCTAACGTTAAATTACTTTGCGCATCTGAAGAGTCCGATGACTAAGGTATTGGTGCTTGATACGAAGACCACTGGTCTCTCCAATTTGGATGAACCTATTGAAATAGCCGCAGCGTTGTATGAGATAGATTCGGATGGTAATTTAGTTAAAAAATTGGATGCTTATAACGGTAGGCGTGAACCATCGGTGCCGATTAGTTTTATGGCACAAAAAGTCCATAAAATTCCCAAAGCAGATCTTGCTGGCCAGGATTTTGATCACGAAAAAGTAGGGGCCTTACTATCCGACGCCGATGTAATCATTGCTCATAATGCTGATTTTGATAGTCGAATGCTTGAGCCGCTATACCCTGGTATCAAAGATAAATCTTGGCGTTGCACCATCAACCAATGGCCCTGGCCATTCTCATCAGGGAAGTCCTTATCTTTGGTTGCAGCGGAATTGGATATTCCACAACTTAATGCTCATTCAGCAGAAGGGGATGTGGATGCATTAAGTGCATGCCTTTTTCATTCTGCAGGTAATGGCAGTTATCTTAAAAATCTTTTATCCGAAAATGATTACGTATTTAAAAGTACTACTGAAAATGCTTATCAGAGGGCTGCAAGTAGCATTACGCCCGAGGTAAGCGAGGCATGTAGGAACTTATTGGATATTGTGGGGGCTATCGTCTCGGATAGGAATCTACATGATTCCGAGATTATGTTTGTTAATGACTGGATCAAAGCGCACCCTACGGTTTCAACATTATGGCCTGGCAACGTGATTGCTCAACAGCTAAAACAAATCCTTTCCGATGGAGTCATTTCAGAGGGTGAGCGCAGCTCTTTATTAAAGAGCCTTAGTGAAATTTCCGCTGGAGCTCTTGCTAAGGTCTCTGAAGTTGCTGAGGAGATTGATTTTCATCCGGATGAGTTGGATGTAATTGAATTCACATCCTATACCTTTTGCTTGAGTGGTAATTTTCTCTTTGGCGATAAGGATAAATGTGCTGATGAGATTACCAAAAGGGGCGGTTTGATGCTGGCTGGCGTCACCAAAATGTTAAATTACTTGATAGTGGGTGGCCTAGGCAGTGATCAATGGAAGCACGGTAATTTTGGAACTAAAGTTGAAAAAGCTATTCAATATCGCTCCGATGGCATTCCTATAAAGATAGCTCACGAAGAGTCTTGGGTGAAATTCTTATAGCAAGTGTCGCGTTTCGCGACACTTGGGGCGGGCTAGACAGTTATCGATTCCATAACTAAACTGGATCAGTAGCTCCCCTCATAAAAGGTTTTTAATGAAATACCTCGTATCCCTGGGATTGTTACTAACGACTGGCTTAGCCAATGCAGTTAGTTATGACTGTGTTGTTACTAAAAAGCTGGATTTTGAGAATGTCTATCAGCCAGCTCAAATGGAAAAGTACAAGTTTTCCACCAGAATCCATGATTCAGATAAACCCAAAGTCGATAGGTGAAGTATTAAGCCTAATGACAACAAAGTAACGTGTGATTCCTACGAAATTGATAGGGTAGAAGTCGATAAGCAAGTGGGATACAAGAAGTTCTACTTATTTAGAAGTCAGTACGACATTCAACTATTCCCGGATATGAAGTTTGTTGAGAACAATGGTCGTGGTGGGATTGCTTTTGGGACTTGCAAATTACTATGAATGATTTTTAACCCAGCTAATTCCTTGATTATTCCAAAGCAATTTAGAGATCAATGTTTGTCCAATCAAAATTGTTGCAAGGTGATATGCAGTAAGTACTTCATTCTGTAACAGTTGATTGCTTTCAAGGGCAGTTACATTTACCCCTTGCTTTTTGGCCTCAGTCATATCAATTCTTCTTCCATGACTTTTGTGATTGCTTGCGTCATTGAAGTAGTGGGCAATATCTTTCGCTTTTGTGGATTTGTTTGAGGATCGCCTCAGCATTCTATTTTCAAGCCACGAAGCCACCATTCTCTCGCCGTAATCTAGGGCATATTCTGCTTCTACCAAAAGTGCGGGACCAAGGGATTGCAAGATTGGTGCCCATGCATGCGCCAAGGAAAGATTTGAGCTAATTTCTTCTTTGGCTTTTGCAAACTGATCAACAATTGCTCGTGCGGATACAAATTTTCCTGAAATTGGAATTTGAGGGTCTATTGGACCCAATTGACTAGGGCGACCCATGATGATCCTATTGGCAGATAGGCTAATCATTGTGCCTGCTGACATAGCAAATGTAGGGATGATCACCTCAATATCGCTAAATTTGCTGTGTAGATATTGAACGATTGATTCTGCCGCGTTAGTGACCCCGCCTGGAGTGTGAAGAATTAAAGTTAGTCCTTTACGAAAATCCATTCCATACAGGCAAGACATAAATCCATTTATTTCTTCATAAGTAATTTGTATCGCATCTGGATTTAGGTGGGGTTTTTGTAGAAATGCTGATGCATAAAATAATACATTTCTATCTTTTCGAAGTTTTGAGATGTTTTGGAGTGCGGCTGTAAGGTTGCTTATGAGCCATTGATTTTTAATATTTGGGTCGGGTGATAAGGCATTTAATTCATCTACTAGTTGAGACCATGCCGCCATATCAAACTCCTTTTATGAACGATAAACCTATAGGATGAGACCAGTCTTTCGGCCTACCTGGAGTGAATGTTGTCATTGATTTTAAGTTGGATGTTTTGGCTAAGGCTACATAAGCCTCTAGTTGCTTTGAGGCTTCCGCAAGAAGGTCTAAGATATCCTTATCGCTTAAAAGTTTGGCGCTTTTGTTTGCCGTTACTTTACTCATGCTCAAAATTTATCACATATGAGCTCTCGCAATGAGATTTCTGTCTTAGTGCGTCAATTTAGGCTGCCTAAAGAGTTTCTTGCTGGTCACCCAGCGCCCAACATCCCCACTCGAAACGTCCAATCAGTTCCGCATTGTTCCAAACAGTCGTCACATTTAACCAGCCTACAAAGGCAAAACCCCCCACTATTGCTAGTGAGGGTTTCTTGATACTGGTGGGTCGGGTGAGATTCGAACTCGCGACCAACGGATTAAAAGTCCGCTGCTCTACCGACTGAGCTACCGACCCAGTAAGACAGAAATTATAGCAAGAACTTGGTTTGGCTTCCCCGGTTTTCGGGTGTTGCCCTGTATGCCTTGTACTTACAAGTGCGCTAGGCGTTAGCGCGTCTGGCAACAGGTGGATTTTTGGAGAAATAGTCCTTAATTCCTCTCAAAATCGCTTCGGCAATGCGGTCTTGATAAGCGTCATCATTAAGGCGAGCCTCTTCTTGAGGGTTGCTGATAAAGGCTGTCTCAACGAGGATTGAGGGGATATCAGGGGCTTTGAGGACGGCAAAGCTGGCTTGCTCCACTTTGTTTTTATGTAGCGGAGCAAATCCACCAATTTGCCTCAATATCGACTGCCCCACTTGAAGTGAATCTTTGATTTGGGCGGTGGTCGACATATCTAGTAATAAGTTGGCAACCTGTTTATCTTGCGACTTGATATTGATGCCGCCAATTAAATCTGAGGCATTTTCTTTGTTGGCCATCCAGCGTGCAGTGGTGCTACTGGCACCCATTTGGGATAGCGCAAAAACGGAAGCGCCTTTGGCCCTAGGTTCGATAAATGCATCCGCATGAATCGAGACAAATAAATCCGCCTCCACTCGACGTGCTTTATGCACTCTAGTATGTAGGGGTACAAAGTAATCGCCATCTCTAGTAAGAAATGGGCGCATATACGCATCATTATCAATTTTGTCGCGCAAACGTTTCGCAATAGAAAGAACAACATTTTTTTCTTTGGATCCCATCGCACCAACAGCACCCGGATCCTCCCCACCATGACCTGCATCAATGGCAACGGTAATGAGGCGCCTGTGTTTTGCTGGAGCTGCAGGTTGTTTTACATCTGGAATGGCTTGGGCTACTGGAGCCTTTGGAGCTTCCTTTTCTTTTTGGATGGCAAATTGCGCAATCAAATCGATTTCTTCATTAGCTTTTTCTAGTGCACTCTCTTTGCGTGCGCTGCTCTTAACCAACTCCATCAGAGGATCTGGCGGAGTTGCTGGGTAGAGATCGAGCACCATGCGGTACTGGTATTCCGCAATGGGGTCTAGTGTGAAGAGTTGAGGTTTTACAGGCTCTTTAAGGTCAAAAACGATGCGCACCATGCCAGGTTGAAATTGCCCCACGCGAATTTGTGACACGTAGGGATCGTTAGGCTTGACCTTGGCTACTAAGTCTTTCAGGGTGGAGTTAAATTCCATACCCCGAACATCGACTACCAAGCGATCGGGATTGGTGAGTAATTGTTGCGTGATAGGTAGTGCTTTATCGGATTCGAGCGTAATCCGCGTGTAATCTTCTGCAGGCCAAATACGTACGCCCAATATCTTAGCGCCCCAAGCAATCTCTGCCTCGCCAAAGAAGAGGATGAAACCCAACATCTTTGCTGAAGTTTTGAGATGCTTTCTTCTAGAGGGGTTGAGGGGTGACTTGCTCATCTCTATAGGGGGTATAGTTTTTCTATAACAGCCATTCCCTGACCGGTATTGGCTTGCAGGCTAATATTTCTTGCGTTCTCATCTTCGCCGGCGCTGAGATGAATTTCGATATCAAAAGCTGGCAGGGTACCCTCAGCTTTTCCTGGCCACTCCACCAAGCAGAATCCAGGCTCATCAAAATGTTCTGCAAAGCCAGCTTCTTGCCACTCTAGGGGATCTCTCATGCGATAAAGATCAAAGTGATGAGCTGTAATGCTTACTGCTGACGATGGGTTGCCGCTGTTGAGTTCAATGGGATGGGGTTCACACAAGGTATAGGCGGGGCTTTTAACTCGCCCCGTATATCCCAGGGCTTGTATCAGGTGGCGTGCAAAGGTGGTCTTACCCGCCCCAAGATCGCCTTCTAGAGAGATATTGAGGTGAATGCTTTGGTCTGCTTGAAAAAGGTGGCTGAGGCTGAAGGCAAGCTTTTGTGCCAAGGCGGTCGTATCCGCTTCTTGCCTACAATGTTGAGTAAATGAATTCTGAGCCATTTGCCTAGTTTATTCAATTATTAAGATATATTCTGTATTACGTATGACTTCTTCCCAAATACCGAACGCTGTTGATCAGATCCATCTTCGTGAATGGCTTAATGAGCAGTCTCGTCAGTTGGGTTTTGATGGCTTGCGCATCACTGATACCCATCTTGGATCGACTACAGAGAGGCTGCGTGAGTGGTTAGATCAAGGGCGTCATGGTCAGATGGAGTACATGGCTAAACATGCTGATTTACGCTCTGATCCCGGCATGCTAGTTCCAGGTACTGTTAGGGTTATTTGCGTCACGATGAACTACTTATCCCCTACGATTCATTTTGACCATGAGTGGCTACGTTTAGCTGAGCCTACCCAGGCAGTCGTATCCATGTATGCCCGTGGTCGCGACTATCACAAGGTGATGCGTAATCGTTTGCAAGAGTTTGCACAAATTATTGAAAAGCAAATTGGCTCATTTGGTTACCGCGTATTTACCGACTCAGCACCATTAATGGAGGTGGAGTTGGCTCGTAAGGCGGGCCTAGGTTGGCGGGGTAAACATACTTTGCTGCTCAATCGTGAATCTGGGTCGACATTCTTTTTAGGTGAAATCTTGGTGGATGTTCCATTGCCGGTTGACCAAGAAGAAGACTCACATTGTGGTACTTGCCAATCTTGCATTGATATATGTCCTACTCAAGCCATTACAGCGCCCTACCAATTAGATGCACGCCGATGCATTTCTTACTTAACGATTGAAAACCCAGATGCCATTCCGGTGGAGTTTCGTAGGGCAATGGGCAATCGTGTTTATGGATGCGACGACTGTCAGCTAATTTGCCCTTGGAATAAATTTGCAAAGCGTATGGCCTTACCCGATTTTGCTGAACGACATGGTCTTGGAAAGGCTAGTCTTCTGCAGCTTTGGTCTTGGACTGAGGAGGAATTCGAGAAGCGTCACGAAGGTAGTGCAATTCGTCGTATTGGTTACATCCGCTGGCGCAGAAACCTAGCTGTTGCGATGGGGAATGCCTTAGCTGATGGTGAGGTATCGGAGATTGATAAGCGTTCTCTCAGGGAGGCTTTAATGGCCTGCTTACCAAGCTCAGATGACTTGGTAGCGGAGCATATTCAGTGGGCCCTGGATATCTAAGTCGCTTTGGAAGCTTACGCCCCATCTCACTTACAATGATTTGATGTCGTCAGCCGATAAGCCCAATATAGACCCTAGCGAAATTGCTCTAGAGGGTTCGGGTGTACAGCGCTTTAAAGATTCCAGTCATGCTTTTTGGTCTGGCATTCGGGATGCTGCAGGCGCTCCTGCTATGGTTTTGTTTGCAGGTATGGTGGGTTTTGGTGCGATGGGCAAAACGAATGGTATGGATGTCTGGTTTACCAGTGCCACCAGTTTCTTGATGTTTGCATTGCCTGGTCAGGTGGTATTGCTAGAGATGGCGATAACGGGATCTTCCGTACTAGCTATTGCACTGGCAGTGACTTTGACTTCCACCCGCTTTATCACGATGACCTTGACGCTCTTTCCTCAGCTTCATGAAAAAGATCGCAACCATGGCCTTTATGCCTCGGTTCATTTGCTGGCAATGACTGCGTGGGCTATCTCCATGCGTGAGTTTCAGACCATCGAGGCTAGGCATCGATTGAGTTATTTCATAGGTCTTGGTCTGTTGTGTTGGCTAATCTCAGTGCCCGGTACTATTTTGGGTTACTACTTGGCCGGTATGGTTCCACCGGCAATTACCCTTGGCCTAGTTTTCATTAACCCTTTATTCTTTTTGCTCACATTCACTGAAGTAAAGGCCTGGATTAATCAAATTGCGATTGGCCTGGGATTTGTACTAGGCCCATTTTTCTTTATCTTGGATCGCGATACCAGCTTGTTGACCACTGGTTTAGTTGCTGGAACTGCTGCCTATTTATTTGATCGCAAAGTATTGCGTAAG
Source organism: Polynucleobacter necessarius (assembly GCF_900095175.1). Taxonomy (NCBI): domain Bacteria; kingdom Pseudomonadati; phylum Pseudomonadota; class Betaproteobacteria; order Burkholderiales; family Burkholderiaceae; genus Polynucleobacter; species Polynucleobacter necessarius. The sequence continues at coordinate 342,947 of NZ_LT606946.1, forward strand.
AAAGCAGGGGTAATAGGTTAATGAATACTGCCCTTCAAGGCTGGGGTTTATGGATTGCCTTAGCTGGTGCTACTCTTGGGACCTATTTTTGTCGTGCCATTGATGTTTTACTCGCCAAAAAAATTAACCAAGACAGTGAAATCTTTCGTTGGCTTGCTGCTGTAACTTATGCCATGGTTGCAGCCTTAGCAGTCAGAATGGTCTTGATGCCAATTGGTCTATTAGCAACGGTGCCATTATGGATTCGGATTCTGATTTGTCTTCTCAGTCTTGGTGTGATGGTTTCTAAGCCAACGCACCGCCTCGTTCCAGCCCTATTGACTGGAACGCTTCTGATGCTAGCTTACGGCGTTATACGCTAAGTGAATCATTCAGCTGTTTAATTTAAAGATGGGCTGCCAAAATTTTGGCAATATGTACGGCATCTCTTTGTGTGCCATCAGCAATCTGGTGGCGACAGCTTGTCCCATCTGCAACCACCCAACTATCTGGCGCCTTCCGTATCGCTGGTAATAGGCTTGCTTCAGCCATTTGCTTTGATACCCTCAATATGCTCTGCTTCATAACCAAAGCTACCTACCATACCGCAGCATGATGATTCAATCAGTTTAGGTTCGGCATTCGGAATTAACTTCAAGAGCTCCATTGCTGGTGTTACGGCAGCAAATGATTTTTGATGGCAATGACCATGAAATAAGACTGGACGGGATGCTGGTTTTAATTGCAGCTGGAGCTTGCCACTTTTTGCTTCGCCAGCTAAAAATTCTTCTAAGAGCTGTACATGTTTGCTCACTGTCACTGCACGCTCACCAAAGCCCATGACTAAAGTCTCATCCTTTAAGGTGAATAAGCAAGAAGGCTCTAGACCAATGATAGGAATATTTTTTTCTGCAAATGGCGCAAGATGATTTACCAACTCATCCAAGCTGGCTTTGGCTTTGTCGACCATACCAGCGGCTAAATAGGTGCGGCCACAGCAAAATTCCTTGGAACAGGTATTTGGTGCAGAGTCTACTTTTTCCTTAGCCAAGTTCTTCTGTGGAATATGGACGCGATACCCAGCGGCTTTTAGTACAGCGAGCGCTGCTTGCAAATTTTCATCTTCAAAGTAGGCATTGAAGGTATCTGCCAACAGTACAACACCTTTATTACCATTGGCATCATCTTGGCTGAGTTCAGCTGGGGTAAATTGATAAGGTGCAATTGCATTCTTATTGCTCCAGAATGTTTTTGCTTTCCAGATTGGCAGACTTCTTTGTGCAGAGATGCCCATGATCCATTCTTGTAATTTGGCAATCGGCGCAATATGGTTACGCAGATTGAGTAGCGCAGGCAAACCAGGGATGTTTCTAATGATGGGCGCATATTTTGGTAGATAGGCAACAGCCAGATCTTGTAATGAATGCCCAACCCGTTTTTTGTAGGCCGACAAAAACTCAATCTTCATCTTTGCCATATCGACGCCAGTAGGGCATTCACGGCGACAGGCCTTGCAGCTTACACAGAGCTCCATTACTTCTTTAATAGTGTCGCTACCAAGGGGTGAACTTTCGTCCTTGATATCCAATTGATTGGAGAGTGCGAGACGTAAGATATTGGCGCGACCACGGGTGAGGTGTTTTTCATCACGCGTCACGCGGTAACTTGGGCACATTACTTCCGCATCAAATTTACGACAGTGACCATTGTTGTTGCACATCTCCACTGCTTTGGCTAAGCCCATTGCTGGGTCACCGCCAGTACCGGGTGCACTGGTCTCTTCAGTGACGGGATTATTTTGTACGTTCCAAGCTGACCAATCTAAAGCGGGTTGAAGTGGAATGACCTTATAGCTAGGCGGAAAACGGAAATTACTCGCATCATCCATCTTCGGTGGGTCAATAATCTTGCCGGGATTAAATAATCCATTCGGATCAAACTCATGCTTAATTTCTGCAAGTGCTTCTGTAATCTTAGGACCAAATTGCCAGGAGATCCATTCGCCGAGGCAGAGTCCATCGCCATGCTCGCCACTATATGCACCTTTGTATTTGCGAACTAATGCAGAGGCTTCTTCAGCAACGGCACGCATTTTTTGTGCGCCATCACGGCGCATGTCTAGGATGGGGCGTACGTGGAGCGTTCCTACTGAAGCATGCGCATACCAAGTACCTCGTGAGCCATATTTAGAAAATACATCTGTGAGCGCTTGGGTATATTCAGCAAGACTCTCTAGCGGGACTGCACAGCCTTCGATAAAGCTCACTGGCTTGCCGTCACCTTTAAGACTCATCATGATATTTAAGCCGGCCTTACGTACTTCCCATAAATTCTTTTGCAAACCAGCATCAGGCATAGCTACTACCGAGCCTGGTAGACCTAGGTCACCCATAAGGCCCTGTAAAGACTTTAGTTTCTCGAGCAAGGATGCGTGTGCTTCGCCAAAGAACTCCACCAATAGAATTGCTTCAGGGGTCGGGCCGCTAGCATCAATGAGGGCAGTCTCAATGGTTTTCTTAAGGCTGGGGTTGTGACGCGCTAAATCAATCATGGTGCGATCGACTAATTCAACCGCAGTGGGCCCAGGCTTGACGATATGCTGCGCGCTATCCATTGCTTTGAAGAAGCTTGCAAAGTTCACCACTCCAAGCACTTTGTGTTGTGGCAAGGGTGCTAATTTCAATTCAAGCGATTTGAAATACGCCAAAGTACCTTCACTGCCTACCAACAGGTGCGCCAAATTCACGCTGCCATCTTGTGTATAGGGGCGCTCGCTTTGTGGATGAAAGACATCCAAGTTGTATCCAGCAACACGACGCAACACTTTGGGGAAGTGCGCTTCGATTTCAGGTTGGAGGCTATTCGCTAAACCTTTTACAAAGTCACCAAGTTGTTTTGCAGCGCCAGAGCTATTGGCGTAATTTCCAAAGCTTGCTACTTGGCCGTTGGCTAACCAAGCATCAATACCCAAAACGTTGTGCACCATGTTCCCATAAGCAATAGAGCGACTACCGCAGGAGTTATTACCCGCCATGCCGCCTATTGTTGCTTGCGCAGCGGTAGAGACGTCTACTGGGTACCAGAGGCCATGGGGTTTGAGTGCTGCATTGAGGTGATCTAATACAATGCCAGGCTCAACTACTGCAGTTCCCTTTTCTGGATCAGCATGCAAAAGCTTGCGAAAGTATTTCGTGTTGTCGATTACTAGTGCTGTGCCGGTAGTCTGTCCGCACTGACTGGTGCCTCCTCCACGAGGCAAAACGGGCACACCCAGATCAGCTGCAATCTGAATAGCTGTTGCAATATCTTCAGCTGTTTTGGGAACAAAGACGGCGACAGGCATAGCTTGGTAGATAGATGCATCAGTTGCATAACGTCCACGACTAGCCATATCGGTCATGACTTCGCCAGAGGTTTCTTGCCTCAGGCGCTTGGCTAACTCTGCCTTGTTGGCAACGAATTCTGGAAGTGGTAAATCGAGTGGCTTGTTCATGCTGCAACTTTCTGTTTGGATTCTGAGTCAACTAATTGGATCGCTACATCGCGTTTATTCATGACGTGCTGCATCATGACTTTGCGCATGCGTGAGCTATCGCGAGCTTTTAATCCGTCCAACATCTCTTGATGTTCGCCCACTGCTTTCTCCCACTTCACGCCATCTTGATTGGAGCGAAAGCGCAGTGCCTCAATTCGGGCATTGACTTGGGTAAAGAGCTGGCTTAAGACGGGATTGTTTGCCGCTTGATTGATGACCTGGTGAATCTTGAGATTGAGTTGGGAGTAGCTCGAGAGATCTCTGCGAGCATACGAGGCCATCATTTCATATTGGAGTGCTTCAAGTTCAATGAGAGCTTGATCGCTAATATTTTGTGCCGCCAGTTCGCCAGAGTAGCCCTCTAAGTTTGCAATCACATCAAAGGTGTGCAGGATATCGTCCCGGCTTAATTGAATTGTAATAGCTCCACGGTTGGCAATCAGCTCTACCAGCCCATCCGCTGCCAAACGTCGAATCGCCTCGCGAATAGGGGTGCGTGACACATTGAGCTGTTCTGCTAACTCACGTTCATTCAATTTGCTTCCCGGCGTAATGGCGCCCTCTACCAATAAAGCTCGCAGCTTTTGGAAGGTGACCTCGTGTAAGTTTTGGGTATTTTGGGGTGCAGTGAGCATCATTTGAAATGCCTTAATTTTGTATACATATTTACTATAACCTATCAATAGCCATAAATAACGCTATGAATTGCTTATTTTTCACTTATTTGAAAAATATTTTGCATACAAAATTGTAAATTACCAAAAAGTGCCTTACACTGGCCAGCAAGATTAACAACAAAAACCAAGCGAGACTCAGCATGTTAAAACTAGATAACCACCTCTCAGGACGTCATTTTTTACATATTCCTGGCCCAAGCCCAGTGCCATCCCGCATCCTGCGGGCAATCAGCTATCAAACGATTGATCATCGTGGACCCGAATTCGGTGAATTTGGTCTCAAGGTTCTAGATGGTATTAAGAAGATTTTTAAGACTGAGCAACCAGTCATTATTTATTCCGCCTCTGGAACAGGTTCATGAGAAGGGGCTTTGGTTAATGTCCTCAATCCTGGTGACAAGGTGCTCTTTTATGAAACCGGTCAGTTCGCCAATTTGTGGCGCGCTTTGGGTAAGCGTCTTGGTTTGGATGTTGAGGTGGTAACTAAGCCTGGTCAAGATACATGGCGTTGGGGTGTTGATGCATCTGTCATTGAAGAGCGCTTACGTAAAGACACTGGTCATGAAATCAAGGCGGTTTGTGTAGTCCATAACGAAACCTCTACGGGTGTGACTTCGAACATTGCCGCAGTTCGTAAGGCAATTGATTCTCTCAAGTACCCAGCACTGCTGTTGGTTGATAGCGTTTCTGGCTTGGGCTCTGCAGACTATGAGCACGACAAATGGGGTGCGGACGTTACCGTGTCTGGCTCACAAAAAGGTTTAATGCTGCCTCCAGGCATTGGCTTTAATGCCTTGTCAGCGCGCGCAATTGAAGTCAGTAAAACGAACAAGATGTCTAAGGCCTATTGGGCTTGGGATGAAATCTTGGAGTCCAATAAATCAGGCTACTGGCCAACTACGCCAAGTACTAATTTGATGTATGGCTTACATGAGGCTTTGGACATGATGATGGCTGAGGGCTTAGATAATATTTTTGCTCGCCACCAGCGTCTTGCGGCTGCTTGCCGTGAAGCGGTGAATGCTTGGGGTTTAGAAATCCAGTGCCAAGATAAAGATTGCTATTCACCAGTACTCACTTGTATTGCTACACCAGAAGGTATGGATGCGGATGTTCTGCGTAAGCATGCTCTGGAGAAGTTCAATTTATCCCTGGGTACAGGCCTTGGGAAAATTAAAGGCAAGGCCTTCCGCATTGGCCATTTGGGTGATTGCAATGAGCTCAGTCTGATGGCTGCACTTAGTGGAGTAGAGATGAGTTTGGGCGCTATGGGCTATAAGCCTAAGGCAAGCGGTGTTGTTGCTGCCCAAGAATTTCTAAAATAATCAGTAAGTTGGGTGTAAATGGGGTGTCGGCTAGTGAATCTATCGGCTAACACCCCTTATAATTCAAGTACTTATATAGATAGTACTTTCATCAAATAAAACATATTCGAGACAGAAAGATTTCACATGTTGGCAACTAAACCGTATTTAACCCAGGCTGATGTTCAAAAGATTTTGGATGCAGCAGACAAACATGCAGCAGCAAATAACTGGGCAGTGACTATCGCCGTTTGTGATGATGGTGGACATGTATTGGGTTTAACTCGTCGCGATGGTTGCGCTCCTGTCTCTGCTTACATCGCTCAAGAAAAAGCGCGTACTGCTGCAATGGGTAAACGCGAGAGCCGCGTGTACGAAGAAATTATTAATAACGGACGTATTTCCTTTTTATCTGCCCCACATATTTCGAGCATGTTGGAAGGTGGCGTCAATATCGAGGTAAATAGGTTTACCATCGGCGCAGTCGGCGTTTCCGGCGTTAAATCGACTGAGGATGCCGAAACCGCGAAGGCCGGCATTGCAGCCATTCTGTAAGTTACCTTGACAAATACTGTTCCTGAAATAAATTCCCCTACCGGCGCTACTGAGAGTAGCGCCACCCCAGCAACAATTACCTTTGCTGACTTTGGCTTAGATCCAAAGATTCAAAAAGCGGTATCTGAGCAGGGTTACAACACCCCAACTCCGATTCAAGCGCAATCTATTCCGCACGTTTTGGCGGGAAGTGATTTGATGGGCGCAGCCCAAACCGGTACCGGTAAGACGGCTGCTTTTGTGTTGCCGATCATCCAAAAGATTTTGCGTCACGCAAGCAGCAGCGCTTCGCCGGCTCGTCACCCAATTCGTGCGTTGGTGCTAACGCCGACACGTGAGTTAGCTGTTCAAGTTGCCGAGAATGCAGCAAGCTATTCGAAGCACACTGATTTGCGTGCTGCCGTGGTGTACGGTGGCGTAGATATGAAAGAGCAAGTTGCCACATTGCGTGGTGGCGTAGAGATTTTGATTGCCACCCCAGGACGCTTGCTAGATCACATTGGCTCTAAAGTTGCCAATCTCTCGCAAGTAGAAATTTTGGTGTTAGATGAAGCTGATCGCATGTTGGATATGGGCTTCTTACCAGACTTACAACGCATTATTGATTTGATTCCAGCACAGCGCCAAACGCTTTTGTTTTCGGCAACGTTCTCACCTGAGATTAAGAAGTTAGCGCAAAGTTACTTGCGTACGCCAGTCACCGTTGAAGTGGCACGCCAAAATGCAGCGGCAGATACTGTCAAGCAAGTAGTGCATATGGTGTCTAGTGCTGACAAGCAACGCGCGATTGTGAAAGTCCTTGAGGCGCGCACTCGTCAAGGTTTATCTCGTCAGTGCATCATCTTTACTAACAGTCGTTTAGATTGCGCTCGATTAGCTCGTTCTTTGGAACGCGATGGTATTAAAGCGGGTGCGATTCATGGAGATAAGAGCCAAGGTGAACGTACTCTCACTTTAGATGCATTTAAATCTGGCGCGATCGAAGCATTGGTTGCAACAGATGTGGCTGCACGTGGTTTGGATATTCCTTTAATGCCTTGCGTAATTAATCACGAGCTGCCATTTAATGCGGAAGACTTTATTCACCGCATTGGTCGTACGGGTCGCGCAGGTAGTAAAGGTGATGCGATTGCATTGGTCGATGCTAGCGAAAAACGTTTACTCGACGATATTGAAAAGTTGATGAAACACAAGTTGGATATCCAGCCGCTACCCGAAGGTAATCCTAGCAGAAGCTCTTCAAGATCAGATGCGCCAGCCAAAATGTCAGATCCATTTTTCTATAAGCCTTATGAGCCTAGCGCTGTCACTAAGTCATCATCAGAGACTAGCAATCCTGAAGAGAAAAAAGTGGGCATTACGCCTGCAAGACCTGCTGTTGGTGCTTTACTGGGCGGCTTTAAGAAGAAATAATTTTTCTATTCCAAGTCTGGGTGGCAGCTAAAAGCCACTCAGCAATCGAAGTATCTTTTCCATCCGGAAGATCCCTCAATCCTAAATACTCTCCAGCTTTGCGTAATTCTTGTAAAGTCTGTTGCGCATTCTCAGTATGAATCGCGCTCGCCAAAGTTTGTTTGCTGAGTTTTTCGCCATGCCCTTCGAGCACTAGTGGCAGATGCAAGTAGCTTGGTGTTGGGTATCCCAAAATACTTTGCAGATGTATTTGTCGTGCTGTGTTGTTAAGTAAATCTGCACCACGCACAATATGAGTGATGCCTTGCACTGCATCGTCTACCACTACGGCAAGTTGATAGGTGAATACGTCATCCCGACGACGCAATACAAAATCCCCCACTTCTTGATTCAGGTTTTGACTTTGCTTGCCTAGGGCTAGATCTTCAAAATGAATACTGAGATCTGGGGGTAGGGCAAGTCTCCAGGCCGCTTCAACCGTGAAGCTATTTCCATTCTCATATAGGGGTATTTGTTGGGGGCGGCAGCTACCAGGGTAGACCATTTCTTGATTGCGAGGAGTGACTACACCACGAGCCTCTAGAGCGCTTGCAATGCTTTGCCTAGAGCAGGTGCAGGGATAGCGGTTTGGAGCTCATTTAAGCGCTTTAGAGCCTTTTTATAGCGATCTTGGTGCTTTGGCCATGCTGGCTCCTCGTCCCAGCTAAGGCCGCAGGCAAGCAATTGGCGTAGGATTTCTTGATCCGCCCCCGGAATGCAGCGGGGGGTATCTAAATCCTCAATTCTGAGTAGCCATTTCCCTTGATTTTGTCGAGCATCTAGCCAACTTCCTAGGGCTGCAACCAAGGATCCAGCATGAAGCGGGCCAGTAGGCGAGGGGGCAAAGCGCCCGCGATAGCCGTCGGCTGGGGATGGGGGATTTTAAGGTTCGGCACAGCTAAAATGATCTCATGGCTTCACCCCGTTTTGTTCATCTGCGCGTCCATTCCGAGTTTTCAATTACGGATGGTGTCGTTCGCATTGACGATGCGGTTGCTGCAGCTGAAAAAGATGGTATGGGGGCCTTAGCGCTTACCGATTTGAGTAATTTATTTGGCTTAGTCCGTTTTTATAGTGCCGCACGCTCAAGCGGAGTTAAGCCGATTGCAGGTGCAGATGTTTGGATTAGCAACCCCCAGGACCCAGATCAACCCTACCGTTTATTGCTCTTAGTTCAAAACCACTCTGGTTATCTCAATCTCTGCCAGTTGTTGAGTAAGGCCTCTCTGGAAAATCAGACTCGTGGTCGTGCTGAGGTGGATCCAAAATGGTTTAGTGAGCCCTCCTCTAAGGCTGAAGATAAAGCGGCAAAAAGAACGCTTGCATATGGTTTGATTGCGCTCTCGAGCGGACGCTGGGGTGATGTTGGTGCTGCGCTCTTAGCGGGTCAAGAAGACCAGGCTAAAGATGCCGCTAAGCATTGGGCAAAATTATTTCCTAATGCTTTTTACATTGAAGTGCAACGTGGGGGCCATCCTCAAGATGAAAAGCAGCTCCAGCTTGCCTGTCATCTTGCTAGCGAGTTGGATTTACCCATCGTTGCAACACATCCTGTGCAGTTTATGCAAAGAAGTGATTTCACAGCTCATGAGGCGCGTGTGTGTATTGCAGAGGGTGAGCTCTTAGGCAACCCCCGTCGCACTAAGAAGTTTAATGAAGAGCAATATTTCTTATCTCAAGAAGAGATGGAAAAGCGCTTTGCAGATTTACCTGTTGCACTCGCTAATTCAGTAGAGATTGCGAAACGTTGCAATCTCTCGTTGACCTTAGGTCAGCCACGCTTACCGGATTTCCCAACACCGCCCGGTATTACGCTAGACGATTATTTGTTACAGCAATCTGAGATTGGCTTGAAGCGCCATATGGAGCGCAATTTCCCGAATCCAGAAGAGCGTGCAAAGGAAGAGGCTCGCTATCACGAGCGCCTAGTCTTCGAGGTGAAGACCATTGCTCAAATGGGCTTCCCGGGCTACTTCCTGATCGTTGCGGACTTTATCAATTGGGCAAAAAACAATGGCGTACCAGTGGGTCCTGGTCGTGGATCTGGTGCTGGCTCTTTGGTTGCTTATTCACTCGGTATTACTGATCTTGATCCACTGCGCTATAACCTCCTCTTTGAGCGCTTCTTAAATCCTGAGCGGGTATCGATGCCCGACTTCGATATTGACTTCTGTCAGCATGGGCGCGATCGCGTGATTCAGTACGTCAAAGATAAGTACGGAAAAGACGCAGTCAGTCAAATTGCGACCTTTGGAACCATGGCTGCCAGAGCGGCGATTCGTGACGTGGGTCGCGTGCTGGAGCAAGGTTATAACTTCGTTGATGGTATTGCCAAGTTGATTCCGAATAAGCCAGGTCAGTACATGACTATTGAAATGGCCAAGAAAGAGGAAAAGCAATTAGGCGAGCGCGAAAAGAATGAAGATGAAGTGCGCCAGCTTTTATCTCTTGCACAGCAGCTTGAGGGCATGACCCGCAACGTCGGTATGCATGCGGGTGGCGTATTGATTGCCCCTGGTCGCTTAACCGATTTTTGCCCGCTTTACACACAAGAAGCAAAAGACTCTAAAGATCAAGAGAGCGGCTCCGTTATTAGTCAGTTTGATAAGGATGATGTAGAGGCTATCGGTCTGGTGAAATTTGACTTCTTGGGTTTAACCACGTTGACTATTTTGGCCGCTGCTGAGAAGTGGATTAAGACGCTACATGCCGATCGTAAAGATTGGAATATTGGTGAAATTCCGCTTGATGATGAAAAAGCTTTTGAAGTTTTAAAGAATGCTAATACGGTCGCCGTCTTCCAGTTGGAAAGTCGTGGCATGCAAGGCATGCTTCGTAAAGCCAAGCCTGACCGCTTCGAAGACATTATTGCGCTCGTAGCACTCTATCGCCCAGGCCCAATGGATTTGATTCCGGACTTTATTGAACGTAAACATGGACGTCAAAAAGTAGGGTATCCAGATCCACGTATTGAGCCCGTTCTGCAAGAAACCTACGGCATTATGGTCTATCAAGAGCAGGTGATGCAGATGGCCCAGATGATTGGCGGCTACTCGCTTGGTGGTGCTGATATGTTACGTCGTGCCATGGGTAAAAAGAAGCCTGAAGAGATGGCACAGCATCGCAAGATCTTTAGTGATGGCGCAAAAGCCGGCGGAATTACTGAAGGTAAAGCCAACGAGATTTATGACTTGATGGAGCGCTTTGCGGGCTATGGGTTTAATAAATCACATGCTGCTGCCTATGCACTCTTGGCATATCAAACCGCCTGGCTAAAGGCCTACTACCCTGCTGAATTTATGGCGGCCAACTTATCGCTCGCAATGGATGACACCGATAAGGTGAAGATTCTGTATGACGATTGCTTGGCAAATAATATTCGCGTGTTCTCACCAGACATTAATACTGGTGTTTATGTGTTCACACCATTGCGTGCGCCAGACGCAGCTCCAGATTCCCCAATTAGTCATATTCGCTATGGTTTAGGTGCTGTAAGGGGTACGGGTGAAGCGGCAATCGAAGTCATTGTGAAAGCCCGTGAGGCGGGTGGTCCGTTTAAAGATCTGTTTGATTTCTGTGCACGCGTTGATCGCAGACAAGTGAACCGTCGAGCAATTGAGGCTTTGATGCGTGCAGGCGCTTTTGATAGCTTGTATAAAGACTCTATTCCTGCTGGCGGTAATCCTTACGATATTCGATCCACCTTATTGGCTTCTCTTGCACGTGCAATTGAGGCGGCGGAACAAGCTGAAGCTTCAATTAATCAAGCGAGTTTGTTTGAGGTAGCAGGGGAAGAGGATTGCCACCTGCCTGAGTTGGTGCGCGAACCAGTGTGGCCTGAAAAGAAACGCCTACAAGATGAGAAGAACGCCCTCGGACTCTGTTTGACTGGCCATATGTTTGATGCCTATCGTGATGAGACGGCGCATTTCATTCGTCAACCATTAGCTAAAGTGACCGAGGGTAAAGATCAGTTGATCGCCGGCATTATTACTTCTGCCCGCATGCTGACGGGTCAGCGTGGCCGCATGATGATTGCAACCATTGATGATGGTACTGCTGCTATTGAGGTGACGCTCTATAGCGAAGTCTATGAACCGAATCGTTCTTGGCTTAAAGAAGATGAATTGCTTGTAGCTAAAGTGAACGTTACCCCCGACAAGTTTTCCGGGGGAATGCGTATTGTGTCTGAGGCAGTGATGGATATTACGGGTGCCCGTATGCGTTTTGCTCGTAATGTGCACCTATCGATTGATTCAGCGATTGACCTTAAATCCTTACGTAGCCAAATTGGGCCCTACTTAATGAGTAATCGTGTGCGGGATCCCAAGTTGGGACCTGCAGCAGCCCCTATACCAAGCGGAAGTGAAGGGCTGAAGGGTTTAATGCTTACGGCCGCGGTGACTACTAGTGGTGGAGCTTGCTTGATGCAATTCCCAGAAGAGTTACGCATCTATCCTGATGATGCCTGCTTGCATAGTCTGATTCAGATATTGGCGGCCAAGAAATCCAATACTGTTCAAGTTCAATATCACTAAATCAGCAGTTCGAAAACCACCCAGAGTGATTTATTGATTTGTAGCGTCTTGAAGCGCTGCAATCACTTGATTTGGATCTAGCTGATCTAGGCATTCGCTATTACTGCTTGCGCGGTCTTCGCAGCCTGCTTTACGACAGGGGACGCATTCACCGGGGCCTTGCAGGATCGTGACATTACCAACTGTCTGCAAGCGAGCTCTTAATTGATAGGGCTGTTCACCAATAAAACCATTAGGCCACGGACCAAAGTTAGTGGGTGGCGTTGGACCAAATAAGGCAATGGTAGGTGTATTGCATGCTGCTGCTAGGTGCGTGATCGACGTATCCACCCCGACATAGGCAACTGCTCCACGAATCAGTGCTCCCGCTTGTGAGATAGTAAGTAGGCCTGCTGTATCAACAACATGACTGCGGGTTTCTTCATCAAGCAATAACAGGATATCTTTGTTTAGCTGTAAATCTTGCTTGGCGGGTGATGCGCTTAATACAACTTGCCAACCTTGTTTTGCAATCCATGTCAGCAATGTTTTCCAATAGGCAAGCGGCCAACGCTTGTAGGCAGTCAAGGGTCCTGGATGTACTACAACGTAAGGCGCGTGGAGTTGATCGGCAATGCTTGGGGTGATTGGATCGCCAGCAGGTGGAGTGACTGAAATAGGTTTGCTAAATAAATCTTCCTGCTTTTTGTAAAAGATCTCAAGTAGGCGAAGCTTTTCAGTAATGACATGTTGTGCGAAATAATCCACATCAACTGTATGTAAGCAGATAGCTTTTTTCCAGGAATTTTGCTTATCGCTCTTGTTTTTCTTGGTCTTGTCTTGTTCAGTCAGGCCTTGAGGATGGCCACCTAGTACGCCAACGCGGTGATGAGCGGCTACTAAGCCATAGAAGTAGGCTCGATCACTAGGTTGTGTAACTACTGCTAAATCGTAACGTTGAAAAAGCTTAAAAAATAAGGGGAGATATTCTTTGAATTTTGGGCGGTCTGAAGTTTCGATTGTCCGGACAATATCAGTATTACCTTTGAGCATTTCGAGCTTGCCACGGTAACCTAAAAAGTGAAACTCGGCATCAGGCCATAGTTCGCGTGCTTGAGAGATGAGTGGCGTAGTGACCAGGACATCCCCAATTTGGCGAGTCGCAATAAATAAAACTTTTTTAGGCTTTAGTGCTGAGAATGCAGTCATGGGGTTAATGTAACTCGATCCTACTGAGCTTTAGCCAGAATTTTTTCACGGACGCGACGTGCATTTTCTGCGGCATTGGATTGATCATTGATGCGGTGGTAGAGATGAAGTACTTCAGTTGACCAGGATCCGGATTTACGAATCAAGCCCCTGTTCTGTAGTCTGAAAACAAAATCCGCATCCTCGTGACCCCAGCCCGTCATGGTTTCATCAAAGCCGCCAATGGCTTGGGCGTCGGCTTTCCAGCAGGCCATATTGCAACCTTTAATACGACGCCATACAAATTTCTTATAGTTGCGCCATGCGCTATCGCCTAGTTTGATTTTGAGAGACCAATACTTATTGATGTCACCGGATAGTCGATAGCTCAATAACTTACCGATAAATTTTTTGAAATCCCAATGAGGCCATAAGAGCAATTGTTTGCTGAGCTCGTCGTTAAGTAAAATACGACTACCCGTAACCAAGTGGTTTGCCTGAGATAGTGTTCGATGTTGGGCGATAAAGTCTGGCTGCACAAGACAGTCACCATCTAAAAATACGAGATAGTCACCATGCGCTGCCTCGATTGCTTGATTAAGAATGCGGGCCTTGCGAAAGCTCTGATCCTCTTGCCAAAGATGCGTCATTTTTATTGGCAAATGCTTCCGCGATTCTTCAATAAGTTCTTTGGTCTCCGAGGTAGAGCCGTCATCAGCAATGATGATTTCAAAATCTAAATCAGTTTGAGTGCCAAGTGACTCAAGACATAGTTTGAGAGCTTGTGGCCAGTTATAGGTCGCTAGAAGTACTGAGATCATTTGCTGTGATATTGGTGATGTGCAGCTTCTTGATGCAATTGCCATAGCTTCATGTAGCGGTAGTAGGCACCTTGCCCACTGGAGATGGCTAAAGCAAAGCCCTGGGGACCATCTAAAAAGCCAAGGCGTATAAAGTAGGCTCGAGTAAAGGCCCAGATACCATGAAGTACCGCTTTTAATGGGCTACTTTCTTTCCCTTTTGAAAATGCCTGCTCTGCTGATGCAGTTGAATAGCAGTCCAACTTTTGCAGTACTTGTGAGTAGTTCATGAAGCTGTAGTGCAACATGGGATTCTCCAGCCTCGCCACCTGCCCATTCGGAATAAGTCGTTCATGAACCAGATCGTCTGAGAAGCGCGCAGTGCCCCGCTTAAATAGCCGATCAACATAATCTGGGCTCCACCCAGAATGGCGAATAAAGCGCCCACAGTACCAAGATAGACGTGGAATGGCAAAACAGTCAACATGAGCTGCATGATTGATGGCCGTCAGAATTTCACTTCTGAGGGCGGGAGTCAGTCGTTCATCCGCATCTAAGGAGAGCACCCAGTCACCAGTGGCAAGGTCTAAGGCACGGCTCTTTTGAGGCCCAAATCCAGGCCAATCGGCTGGTTGGCTAATGATGGCCCCATGATTTTTGGCGATCTCTAGGGTGTTATCGGTGCTATTGGTATCAACCACCACGATTTGCTGGGCAATCCCCTCCAGAGAGGTCAAACAATCGGCCAAATTGGCCTCTTCATTGCGAGTGATGAGTATGACGGATAAGGTAGGCATAATTCATTATATGAATGCTCAAGACCGTACCGCCCTAAATCGCTTAATTCAGTACCTGAAACCCCATATCTGGACGATTGTTGGGTCTTTATTGGCCATGGCGCTTGTTGCTGCCGCTGAAACCTCTATTCCGGCGCTGATGAAGCCTTTGTTGGACCGTGGCTTCACTGGGCAGATGGATAACAAGCTCTGGCAGGTGCCAGTTTTCTTGGTCGGATTAGCCCTTGTCCGCAGCTTAGCTCAGTTCCTGTCAAATTATTTGCTGACTCGCGTTATTAATTCCATCTTACTTAAATTGCGCCAGCAGATGTTCCAAACATTACTAAATGCATCAACTACTTTTTTTCAGAAGAACTCGGCATCGAATTTAATTAATGCGGTTGTTTTTGAGGTGAATAATGTTCTCTCCATCATGGGCGGCATGTTAATCAGCTTGGTACGAGATTCTCTTATGGTGATCGGATTAATTGGTTACCTGATTTATCTAAATTGGCAACTGACTTTGGTGATTTTGGTGATCTTCCCCATTATTGCCTTCATCATGAGCAAAATTAACAAGCGCCTGCGGTCCTTAAATCGCGAGCAGCAGACTCTCACTAGTGAGTTAGCGTACATTGTTGAAGAATCAGCTGCTGGTTACAAGATCGTGAAAGTACATGGTGCTGAAGAATATGAGATGGGCCGCTTTATGGAAAAAGCCGGTCGTCTTCGTCAATTTGCCTTGAAGTCGGCGGTGGCTGGAGGCTTGAATCAGCCAATCACTCAATTGATTGCTTCCATGGCGCTATCGATCGTTTTGGTAATCGCTTTGATGCAGTCAGCCTCCGAAGGTGCTACTGTTGGTGGCTTTGCCTCTTTCATTACCGCAATGATGTTGGTGATTTCGCCGATTAAGCATTTGGCCGACATTAATCAGCCCTTACAACGCGGCTTAACTGCAGCGGAAATGATTTTCTCACTCATGGATCAACCTTTTGAAGAAGACGAGTCCCGAAAAGAAAATATGAAGTCTTTGGTGAAATCTAAGGGTGGAATCCGATTTGAGGATGTTGGCTTCTCTTATCAGCAAGAAGCGGGGCGTAAAGATGCTCTCACTGGTGTCAATTTGAATATCAAGCCTGGCGAAGTTGTTGCCTTTGTGGGGCCGTCTGGTGGCGGAAAGTCTACCTTAGTTAATTTATTGCCCCGATTCTTTAAGCCGACAAGTGGGCAAGTTTTCTTAGACGATATTCCGCTTGAGGACATTATTCTTGCGGATGTGCGCAAGCAAATTGCTTTTGTGAGTCAGGATGTGATTTTATTTAATGACAGCATTGCAGCAAACGTAGCCTATGGTGCTGTTGGTCCAGAAGGCATTGACCGTGGGCGCGTGATGGAGGCGCTTGAGGCAGCAAATTTATCTGCACTGATGAAAGAAATGCCTGAAGGAATTGATACTCAAATTGGGGATAACGGCAATCGCCTATCCGGTGGTCAGCGCCAGCGTTTAGCCATTGCGAGAGCCATTTATAAAGATGCACCTATCCTCATCTTGGATGAGGCAACTTCTGCACTGGACTCTGAATCTGAGCGTCAAGTGCAAGATGCTTTGGAGTGTTTGATGGCGGGCAGAACTACTTTGGTGGTTGCACATCGCCTATCAACTATTGAGCATGCCAATCGGATTGTGGTCTTAGAGCATGGCCATGTGATTGAGAATGGCTCACACGAAGAGTTGATTACTAAGGATGGCATGTATGCCAACTTGCATCGCATTCAGTTTTCAAATGCTTAGTCTGTAATTAACTGAGGACGATGTCGTACTGCTCTTGGCGGAAGCTACCTTCAGCCTGAAGCTTGATTGGCTTGCTAATAAAATCGCCCAGCTGCGCCAAGAATTGATTTTCTTCTTCTAGGAAGAGATCAATCACATCAGGCGCTGCAACAATCCTAAATTCCCGGGGATTAAATTGGCGATGCTCGCGCACAATCTCGCGCAAAATCTCGTAACAAATAGTTTGTGCTGTTTTGATTTCGCCCTTGCCTTGACAGGTAGCACAAGGCTCGCAAGTAATATGGGCAAGGGATTCACGAGTGCGTTTTCGTGTCATCTCCACCAAGCCTAGCGAGGAGAATTCACTTACTGAAGTGCGAGCGTGATCACGCTCTAAATTGCGATTGAGTTCATGCAACACCGACTCTTGATGCTCCTTGTTCAACATATCAATAAAGTCAATGATGATGATGCCGCCAAGATTGCGTAAACGGAGTTGACGAGCAATAGCCTGAGCGGCCTCAAGATTAGTTTTAAATACGGTGTCATCAAAATTGCGTGCGCCGACATAACTACCGGTATTGACATCAATCGTAGTCATGGACTCTGTTTGATCGATCATCAGGTAGCCACCCGATTTGAGATCAACTCTTCTGCCAAGTGCCTTATTGATTTCAGCATCCACATCAAAGAGATCAAATAGGGCGCGCTCACCACGATGCAATGTAAGCTTATCCAAGAGATTTGGCATGTATAACGTTGCAAACCCCCTGAGCTTTTCAAAGTTTTCCGCAGAGTCAACTCGGATTTTTATAGTTTCTTCACCAGCAACGTCGCGCAATACGCGTTCGGCTAAACTGAGGTCCTGGTAAAGCAGGCTGGGAGCAGCTTTATGGTTCACGGCTTCACGAATCTTCTCCCAGGTAGTACGTAGGTAACGCATGTCGTGCTCAAGCTCAGTATCGCTGGCATCTTGTGCGCTGGTGCGCACAATGATTCCGCCTTTTTCATCGGTAGGCACCAGTCCTGCAAGGCGCGCCTTGATAGCCTCTCGTTCCTCAGGCAGATCAATTCTTTGGGATACGCCAATATATTTTTCTATAGCCGCATCAGTTCCAGCTGGTGGTAGATGCACCAAATTACGGCCAGCAATACTCAATTGAGTTGTGAGGCGTGCACCTTTAGTGCCCAATGGATCTTTGAGAACTTGGACTAAAACATTTTGCCCCTCGAAAAGCAGTTTTTCGATTTGTGCTTGAGGATTGTTTTGCGTGATATCAGCGACGTGCATAAATGCAGTGCGCTCTAGGCCGATCTCAATGAAAGCAGATTGCATGCCTGGCAGCACGCGTACAACTTTGGCTAAATAGATGTTGCCGACAATGCCGCGTTGCCGTGTCCGCTCAATCTGAAGCTCTTGCACAGCACCTTGCTGAATTAAAGCTACCCGGGTTTCTTGGGGGGTGATGTTGATTAGAATTTCTTCATTCATATGCGGGCAACTTTAGCGAAATCCAATAATTGGTTAACTTCAAAAATAGGTAATCCCATGATACCGCTATAGCTGCCTTTAATTGAGGGAATAAAAGCCCCTCCCAAACCTTGAATACCATACGCCCCAGCTTTACCAAAGGGCTCCCCACTCTGAATGTAGCCGTCAATTTGCACTTGAGTTAAATGTGCAAACTCCACTTCGGAGATTTGCACTAAACAAAGAGGGTTTGTTTTAGGATCAATTGTGAGCACAACTGCAGTGAGTACTTCATGCACTTGGCCGCTGAGCATTTTTAGAATGCGTTCAGCATCGGCAGCATCGTTCGGTTTTCCCAGAATCTCGCCTGCAGGATTGCCAGGCAAGCTGACGGTGGTATCTGCACACAGAATAGGTGCCCAAGGTTTTCCGCTGTTTTGCCACCTAGTTAATGCGATGGTGCTTTTGGCGAAGGTGACTTGCTCAACATAATCACAGGCTCGTTCATGGGGTAGGGGTACCTCAAGGGTTTCTGTATCTTCCCCCGGCGCTGCAATCAACATTTCGAATTGGACGCCAATCTGTTTGAGTAACTCTTGGCGTCGCGGGCTTTGTGAAGCAAGATAAATATAAGAAAACATGAATGGCTTACTCGCGGTGATAGGGGCGGCCTTGCAAAATGGTCCAGGCTCGATAGAGCTGCTCAACTAGCAATACTCTTGCCATGGCATGAGGCAGCGTGAGGCTCGAGAGGCGCCACATCGCTTGAGCACCCTCTTTGAGACTAGGCTCGAGTCCATCGGCGCCACCAATCAAGAAGGTGATGTCAAAACCTTCTTGGCGCCAGTTTGCCAACTGCGTAGCTAGATTTTGAGTGGTTTGATCTTTGCCACGTTCATCCAGCGCAATAACACGAGAGCCTTTTGGAATGGCTGCTGCAATTTTGATAGCCTCTTTAGCTGGCGTGAGATCGGGCTTAATCTCTTTGATTTCGATGCTGTAGTCTGCAGGCATGCGCTTAATGTAATTATGGGTTGCAGTTGCAACCCATTCTGGCATTTTGTGACCAACAGAAACAATCGTTAAACGCATTGCTAAAGCATTAATCTTCGTCGTCAGGTTCACTTGCTTTCACAAGACTTTTGTCTGCTGCCAATTTGACGCGCACCGGCTTGGCGCCCCACATACCTTCAAGTTGGTAGTACGCACGTAATGCGGGTTGCAGAATATGAACCACGATATCGCCACAGTCGACGAGCACCCATTCACCAGTCTCTAAGCCTTCGATTGAGATGACTTCGCCACCCTTTGCATTAACAGCCTCTTTAACCGACATAGCTAAAGATCTTGTCTGACGATTGGAGGTACCAGTGGCAATGATCACACGATCAAATAACTCACTGAGTTTGGTCGTGTCATAAACACGAATATCTTGCGCTTTGACATCTTCAAGGGCATCGATCACGACGCGTTGTAACTTAGTTAAGCCCATAGTTTCTTTAATATTTTTCTGAGATTTTTGTATATAAGGGTGATCTTAGTCTGATTACTTATACAGGCCTAGATTTGTGATGATTTCTAATGCGTGAGATGGAATGTGCTCGGAGGCAACGGCGCTACGAGAAGTGCTTTTAAGTTGGTTTCGTAAGTCGGTTGATGAAAGATCTACTGAAAGACTGTTATCTACGTAGATGCGGCCAAATGGGCTTTTTTCAAGGGTATCCGGGTCAGTACATTGATGATTTACCAATAAAGTCTCAATTTCAGGACTCATCTCCACGGAAAGTGCATGGTGAGGCCTGCTGGCTACTACGAAATTCACAAAACCTAACAATTGATCCCAGGAGTTCCAGAAGGGGAGATTCAAAAGGGAGTCAGCCCCCATTAACCAAGTCAGGCTAACTTTAGGGCCAAAACGCTCTCTGAGAGCTTTTGCGGTATCAATGGCATAGCTCGGGCCTGCGCGATCAATTTCGATGCGGTCAACGCCAATTTGAGTTGGTATTTTTAAGTACAGAAATGCTCGAGCCAGATCAATGCCGGCTGCTTCAGTCAGTTTCAGCCGTAACTCAGCAGGCGTGATACCGGAGTTTTTTTGCCAAGGTTCGCTACTGGGGATTAGTAGCAAGGCATCGAGATGCAATACCTTTGCAAAACGCGTAGCCAGTTTAAGGTGGCCAAGATGTGGTGGGTCAAACGTACCACCCAGAATGCCAATTTTTTTTGGGGTATCCAAATGCGCTGAGCTCAACTTAGGCTAGCCAGTCACGCGGCTTGAGGTAGTAGTCGTAAAGCTTAGCTTCTGGCGTCTCAGGTTTTGGCTGCCAGTTGTACCACCATTGCACTACCGGTGGCATAGACATCAAAATAGATTCAGTGCGTCCACCAGAATGCAGACCAAAAATAGTGCCACGGTCAAATATCAAGTTGTATTCAACATAACGACCGCGACGGTATTCTTGAAACGCTTTTTCTTCGGCGGTAAAGCTGTCTTTATAGCGACGCTCCACAATCGGCAGGTAAGCATCAATAAAAGCATCGCCAACAGCGCGTGTCATGGCAAAGCTCTTCTCAAAACCAAGCTCATTAAAGTCATCAAAGAAAACACCACCAATACCACGGGGCTCTTCACGGTGCTTGAGATAAAAATATTCATCACACCATTTTTTAAATCGTGGATAGAGCTCCTCACCAAATGGATCTAAAGCATCCTTAGCTGTTTGATGGAAGTGTTTGCAATCCTCATCAACACCATAGTAGGGCGTCAGATCAAAGCCACCTCCAAACCACCACACAGGCTCTTTATCAGGAGCCTGTGCAATAATGCAGCGCACATTCATATGAGTGGTCGGCACCTTGGGATTATTTGGATGAAAGACCAGTGAAACGCCCATGGCTTCGAAGCTGCGACCTGCAACCTCTGGGCGATGGTGTGATGCGGAAGGTGGCATTTGGTCACCGCGTACGTGTGAGAAGCCTACGCTACCTTTTTCTAGAATATTGCCACCATCCAAAATGCAGGTGCGCCCATAACCTTTAAGCTTGCTGTCTTCTGGCTTTTCCCAACCATCCACCATAAAAGTTTTGCCATCGAGCGCACTCATCGCAGTCGTGATGCGATCTTGCAGTCCTAAAAAGTAATTTTTTAATTCTGCAATATTGATTTGAGTATGTTCAGTTGATGACAAGGTTTAAAGGTCGCTATATTGGGATGGATAAATGAATTGAATTACTTCACTGCGCGATAGCCAATATCTTTGCGATATTGCATGCCATCAAATTGAATTTTAGAAATAGCCTCATACGCTTTTTGCTGAGCACCGCGAACAGTATCTGATAGACCCACTACGCACATCACTCGACCCCCTGAGGTGAGAAGCTTGCCATCTTGCAGCTTGGTACCAGCATGAAAGGTCAACTGGTCTTCGGTGTCGGCTGGAATGCCGGTGATAAGGTCGCCATTGCGCGGTGTATCTGGATAGTTATGGGCTGCGAGCACTACGCCTAATGCGGTACGACGATCCCAATCTAACTCCACTTCGTTCAGGGTTCCGTCAACTGCATGGTCTAAGGCATTCACTAAATCACTACGCAGGCGCGCCATGATGGGTTGTGTCTCTGGATCACCCATGCGGCAATTAAATTCCAAAGTCTTAATCTTGTCATCCGGAGAAATCATCAGACCCGCATAGAGGAAGCCAGTGTAAGGAATGCCATCAGCCTTCATACCCTTCACAGTAGGCATGATGACCTCTCGTAAAGCGCGTGCATGAATTTCTGGAGTGACAACTGGGGCAGGGGAGTATGCACCCATGCCGCCTGTGTTGGGACCCTGATCAGCATCGAGTAGACGTTTATGGTCTTGGCTAGTGGCTAAGGCTAAAACATGTTTGCCATCTACGAGTACGATGAAGCTCGCTTCTTCGCCAGTCAGAAATTCTTCAATGACTACGCGTGCACCAGCATTACCCAATTTGTTGTCGGCGAGCATCATATCGACGGCTGCATGGGCTTCTGCAAGATCCATTGCTACAACAACACCTTTGCCTGCAGCTAGACCATCGGCCTTGATAACAATCGGCGCACCTTTAGCGTCAATGTAAGCATGCGCCTCTAATGCATTTGAAAATGTTTGGTATTCCGCTGTTGGAATGCCATGACGCTTCATAAATGCTTTTGAGAAATCCTTTGAGGACTCCAATTGAGCGGCAAGTTGGGTTGGCCCAAAAATACGCAAGCCATTATTGCGGAATACATCTACGATGCCTGCAGCCAATGGGGCCTCAGGACCAGCTACGGTTAGATGAATTTTTTCACGCTTGGCAAAGTCTGCCAATTCTTGAAGGCCTGAAATAGGAAGGTTTTGAATGCCTGCAGCATCCTGCTTTGCAGTGGCTGTGCCACCGTTGCCTGGCGCTACATATACGCTTTGAACTTGTGGGGATTGAGCAAGCTTCCATGCCAATGCATGTTCACGGCCGCCGGATCCAACTAAAAGAATTTTCATAAAGAGCTAAAAGAGATATTGATGAATGGTATTGAATGAATTGAACGGATAAACTGACTGATTACAAAGAGGCATTTGTAAATACTTCTTGAACATCATCTAAGTTCTCAAGCGCATCTAATAGTTTTTGCATGCTTTCAGCTTGCTCACCTTCAAACTCAGTTTCTGTTTCAGGGCGCATCGTTACAGTGGCTATCTCTGCTTTTAAGCCGGCTTGAGTGAGAGCATCCTGAACTCTCGGAAAATCAGGAACTGGGGTGAGCACCTCAAGCGATCCATCTTCATGAGTAATCACATCCTCGGCGCCTGCATCTAGTGCAACCTCCATGAGTTGATCTTCATTGGTGCCAGGAGCAAATATCATCTGGCCGCAGTGTTTAAACATAAAGGCAACAGAACCTTCGGTGCCCATATTTCCACCATTTTTTTGCAAATGCATGGCGTACTTCGGCAACAGTGCGAGTGCGGTTATCCGTTAAGCAATCAACGATGATGGCTGCTCCATTAAGACCATAACCTTCATAACGAATTTCTTCGTAGTTCACACCTTCTAGTGAGCCTGTGCCACGCTGAATTGCCCTTTGCACGTTGTCATTGGCCTTATCAATAGCCAGGCGCAAACGGGGGTGTTCGTAGCAATATCGCCGCCGCCTAATTTAGCTGCAACCGTAATTTCTTTGATGAGTTTGGTCCAAATCTTGCCGCGCTTTTCGTCTTGACGTCCTTTGCGGTGCTGAATATTGGCCCATTTCGAATGGCCGGCCATACGGGTAAGTCCTTTTGAGTAATGTGGCTTGAAGTCTTTATTTTAAGGGCTTCTGAACCCAAGAATGGGGGTGATGCAACTTTTTTGTTACACTCTCACCTCTTGGTAAGCTTCAATGCAGTTTTTCCACTGCAAACACCTGCCCCGGTGATGGAATTGGTAGACGTGCCGGACTCAAAATCCGGTGCCGCAAGGCGTGGCGGTTCAAGTCCGCCCCGGGGCACCATCTCAAATAGGTTGTTGTTTACGCCTTTAGATGATCTAAACCCTAAATCTCGTAAGTTTCTGCCTCGCTATTCATCGCCTGTTCCACAATTTTCTTCGTGAGCGTTGGTGAGAATAGTTCAATGAAGGTGTATACAAAAGAGCGCAGGTAGGCCCCTTGCTTAACGCCCAGATGCGTCACATTGTTACTAAACAAGTGCCCAACTGGAATGACTCGGAGATTACGATCTCTATCGGCGTCATAAGCTAAGCCAGCAACAATCCCGACACCCATTCTAGTTTCAACATAGGTCTTGATCACATCCGCATCAATCGCTTCCAAAATAATATCGGGGCTGAGATTACGTTGCGCAAATGCGGCATCAATCTTGCTGCGGCCTGCAAATGCTCTGTCGTATGTGATGAGTGGATACTTGGCAATTTCTTCCAAGGTGATGGTTGACTGATTGAGGAGGGGGTGACTCAGCGGCACCATGACTACGTGTTGCCATTGGTAGCCTGGAAGCGCAAGGACGCCAGGAGTATTGGCAATACCTTCGGTTGCTATTGCGATGTCAGCGCGATCATGAATGAGTAGCTCTGCAATTTGTCCTGGGCTTCCCTGTTGAATGCTGACCCGAACCTTTGGAAAGCGCTTGGTAAATTCGGTAAGTACTTTGGGTAAGGCATAGCGAGCTTGAGTATGTGTGGTGGCAATCACAAGGTTACCCTGATCCTGACTGGCAAAGTCTTTACCAACTCTTCTGAGGGTTTCCACTTCATCCAGAATGCGCTCAATCGAAGCAAGAATTCTTTTGCCCGGCTCGGTAAGTGAGCGGATCCTTTTGCCGTGGCGACGAAATACCTCTACACCCAGCTCATCTTCCAGCTCAATAATGGCCTTGGAAACTCCAGGTTGAGAGGTAAAAAGTGCTTTGGCTGCGGAAGTCAGATTGAAGTTTTGTCTTACGGCTTCGCGGACAAAACGAAATTGGTGCAAATTCATATGGATTCCATTCTTTATATCAAATGAGATATATCAGTAAGATTCTATATGATTTTTTGGTATTAAGCTCTAGATACCCAACGTAAACCCACAATCGCCAAAATGAAATACAGCAATGGGGGTGTTAATGCGGTAAGCAGCGCGGGCCAAGACCCCAAAAGGCCTACATTCGAGAAGAGCGAGTTAAAAAGCTGAAAGCTCATTCCCAGCATTATGCCGCCAAATATTTTAATACCGACACTGCCTGCGCGCACCTTAAGGTAAGCAAATGGCAGGGCTAATGTCAGCATGACAAAGATCGTAAATGGGCAGATTACTTTTTTCCAGAACGCAATGGAGTGCCTCTGCGCATCTTGTTTGTTATCTCTCAAATGGGAAATAAATCGACCCAAACTAAAGATCGACATTTTTTCTGGACCCACTAAAAGCACGCTCAGAATTTGTGGTGTGACTTCAGACTCTAGACTCACGATTGGGTGGATAAAAGTTTGTGCCGAATAGACTGGGTTCAGCGGATCGGTCTGTTTGGTTTCTTTGAAGCGAGTTTCGGTAACGTCATCCAGAAGCCACGTGCCTGTTTGATCAAAGCGTCCCGAAGCAGCACTTCGAATGGAGAGCAAGCGGCAGGCATCATCAAACTCGTACATATGAATATTTTTGATTTCATTGTCTTGTTCAATTTTGCCAACGTTGACATAGCGGACTCCAGGCCTCACTGGGCCGCTGCCATCTTCATCGCGTAAGCGATCTTTTACCCAAACCCCAGTCTTGAGTTGGGAGCTATACGATGAACCTAAAGCTTTCATGCGAATCTTCTCTGACAGATTCTCGGTATAGGGTCTCAGCCACTCACTCATGATGAGCGTCAGAACAACTAGAGGTAATGAAATCTTGGCCAAGGTAGTTAAACCCCTGCGGATATCTAACCCAGCAATACGTAAGATCGTGAACTCTGACTGGCTAGCCAACATGGCAAACACATAGATACTTCCAATCAGGCTAGCAATGGGAATGATCTCGGAAATCCGACTTGGCGCCTTCAATAAAACATGTAGGAGGGCTAGTGGCAGAGTGTACTGACCTTTTACAGAACCAAGCTCACTCAGAATGTCAAAGAATAAAAATAGTGCCACTAACGCAAATAGGATTAAGCCAAAGGCAGCATATATCTGCTTAGCTAAGTAGCGTTCAAAGATATAGGGGAATAGATATTTCATCTATTGACCAAGAATGAGGGGAGCTGACGGCGCCACCATTTCAACGAGGGGTTGATGCGGTTGCGTATAAGTAGAAAGGCAATGCCAAAGGCAAGGACATGTATGGGCCAAGCCACTACAAAAACATTTACCTTGCCTTGTGAGACAAAGTTTTGAGTGAGGTTGAGAAGATTGCTATAGATTAGATAAATCAGCACGGCATAAAACATCGCGGTGTAGTTACCCAGCCTGGGATTGACGTAGGCAAGCGGGATGGCAATGAGTACCAAGCCTAAGGCCATCAATGGTAGGCCAATGCGCCAAAGTAATTCAGCATAATTCGGATTCATTGCAATCGGATCGGGATCATTTAGCAGTTCCATGACTGTTTTTTCACGATCGCGCGGCGCTGGATCAAGTGCACTTTTGCTATGAATTTGGGTGCTGTATTCAGCAAATTCTAAAATTCTGAAATCTGGTTGCGTTGGGAGTCCTTCATAACGACGGCCATTATTGAGCACAATCGATTTCCCACCTCCCTCTGCATTCTCAATGAATCCGGTGGCTGCAACGGCAACACTTAGCCGCCCATTTTTGGGTTCTGCCGCAAAGATATTCTTTACTTCGCTTTTATCGACATCCAACTCTTCAATAAAAAATACCCGCTCTGCTTTAGCTGATTCCCTAAACTGACCCGCGGTAACCATAGATACATCACTACGTTGCTGAAAACGTTGACTAATGATGGTGGATTCGCGATTGGCCCAAGGCCAAACAAAAAGAGCCAAGAGGGCGATGATGACAACCAGTGGCGCTGCAAAGCGCAGAATTGGTCTAATGAGACTGGCAATGCTCAGGCCACTAGCAAACCAAACAATCATTTCCGAATCTTTGTACCAGCGCACCAATACTATCAAGACGGCTACAAACAGGGAGACCGTGAGAAGAACGGCCATGTAGCTGAGGGTGGCTAGCGCTATTAAAACTAGGGCATCCTCTGGATTGATAGCGCCATTTGCGGCAAAGCCCAAAATTCGAATGACTAGGGTGGTAATCATGATGGTGACCAAGACTAAAAAAACACCACCAGTCGTAAAACTGAGTTCACGGCGAAGGGCTTGGTGAAAAATCATGAATAAATAATGAGTTAGCTGTTATTGGCTCACTCAAGATGTGAACCTGCATCTCGGAGGATAATGGATAAACACCCATTTTTTTCCTTGAATTGACTTAAAAATACATCAAGACATCATGACCATTCAATTTAGCACTAAGAATTTCGCGCAAGCCGATTTCAATAATCCGAAGCAGCTCAAGGCCAGTCTAGCCACTTTATTGGCGCAGAGCTCTGATTGCTTAGTTTTAGCCTACTCAAAAGCCGATTTAGATACCCTGGAAGCCGCCAAGTCTAAGTCTGGGCTTTTGCTCGAATTGGATCGCTTGCTTGGGGGCTCTGTCACCCATGCCAATCTGGTTGGTGACCTTGATGCTCAGCATGCATCTACTTGCGTCATTCGAGCTGAAAAATCCTGGGCCGCATCTGGGGTAAAAGTGAAACGCGTTCTCTTGGTGTCTTTGGGTGATATTGCCGCTGCTAGTGCACGCAGCTTGAGCTCTTACTCAAAAATTGCTCGCGCTGCTTTGAAGCAGTTGAGTGGGGGCTCCATCCAAAATGCTTTGTGGTTTATCCCGAGTTTCGCCTTAGGTCATCGAGCTGATTTCATTGCAGAAGAGGTACGTTTGACAATTCAATATGCAGGCGATCAAGCATATCGTTTTGGGGTTCGTCAGCCAGCAATGAAATTCAAGGCTAAAGATAAAGCGGACACTTTTAATCACCTCATCTTTGCAGGCAATGACACTTGCGTTAAAGAGCTGAAGGCCTG
Source organism: Polynucleobacter necessarius (assembly GCF_900095175.1). Classification (NCBI taxonomy): domain Bacteria; kingdom Pseudomonadati; phylum Pseudomonadota; class Betaproteobacteria; order Burkholderiales; family Burkholderiaceae; genus Polynucleobacter; species Polynucleobacter necessarius. The sequence continues at coordinate 370,540 of NZ_LT606946.1, forward strand.
TGTACCAGAAGGTGCTGCGATGGTTGAGGGTATGAACTTAGCTAAAGACTTGGGTAATTTACCTCCCAATATTTGTACTCCAACTTACTTAGGTAAAGCAGTGCAAGGCTTGAGCAAGAAGACTGGCCTTAAGGTGGAAGTCTTGGGGCGCAAGCAAATTGAAGCTTTGGGAATGGGCTCTTTTTTATCGGTAGCCCAAGGCTCAGATACCCCGCCACAATTTATTGTGATGCGTCATCAGGGTGGTAAAGCTGGTGAGGCCCCGATTGTGTTGGTGGGTAAGGGCATCACCTTTGATACAGGCGGTATTTCGCTAAAGCCTGGCGAAGCCATGGATGAGATGAAGTACGACATGTGCGGCGCTGCCTCTGTGATTGGCACGATGTATGCCACAGCGTTAATGAAGCTCAAAAAGAATGTTATCGGCGTGATTCCGACTTGTGAAAATATGCCTTCTGGTAATGCAACTCGCCCTGGAGATATTGTGAAGAGTATGTCAGGGCAAACGATTGAGATCCTAAATACGGATGCTGAAGGCCGTTTAATTTTGTGTGATGCCTTAACGTATGTTGAGCGCTTCAAGCCAAAGGCTGTGATTGATGTAGCCACTTTGACTGGTGCCTGCATCATTGCATTGGGTCATGTACATAGTGGCGTGTTCTCCGATGACGAGGGCTTGGTCCATTCCCTCACTAAAGCTGGTCATGCCTCTTTGGATACCGTATGGCGTTTGCCTTTAGATGCGGCTTACCATGAGCAGCTCAAATCGAATTTTGCAGATGTCGCCAATATTGGTGGGCGCCCAGCAGGTAGCGTTACCGCAGCTTGCTTCTTATCCCGCTTTACCGAAAAATATAAATGGGCTCACTTAGATATTGCTGGAACTGCATGGAAGAGTGGTGCCACTAAAGGCGCAACTGGACGCCCAGTTCCTTTGCTTGTGAATTACTTGTTAGATCAAAAATAAGCGCAGAAAGTAATTCATGGCCCGCATTGATTTTCATAGCAACGTTAGCAATAAGCTTGAATACGCTTGTCGCTTAACGCGCAAGATCTGGAGTGCTACACCTACTGGCGAGTCTGTGCGCAACATCGTGATAGTGGGCGAAAAGACAGACCTCAAAAAATTAGATGAACTTCTATGGATATTTAGTGCATCAGATTTTTTGCCACATTGCTTTATTGAAGATGAAACAGCGCTGGAAACACCCATCGTGCTGACAGATCATTTTTTGTCACCCGCCTTGCCTCAGTTGCCTCATGCAGACGTATTAATTCACTTGGGTATGAAAATGCCATCTGATGTTTCAGCATTGCTTGCACACTTCCCTCGTATTGTTGAGGTTGTCACGATCAACGAAGTGGAACGTCTTGCAGGTCGCGAGCGATACAAGGCTTATCGTGACTTAGGTCATGAGCTACACAATTTTGATCAATCTAAAGCATGATTGCTGATTACTTAGTATGTTGATTCATCCAGAATTTAATCCTGTCGTAATTCGGATTGGTGCATTTGCCATTCATTGGTATGGGCTAATGTATCTATTGGCATTTGCTCAATTTTTATTATTAGGTCGCCTGCGCATCCGTTCTCCGCGATATCAATCCTTGGGTTGGTCATATAAAGATCTTGAGGATCTCTTATTTGCTGGCGTTTTAGGCGTGGTGCTCGGCGGACGTTTGGGTTACACCTTGTTTTATATGCCTGGCTACTATCTTGCAAACCCGCTGAGTATCTTCAAGATATGGGAGGGCGGCATGTCTTTTCATGGCGGTCTACTAGGCGTCTTATTAGCCTTGCTCTGGTTTGCCTATCGTCGCAAGGCTTCCTTCTTTGTTGTGAGTGATTTAGTTGCGCCGCTCGTTCCATTTGGTTTGGCATTTGGCCGTTTAGGTAATTTCATTAATGGCGAGTTATGGGGAAGACCAACAGACCTGCCTTGGGCTATGGTGTTCCCAATGGTTGATTCGATTCCACGCCACCCCTCCCAGATTTACCAATTCTTGGGTGAAGGTATTTGCCTAGGGATCGTGCTTTGGATTTATTCCAGTAAACCACGCAGGGTAGGGCAGATTTCTGGCTTATTTTTACTGGGCTATGGTATTTGTCGTTTCTTGGCGGAATTTGCTCGTGAGCCCGATGCCTTCTTGGGTCTCTTGGGCCTTGGTTTATCTATGGGGCAGTGGCTTTCTGTACCCATGATTATTTTTGGAATTTACCTTATAGTGAGAGTAAATACGAAAAACGGCAGTTATCAGTAGTTAAAAATCGGGTTTTCTAGGTCTTTTATAGTCAATTTCTTAAATTTGACTAAATTACCTGGTGATGCATTGGTTTTTTACGAAAACTACCTAATTTCTGAGCATATTTACTAAGACTGAAAGATATCCATGCTGGAGAAGTTAACCAAAGCTCGCAATTTGTCCAAGGCAAACAATGCCATCAAGCGTTTGATATCCGAACGAGGCGAATCTAACGCACTCAGCATGGCTGATGATGTAGTTAATAACTATCGCAAATTAGCAAAAGATCAGCACGTCTCATTTTTTACTTTTTTGTTTGAGAAGCTCAATCCCTAAGCGGATGCAGTGCTTAAGGCGGCTCAAAATTTCGTGGCTGATTCCAGCGCGCGTAATTACATCCAGCTTCAAAAGGTTTCCGAATCCCCTCGCCAAGAATTTTTTCGTCGCCTGAACCGCGCCAGTCATGGTACTGCGGCAGTGGTTCAGATGCGTCGAGATCTATTGCAGTTGTTGGATAAAAAACCAGAGTTGGCTGCGGTGGATTTCGATATGTGCCACTTGTTGTCTTCTTGGTTTAACCCGGGCTTCCTAAAAATACACCAGGTGGACTGGAAATCTCCAGCAGAGGTGCTGGAGAAATTAATTCAACATGAAGCAGTTCATGCGATTGATGGTTGGGATGACTTGCGTCGTCGACTTCAGCCAGATCGTCGTTGCTTTGCCTTCTTTCACCCGCAGTTGCCAAGTGAGCCCTTGATCTTTGTGGAAGTAGCGCTCTTGCCCGAGATCCCAACGGTGATCACACCACTGGTTGATAAAAAAGCAGAAACGGTAGACCAGGCATCTCAATATAAGGTCGCCGTTTTCTACTCCATTACCAACTGCGAGCCCGGTCTTCGTGGTGTATCCATGGGGAATTTTCTGATTAAGAGGGTGGCGGAGAAATTGCATGCCGAATTCCCTGGAATCAAAACCTTTGTGACCTTGTCGCCCATTCCGGGATTCATGGATTGGGTTGCCGCAGGCGCTCATTTAGGTGAAGGTGTTCCAGGTGAGAGATTGAAGCCAAACCTCAAGTTAGCGCGCGATGCTGCGCTAGCAGTCTTGAAGCTTGATAGTCAGTCTTGGACTGAACGGCTAGCGGGCGGCTGGCACCCAGATCTAGCCTCTGAGAAGGAAAAAGCTGCTTTATTATGCTTAGCAAGTATGTATTTGGGGCTTGCCTCGACAGGGCGTGATGACAATCCAGTGGCCAAATTTCATTTGGGTAATGGTGCAAAGTTGCATTTAGTGAATTGGGCAGGGGATTTATCGCGCAAAGGATTACGTCAATCCGCTGGGCTAATGGTGAACTATCTTTATGACTTGGGAAGTGTGGAGGACAACCATGAGCGCTTTGCTAATGGAGAAATCGTCTACTCCAGAGCCGTAGGCCGCCTGATGGCACCCTAGTGTTTTCCCTTGTATAGACTTTTGCAGTAAGTGTTAAGTGCCCTTAGAATGGGTGCTGTATTTATAAAAACGAAGTCAATCATTAGGTTGATACAAAAGGAGACAAAGATGTTTAATCAAAAAACCAGAGCATCACTTTTTTCTGTAAGCACGTTAAAGAAATCACTATTTCTGCTTTGTGCAGCACCGCTAGCAGTAATGGCGCAAGAATGGCCAGCTAAGCCAGTTACCTTTTTAAATCCTTTCCCAGCAGGCGGTGGAACAGATGCATTTGCTAGACCGCTGGCAGCACAGTTAACTGAGCAGATGGGTAAGCATTTATTATCGATAATCGTGGTGGAGCGGGTGGCACTGTTGGTGCCTCAGTTGCAGCGAAGGCAGCTCCTGATGGATACACTTGGTTTATTGGTGCGACACATCATACGATTGCACCATCAATGTATAAAAACTTGGATTACGACATTGAAAAGAGTTTTCTTCCTGTAGGCTATGTTGGCAAACGTGCCTCAAGTTCTGGTGGTTAATCCACAGCGCGTAAGTGCACGCAATGCCAAAGAGTTTATTGACCTCATGAAGAAGAATCCTGGCAAATATAACTTTGCTAGCGCAGGTAGTGGCACTGTTCACCACTTAGCCGGTGAGTTATTTAAGATTCAGACTGGCACCTTTATTACTCACATCCCTTACCGTGGTGCTGGCCCAGCAATGAATGACTTGTTGGCAGGCCAAGTGGATTTAGAGTTTGATGGCCTTGCTACATCTGCACCACAAATTAATGCCGGTAAGTTAGTGGCGATTGCCGTGGCAGCAAACAAGCGCTCACCAGCAATTCCAAGTGTGCCAACATTCCAAGAAGCTGGATTGCCTGACTACGTAGTGTCAACTTGGTACTCTATGTTTGCTCCAGCAGGCACTCCAAAACCTATCGTTGACAAGATGATTGTTGAAGTGCAGAAGGCCTTAAATTCACCAAAGATCAAAGCAATCTGGGAGAAAAATGGTTCTGAAATACCGAATCTCTATGGTGAAGCATTTGGTAAGCAGGTGAATGCTGACGTAGTTCGTTGGTCTAGCGTGGTTAAGAAATCTGGTGCTTCGTTAGATTAATTAAGCATTTAATGTATTGGTATTTGAGGCTCGAATGAATTTATATTCCTTATTGGAGAAAGGTTTTCCAAAAGATAAGCAAGCGTGTGCACTTGAAACGCATGATGGACTTTATTACTCCTGGAGTGATCTAGAGCGTGCAACTGCCAAGATGGCAAATTTGCTTAAGAGTCTCAAATTACCTGCTGGATCAAGGGTTGCAGTACAGGTTGAAAAATCTCCTGAGGCCCTTTTTCTTTACCTTACCACTATCAAGGCAGGCTATGTTTACCTACCTCTGAACACAGCCTATCAAGCGGCGGAAATTCAATACTTTCTCGAGAATGCCGAGCCTGCAGTAGTAGTTTGCAGTAGCAAGAATTTCTCTTGGGTATCGAAGGTTGCTTTTAGGGCGGGCACTAAACACGTGTTTACTTTGGATGAAGATCGCAAAGGCACTTTGCTTGAGCGTGCAGCTGGCCAAAGTGATAAGTTCAAGACTGTTGCTGTAAAAGATAATGATTTGGCTGCTATCTTGTATACCTCCGGTACTACCGGACGTAGCAAAGGCGCGATGCTGACCCATAAGAATTTGGGTAGCAATGCGCAAGTGCTGCAAAAGTTTTGGGGTTGGAAAAAAGGCGATGTCCTATTGCATGCATTGCCAATCTTTCATGTCCACGGCTTATTTGTAGCTGCTCATGGTGCGTTAATTAACGGTAGCAAAATGATTTGGTTGCCGCGTTTAGATACTGCGCAACTCATTCATCACATGCCTAATTCCACTGTAATGATGGGTGTGCCAACGTTCTATGTACGCCTGCTTGCGGATAAGAATTTCAATAAGAGTGTCACGCGCAATATGCGCTTATTTATTTCGGGTTCTGCACCCTTACTGACTGAAACATTCAATACCTTTAAAGAGGTGATTGGCCAACCGATTCTTGAGCGCTATGGCATGAGCGAGACCGTGATGTTGGTCTCCAACCCATACAAAGGAAATCGTGTAGGCGGATCCGTTGGCTTGCCCTTGCCAGGCGTGAAAGTGCGCGTGGTTAACGAAAACAATAGACCTTGTGGTGTTGATGAAATCGGCAGCATTCAGGTTAAAGGTCCGAATATATTCAAGGGCTACTGGCGCATGCCAGAAAAAACTGCAGAAGAATTTACCAAAGACGGCTGGTTTAAAACCGGTGACGTGGGACGTTGGGGCGGAGATGCCAATGGTGGTAAAGCGCCCAAGGATTACCTCTGTATTGTTGGACGTAGCAAGGACTTAATTATTTCTGGTGGCTATAACGTCTATCCAAAAGAAATCGAGAGCTTTATCGATGACATGGATGGCGTAGATGAGAGTGCCGTGATTGGTATTCCGCAGCCAGATTTTGGTGAAGCAGTCATGGCAGTAGTCGTGCCAAAAGCAGGTGCCAAGCTTGATTCACAAGCCATGATCGCTACACTCAAAACGCAGATTGCGAACTTCAAGATTCCAAAGCGTTTAGAGATTGTTTCTGACTTACCTCGTAATGCAATGGGTAAAGTGCAGAAGAATATTCTCCGTCAGCAATACACCAGTTAACAGCGGTATAAATCCTCAGAAACCAAATGCCTTGCGGCTTTCATTAAACATGAAGGCTGCAAGCATAAAGAGCATCACGCCAAAGATACGTTTGAGTTGAGCTACATTGAGCTTTCTAGCCATCTTTGCGCCAAGCGGAGCGGTAAATATACTTACTGCCACAATGCACAATACTGCTGGAACATAGACAAATCCCAGCGAGCCTGCGGGAAGGTTGGGGTTGCCCCAACTACCGTACATGTACCCCATTGTTGCTGCAGCTGCAATTGGAAATCCTAAGCCTGAAGAACTTGCCATTGCAGTGTGTGGTTTTACATTACACCAAAGCATAAATGGCACAGTTATGAAAGCTCCACCTGCACCAACAAGACTTGCAATCACACCTGTAAATGCTCCAAATGAAAAAAGACCAAGAGGGCCAGGCAACTCTCGGCCGGCCCTAGGTTTTTTATTAATGATCATTTGGATCGAGGTGTACACAATAAAAATGGCGAAGAATAGGGAGAGCCAAGAGGTGTCAATTGCCTCAAAGATTTCGCTACCGCCAACAAGGCTACCAATGACTAGACCGGGGCTGAGTGCAGCCACTAGCTTCCAGTCGATAGAATTGTGTTTGTGGTGCGCCCAAATAGCCGAGGTGGTTGTAAACAGAATAGTTGCCATCCCGGTGGCAATAGCCATATGAACGATGACATTTTGACCAAACCCTAAATGATTGAAGACTACGATCATGAAGGGAACCAAAATCATCCCGCCACCAATGCCAAGCAGTCCAGCAAGAAAGCCGGATATGCTGCCACATAACATCAGCATGAGGATATCGGCTATAGACATGAATTCCCCGCCTTAGCCGCTAGGCCGTCATCCTGAACCCTAAGGTTCAAGGTGGAACGGCTACTCTGTTTTGGGTGCATTAAGAACTCCAGGGAGTGAACAGCGCGAAGCTGCCACTGTGAAGATTCAAAACGCTCACGCCCACAGTGTAAAGATCGTTCCGGATGCTTGCGCATCGGTTCAAGGAACTATTGGCCTTGGCGAACCAGGCAGGGAAAGGGTTTGCATCAGAGTGTCTACTTGATCTTCCAGATTGTGGATTTCTTTCTGGAGACGAGCGATTTCTTCTGGGTCAGAGTTTGATGAAGTGCCTTGCGCAGGCGCTTGTTGAGCTGTGGATTGCAACTTGATGAGGTCGCCCGCAATCTTCAGTGCGGCCATCATGCTGGCACGCTCAATGCTACGGTTGCCACCATTGATTACTAGCTGAATTTGCTCATCAACTAGGGTGCAGGCAGCTCGTAGCAAGGGCTCATGTTCAGCGCTCGTGGCTAAGGTAATTTTTTGACCGGCGAGGGTTACTTCAATGCGTTGTTGGCTCATTGTCATCCTCTGGGTTAGGTGGTGTGACGGGCTCACCGAGCAAGTTCAATTGACGTCCGTCACTTTGTTCTGGCAGACGACTCAAAATATGCTGAATCCGTTTTTGCGCATCCTCAATTTTGGTTTCAAGCTGACTGCGATCTTGGCGAAGTGCTTTAACAGCATCGGAGATCAGCTGAATTTTGTGAGATAGCCTTTGTAATGATTCGGCTATCGAATCAGATTCGGTGGCGTCGTTGGGGACTTGAGGGGCGTACTCGGTCATATGGGCATTGTAGTCTTAGCAAAACGCTTTGTGAAACTCCTGATTTTGGGCTTACTTGGGTAAAGCAACCCAATCATCCCCTAGCTTTTCTAGGCGAATCCGACCATCAAATAGCTCGATTAGGGCTTGATGAGTTCTAGGATCTTGGTTTGACCCCTGAAAATGCAGTTTGCCTTTGCTGAGCATCACCAAATGGTCAGCACGGAGCGCAAAATGAACTTCATGTAAAACCGTCACCAAGGTCTTGCCTTGAGTCAGTAAGTCGCCTTGCCATTTCAGAAAATCGGATTGATGTGGCGGGTCTAAATTAGCCAGAGGCTCATCCATGAGAAGGATGTCGGAGTCCACAGCAAGCATGCGAGCTAAAAGAACTCTTTGGCGCTCCCCTCCAGAGAGTTGTTGCAAAGGGCGATGGCGTAAATGCCATGAGTCGGTTTGCCGCAAAGCGCTTTCAACCGAAATATGATCGGCGTCAGAGGGTAGGTGCAACCATCCTTGATGCGGAATGCGTCCCAGCATGACTGTGTCATAAACACTGAAGGAGTCATCAAATTCTTCTGAATTATTCGAGTCTTGATCGAGCCAAGCAATTTTCTTTGCAAGATCTTTTGGGGTAAATGCAGATAAATGAACTTCGTCGATAGTGATGGACCCATCCCACTTCAGTAATCCAGCCATTGCCTGCAAGAGAGATGACTTTCCTGCGCCATTGGGCCCAATAATACTGATCCATTTTCTCCGTGGAATATCTATATTGAGATCGGAGAGAACAGCGCAAGGACCCCTATATACATTGAGTTGGCGGGTTTTCATGAGCGCACTCCAAGAGAGGTTCGCCTCAGTAGAATCAATAAATAGAGGCCGCCTAAGACTGCTGTCACCACACCAACTGGAATTTCAATCGGTGCAAAGATAGTGCGAGCAATCAGATCTGAGCTAAGCAATAAGATTCCACCGCCCAGACAGGAGAATAAAAGCTGTACTCGTTGCCGTCCTCCAGAAAACTTTCTGACAAGGTGTGGTGCTGCTAGTCCAACAAAAGCAACTAAGCCGGTTTGCGCAACAGCGTATCCAGTTGCAAGAGCAAGAATACCAATCAATATCAGACGTAGTTGATCTAATGGCAAACCTAAAGTGCGGGCAGTATTTTCACCAAGTGATAAAGCATCAAGAACAGGGCTAATGATGAGGGAGATGAGTAAGCAAATCAGCAAAGCGATTGCCATGATCTCAACGCCAGGCCAATTCAATAACGTGGTGTTGCCCAGCATAAAGGATTGAATGCTTTGAAATAGATCAGGACGGATAAATGTAAACAAAGAATTCGCTGCGCCCAGGATCACGCTGATCACAACTCCAGATAATAAGAGGCGTAAAGAACTGCGATAACCGCCCGCCAATAGAAGAGAGGCCATCACTCCAAACAGCGCCCCTAGAAAAGCGCCGCCATTGAGTCCAATAATTTCTAACCAAGAGTTGCCAAGATAGGCAAAGCAGAGAATGCTCCCAACCCCAAGCAGGGCACCAGATGCGCTTCCGAGTAGGTAGGGGTCGGCCAAGGGATTACGAAATAGGCTCTGTGCAATACCACCAGCCAGCCCTAATAAAGCACCCGCAAGGTAGGCCCCTAATGATCGCGGGAGTCGAATATCAAATAAGACTGTTTTATCAGTTTCCGATAGATTCCAGCTGGCACCAATGCTTCCGAGGAGAGTCCCCATCAGCACTAAGGCTGCGCTGAGAATGAGTAGGGCGAACAGCTTGCCCAGAAAATAGTTTTTCTGCATTACCGAGATGATGACATCTTCTCTTGTATACATTGAGAAATAATCAGCGCCGCTTCTCCCATGCGGGGTCCGGGGCGAACCAAAACATCATTTTGTTCGCCAGTAAATACACAAATTCGATTATTAGAAACTGCAGGAATGGAGTTCCATCCCGGGCGTTTCTGAATCTCAGAAATAGTTGATTCAGTAAGGAGGATGACATCTGGTTTAGCCTGCACTACAAACTCAGGGTTAATTTTTGGAAATGCGTCAAGTGATTTTGAGATGATGTTAATCAAATCCAACTGAGACAAAATTTCACCGATAAAAGAGGCGCTACCAGCTGCAAAGGGCGCGGGATTTACCTCAAAGTACACGCTGATATTTTTTTCTCTCGATGAGAGCTGCTTGCTAGCGCGCATGATTTCTTGTTGAATCTGATTCCAAACGCGAGTGCTCTCAGAGCTTCCTAGCACAGCATCAAGTTTCTGAAGGGCGCGCTCTTCATCCTTCATCGATTTCACATCTAAAGCAAAAGTCTTAATGCCCAAGCCATTTAACCGCGCAATAACAGGAGATGCTTTCTCTAGAAAGACAACATCCGGCTTGAGTTGCACAATGCGCTCAATATTAATGTCTCCAATGCCACCAAGCTTAGGCAAGCTTTGAGCCGATTTAGGCCAATTGGAATAGCGATCAATACCAACCAATGTTGAACACCTTCCTAATGCGCAAACAGACTCGGTCAGAGATGGCAGAAGACTGACAACGCGCTGGGGTGGTTTATCAAACACCACTGAAATTCCTCGGTCATCCGCTACTGAAACTGGTGCAGCAAAAACTGCCAAGGAGAATCCTAAGAGAAATGTGGCAACTCCAATGAGAAGATAGCGGGAATGCATCGAGAATTGGACGGCGACTTTAAACATCTATTTTTATAGAGTGTATTTAACGCTCAAGAATACAGCTCGAGGATCGCTTGGATAGTAGTAATACCCAGTAGTCAGTCCTCCGCCCGGCGTAGATAGACTGCCATATCCTCCATAGCTAGAGTAATTTACACCGCCAATATTCTTGATGGTTAAGCGACTTTCCCACTTATTTGTTTTATAGCTGGCAAATAAGTCACCGACCGTATACGAGGGCATTTTCGCTAGAGAGTTGCTGATTCCTGGTTCGGAGTCGTACATTTGCTGACCAACAAAATTGATTACACCGCCGAATGACCATGCTGTGTTAATAAGATATTGTGCTCTTGCATTCAGGGTGAGATCGGGAACAAGGGAGACACCAGTTCCACTATAGATGCCCGTGGTGTAGGTAGATTTTTGAAATTCCCCCCACCTGAAATGCTTAACTTAGATGTGGCATTAAAGGTGGAGTCTAGCAAAATACCTTTTCTGCCAATGTTATCCGCTGAGTTGGTGTTGTAATAAGTTGTGGGGTCATATCTTATTTCATTTTGCGTTAGCGATTGAAATGCTGATCCAGAAACTCTCACATTACTGATACTCCACTCTCCTCCTATTTCATATGTCTGGGTGGTCTGAGGCTTGAGAATTCCTGAGAAGATGCGGTTACCACTCGGGTCCCAACCCCAAAATCCGTCAACGTTTGGAAACCGGAATGATTGATTCCATTTGACACATACCTTTTGATTTCTTTGGTATGAATAATTGATCGCTACATCCCCGGCATTAGCCCCATATTTTTGACTTGCACTAGTGGAGGTAGGGGCATAAAAATTTGAATCATTTGTTGAGGCATTTTGAGTCTGCCTTCTGAATCCCCCGCTGGCCTCAATTGTTTTACTCAGAGGCACCCGACTAATAATGTAAGCAGATTGATTAATGAGGTTTGCAGATTGAGTATTGTTGAGTTGATTGTTATAGAACCATCCGGCTGGGGATTGGTTTGAAAGTATTAACTCTTGGGCTGCGCCTGTGTACTGATTATTTGAATTTTGATTTGATTTGCCGTAGTCATATCCAACTACAGTTGTGCCCCAGTTGCCAAAATCGGCTTTAATCCTCGGTGTTAACGCTAGGTCCCAGCTTGAGATATTCCCATTGCTTGGACCCGGGAAATAGCCGCCAACAGAATCAGTACTTGCATAGTAGGGCGCGCCATAATTAATGGCCCTATTGCTATAAGTAAGATCAAGCATTGCAGTGTAGGTATCGCCAAGGCTCTTAATGCCGCCTGCCCGTACTCCAGAATTATTGGCGGTATTTCCAGCTCCCACATTATTAAATTTAGCTGCCTGTGGATTGCCTTGCCCGACTTGACCGACAACGTCACCTGGAGTTTGTTGGTTTGTATAGCTGTAAAAGATGTCTGCATACACATTGTCAATTCCACCCAAATCCTGAGATACTTTTGCATCAAATGCATAAGCATTGGCTGCTGAATTTGCTCGCCATCCTTGGCTATTTGAGCTATTTGCAGTGAGTTGTAATGTGGTGTTTTCTACTTTGTTGCGCAGAATGGCATTGCCAATATATGTGCCAAAGCTACCCGCAGTAATACTTGCTTGATTGAGCGATGATTTACCACCATTGGTGATGATGTTGATTACGCCACCAACTGCCCCATTGCCATACTGTACGCTTGCACCACCTTGCAGAATTTCAATGCGTTCAATTGAATCTATTGGAATGGATTCCCATGCGACGCCCAGGGAATCAATGGGATTCATTCTTTGACCATCAACCAAGATGAGCGTATTGCTGTTTGCAGTTGCCCCAAATCCCCCCATATCTACTGTTGCATCCAAATTTAATTGGCCAGAGTTTGAGCTTCGAACTACCAGGCCTCCAATTTGTGAAAGTACGTCAGGAATATTGTTTGATGTGGAGTTCGCAATCTCATCACGCGTAATCACTTTGACGTTTGCTGGGACCTCATTGAGGTTCTCCTCAAAACGGGAGCCTGAGACAACTACTGTCGACTGAGAGTTTTGGGCTACTGCGCTGAATGTTGCTGCTGCGCCACAAAGTAGGGCGATCAGCGTTTTACTATTGAACTGCTGTTTCATGATGAACCTTCTGCCTTCGAATCACCTAGCTAACTTCCCCGTAAGCTGGGTCGAACAGAATTTCACTTTTTGAGAGTTCAGGCGTCAATTGGGCGTCCTGCCGGTTTGGCTTGGGATGCTTCATCGGCGCGCGAAGATCCCCGTCCGCAAAATTCCACCTGTCTTGGCCGGTATCCGGGCTAGTAAATCTCAGAATCTGGCCTTCCCATGCAATTGACGCGCACAGTGGCTTACTCAGACTCCTGACACCTTTTCCTTGAAGTTAGGATGTATTTACTTACCGTTGCGGGGGCAACACACGTTTTGTGTTTCCCGTTTAACTTTATTGCACTGCAATAAAGCACCACGACCCGTTAATTTTAGCCTAAGCTCGATTCAGAACGGCTTAACCCCCCCCAAAAAAAGCCTACAATATGGGCTCTAGGATTAAGGATTCATGACAGCATTTAGACAAGCACCCCGAAAAAAATCTGATTCGATTGCAGCTGAGCCAAAACTCAGTCTTAAAAAGCTTGGATCCTGCAGCAATGGCCGATTTAGAGTGCCATTTAGTGATTTCAGACCTCAAAAAATCAGAAATTCTGCTTCATCAAGGTGATCACCAGATGGAGCGGTACTTTGTGCTTGATGGAATCTTGAAGCGCATTGTTTCTAGTGCGGACGCAAAAGAGATGATTCTGCGTTTTGCCATTGAAAAAGATATTGAGACTAGCTATGCAGCTTGGCGCCTCAAAACAGCAGCCTCATACAGTATTGCTTCAGTAACTAAAGCACGTGTAGCCCGCATGCCCCTGAAGAAATGGGCTGAATTTTTGGATGCTCACAAGCCTCTTAAGGAAAGTTTTGAGTTTGAAGTGATGCGCTTGATGAGTGAAATCATGGCTCATACGATTACCCTTCATATGCTCGATGCCCCGGGCCGTGTAGAGCGGTTCTTACGCAAATATGAAGACCTATTTGAGCTTCTCCCTAAAAAAGAGCTGGCTGCTTACCTTAACCTCTCTCCAGAGACATTAAGTCGCCTCAAAACAAAGCATAAAGAGCTCTTTGTTTAGTCAGAAATCCTAATTGTTTCTAGATTTCAGGGGAAATTGACCGACGTTAATGATGAACCCTATCCCCAAGCCTAAGATTCATCTCAGCCTCAATGGGAATGTTTTTGATTGCCCGTGGCACTACTAATAACTTAATTGGAGACAGTTGGCGAAAGCTAAATTGCACTGAGCAGACCATGTGTTCGGGCGGTGTAATTAACTATAAATTTCTATGACAACAGATAATCAAAATACCCAAGTCACTGATGGCTTTCATCTCGTCATTGATGCTTTAAAAGCAAATGACCTAGATACTATTTTTGGTCTCGTTGGTATTCCAATTACCGACTTGTGCCGTTTAGCTCAGGCAGAAGGATTGCGATTCATTGGTTTCCGTCATGAGCAGCACGCCGGTAATGCTGCGGCGATTGCTGGTTATATGACGCAAAAGCCTGGCATCTGCATGACTGTGTCAGCACCAGGTTTCTTGAATGGTTTAACAGCGTTGGCCAATGCCACTGTGAACTGCTTCCCAATGATTTTGATTTCTGGCTCAAGCGAGCGTGAGATCGTTGACTTGCAGCAAGGTGATTACGAAGAGATGGATCAGCTTAATGCTGCTAAGCCATATTGCAAGGCTGCGTATCGCATTAACCACATTGAAGATATCGGCATTGGTTTTGCTCGTGCAATTCGTGCAGCTGTTTCTGGTCGTCCAGGCGGCGTTTATTTGGACTTGCCTGCGCAGCTATTGGCTCAAACAATGCCAGTGGAAGATGCTAAGAAATCGATCTTCAAGGTAATCGATCCAATTCCACGCCAAATTCCTGCAGCCGATGCGGTAGAGCGTGCATTGAATGTATTGAAGGGTGCTAAGCGTCCGTTGATTCTCTTGGGTAAAGGCGCCGCTTATGCTCAAGCTGATGCTGATATTCGTGCATTGATTGAGAAGTCTGGTATTCCTTACTTGCCAATGTCGATGGCTAAAGGCTTATTGCCAGACAATCACCCACAATCTGCTTCTGCAGCGCGTTCATTTGTATTGGCTGAGGCTGATGCAGTGATGTTGGTTGGTGCTCGCTTGAACTGGTTGCTTGCGCACGGTAAAGGCAAGACATGGGGCAAAGATCCTAAGAAATTTATCCAAATCGATATTCAAGCAAACGAAGTTGATAGCAACGTGCAAATCGATGCGCCATTGATTGGTGATGTTGGATCTGTTGTTGGCGAGCTCTTAAAAGGTATTGCCTCAGTTCCAAAGCCTGCTACTGAGTGGATCAATGCGATCAACGAGAAAAAGATAAGAACATGGCGAAGATGGCTGAAACATTAGCCAAAGAAGCTTCACCAATGAACTTCCATGGTGCTCTGCGTGCGATTCGTGATGTGATCAAGAAGAGCCCAGATGTGAACTTAGTTAACGAGAGTGCAAACACGCTCGACTATTGCCGCGCAATTGTGGACATGTACAAGCCGCGTAAGCGTTTTGACTCTGGTACTTGGGGAATCATGGGTATTGGTATGGGTTACGCCATTGGCGCTGCTGTGACTAGCGGTCTTCCAACCGTTGCAGTTGAGGGTGATAGCGCATTTGGTTTTAGTGGTATGGAATTGGAAACAATTTGTCGTTACAACCTACCAATTATTACAGTTGTTTTCAATAACAACGGCGTGTATCGCGGTACTGACGTAAATCCAACCGGTGGCGCAGATGTTGCTCCAACAGTATTCGTTAAGAATGCGCGTTACAACAAGATGATTGAGGCGTTTGGTGGAGTTGGTTATTACGTAACTACTCCAGCTGAATTAGAGGCGGCTTTGACTAAGGCGATTGCCGAAGGTAAGCCAGCCTTAATTAATGCAGTGATTGATGAGACGGCTGGTACAGAGAGTGGACGTTTAACAAACTTGAATCCATCAACTGCTGCTGGTAAGAAGTAATACGTAATAAACACATCATTTTTTTAAGAACAAATTTAGCAACACACAAGAAACACTTTAAGGAGAATCAAACATGACTAAACCATTAGACGGTATTCGTATTATTGACTTCACACACGTACAGGCAGGCCCTGCATGTACTCAGCTATTGGCTTGGTACGGTGCGAATGTGATCAAAGTAGAACGCCCAGGTTCTGGTGATGTAACTCGTAGCCAGTTGCGCGATATTCCAGGTGCTGATGCCTTGTATTTCACAATGTTGAACGGTAATAAGCGTTCATTGACATTGGATACTAAAACACAAGAAGGTAAAGAAGTTTTAGAGAAGATGATCAAAACATCTGATGTGATGGTTGAGAACTTCGGCCCAGGCGCTTTGGATCGTATGGGTTTTAGCTGGGCTCGTATCCAGGAATTGAATCCAAAAATGATCATGGCTTCTGTTAAAGGTTTTAGCGATGGCCCCTCATATGAAGCTTAAAAGTGTATGAGAACGTTGCTCAGTGTGCTGGCGGTGCAGCATCTACAACGGGTTTCTGGGATGGTCCTCCAACAGTTTCTGCCGCCGCTTTGGGTGATAGCAACACCGGTATGCATTTGGCGATTGGTATTTTGACTGCATTGATGCAGCGTCAAAAAACTGGCAAAGGTCAAAAAGTATCTTGCTCAATGCAAGATGCCGTATTGAACTTGTGCCGCGTTAAGTTGCGCGATCAACAGCGTTTGGACAAAGTTGGCTACCTCGAAGAGTATCCACAGTACCCACATGGCTCATTCACTGATGTAGTTCCACGCGGCGGTAACGCTGGCGGTGGTGGTCAGCCAGGATGGGTATTGAAGTGTAAGGGTTGGGAGACAGATCCGAACGCATACATCTACTTCACAATTCAAGGTCATGCTTGGGAGCCAATTACTAAAGCTTTGGGCAAGCCAGAGTGGGCAACTGATCCAGCCTACATGACTGCAGAAGCGCGTCAAGATAAGATTTTTGATATCTTCGCAACGATTGAAGATTGGCTCAAGGACAAGACTAAGTACGAAGCTGTGGACATCCTCCGCAAGTTCGATATTCCTTGCGCACCAGTTCTCTCAATGAAAGAATTGGCCGCATCTCCTGACTTGCGTAAGAGTGGTTCTATTGTTGAAGTAGATCACAAGGTTCGCGGTAAGTACTTAACAATCGGTAGCCCAATCAAGTTCTCTGATTTGGAAATTGAGGTTGGTCCATCACCAGTATTGGGTGAGCACACCGATGAAGTATTGAAAGATCTTGGCTATAACGCTGATGACATTGCTAAGTTGCATGCAGCAAAAGCGGTTTAATAAAAATAAGCAGTATTTGTTTTAGTTTCGAAGGCGCTCCTTGTGGGCGCCTTTTTTATTCACCCGGACAGAGTGAAAGACTTTAGACTGACAGCATGAAAACAAACGTAGATTTATCTCAACTAATTGATTGTGTTGGCGATGCAGTCATCGTTGCTGATGCTCATGAAAAGATTGTGCTGTGGAATGCGGCTGCTACCAGAATTTTTGATTACTCTGAAGAAGAGGCGCTTGGCAATACTTTGGATCTGATAGTTCCCGAGCGTCAGCGCCAAAGGCATAAAGAGGGTTACAGCAAATCGATGGAGACGGATACAACCCGTTATGGAACTTCATTACTAAAAGTCCCAGCAAAGCACAAAGATGGGCGTACTTTATCCATCGCCTTTACTGTGGGTGTATTGTTTGATGAGAAACATCAGGCTAATGGTGTGGCAGCAGTGATTCGTGATGAGACCGAGCGTTTTGCTGAAGAAAGGACTCTGAAAATGCGACTTTCTGATCTTGAAAATCAATAAATTTGCACCCAAATAGCTAATATGGGCCATCCCTTGATGGATGTGCCCAATAAATAGGCATGCCATGTTGCACCGCAATCTGTCGCTGGTAAAATTGGCTTAATTCAAAATTTCAATCTTATTAGGACTTTAAACATGGCAAAAGCATTAGAAGGGGTCAAAATTCTTGACTTCACGCACGTTCAATCTGGCCCAACCTGTACTTAGTTGCTCGCTTGGTTCGGTGCGGACGTAATCAAGGTAGAAAAATCAGGTGAGGGTGATGCCACTCGTGGTCAATTGCGCGATATCCCTGATGCGGATAGTTTGTATTTCACGATGTTGAACCATAACAATCGTTCAATCACTGTGAATACTAAAACTCCAAAGGGTAAGGAAATTCTTGAGCGCTTAATTAAAGAGTGTGATGTTCTTGTTGAGAACATTGCGCCTGGTGCGTTAGATCGCATGGGTTTTTCTTGGGAACGTATTCAAGAGCTCAATCCTATGATGATCATGGCTTCTGTAAAGGGTTTCGGTCCCGGTCCTTACGAGAACTGCAAGGTTTATGAAAACGTAGCGCAGTGTGCTGGTGGTTCAGCATCTACGACTGGTTTTGATGATGGTCCTCCGATGGTGACTGGTGCTCAGATTGGCGATAGCGGTACTGGTTTGCATTTGGCATTGGGAATTGTGACGGCACTCTATCAACGCACGCATTCTGGTCGCGGTCAAAAAGTATTGGCGGCGATGCAAGATGCAGTGCTCAACTTGTGCCGCGTGAAGTTACGTGATCAACAGCGTTTAGAGCGCGTTGGTTTGATGCAAGAGTATCCACAGCTCCCTAACGGAGAGTTTGGTGACTCTGTACCCCGTGCTGGCAATGCTTCTGGCGGTGGTCAGCCCGGTTGGATTGTGAAATGTAAAGGCTGGGAAACAGACCCCAATGCTTATATGTACGTCATTGTTCAGGCTCCAGTTTGGGAGGCAATTTGCAAGGTAATCGGTCGCGAAGACTGGATTACCAACGTACGTTTTGCATCACCAATGGCTCGCTTGCCGCACTTGATGGAAATTTTTGGTGAAATTGAAAAGTGGACCATGACTAAGACGAAGTTCGAGGTTATGGATATCTTGAATAAATACGATATTCCTTGCGGCCCAATTTTGTCGATGAAAGAAATTGCAGAAGAGCCAGCATTACGCGCTACTGGAACGGTTGTTGAAGTGGATCACCCAATTCGTGGCAAGTACCTCACTGTGGGTAATCCAATCAAGAGACAGTCCAACTGACGTTACACGTTCGCCATTGCTAGGCGAGCACACTGATGAGATCCTCCATGAATTAGGTTATTCAACGGATGAGTTGATTAGTCTTCGTCACGATAAGGTGATCTAAGATGCGTGTTGCGCTGATTGGAAGTGCAGATTTTGGTAAGGCGGCATTAGAGGCTTTTTTAGATCGTGGTGACGAAGTTGTTGCTGTTTTTTGTCCGCCGGATAATCCCAAGTCTAGCAAGCCTGAGGCGCTGAAAGAAGCGGCGATTGCAAGAGGTTTAACTCCATTGCAATTTGCCTCTCTTAAAGGTTCAGAGGCCGCGCAAGCAATGATTGATAGCAAAGCTGATAGCTGTGTCATGGCCTATGTGCTTCAGTTTGTACCGCAAGAGCTTTGCAAGATTCCAAAGCATGGAACCATTCAATACCACCCTTCCTTATTGCCGAAGTACCGTGGCCCTAGCGCCATTAATTGGGCAATTGCATTGGGTGAAGAAAAATCAGGCCTGACAATCTTCTGCCCATCCGATGGTTTGGATGAGGGCGAAATCATTTTACAAAAAGAAGTTGCTATTGGACCTGACGATACTTTGGGTAAAGTCTACTAGTCTGGTTGCCAGCCGCGTTTAATCAGAAGATCTACCGCAATCTTCTCAATCTCAATGAGTGAATGCGCATTGCGATCGCTTAAGTCCAGTACGCGTGCACGAACTTCCTGTAAAGCTTTCTGCAGTTCAGGCGCTTCTGCGCGCTCTTCAATGGAGAGATAGCCGTTGCGAGAAGATAGTGCGAGGCCATCTTCAGCTCGAATTGTTTCACCTGGAATGATTTCAACTGGGAGAGCAAACTGCTTTGCCATCTGGCGAATAATCATCAACTGCTGGTAATCTTTTTTCCAAATACGGCCACTTTGGGTTGCACGCAAGACAGGAGCTTCAGCACAACAGTGCAAACACCTTTAAAGAAGCCAGGGCGGAACTCGCCTTCAAGAATATCGCCTAGTTGCTGTGGTGGATCTACTCGATACTCTTGAGGCTGCGGATATAAGTCATGCTCAGTTGGCGCAAATAAGATATACACACCCTCTTTTTCCAACTTATCGATATCTGCCTGCATTGTGCGCGGGTAGCTATCAAAATCTTCATTGGGACCAAACTGTAAGCGATTAACAAAGATGGATGCTGGCTACGACTGGATCGCCATGTTGCCTAGCAAGTCGCATGAGCGATAAGTGACCTTCATGGAGGTTGCCCATTGTTGGCACGAAGGAAGCGCGATTTTGGCCACGTAAGTGGTCACGCAACTCCTGTATATCGCTAATTATTTTCATGCAACAGGGGTGTAGGCGAGGCGCACATAAATTGGTGCATATGGCTCGGCCTGGGTAATTTCAACTAAAGCTTCGCGAGAGAGCTCTAGCATCGCAATGAAGTTCACGATTACAACTGGAATACCTTTGCCAGACTTGATGGCTTCCTTGAAAAGCTCGCCGAACTCTACGAATTTAGTGCTTTGCAAGCGACGCAAAATACGGGTCATGAAGTCACGCACGGATAGCTCTTCGCGAGTAATGGTGTGGTGTTGATTGAGTTTTGCACGATGAAGCACATCTCGCCAAGCCATTTGGAGGTCGTCTTGATTGACGTCAGGCCATGTCACTGCAACGGTCGTATCCACATAACCATGAGCGATTTGAAAATCTCGACCTTGTTGCGGAATTTGATCAAGTTCTTGAGCAGCTAATTTCATGCGCTCGTACTCTAAGAGACGGCGCACTAGTTCTGCGCGTGGGTCCTCAACCTCTTCATCACTATCTGCTTTCTTCATCGGTAGCAGCATGCGAGATTTAATCTCAATCAATATTGCTGCCATCAGTAGATATTCAGCGGCAAGTTCCAGGTTGTGATGGCGGATTTGGTCGATGTAACTCAAGTACTGTTGAGTTACTTGTGCCATCGGAATATCCAGGACGTTGAAATTCTGTTTACGAATGAGGTAAAGCAGAAGATCGAGGGGGCCTTCAAATGCTTCTAGAAAAACTTCTAGCGCATCAGGTGGAATATAGAGGTCTGTTGGCAGCTTAAATAATGGCTCGCCATATAACTTAGCGAATGCCGAAGACATTCCATCGGTAACCGACGGTGTGCTATCGAGCAACTCAGATTGAATGCTTGGCTCAGATCCCAAGGAACTTCCTGAGTTAGTCATTCGAGTACACGTAAGCGCGCTGCTTTAACTTGGCTGCCTTGGCGCGACGTTGATCTTCGATAGTCAAAGGTTCTTTATCCCAGAGGAGGGCGCGACCAGCTTGTTGGCCTGCCTCGAGATGCGGTTTCTCAGATTTGAGTTGATTTAAGAGCTGGGTGAATTCGGATGTATATCTAGCCATCATATTTCCTAAAATTCTCAATTAATTCAATAACTTGCAAAAATTACGATGCAGTAATTAACTGCCTAGGCCATCATTATTAACGATTTTTCCTACAAACCTGCCGACTTTTTGGTTAATTCCTGGAAATTCGCCTTTTTGAGGCTATTTTTATAGGTTTGCTGCCAATAAAGCCTCGATTTGAGGCGCTTCGACCCGAGTCATGAGGTGCTTATAGGCGTTGATTGGGTTTTGGCTGGAAAGAGGCGTTTTAACGTCATCCCAGGTCATGGCGGGTACTGAGAGGAAGTCCTCAACCCCAGCGGTAACTTGAGGCAAGACCGGTTTGAGATAGAGGCTGAGTAAGCGGAACGCCTCTAAGGTAACGCTGCAAACACGTTGTAAGTCAGCTTCACGCTCTGGGTCTTTGGCGATATCCCAAGGCTTGTTTTCATCAACAAAAGCATTGACCTTATCAGCCAATTCCATAATGCTGCGCAATGCTTTGGCGTATTCACGGGCTTCGTAGAGCTCGGCAATTTTTTCACTTGCGGATGCAATATCGGTAAGCAGTGGATTGCTCATTGCTGCATCAGAAACTACTCCACCAAAACGCTTTACCAAGAATCCAGCACTACGACTGGCGATATTGATGTACTTACCCAATAGATCACTATTGACTCGTGCAACAAAGTCTTGGAGATTTAAATCTAAATCTTCCATACTGTCATTGAGTTTGGTTGCAAAGTAATACCGGAACCATTCAGGATTAAATCCGGATTCAATCACGCTATGCGCAGAAATTAAAGTACCACGAGACTTACTCATCTTCTTGCCATCAACGGTGAGGAAGCCATGAGCAAATACATTGGTTGGGGTGCGATAGCCTGCAAAGTGCAAGGTTGCTGGCCAAAAGAGTGTGTGGAAATACAGAATATCTTTACCGATAAAGTGGTACTGCTCGGTAGTAGTATCGGGTCTGACCCATTCCTCAAAGTTCAAGCATTTACTCTGGCAGTAGTTGAGGAAGCTAGCGTAGTAGCCAATTGGCGCATCAAGCCACACATAGAAATACTTGCCGGGCGCGTCGGGGATTTCAAAGCCAAAGTAGGGTGCATCGCGGGAGATATCCCAGTCACCAAGCTTGCTATCTCCTGGCTGTCCAACCCATTCTTTCATCTTATTGCGAGCTTCAGGTTGCAGTGGCGTTTTTACTTGAGTCCACTCGCGCAAGAAAGTTTCGCAGCGAGGATCGGATAGCTTGAAGAAGTAATGATCGGAAACTTTTTTAATCGGTGTTGCACCACTCACTACAGAGAACGGGTTCTTCAAGTCAGTTGGGGAGTAGGTTGCCCCACACTTTTCACAAGAGTCACCGTACTGATCTTTAGCGCCACACTTGGGACATTCACCTTTAATGAAACGATCCGGCAAGAACATTTCTTTAACGGGATCGTAGGCTTGCTCAATAGAGCGCATTTCAATTAAGTCAGCATCACGTAACTTGAGGTAGATACTTTGAGACAGCTTTTCGTTTTCAGGGCTATCGGTGGTGTAGTAGCTATCAAAAGAGATTAAGAAATCATCAAAGTCGCGTTTGTGCTCTTTCCAAACATTAGCGATTAGTTCTTTAGGAGTGAGACCTTCTTTTTCAGCGCGCAACATGATTGGAGTGCCGTGGGTGTCATCAGCGCCAACATAGTGGACTTCGTGACCACGCATTCTTTGGAAGCGTACCCAAATATCTGTCTGGATATATTCCACCAAATGCCCAATGTGAATTTGGCCATTGGCGTAAGGTAGAGCGGAGGTAACTAGCAGGCGACGTTTGGGGCTACTCATGCATACTTAAATAGAAATAATTTCAACAAATGGGAATACAAGATTATGGGGCTTACGACCTCACTTCAGCATCAATTTTAGTCTGCGGTTAAAGTTAATGCTGAATTGAACTTATTTAAGAGGCGTTTTATGGCTTTGCCCCACAATATTCAGATGTCTCACGCTTCCGTGCCTTTGGTGCACGAAGTGGAGGTCATGGATGAGGCGGGGCGTATTAAGACCACCCATATTCCTGGGGAGCGCCCTTTAACCATTTACTTAGATAAGCGGGAGGTTGTCACCTTGATGACCTTGGGGGGCGCCCCTGAAGCCCTCGTATTGGGCTATCTGCGTAATCAGCGCCTAGTGGAATCACCTGACGATATTGCGAGTATCCAAGTGGATTGGGAGACGGACTCAGCTGCAGTAAAGACTCACCGCAGCACGGTGGATATTGATGCCCTTACCAGTAAGCGCGTGGTGACTACGGGTTGCGGGCAGGGCACGATGTTTGGTGGCTTGATTGAGGAGATGGCGGAAATTAGATTGCCAGATGGCCCTCAATTAACCCAAGAGGCAATAGTGTCCCTCATTGATAGCATTCGAGTTCATGACACTATTTATAAGAAATCCGGCTCGGTCCATGCCTGTGCTGTTTTTGAGCGGGATGGAAATCACAATGTCCGCCTTCTGCATTTCATTGAGGATGTTGGTCGGCACAATGCTGTTGACTCAATCTCGGGCTTAATGTGGCTGGCAGATAAGCCAGGCAAGGATCTAATCTTCTTTACAACCGGGCGCCTTACCTCTGAGATGGTCATTAAGGGGGCTCAGATGGGTATACCCTTTTTGATGACTCGCTCCGGCATGACCTTGATGGGTTTAGAGCTCGCCCGCCAAACCAATCTCACCCTCTTATCCCGTTGCTCTGGGAAGCATTTTGAGATCTTCAATGCTCCTGAGAGGGTGATTTTTACCTCCCCGCCCTCTGCCTCTTAAATTGGTGGACATATGGCCTGCGATGGTTTTACAATTCGGCCATGACTATTAAATCTGACCACTGGATCCGCCGTATGGGCGAGCAAGGCATGATCAGCCCATTTGAACCTGGGCAGGTCCGCCAAGATGCCGCCGGGCAAAAAATTGTGAGCTATGGCACTTCAAGCTATGGCTATGACATTCGTTGCGCTGATGAATTCAAGATTTTCACGAACATCAATAGCACTATCGTTGACCCGAAGAATTTCGACGAGCAATCCTTCGTAGATTTCAAAGGTCCAGTCTGCATCATTCCACCCAATTCTTTTGCTTTGGCAAGAACCGTTGAGTACTTTAAGATACCGCGCAGTGTATTAACAGTGTGCGTTGGTAAGAGTACGTATGCGCGTTGCGGAATTATTGTGAACGTCACTCCATTTGAACCTGAGTGGGAAGGTTACGTCACACTCGAGTTTTCTAATACGACTCCATTACCTGCAAAGATTTATGCTGGTGAGGGATGTGCACAAGTTCTGTTCTTTGAAAGCGATGAAGTGTGTGGTACATCGTACAAAGATCGAGGCGGTAAGTATCAAGGCCAAGTCGGCGTAACTCTGCCGAAGACTTAATCTGTTTAATCGCCGTATTGGCGAATTTAAAGGCTACTCATGAAATCTCGTTTTCCAATCATCATTATTGATGAGGACTTTCGCTCTGAAAATATTTCAGGTTCAGGTATTCGCGACTTAGCTGAAGCGATTGAAAACGAGGGCATGGAAGTCATTGGCTTAACTAGCTACGGCGACCTCACATCCTTTGCGCAACAGGCCTCCCGCGCTTCTAGCTTTATTGTGTCGATCGATGACGAAGAGTTTGTTTCTGACTCTGAAGACCATGACTTGCCCGCATTAAATAACTTGCGCGCATTTATTACAGAAGTGCGTAAGCGCAATGAAGATATTCCAATCTTTTTGTATGGTGAGACTCGTACTCCACGTCATATGCCGAACGACATCTTGCGTGAACTGCACGGCTTCATTCATATGAATGAAGATACGCCAGAGTTTGTGGCGCGTCACATTATTCGTGAGGCGAAGGTGTACCTAGATTCATTGGCGCCACCATTCTTCCGCGCGCTGACTAATTACGCCTCTGAAGGTTCTTACTCTTGGCATTGCCCAGGCCACTCTGGTGGCGTCGCTTTCTTGAAGAGCCCAGTTGGTCGCATGTTCCATCAATTCTTTGGTGAGAATATGCTCCGCGCTGACGTTTGTAATGCGGTGGAAGAGCTGGGTCAGTTGTTGGATCACACTGGTCCTGTATTACAAAGCGAGCGAAATGCCGCGCGTATCTTTAATACTGATCATTTGTTCTTCGTAACAAACGGTACCTCTACATCAAATAAAATTGTTTGGCACTCTACCGTTGCCCCTGGTGACGTAGTGTTGGTAGACCGAAACTGCCATAAGTCAGTAATTCATTCAATCACGATGATGGGCGCGATCCCCATCTTCCTGATGCCAACCCGTAATCACCTTGGCATTATTGGTCCGATTCCAAAGGAAGAGTTTGAATGGAAAAACATCAAGAAGAAAATTGATGCTAACCCCTTCATTAAAGACAAGAATGTCGTGCCACGCGTCATGACGCTCACACAAAGTACTTATGACGGTATTGTTTACAACGTCGAGATGATTAAAGAGATGCTCGATGGAAAAGTTGACTCATTGCATTTTGACGAAGCTTGGTTACCTCACGCTGCATTCCATCCTTTTTATAAAGATATGCATGCTATCGGCGCGGATCGCAAGCGCACTAAAAAGAGTTTGATGTTTGCTACCCAATCAACCCATAAGCTATTGGCTGGGCTTTCACAAGCTTCGCAAGTATTGGTGCAGGATGCAGAAGAGCATAAGCTCGATCGCGACTGCTTCAATGAAGCCTATCTAATGCACACCTCGACTAGTCCGCAGTACGCCATCATTGCTTCCTGCGATGTGTCTGCTGCCATGATGGAGACTCCTGGCGGTACTACGCTAGTTGAGGAATCTATTGCTGAAGCGATGGATTTCCGTCGTGCGATGCGTGAAGTCGATGATAAGTTTGGGGCGGACTGGTGGTTCAAGGTTTGGGGCCCGGATCATTTAGCTGAAGAAGGTATTGGTGAGCGCTCAGATTGGATTCTGGAGCCCAATGCTGGCTGGCATGACTTCGGCAAGGTTGCCCAAGACTTCAATATGCTTGATCCAATCAAGGCGACTGTTGTCACCCCTGGCTTGGATATTGAAGGTAACTTCGGCTCCATGGGTATCCCAGCAAGCATCGTTACAAAGTACTTGGCTGAGCACGGTGTGATCGTGGAGAAGTGCGGTTTGTATTCCTTCTTCATCATGTTCACTATCGGCATCACCAAGGGTCGTTGGAATACTTTGGTAACTGAGCTACAGCAATTTAAAGATCACTTTGATAAGAATGCCCCCTTGTGGAAGGTATTGCCGGAGTTTGTTGCTAAATATTCTCGTTATGAGCGTGTTGGCCTCAAAGACATCTGTCAGCAAATTCATGAGTTCTACAAGAGTCGTAATGTAGCTCGCATGACGACTGAGATGTACACCTCAGACATGGTGCCT
This sequence comes from Polynucleobacter necessarius, assembly GCF_900095175.1. Classification (NCBI taxonomy): domain Bacteria; kingdom Pseudomonadati; phylum Pseudomonadota; class Betaproteobacteria; order Burkholderiales; family Burkholderiaceae; genus Polynucleobacter; species Polynucleobacter necessarius. The sequence goes on from NZ_LT606946.1 coordinate 397,216, forward strand.
GCAATGATGCCTTCAGAAGCTTGGGCTAAGATGGCGCATAAAAAAGTAGATCGCGTTCCCTTGGATCAATTAGAAGATCGGATTACCGCAATGCTGGTAACTCCATATCCTCCAGGTATTCCACTCCTTATCCCGGGCGAGCGCTTCAATAAACGCATCATTGACTACCTCTACTTTGCTCGTGACTTCAATAAGCGGTTCCCGGGCTTTGAGACCGATATTCACGGCCTGGTTAAAGGAGATATTGATGGGCGTAGTGAGTATTACGTTGATTGTGTAAGGCAGGAGCCTGACATTACTTTGTAGTGTGTGTTTGCATGCCTACTTAATAAAAACCACCTGTAGGTGGTTTTTATTTGCCTGGCTTATCCAGTTGAAACAATACCGGCGCATCTTCATCAACCTTATTTGCTTGCTCATCGGGCTTGGATTCATCGGCATTCGTGAAGTTAAATTCTTGACTCTGGACCACTGCTACAGGCTTATCCAAGAAGGTGGTGACTAGTGCTGGGAATGCTGCTACAACCACCACCATGATGAGTTGTAGGGTAACCCAAGGCAATGCTCCCCAATAGATATCACTACTCTTCACTTCTTTCGGTGCTACTCCACGAAGATAGAACAGTGCAAATCCAAATGGTGGATGCATAAATGAGGTTTGCATGTTCACGCAAAGCATGACACCAAACCATACCAGTGCAGCACTGGCTGCGGCTTGAGGATTGCCATTCATCGAGGCAAGTAGAACCGGTGCAAGTAGTTTGACTGCGACTGGTGCCAGCAAAGGTACAACGATGAAGGCGATTTCAAAAAAGTCTAAGAAGAACGCCAAAAAGAAAACGAATAGATTCACCGCTACCAAGAAGCCAACCCATCCACCGGGCAGATTGGAAAACAATTCTTCAACCCAGTGGCCGCCATCAACACCTTGGAAGACAACCGAGAAGCAGGTGGAGCCAATCAAGATGAAGACCACCATGGCAGTAATGCGCATCGTATTTTGATAAGCCTCTTGAATCAATCCTTTGAGATTAGGGATGTTGGCCCTGCGTATCCAGGCTAAAAGCAATGCACCCATCGCGCCCATGGCGCCAGACTCGGTTGGGGTTGCGATGCCAGTCATGTGGCTCCCAGTACCAAGAAAATCAATACTGCCGAAGGAATAATTCCCAAGAGGCATTTCTTCCAGAGTGGCCAACCTTTTAGGGTGAGTTCATTTTCCGGCGCGGGAGGCAGGTCATCTGGTCTAAAACGGGAGAGGAAGAAGGTGTAGAGGGCAAAAAGACCAATTTGCAGAAGAGATGGACCCCAAGCACCAAGATACATGCTGCCAACATCGGCACTCCCGCTCTGGGTTTTGAGCTGGTCAGCCAGGACAATCAGCACTAAAGAGGGTGGCACTAGCTGTGTAATGGTTCCAGAAGCTGCCAAAACGCCTGTAGCGTAGCGCATATTGTAGCCGTAGCGCATCCATCACGGGCAGGGAGATCATCGCCATAGCGATCACCTGAGCAGCCACAGCGCCGGTAATCGCTCCCAGAATGAATCCCACAATAATCACCGAGCAACCAAGACCGCCCCGAATGCGCCCAAAAAGCTGCCCCATGGAGTCCAGCATTTCTTCCGCTAGGCCGCAGCGCTCCAGAATGGCACCCATAAATGTGAAGAAGGGAATTGCTAGCAGTAGGTCGTTAGCAAGGACGCTACCAAAGATGCGCTGAGGAATGGCCTGCAAAAATGGCATACCAAAGAAATTCTCAGCAATCGCAATGCCAGCAAAAAATAATCCTGCAGCCATCAAAGAAAAAGCTACCGGAAAGCCAACCAACATAAACACAATAAGTCCACCAAACATAAGTGGTGGCATCCATTCAAGCGGAATCATTGAATGGGCTTTTCATAATGGAGATCGGCGGCGGGCAATTTTTCCTTCCCTTTGAGTGCGCCAATGCGTTTAATGATTTCCGATAAGCTTTGCAGACTCAACATAAAGAAACCAAATGGCACAACCAATTTAATCGGGTAGCGCAATAATCCACCTGCATTGAGTGAATGCTCTGAGACTAACCAAGAGGGATAAAACAAAGTGGTCCACGATAGCCAGGTAAAAAGAATGCAGGCTGGCATTAAAAAGACAATCAAACCAAAGAGGTCAATGTAGATACGCCCACGATCAGAAACCTGCGAGTAAATTAAATCGACTCGAACATGTTCATTGCGTTTGAGGGTATATGCGGCACCCAGCATTACGGCAGCAGCAAAGAGATACCACTGTAATTCTAGTGGCCAGTTGTTACTAATATCTAGGCTATAGCGGAGTAGTGCATTGAGAGCTGATACTACGCAAGACAGCAAGATCATGATGCTGGCTGCCTTGCCCAAGAATTGGTTTAGACGGTCAATTCCTGTTGAGAGTGTTCCCCCAAAAGCCCATGCAGTTTAAAGATCTGCGCGACCCCGTTTAATTGCAGCAAGCACTTGCGCTGGAGCAGTGCCACCAGCATGTTGACGAGAATTCACGGAACCATCTACGGTCAGCAAGGCAAAGACATCATCACCCATCATCTCAGGACGATTGTCTAAGCCACAGGCAAAACGTAATTCAGATAGGGTGAGATCGGTAAGCATGCAGTTATGACCAACGCAGGCTTTAACAGCGTGAGCTACTGCTTCATGAGCATCACGGAAAGCCAAACCTTTTTTAACCAAGTAATCAGCTAAGTCAGTTGCAGTGGCGAAGCCTTCTTCAGCAGCAGCCTTCATCACATCGGCTTTCACCTGAATATGTGGAACCATATCAGCGAAGATACGCAATGTATCTTGCACGGTATCAACAGCGTCAAACAGGGGCTCTTTATCTTCCTGGTTATCTTTGTTGTATGCCAGTGGCTGACTCTTCATCAAGGTCAATAAAGAAATCAAATCACCATAGACGCGACCAGTTTTGCCGCGCGCCAATTCTGGTACATCGGGGTTCTTTTTCTGCGGCATGATTGAGCTACCAGTACAGAAGCGATCTGGTAAATCAATAAAGCCAAAGCGTGGGCTGAGCCAAAGCACGAGCTCTTCAGATAGGCGCGACACGTGCATCATCAGGATGGAAGCAAAAGCGCAGAACTCAATCGCAAAGTCACGATCAGATACGGCATCAAGTGAGTTATTGCAGATGCCATCAAAGCCGAGGGTCTTGGCAACCTGCTCGCGATCAATTGGGTAAGTTGTACCGGCTAATGCGGCAGCGCCAAGCGGAAGGCGATTAAAGCGAGCGCGAAGATCAGCCAGGCGGCTAGCATCACGGCTAAACATTTCGTAATAGGCCATCAAGTGATGACCAAAAGTAATGGGTTGCGCAACTTGCAAGTGAGTGTGGCCAGGCATGATCGTCGCAGAGTGAGTCTCGGCAAGATCAAGCAAGGCAATGCGTAAAGTTTTGAGGGTGGCTGCAATTTGATCCACGCTGCCACGCAACCACAGACGTAAATCCGTGGCGACTTGGTCATTCCGTGAACGTCCAGTGTGAAGACGCTTTCCGGCATCGCCAACCAATTCAGTCAGACGAGCTTCAATATTGAGATGGACATCTTCCAGCGTGAGTTGCCAGTTGAATTCACCGGCCTCGATTCCACCTTTGATCTGAGCCATACCCTTTTGAATATCCGCCAAATCTTGAGCGCTAATAATCTTTTGGGTGGCCAGCATTTCAGCATGAGCCAAAGACCCAGCGATATCGACCAAGGCAAAGCGTTGATCAAAGCCAATAGAGGCGGTATAGCGCTGAACTAGTTCGTCAACGGGTTCGTTAAAGCGGGCCGACCAAGCTTGGGCTTTGTTGGCAAGGGAATTTTTTGATGAGCTCATAAACGCAGTATATTGGTGTAGGTCTTTGATTATTTTAAATGTTATGTCCCAAACCCCCATTTCTAGCTCTAGTTCCCCTGTATCCGCCACCCCTCAGCGCCTGGTAATTGCCTCTCGTGAGAGTCGCCTTGCCATGTGGCAGGCGGAACACGTCCGAGATTGCCTTAAAAAGCCCTATCCAGCATGCGATGTGCAAATTCTGGGTATGACTACCCGGGGTGACCAAATACTGGATAAGGCCCTCTCTAAGGTGGGTGGTAAGGGTTTATTTGTGAAAGAGCTCGAAACAGCCTTAGAGGACGGTCGGGCTGATTTGGCTGTGCACTCCCTTAAAGATGTGCCCATGGTCATGCCCGAGGGTTTTGATTTGTCCTGCGTAATGGCGCGGGAAGATGCTCATGATGCATTTGTCTCTAATGATTACGCCAGCCTCGAGGATTTGCCGGCGGGCGCTGTGGTGGGTACTTCAAGCTTGAGGCGTGAGTCAGTTCTTAGATCCAGGTTCCCGCATCTAGTGATCCAGCCCCTGCGTGGCAATTTAGATGCCCGTATGGGTAAGCTCGATCGTGGAGGATATCAAGCCATTATTTTGGCTGCTGCCGGTCTAAAGCGACTTGGTTTAGAGAGTCGTATTCGTGCGCTGTTACCGATTGATCCCTACACACCAGCTGCTGGGCAGGGCGCTTTAGGTATCGAAACCCTCAGCCAACATCCCAATATTAAAGAGTGGCTTGCCCCCCTGAATGATTTGCCAACCCTCTATGCAGTTACTGCTGAGCGTATGGTGTCACGCCAACTAGGTGGTTCTTGTGAAGTACCCTTGGCTGCATACGCTACCTGGGATCAAGATCATATGAACATCCGATCTTTTGTTGCTAGCGTAGACGGCACTGCAAGTTGCTTGGCTAGTGCTCAAGGCGCAGTCAAAAGTTTGGAAGATGCTGAGGCACTTGGTTTGTCAGTTGCGCGCGACCTGATTGCCCAAGGCGCTGAGCATTTGCTTCCTGATGGTTTGCCGAAGTAAGCAGTAAAAAGGTAATTCATTAATGAGCAATAAAACAATTGTCATTACCCGTCCTAGCGGACAGGCTCGTCAATTGTCAGAAGCACTCCAGGCAAGCCTCTTGAAGAGTGGTTTTACTTCAGAAACTTCCCCCCAGATTATTTCTTTACCCTTGCTGACAATTCTTCCAAAGGGTGAAGGTGTGTTGGTCGAATCAATCATTGCAGGGCTAAAGAATGCTGACCTAGCAATTTTTGTTAGCCCCAATGCAATTGAATGCACGATGCGTTTGCTGGAAAGGTCTTGGCAAGAGCTGCCTGATCGGTTATTACCGATAGGTGTGATGGGGGGCAGTAGCTTGGCATCCCTCAACAATCACGGCATTGGTCTTGAGAGCAATGCTACGAAAATTATTCTTCCTCTGAGCAATGCGCAGTGGGATTCCGAGGGTCTTTGGGCTGAATTGCAGAAGTTGAAATGGGATTGGTCCACTAAGAGAGTGATCATCTTTAAGGGTGAGGGTGGTCGTGACTGGCTGGCTGAAACTTTAAAACAGGCTGGTGCGCAAGTTGAGGCTTTTTCTGTTTATGCACGAGTCCCATTAGATCTCAATAGTCCCGCCTGGCAAGACGTTCATGAGATTGATTTTGCAAAATCACTTTGGCTTCTGACCTCTTCTGAGGCGGTGCGATATTTGGGTCAAGCAAAATTGCCCTTAGATCGGGCGACAGCCATTTGCCCTCATCACAATATTGCTGATGCCGCTGAGCAAATTGGATTTGGTGAGGTGTTTACTTGCGAGCCTGGTGATGAAGCTTTAATTGCCGCATCGCAAGCTTGGTTATCCATTTAATTGCTAGGGTAGTTGAGTAGTGCCGGCAGAAATACTTCGCTCACGAGGAGTGGGCGCCCTTTGAGTTGATATAGCGTTCGTCTTGCCCAGCTTACCGAAGGAAGTCCTGGGTATTGCTGGAAACATTTTTCCATAGAGCATTTTTCTTATCTAGGCGGGCAATTTCACGCAACGGTTTTTTCTTGGAGTGCATACGCGTTTTAGCAAACAGCACTGCTCCTAAAGGTTTCTTGCCTAAACGTAAAATCTCGTGATTGCTGCCACTAGAACTACTGGTGGGAATAATGCTGTGAGCCATTACTAGTGGCACACCGTTTGCGCAAAGCAGTACTTCTCGGATACGACAACGTTTGATCTTGAAATGAAAATAGCGATTCTCGTCGCTATTTAGGTTTTGTCGGCAATCTCGCAGAACTACTACCTCTAGTTTCTGTCCAATTGCACGTTCAATTTTCTGGGTTAAAGAACCGGTATCACTCAACCAAGACTGCCACTTTCGTGGCGCTTGATGCAACTCACCGGAATCGACTCGATTCCATGCAGAACGGAGACGACGACGGTGAATCATATTTAGCTACCGCTAAAGTTTCTACGCTGACCGCCAGATTTTAGTTTAGCAAAACGTGGACCGGCGGATGGACGTGAATCTCCAGAGCGTGCTGGACGTGAGTCAGCAGAACGCGCAGGGCGTGAATCAGCAAAACGATTACCACCAGCAGGACGTGAATCACCGGATGGACGGGAGTCGCTAGAGCGAGATTCGAAATGATTGCCTGAGCGATTACCACCGCTTCCGCCACCAGAACGAGACTCTGAGCGAGCGCCAGAACCATAACGGCCACCACCACCAGAGCGGCCACCACCGCCAGAGCCGCCACCAGAACGACCGCCGCCTGGGCGACCACCGCCACCACCAAAGCTAGGCTTAGCTTGTGGCTCAAGGCCGGCAATGACTGAAGCAACGATGTCTTGCTGTGTAAAGCGTTCGATATTACGAATCTTGGCGCGATCACGATGTTCAACCAAAGTGATAGCTACACCATTGCGACCCGCACGACCAGTACGACCGATGCGATGCGTATAGTCTTCTGGTTTCATTGGCAAGCCAAAGTTAATCACGTGACTAATACGTGGCACATCAATACCGCGAGCTGCTACGTCAGTCGCAACCAAAATCTTGGTGTGACCTTTACGCAAAGACTCAAGACGGCGCATACGAACAGCTTGAGGCATTGCACCGTGTAGGGCGCTAGCTTCGTAACCATTGGCACGTAAGGTGTCAGCAATTTTTTCACTTTCAACTTGAGTGCTTGCAAACACCACCGCTTGATCCAAAGAGGCGTCAGCCAAAATGTGCTCAAGCAATTTATGCTTGTGTGACATGCTGTCAGCCCAGTGCAGCTTCTGTTCAATGTTCGCGTGCTTTTCGCCAGCATGAGCAAGCTCAATACGTTTAGCGTTGGTAGTCAACTCATTAGCCAAAGACATAATCTTTGGTGCAAAAGTTGCAGAGAACATCAAAGTTTGGGTGCGACCAGCACAACGCTTATCAATCGCCTCGAGATCATCAACAAATCCCATGTCGAGCATGCGATCGGCTTCGTCAATAACGAGTTGTTTGACATCATCTAAGCGAATTGCTTTGCTATCGGTCAGATCGAGTAAGCGACCAGGAGTTGCGACAACTAACAATGCGCCTTTGAGGGCCTGGATTTGCTTGCCGTAAGGCATGCCACCCATGATGGTTGCAATACGGATGCCTTTCATGCCGCGAACTAAGTTCACTGCATCTGCGGCAACCTGTTGAGCTAATTCACGAGTAGGGCAGAGCACTAACACTTTAGGTTGTGCGCGGCCTGGTACGGGTGAGCCGTTTGGGTTGTCTTCGATCAATTGATTAATCAAAGGCAATAAGAAGGCTGCGGTTTTACCGCTACCAGTTTGGCTGCTGAACAATAAGTCACCACCAGCGAGAGCAGCAGGAATAACCTGAGCTTGCACTTCAGTAGCTTGGGTGTAACCCAGTTCAGCAACGTTTTTAAGGAGTGGCGCCGCGAGGGCGAAATTCCGGAAATCATTTCCAGCGAGATTAGTTTCTTTAGAAAAAGTCATGCTATTACACATCCCTTTTAAGGGATGTCTCCGTGTATACACTCTTTGTTTTTTTGAGTGTGATGGTCAAAGGCATCGACCATCAGACAGGCGGCAGCGCGTTTTTTTACTTTGGTGTTTATGACTTCTAAACGGTACGCTGAAATATAGCTGGGGGACGATGAATTAAATTGCTTTAAAAATCTTTTTATTGTGGCATTTTGAGAAGTGAATTACAAGGGTTTTCCCGAATTTAATTATGATGGGGTGATGGATTGGTTCATTTCACCTTCAAGTGTCGGCATCGTTGACTTCCCCACATATTTGTTGGGAGTGATTTTTACCATCCTATTCCCTGGCCCAAATTCTCTTTATGTATTAACGATTGCTTCTCTTAAGGGCTGACGTGCAGGGGCTTGGGCATCGCTCGGAATCTTTATTGGTGATGCCATCCTGATGATCGGTGTTGCCCTAGGCGCGGCTACTTTACTGAACTCATCGCCATCAACATTTAACTTCATACGCATGCTGGGCGCCGCTTATTTGGCATGGATGGGTTATGGATTTATACGGGATGGAATGAGACGTTGGCGTGGAGATCAAACGGTTGCTACAGAAAATGGCGGGGCTCATTATTTAAATACGTTACATCCCTTAATAGCTTCTCTGACATTGTCCTTAACCAATCCTAAAGCGATCTTTTTCTTTGTTTCATTTTTTGCGCAGTTTATTCAGCCCGGGTATGCGCAACCCGTTCATACTTTTTTATATCTTGCTGTTGTGCTCCAGCTAGTGAGCATGACTTACTTAGCTGGCCTAATATTTTTAGGCCAGTATTTTCTTGGCTTCTTTAAGAAGCACTCTCGCTATGCTGCGATTCTTTGGCTTGTAGTTGGAATGCTTTTAGTCGGATTTGCTGCGAAATTGTTACTCTAGCGCCATACCAATCGATAGCATTTATTTGAGCCAACGTAACAAGCGCTCAACACCTGTGCGGTAGGGCGGTCTTGCCAACTTAGTGCCACGTAAGAAACTGAGGCCCAAGAAACCACGAACCTCTAAGATGGATTTGCGATGACTGAATGCTTCAAAACCTGCTTTGCCATGATATGCACCCATTCCGCTTGTGCCGATACCGCCAAAAGGTAAATCCTCTATTGCTGCATGTAAGAGGGTGTCATTGATTGTCACGCCACCAGAGCGAGTTTCATTCAGAATACGCTGCATTACCACCTTATCTTTCCCAAACCAGTACAGGGCCAACGGATTTTGGCGTTCATTGATATAGCGAATCGTGGAATCAACATCATTGATAGCGACGATTGGAAGAATGGGTCCAAATACTTCTTCTTGCATAACGAGCGCATCCTCAGAAACATTCAGAAGTGCCACGGGTATGAATGCAAGTTCAGTATTATCAGCGGGAGGGATCAAGGGGATTATTTGTGCACCACGATCCGATGCATCTTGAACCAGTTGATGCCAACGCGTTAACTGATGATCATCAATTGCGCCTGTGAATTCTTCCGGATTGGAGAGTTGTTCTTGGGCAGCGCTTTGCAATCCTTGAATAAACACATCGCAATCGCTTGCGTGAACTATGGCGTAATCCGGGGCAATACAGGTTTGACCACCATTCACTAATTTGCCATAAATAATGCTTGCAGCTGCATCCTTGAGTTTGGCGGATGGGTCAACAATCGCTGGCGATTTGCCACCCAACTCAAGCGTGATCGAGGTCAGATGGTCTGCGGCAGCACGCATCACTTTTTTGCCAATGTCGCTCGAGCCAGTAAAGAAGAGGTGATCAAATGGCAGGGCTGCAAAAGATTCTGCAACTTCAGTGCCACCAACGGTGACACAAAATTCACTTGGGTGAAAATATTCTTGAATCAATGTTGCTAAGAATCCAGAGGTGCGTGAACTTCTTTCTGAGGATTTGAGCCAAACGCGATTACCTGCCGCAAAGGCGGCAATAGCTGGAACCAGTGCTAGCTGAACTGGGTAATTCCAAGGACTCATGATGCCGACGACGCCCATGGATTGCATTTGTGTCCAAGCGTGAGATGAGCCTAAGAATCCTGGTGTTGAGACTAGTTGCGGTTTCATCCACTCTTTGAGATGTTTGTGGACATGTTTGCATGCCTGATAAACCATCTGAAATTCTAGGAGCCGACTTTCAATCGAGTGACGGGTGCCAAAATCTGCAGTTAAGACTTTGCAGATTTTTTCTTCATTGGCGGCAATCATTTTCTCAATGCGACCGATACGCTCAAGCCGAACCTCCAATGTAGGGTTTGGTTCTGCAGCATATGCTGCCTTGATTTCATCTAATTGGAGTGTGAAGCGATTTATGGACATGAGGTTTATATAGAGCAAGCAATCGATTGAATAAGGCATTAGGATAAAGGTATGAATGAAACTATCCTCAAAAACCACCCAAATCTTGAGCGCGCCACTTTGGGGGGCGGCTGTTTCTGGCGCTTGGAAGCGGTTTACCAGCAAATCTTAGGCGTCAGTGCGGTTGTTTCAGGGTACGCAGGAGGGACAATGGCCAATCCCGACTATGAATCCGTTTGCTCGGGCCAAACTGGCCACGCTGAAATTGTGGGGTGGTCAAAGAGCTGGAGGCTACGAAGATTTATTCCAGTCCAGTGGTAACCCAGATTAATTTAGTCCCGGTTATTTATCCAGCCGAGGATTATCACCAGGATTATTTCCGTCGGCATCCAGGCCAGGGTTACTGTATGGCAGTCGTTGCTCCTAAGCTAGCAAAATTTAGAGCAAAGTTTCAATCTCTGATTGCGCCAGAGTTTCGTTAGAGTTGATTAAGGTGCTAGGCGAGAAATGCGCCAGTGGCCCCTATCCAATTGATAGTGAATGCGGTCATGTAGTCGTGAGGGTCGACCTTGCCAGAATTCAATTTCAGTGGGGTGTAGGCGATATCCACCCCAATGATCGGGTCTAGGCGGTTTATCTCCAAAGTCGGCTGCGAAGCGCTTTTCAGCTTCTTCAAGAAATTCTCGATTCGGAATTTCAGCGCTTTGAGGTGATGCCCATGCCCCAATTCGGGAGGCTGCTGGGCGGGAGTGAAAGTATTCATCGCTCTCAGCAGGGCTGACGCGCTCAACTATCCCTTTAATCCGAACTTGACGCTCTAGCTCATGCCAATGAAATAGCAAAGCAGCTTGCGGTCGAATGGCTAAGTCCTTACCTTTTTGACTCTCGTAATTGGTGAAGAAGGTAAAGCCAGCCTCATTCGCGCCTTTTAGTAAGACAATACGGGCTGATGGATTGCCTGCTGCGTCTGCAGTTGCCAAAGTCATCGAGTTTGGTTCGGGACATTCCGCTTTAATGGCCTGATCAAACCAAAGCTGAAATAAGCTCAGCGGATTGGGCGGAACTTCAGTCTCTGAAAGTTGACCAAAGGTATAGTTTTTGCGGAGTTGAGCGATGGAGTCCATTTTTTCAGTATAAAGAGAAGCTATGGCAGAAGACAAGTTAGAAGACAGTGTGGGAGATCGACGCTTTGGTGGTGTAGCTCGGCTATACGGCCCAGAGCTGCGTGAGCGTTTTCGTCATGCCACTGTTGTTGTAGCTGGATTGGGTGGAGTGGGTTCATGGGCTGCTGAAGCTCTGGCACGCACTGCTATTGGACATCTGGTCTTGATCGATTTTGATCACATTGCCGAAAGCAATACCAATCGTCAGCTACACGCTCTTGAGGGTGAGTATGGCAAAGCTAAGGTACAAGCGATGACCGATCGCATTCGCCAAATTAATCCTGAAATCAGTCTCACTAGCCATGATGCATTTTTGGAGCCAGAAAATTTAGATACCTTGATTCCCGAAGGTGCGATTGTTTTAGATGCAACCGATTCAGTGCAAACTAAAATTGCTTTAGCGGTTTGGGCTAACAAACATCAGCGCGCTCTAGTCATGTGTGGTGCAGCTGGCGGAAAATCAGATCCTACTTCTGTGCGTTGTGATGACCTGTCTAGAACCGAGCAAGATGCTTTATTGGCAAAGGTACGTCAGGGTCTCAGACAGGACCATGGATTTTCTAGAAATCTGAAAAGAAAAATTGGTATTCGCACGATCTATTCTCACGAGCCTCGTGCAGGTGTTGCTAGTGGAGGCCTTGCATGTTCTGGTTATGGGTCAACAGTGATGGTGACGGCGGCATGTGGTTTAGCCGCGGCTGCTGAAGTCTTAAATCTCATTGCTGCTCAGTAGGTTTTTTCAAATCCATCCATAAATCCTTAAGGGGAATCCCTGTAGGAAATTACGGATTCTGATGTCATCCAAAATTTATTATTTCCTCAGCAAGCCTGCATCCTCTTTGCCTGGTGATTTTTTTCGCACCATATTTAATTGTTTAAGCACTTTACGCACTTTTATCCTCTAGTGCAGAAGCTGAGTCCTCCCTAGACTTTGCCTCGTTGGTGATTTACCATCGACAAATCGAAAGGAGGTCTCTTTTGCAGACTGAACAAACTGGTTTACAGCGCCACCTCAAAGTCAGGCACATTCGTCTGATGGCTTTGGGTTCCACTATCGGCGTTGGATTATTTCTGGGCTCGGCAAGTGCAATTCAAATCGCAGGACCTTCCATCTTGCTAGGATATTTGCTTGCCGGCACCGTTGCCTTCATCGTGCTTCGCGCCTTGGGTGAGATGGCAGTACATGAACCTGTTGCAGGTTCGTTTGCTGCATATGCCAATACCTATGTAGGGCCGCTGGCGGGTTATATGGTCGGGTGGGGTTACTGGACTTACTGGATCGTTGTTGGAATAGCTGAAGTCACTGCTGTTGGTATTTATATGGGCATTTGGTTTCCAGATGTACCTCAGTGGATCTGGGCTTTGTCCTCCATCTTGATGATGGGTTTAATCAATCTCATTGTCGTAAAAGTTTTTGGTGAGTTTGAGTTTTGGTTTGCTCTCATCAAAGTGGTTGCTATTGTGGCCATGATTGCCTTGGGAAGCTCAGTCATCTTCTTTGGTTTTACCAATGACTGGAATCCGATTGGCTTCAGCAACCTTTGGCAGCACGGTGGCTTCTTCCCTAATGGTGTTGGCGGCACGTTGCTTTCCCTGCAGATGGTCTTATTTGCATATGTCGGTATTGAGATGATTGGGTTATCTGCTGGTGAGGCTGAGAATCCACACAAAACCATACCGATGGCAATTGATTCATTAGCATGGCGCATCTTGATTTTTTACATGGGTGCAATTCTTGTCATCTTGGCCATCTTCCCTTGGAATGAAGTTGAGCAACAAGGAAGTCCATTCGTGGTGATGTTTGAGCGGATTGGATTACGCGAAGCTGCTGGCATCATTAATTTCGTAGTCATTACTGCTGCTTTGTCGTCCTGCAATGCTGGCATATTTAGCGGTGGGCGACTCTTGTACGCGCTCTCAGTTAATGGCTATGCGCCTTCCCCATTTGCCAAGCTATCTAAGTACGGCGTTCCGCATCGAGCGGTGATGGCAACGGTAGCGGTTTGTATGACTGGGGTGGTGTTGAACTACTTTGTTCCAGATAAAGCGTTTCAGTACGTTATGGCTGCAGTTACCTTTGTTGGATTGATGGTGTGGATTGCAATCTTGCTCACCCAAATTCAATTTCGTCGATCACTTACTCAACCTAAGGTTGCCGAGCTGGCATATCGCACGCCTTGGTGGCCCTATTCCTCGTGGTTTGCATTGGCATTTATTACTTTGGCAGTGGTGTTGATGGGCTTTCATGAGAATGCACGGGTTGCTTTGGTATTGGGTCCGTGTCTATTAGGTGTGTATCTCGCCATGTTCTACATCGTTGGCTTACATCGCAAAACAAAACTGAGTCGTGAATTCAAATAAGGAGATTGAAATGATTGTTGGCGTACCTCAAGAAGTAAAAAATAATGAATTTCGTGTTGGCTTAACTCCGGGTAATGTCAGGGGTTTATGTAAGCAGGGCCATTCTGTCCTGGTGCAGCGTGGAGCTGGTGAGCAAATTGGCTTGAGCGATGAGTCCTATCGCCTATCTGGTGCCACCTTGATCAACAGTGCTGCTGAGGTGCAAGCTGTATCGCTTATGAAACCGTTACTTCATGTAATGGTGCTCTGCCTCTTTTAGCGCCCATGAGTGAAGTTGCGGGCAGGATGTCTATCCAAGCGGCAGCCATCCATCTTGAGAAAACAAATGGAGGCTTGGGTATCTTGATGGCGGGTGTGCCAGGAGTTGCACCAGCAAAAGTCGTGATATTGGGTGCGGGCGTAGTGGGGCGTAATGCTTTGCAAATGGCAGTAGGTATGGGTGCCGATGTTTGTATTTTCGATCGCAATATCGACTGCTTAAGGCAGATTGACATGCTCTACGGCAATCGCGTGAGAACCTTCTATGCTGACCCACTCTTGGTTGAGCTGGAAGTTTGTGAGGCGGATGTTGTGATCGGTGCCGTCTTGCTACCTGGTGCTGCTGCACCAAAGCTGGTGACAAGAGAAATGGTTCGAAAAATGAAGGCGGGTGCAGTGGTGGTGGATGTCGCAATCGATCAAGGCGGCTGCTTTGAAACATCCAAGCCCACTACGCATGCTGATCCTACCTTTATCGTAGATGGTGTTCTGCATTACTGCGTAGCAAATATGCCTGGAGCAGTTGCGAGAACCTCTACCTTTGCATTGACCAATGCGACTTATCCGTTTATTGAAGCTTTAGCTAATCGAGGTATGGTGAAGGCACTCTCTCATGATCATCATTTGCGAAATGGCTTGAGTGTGCATCGAGGCAGCCTTACTTCTGAGCCAGTTGCCAAAGCCCAGAAGGTCGATTTTGTATCCGCAGAAGAGTTGTTGGCTACATAGCAGTTTCCTCGAAGTCGCAGGTGTGGAATGGTTTGGGGGCTTTGGCTCCCAAGCTTTCCTCTATCATTCAATGCATGGACTTATCTGCATTAACTCTTTCTACTGGCGTGGTCGCTCTGGCTGAGATGGGCGACAAAACCCAATTGCTTTCCTTGATGTTGGCTGCCCGTTACCCAAAACAGGCTCTCGCCATTATTGGTGGGATATTGATTGCGACAATTGCTAACCATGCTTGCGCAGCGTTGCTAGGGCATTGGCTCACTACCTTTATGAGTCCAGATATCCTTAAATGGATTTTAGGTTTGAGCTTTTTGGGAATTGGCTTTTGGCTCTTGGTGCCCGATCATATTGATGATGCGGCTGGATCTAAAGTGGCTGATAGGGCCCTGCAGGTATTCATGCTCACGGTTGGACTCTTTTTCTTGGCTGAAATGGGTGATAAGACCCAAATTGCCACCATCGCTCTGGGCGCCAAATATTCCGATGTTGTCTCAGTCACCATTAGCACCACTTTGGGGATGATGTTGGCCAACGCTCCGGCTGTTTGGATTGGCCAGAAATTCACTAAACGCATGCCGATTAAATGGGTGCATGCAGTAGCAGCTGTGACCTTCATCGCCATTGGTGTCGCTACCCTCATCTGGGGTTAGGGCGAAATTGGTCTACGGGGCTTAAAATTGCCCCATGAAAACTGATTTGCCACAGAGCTTTCGCAGGCTCGAATACCACGCCCCTAATTACACCTTTTCACAGGTTGAGTTAGATATTGCTCTAGATCCCGCTAGGACCATTGTGAAGAGTCGCCTAGAGGTCCTGCCAGGTGCTGGTCATGAGGCTGGCACGCCTTTGGTATTGCAGGGCCATGAGCTGGAGTTTGTGAGTTTGCGTATTAATGGTGAAGCCCATCGTCAATTTGAATTGACACCAGAAACATTAACTATTCATGCATTGCCCAATGAAGGCAAACAAACCTTCATTGTTGAAATCATTTGTGTCTGCGTGCCTGAGAAGAATACTTCGCTGATGGGTCTGTATGTCTCTAATGGGAATTTCTTTACCCAGTGCGAAGCAGAGGGCTTTAGAAAGATTACTTATTTTCTTGATAGACCAGACGTCATGGCGCACTATCGCGTTACACTGCGTGCGCGTGAAGCAGAGTGCCCAGTACTGCTGTCAAACGGCAATCTCATTAGCACAGAAAAATTACCGAATGGATGGCATAGCGCTGTTTGGGAGGATCCATTTCCAAAGCCATCTTACTTATTTGCCTTAGTTGCTGGCAAGTTGGATTGCATTGAGGAAACTATCACCACCAGTAGTGGTGCTCAGAAGCTACTGCAAATTTGGGTTGAGCCACATGACCTGAAAAAGACTCGTCATGCAATGGATTCTTTAATTGCTTCGATTCATTGGGATGAAAAACGTTACGGCCTAGAACTCGATCTTGAGCGCTTCATGATTGTGGCTGTAAGCGATTTCAATATGGGTGCAATGGAGAACAAGGGCCTCAATGTTTTCAATACCAAATTTGTCCTTGCCCAGCCAGAGACAGCAACAGATGCTGACTTCGCCAATATTGAAAGCGTAGTAGCTCATGAGTATTTCCATAACTGGACTGGTAATCGAGTTACCTGTCGAGATTGGTTTCAACTTTCTCTTAAAGAAGGTTTGACCGTATTCCGTGATCAAGAGTTCTCTGCTGATCAAATGGGTAGTGAGTCCGGCAGGGCAGTGAAGCGTATTGAGGACGTGCGTTTATTGCGTCAACTGCAATTCCCTGAAGATGCCGGTCCAATGGCGCACCCAATTCGTCCAGATGAGTATCAAGAGATTAATAACTTCTATACCGTGACTGTGTATGAGAAGGGTGCTGAAGTTGTGCGTATGTATCAAACCTTATTAGATGTTGAGGGTTTCCGAAAGGGTATGGATCTTTACTTTAAGCGTCATGATGGACAAGCGGTGACTTGTGATAATTTCTTGGCTGCTATGGCAGATGCCAACGGGCGAGACCTCTCTCAGTTTAAAAACTGGTACAGCCAAGCAGGCACCCCTAAAGTCAAAGTAGAAGAATCCTATGATGAGGATAAAAAGCAATATCAAATTACCTTGACGCAAAGCCCATCAGTCAATATTGAGCACAAAGATAGCAAGCCATTTCATATTCCATTGAAGATGCGCTTACTCACGCCTGCAGATGATCAGGTGGAGACTTTGTTGGAGCTAACTCAGGATCAGCAGACTTGGACTTTTGATGGGGTGGTGGGTCGCCCAGTGCTATCAATCAATCGTAATTTCTCAGCACCGATTCATTTAGATTTTGATCAGAGTGAAGCTGATTTACTAACGATGTTCTCAAGTGATGACGATGCCTTTAATCGTTGGGAGGCTGGTCAGAAGCTCGCCATGCAAATGATCCTAGGCAATCGTTTGCCTGATAAAGCCCTGATTGAGGCTTATCGCACACTCTTGACCGATCCAGAGTTGGATCCTGCGTTCAAAGAGTTGGCGCTGACTTTACCCGCCGAGACCTATTTGTATGAGCAGTGTGCAAACGTTGATCCTCAGCAGATTTATGCTGCCCGTCGTGCTTTCCGCCATGCTATTGCCAGCGAGCTGAGAATTGAGTGGGCCGCTCTCTACCAGCAGATGCAGACTCCAGGACCATTTAACCCTGATGCAGTAAGTGCTGGTAAGCGCGCATTAAAGAATCTTGCGCTCAGCATGTTGCTCGAAGCTGATCCATTAATCTGGTCACCCATGGCAGTCAATCAATGTGAGAATGCTGACAACATGACTGACCGATATGCAGCCCTGACTGGTTTAGTGATTCATGGAAGTAAATCCGCAGCAGCTTGCCTAGAAGATTTTTATAGCCGGTTTGCTGACGATGCTTTAGTAATCGATAAGTGGTTTGCATTGCAATCCAGTAGGCCACCACTAGTTCATGCTGAATCCACCTTGGATGTGGTCAAGCGTTTGCGCGAGCATGATGCTTTCAAGATGAATAACCCTAACCCAGTGCGCAGCGTTATTCATGCATTTTGTATGAATAATCCCGCCAGCTTTCATCAAACCGATGGCAGTGGGTATGCATTTTGGGCGGAATCTGTTCTTGCCCTAGATCCAATCAACCCGCAGGTTGCCGCTCGTTTGGCAAGAGGCCTAGATCGTTGGCGCCACTTTGCCAAGCCTTACCAAGACCATATGCTGGCAGCCCTGCAGAAGGTCGACGCTTGCGAAACCCTCTCTCCAGATGTGAAAGAGGTGGTTTCTAAGGCTTTAGGCAATTAAGTAAGTTGGAACAAGGCAAAATAGAGCCCATACAGAAATAAACCCCATTACGGAGAAACTCCTCTTGAGCGCTTCAAGTACTTTTAATACCAATTTCAAGCAATATCTATCGTCCGCCAAGGTAAAGGATGCAGAAATACCTGCAGGTCTTCAAGAGCTATTATTGGCCGTTGCCGATACTTGCTCAACCTTGAGTCATGAAGTTGCTCAAGGCGCTTTGATTGGTTTGTTGGGGTCTGCGGGTACTGGCAATGTCCAGGGTGAAGTTCAGCAAAAGCTCGATGTCATTGCTAACGACTTATTGATTGATGGTGTGCAAGCATGCAAATCTCTCGCTGGTCTGGCTTCTGAGGAAATGGAGTTGCCGCTTCCAGTTCAAGGTACTGGCGACTACTTATTGTTGTTTGATCCGCTAGATGGCTCTTCTAATATTGATGTCAATGTCTCTATCGGAACTATTTTCTCTGTGCTGAAAAAGCAAGATCCTGCGGCGCCATTGCAGACAGAGGATTTTTTATTGTCAGGTCGTCACCAAGTTGCTGCGGGTTACGTTGTCTACGGACCGCAAACCACGATGGCATTAACTTTGGGTGATGGCGTAGTGATGTTTACCTTGAATAAGGTGACCGGAGAATTTGTCTTAATTAAACATGCGGTGGAGATTGCGCATTCCACCAAAGAGTTTGCGATCAATATGTCTAATA
This sequence comes from Polynucleobacter necessarius, assembly GCF_900095175.1. Lineage (NCBI taxonomy): Bacteria > Pseudomonadati > Pseudomonadota > Betaproteobacteria > Burkholderiales > Burkholderiaceae > Polynucleobacter > Polynucleobacter necessarius. The sequence continues at coordinate 415,870 of NZ_LT606946.1, forward strand.
TGCGTCACTGGGCTGAGCCTGTGCGTCGCTACGTTGATGAGTGCTTGGCTGGTGTCAGTGGTGAGCGTGACAAAGACTTCAATATGCGCTGGATCGCATCTATGGTTGCGGATGTGCATCGTGTCTTATCGCGTGGGGGCATCTTTATGTATCCATGGGATCAACGTGAACCCCACAAGCCAGGCAAGCTACGCCTGATGTATGAAGCAAATCCGATGAGCTTCTTAGTAGAGCAGGCTGGAGGTGCATCGACCAATGGTGAGCAACTCATTATGGATATGGTCCCCACTGAACTGCATGAGCGCGTTTCTGTCATGCTGGGTTCCAAGGAGGAGATTGAGCGACTCCAACACTATCACTCTCAGGCATAACCAACTGCCCAAACTCTTAAGTTGATCAATTAAAAAGCCCAATCAGTGATTGGGCTTTTTGTTGGGGGCTCAAAAGTAAGTCTTGATTAAGGTTGAACTTTCTCTTTGAGGTAAGCCAGAGATTCTTCCACTTGATCAATGAGGATTAGGCAAATATCACCAGCAGATAAATCATCAAGTGCAGTATCAATAGCGAGGAATTCACCGGTAATTTCTTTAACTTGTTTGGCTTTCTTGGTGCCTACTAAACCTTCTTGTAGCAGCTTTAAGACTTCACCATCCTCGCGCCCGCGTTGACACTGATCTTGATAAAGAATGACATTGTCAAAGCTATTACCAAGAATGCGAGTCAGGTCACGAATATCTTCATCCCGACGATCCTCGGCACCACTGATAACGACGTGACTCTTTTTTGGTTTCATTGCCTCGATGGCGCTGGCTAGAGCGCGCATGACGTCTGGATTGTGACCATAGTCAGCAATCACCGTGGCGCCTTTATGTTGGAATTGATTAAAGCGTCCAAGCACTGCATTAGCCGAGCTTTCAAAAGAATGAAGGCCGCGAGCCACTGTTTCCGCATCCAAGCCTAGGGCCCAGGCTGCACCAATTGATGCCATCACATTTTCAATTTGGAAGCCTAATACACCATTTTGAGTCAGCGGAATTTCACTTACTAGATAGCGGAAAAGTACACGCTCCCCTTTGGAGCGGATGATGTGGGTGCCATCAAAATAAATCACTTTTTTGTTTTTGGCGCGATGGGCTGCAATGACGGGGTGATGTTGGTTCTGAGAAAAGAAGATCACTCGACCGGTGCAGAAATTACCCATCCTAGCCACAATAGGATCTGTTGCATTGAGAACTGCAGCGCCAGTAGGGGCAACGTTCTGAACAATGACTCGCTTCAGAATTGCTAGATCCTCTACGCTGGTGATGTAGTTCAGACCCAGGTGGTCACCTTCGCCGATATTGGTCACAACGGCAACCTCACAACGGTCAAAGCCAAGACCTTCTCGCAACATACCACCGCGAGCGGTTTCCAATACGGCAGCATCCGCAAACCGGGCGCCGCATTGACTTCAACAATGCCACCGCCCTGAGGCTCTAGAGGCTTATAAATCGCCTCGCACAAGACATCGACACCAGCAATATCCAATCCAATCATTTGGGCAGCAGCAATTGCACTCGCAGCTACATTTGGATGTACATCATCAGTCACATCAGTGGCAGTACCGCCGGTGCTGAGGTTGGCGTTATTGCGAAGTAAAACGCGCTCACCAGTTTTGGGAACATATTGTGGGCTTAAGCCATTGCTAGCTAGATGTGCAAGCGCGATGTCATCAAAACGAATCTTGGTTAAAGCGGTTGCATGACCATCGCCACGCAATGGATTTCTGTTTTCTAATTCGACTAACTCAGAAACGGTATGTTTACCATCGCCAACCACTTGAGCCGGTTCTCGGCGTGCTGCAGCGGAGAGGCGATTGCCTACAACAAGTAGGCGATAGTCAGCACCAGGGAGATGGCGCTCGACAATGGTTTGACGTCCAAAAGCTTGGGTAACTACAAAGCCAGCACGAATTTCTGCTTCAGTTTGAATATTGGCAACAACACCTTTGCCTTGATTTCCATCTTTGGGCTTTAGAACAATGGGGCCGCCAATCTTTTGGGCAGCGCGCCATGCATCATCTGCAGTAGTAACCACTTCACCAGTGGGAACAGAAACTCCCGCAGCTGCCAATAAGTTTTTAGTGAGCTCTTTATCTTGTGCAATCGCCTCTGCAATTGCACTGGTATCGCTAGTTTCTGCTGCCCGAATACGGTTTGCTTGCTACCCCAGCCAAACTGAACCATGCTGCCTTCAGTCATGCGGCGGTAGGGAATATTTCTTTGTACGGCAGCGTCTACGATAGAGCCAGTGCTGGGTCCTAGGCGAACATCCTCATACAAAGCCTCTAATTCTGAGAGGGCCGCAGCCAAATCAAATGGCACATCACTCAGGGTTGCTTGAATAAGTCCAAAAGCAAAATCAAATGCCATGCGTCCAACAACTTCTTCGGTATATTCCGCAACGACTTGATAGACGCCGACGTCAACTGTTTGTACTGTGCGGCTGAAGGTGACTGGGCAGTCTGCTTGAGATTGAAGGCCTAAAGCAGCATGCTCTAAAGCATGTGCCAGAGAGAGAATTTCATTATGACCGCCACGGCGCATGCTGCCTAATTGAGGAAAGCGTTCGCGAATCTTGATTTCAAAGCGGGGAATTGAATCGATGGATCGTTCTGTTTCATCGCAAGAAACAATGGCCTCTAGTGCGTTATGGCAGCTCCATAAATTTGGGCCGCGCAACATACGAATACGGGTGATTTCCAATTAAGCCTCTGGTGGAATATTGGAGCTAGAAACAAATGTTTCAACTCCAGCTTCGATAACGTTGAACGGAATATCCAAAGCCCAGGCTGCACCAATAGCTGCTGCAAGACTTAAGTGTGGCGCCCATTCAAGGGATGCCTCTTTGACTGATGAAGGAATTGGAATCACTAACCTGTCTACTTTACCTTGCTTGAGCGTAATGCCAGATGGGCTCACAATAATTGATCGACCATCTTTTTCTTGATGGGCGGTCACTACAGGGGAGTCCAGCTCTTGAGAGAAGTACATTACCTCACCCTTGCTGAGTTCAGCCATTTTGACAATCATTGGATCGTCTGCATTTAATACGCTGGTGCCGGTAGGTAATACAACATCAACCTGAGTGCGCACTACGTTAAATAATTGATCTTCTTCGCTGATGTTATGTTCAGGAAAGAGCTTGAGTGAATCAATATTGAGTACGACACCAACTTGACATTGATCGTATGCCAGGCCCTCTAGCAACAGTGATGCATTGTCATTCTCAAGAACAGCAACTTCAATCGCTCTATTTTGAAGGGTGCGTCGTGCGTTTTCCCAGTGGGAAGAAGAGGTTTGTTTGATGGTGCGATTGCCAAAATAAAGGCCATTGCTAGTGGAGAGTTCAACATGCACGTTCGTCAATCTAGTGAAGTGGGCAATCATTTCGGCGGCGATCGTTCTTCCGGAATTCCCGCTAACGCCAACAATTGGAATTCTGAAATCGTAGCCTGGAGGAAAGAGATGATTTGCAATTTCTTCGCCAACAGGTTGTGGAGTGCCGCTAGCAGGTTTTAAGTGCATCAATAAGCCAGGACCTGCATTCACTTCAACAATGGCCGCGTTTTGCGACTCTAGTGGCTTGCTGATATCTTGAGCTACGAGGTCAATTCCCGCAATTTCAAGCCCAACAACGCGTGCAGCTAATGCTACTTGGTGGGCTACTTCAGGGTGAACTAAGTCGGTCACATCAAATGCCACATTGCCATTACTTTGAATCAATACTTTATGATCAACCCCTGGAATGCTTTCACCAGTCAGCTTTTGGCGAGCCAACTCTAACTCAACTGCTGAATCGATCCGAACTGGATTAAGAGGGCATTCTTCAGTCGTGCCACGACGTGGATCAGAATTAATCTGAATTTGAATGAGTTCAAGAACGGTGTGCTTGCCATCACCGGTGATCCAAACTGTTTCACTTTTCGCAACTGCCACTACTTTATTGCCGACGACTAACAAACGATGTTCATCGCCAATGATGTGGCGCTCAACCAAAACCTCACTACCTTCATTGATGGCTACAGCATAGGCTGCTTCAATTTCTTGTTGGGTATAGAGGTTGATAAATACGCCACGACCATGATTACCATCAATCGGCTTCACAACCACTGGTAAGCCAATATCTTGTGCGGCTTCCCAAGCATCATCAGCACTTGTAACAACTCTACCTTCAGGGATTGGAACACCTGCGCTTGCGAGCAAGCTCTTAGTTAGGTCTTTATCACGCGAGATAGTTTCTGCGATGGCGCTAGTTTGATCAGTTTCTGCTGTCCAAATACGTCGTTGCTTGGAGCCATATCCGAGCTGAACCAAATTGCCACTGGATAGCCTGATGTAAGGAATTTCTCGGACGGTAGCTGCGTTGACAATACAGGCTGTGCTGGGACCAAGACAAAGATCATCACTTAAATCACGAAGTTCTTCAATGATCTGCTCTCGTTGAGCAATGGCATCGCCATTATCTTGAATTAAGGTGAGGAGAAGGTCACGCGCAAACTTAAACGCTTGCAATGTCACAGCTTCTTCAATAGCACTCACAATAACTTTGTAAACGCCACGGCGACCACCATCACGAGCTCTGCCAAAGCCACCGGCAATTCCGGCTAAATTTTGCAGCTCAATGGTGAGGTGCTCGAGAATGTATCCTGGCCAGGTGCCTTCTTCAACCCGTTTTAAAAACCCATCAGGCTCGCCGTAGCTACAACGATGTTCATGCAGACTTGGAAGGCATTTGCAAAGACGATCATAGAAACCAGGAATTAAGTCAGATGGATAGTCTTCCAAGTCGCCAATGTCGATCAAAACCTCCAGCGCGGGGTTGTAGCTCCACATATTGGGGCCACGCAGATGTCGGTGGCTCAGGATTTCAATGGTTTTATCTAGTAATTGGGGCATGTGTGGAATGGGGAATCTCAGCGCCGCATCAGAAGGTGAGGGCGAGGATGTCTCAGACTATCTCTCTGGTTCTAGTAATTATTCAAAATCCACAAAATTAGCAAAAATATATAAAAAAGACTATTTCGATAATTTAACGGGCTTTCTACCCCTGAAAGTTAACAGCATCATTAAATCTTCAAAACCTGGCTCCACTATACTTTTAGGGCTAATGAAGCTCGATATTTCTCCATCCGTGCCCCCTGCACCCATTCACTGGGTTGCTTGCATTAGAGGCCGATCAGTCCCCGGTAAATGGGCTAGATTCCATACTGGCATGGGTCGAGCTGGACCTTGATGATGCTATGCGCTTTGCAAAAAGCCTACTTTGCATAATCCCATCAGGGCTATTTTGGACGGATGGCACCCACTCAGAATTCTGGCCTATTAGCTCTGGAGCCCATCTTTTTCAGGGAGATCATGCTGGAGTCGGTTACCTGAAATTGGAGTCTGAGGTCAGTTTGCTCAGGCTTTGGCGCTTTACGTTGGCGGTTAATCCTCAAATATTGCGCCTTCAGGGCGCCTATAAGCAATTAGTCAGTGGTACGCAGACAGTGAAGGAGTCTGAGGCTTCTGAATACGATAAACAAGTTTGCCCAGTCTGCTTGAGCCCCAAGTCTGCTAATTCCGAGGCTTGCCCCTCCTGCAATCCAGAGGATGATGCTCCACCATCTACCTTGACCTTATTTAAGTTGTGGCGTTTTGCGCGATCTTATAAGAAAGAGCTGTTACTAGGCTTTGTTCTGACTTTGTTCTCAACTGGCGCTACTTTGATCCCGCCATATTTGACGATGCCTTTAATGGATCACGTCTTGATTCCATATGAAAAAGCTAATTCGATTGACTTCAATTTAGCTAGCAAATATCTCCTCGCTTTATTTGCGGCAGCGATCGTTGCCTGGGGCTTGGGCTGGTGGAAAACCTACCTTCTTGCATTGGTGAGTGAGCGTATTGGTGCAGATTTGCGCAATACCACTTTTGAACATTTACTGAAATTGTCTTTGGAGTATTTCGGTGGCAAAAGAACTGGTGACTTGATTGCGCGTATTGGCGCTGAGACAGATCGCATCTGCGTATTTTTATCTTTGTATGCCTTGGATTTTGCGACTGATGTGATCATGATCACGATGACGGCAGCAATTTTGGTTTCGATTGATCCCTTGCTAGCATTGGTAACTCTCGCACCATTGCCATTCATTGCGTGGATGATTCATGTGGTCCGAGATAAGCTGCGTTTTGGTTTTGAAAAGATCGATCGTATTTGGTCTGAGGTGACTAATATTTTGGCCGATACGATTCCAGGTATTCGGGTTGTCAAAGCTTTTGCTCAAGAAGATCGCGAGCTCAAACGTTTTGTAGATTCCAATAAACACAATTTACAAATTAATGATCGTGTCAATCGAGTGTGGGGTTTGTTTTCTCCAACAGTTACGTTATTAACTGAAACTGGCCTCTTGGTGGTATGGGGTTTTGGTATTTGGCAGGTGGCACATCAAAAGGTTACGGTAGGCGTGTTGATTGCTTTCTTAGCTTACATCGGGCGCTTCTACATTCGATTAGATTCCATGAGTCGCATTGTTTCTCATACCCAAAAAGCTGCTGCTGGTGCCAAACGTATTTTTGATATCTTGGACCATGTTTCTAGTGTTCCTGAGCCAATCAATCCAGCGCCATTGGTTGAAGTTAAAGGCCAAATCTCCTTACGGGGCGTGGGTTTCCGCTATGGAAACCGGGCCGTCTCCAAAGGGATTGATCTGGATATTGCCCCTGGAGAAATGATTGGCTTAGTGGGACATAGCGGTTCAGGTAAGAGCACGCTAGTGAATTTGATTTGTCGCTTCTATGATGTGAGTTCAGGTGCCATAACATTAGACGGGCGCGATATTCGCAGCATCGGAATTGCTGACTATCGCAAGCGTATTGGTTTGATGCTGCAAGAACCGTTTTTATTCTTTGGCACGATTGCAGAAAATATTGCGTACGGAAAACCGAATGCTACGCGCGAAGAAATTATTGAAGCGGCGCGCGCTGCACATGCTCACGAATTTATTTTGCGCTTACCGTTGGGTTACGACTCCTTAGTAGGTGAGCGCGGCCAATCTCTTTCTGGTGGAGAGCGTCAACGTATCTCGATTGCGCGTGCGCTCTTAATTAATCCAAGCATTTTGATTTTGGATGAAGCAACTTCATCGGTAGACACTACAACTGAAAAAGAAATTCAGCGCGCCCTTGATAACTTGGTTAAAGGTCGTACAACGATTGCGATTGCACACCGCCTCTCTACTCTTCGAAAAGCTGACCGCTTGGTTGTGCTCGATAAGGGGGGAGATTGTGGAGATTGGTTCACATGATCAGTTGATGGATGCACAGGGCGCGTATTACGCCTTGTATCAAGCGCAACTTCGCCATGCTGCCGAATTCGTTGAGGGTGGCGCGATTGGCGAGAGTATTGATGAGAATGAAAGAGACGAAGAGCGTCTTCAGCTTATTGCCAAGGAAACTGGGGGTGGTGTATGAGCCATCATCAAAAGTTACATGCCTAGAGCGTGATGCCCTGGGGCGTCTCGTATTGACTAATACTGATGGTATCGAGCATATTGGCGTCTATCCAGTAAGAGCGTTTCCGATTACACAGCCAGAGGCTGGAATCTCCATCATGAACCAATTTGGTAAAGAGTTGTGCTGGTTTGATGAAGTCAAAACCATTCCTGAGGATGAGTTGGCTCTCATTAAAGAAGAGTTGGCAGCTCGTGAGTTCATGCCCGTGATTAAAAAGATCACCAAGGTATCCACTTTTGCAACTCCGAGTCTTTGGGATATCGAAACCGACCGAGGGCTCACCAGAATTCGTCTTAAAGGCGAGGAAGATATTCGCCGTATTGCCGGAAATACACTGCTAATTGCTGACTTTAATGGCCTGCAGTTCTTGATCCCAGATTCCACCAAGCTCGATAAAATCAGCAAGAAGCTTTTAGACCGGTTTAGGTAAGAATTTCTCTGCAAAATTTTTACTAGGGTTACTACTAATTAGATTAGTGAAAGCCCTAGGTATCGATTTAAATATTGTTGATGCCAATCAAGAGATCTATGTACGGATCGATCAAAAATCATTACGCAATAAAGAAAAGCCAAAGTAATATTGGTATTCAAAAATTTTTTGGAGGAGCGTTCATGAAGATGAAGTTAAAAGGGGCATTGATTTCCACCGCATTAGCCCTCGGTCCTGTTACTGTTTCACCTGCTTTTGCTGCTTGGGAGCCAAACAAGCCAGTTGAGTTCATTATTCCTGCCGGTCCTGGTGGTGGTGCTGACCAAATGGCTCGTGTGATCCAAGGTATCGTTACTAAGCATAATTTGATGAAGCAATCGATCATTCCAATTAATAAGTCTGCTGGAGCAGGTGCAGAAGGTTTCTTGGCAATTAAGGAAGCTAAGGGCGATCCAAACAAGATCATCATTACGCTGTCAAACTTGTTCACTACATCTATGGCAACTGGCGTTCCATTTAACTGGAAAGAAATCACTCCAGTAGCGATGTTGGCTCTTGACCAGTTTGTTCTGTGGACAAGTGCTGATAAGCCATACAAAACAGCGCCTGAGTATATTGCTGCAGCTAAAGCAGCGGGTCCTGGTAAGTTCCGCATGGGCGGTACAGGTTCCAAGCAGGAAGATCAAATCATTACTGTAGCGCTTGAGAAAGCAACCGGTGCCAAGTTCACCTACTTGCCTTTCAAAGGGGGTGGTGCGGTAGCGGTTCAGCTCGTTGGTAACCACATCGATTCATCTGTAAACAACCCAATTGAAGTTGTTGCTCAATGGCGTGCTGGTAAGTTGCGTCCTCAGTGTGTGTTTGATGATACTCGTATGCCATACAAGCAAAAGATGACAGCAACTCTCTCATGGAGTGACATTCCAACTTGTAAAGAAGTTGGAGTTGATACTGACTATGTGATGTTGCGCGGAATCTTCATGGCTCCTGGCGTAACTCAAGAGCAGGTTGATTACTATGTAGAGCTTTTCAAGAAAGTTCGCGCTACTCCTGAGTGGAAAGACTTCATGGAAAAAGGTGCGTTTAATCAAACCTTTATGACCGGTAAAGAATTTAGAAACTGGTTGACCTTGAACGAAGCGCTTCACTTGCAGTTGATCACTGAAGCTGGCTTCTTGGCCAAGAAGTAATCTCTAAATAGGGTCCCGGTTCCGGGACCCTATCCCTGAGCAGGTAAGTTCACTTTTAGTGATGTCTAGAAGTAATTCAATATTTTTTTAATTAACCCTCAAATTGGTGATCGAAGTAATGTCTGAAAATTCAAATAATAATAGTCACGAGTCGCTTGTCAGCGTCCGGACAATGGATATGATTACTGCAGCCCTGTTTATTCTCTTGGGTGCTATTTTTATGTATGGCTCTGTGAAGCTTGGCAATGGTTGGGGTTCAGATGGTCCTTAGGCAGGTTATTTTCCTTTCTATATTTGTCTGATCATGTCAGCAGCTAGTGCGGTAACTCTCTTCAAAGCCTTTAAAGATAAGAGCGAAAAAGAAGAGTCTTTCGTTGAGAAGGGCCCTTTTAAACAGGTCCTCTCTGTTTTATTGTCTGCAGCTGTTTTCGTTCTTGGAATGCAGTTGATTGGCATATATGTTTCTGGTTTTATTTATATCGCGGTATTTATGAGATGGCTGGGAAAATACGCGCTTTGGAAATCGATTGTGGTTGGATTGGGTGTAGCAGTTGCACTCTTTATGATCTTTGAGATTTGGTTCCAAGTTCCGCTCCCGCATGGCTCACTCTTTAATCCATTGGCGATTATTGGCGTGCAATAAAAATAACAATTACAAAAATTAAAAAAGAAGGAGATCAAGTTGGAAGAAATTAGCGCTCTATTTCAAGGCTTTGCTGTAGCCTTGACGCCATTCAACTTATTATTAATGTTTGTTGGTGTAACGCTTGGCGTGATTATTGGCGTATTGCCAGGCTTAGGTGGTGCTAACGGTATCGCAATTTTGCTGCCTTTAACATTTACTATGCCGCCTACCTCCGCAATTATCATGCTGTCCTGTATTTACTGGGGTGCATTATTTGGTGGGGCGATTACATCGATTCTCTTCAATATTCCGGGTGAGCCGTGGTCCGTTGCGACAACCTTTGATGGGTTATCCAATGGCTCGTGAGGGTAAGGCTGGACAGGCTTTAACTGCTGCGTTTACTTCATCGTTTGTTGGCGCATTCTTTGCCATCGTGATGATTACCTTCTTAGCTCCATTAATTGCTAAGTTTGCGCTGGAGTTTGGGCCTCCAGAGTTCTTCTCGGTTTACTTACTAACTTTCTGTAGTTTCGTGGGCATGAGTAAGGGTTCGCCATTCAAAACGATTGCATCAATGATGCTTGGTTTTGCGCTGGCTACTGTAGGTATGGACACCGTTACTGGACAACTCCGTTTAACTTACGGAAGCCAAGAACTCATGCGCGGTTTCGACTTCTTGATTGCGGTTATCGGCTTGTTTGGTATCGGCGAGATTTTGGACTCCATGGAAGAGGGGCTGCAATTTAAAGGCGCTGCTGCAAAAATTCGCCGTCAGGTTGTATTGGAAACTTGGGCTACATTGCCAAAGTGTTGGGCGACTTCATTGCGCAGTTGCTTAATCGGTTGCTGGATGGGTATTACTCCAGGTGGTGCTACACCAGCTTCCTTCATGGCCTACGGTGTTGCAAAACGTGTGTCTAAAAATGGCGACAAGTTTGGTAAAGGTGAAATCGAAGGGGTGATTGCTCCTGAGACGGCAGCTCATGCTTGCAGGTACTGCTGCCTTATTGCCTATGTTGTCTTTAGGTATTCCTGGATCTCCAACAGCAGCCGTGTTACTTGGTGGTTTGCTGATCTGGGGTCTCCAGCCTGGCCCATTATTGTTCGTTGAGCAGTCTGACTTCGTATGGGGCTTGATTGCGAGTATGTACCTTGGAAACATCGCTGGTTTGATCGTGGTGTTAATCTGCGTCCCTGTCTTTGCATCGATTTTGAGAATTCCATTCTCAATCATTGCGCCAGTTATTCTGGTGGCCTGTGCGGTGGGTGCGTATACCGTAGGAAATGCTTCATTTGACGTATGGCCCATGCTGATATTTGGTGTGGTTGGTTATGTTTTTAAGAAACTAGACTACCCAATGGCTCCGATGGTTCTCGCCTTAGTATTGGGTGACCGTGCAGAAGACTCTTTCCGTCAGTCCATGCTCATGTCTGGCGGCGGTTTAGATATCTTCTTCTCAAACTACCTAGTAGGTGGCATCAGTGGCTTGGCGTTGCTCTTGTTGTTATGGCCTTTAATCAGCAAGGTAATCGGCAAGAAAAAAGTTGCTGCAGCATAAGACTGAAATAAGCTAGAAATAGCGATTTCATGAGGGAAAAGGGGCGCAAGCCCTTTTTTTCATACCCAAGAGAAAATTCCGATAAAATTCCACCATTATGAATTTCCGCAAAAATCACCTCATTCATTGGATTGCAGCTGCAGCCATTGCAATGAGTGCGCTTGCGCCAGCAGTTTCTCAAGCGGTGTCGCTTGCTAAACATGGCCAAGGTTTTGCAATGGAGATTTGTGCGGCTGATGGCACCAAGTTGCAGATCAATATTCAGGGCGAAGATCAAACGGATCTTGCGGAAGTTCAGCATTGTCCATATTGCATCGCTCACACAGCCATCACGCCAGCATTCAACGCTAATCTCACATTCCAGGCACCGCAAACACTTGCTTTGCTGCCACAGCTTTTCTATCAATCACCCAAGCCTCTCGCCGTTTGGGTAACACCTCCCTCAGCAGCGCCTCCAGCAATCGCCTAACACTACATTCTTCCCATTTTTGGGTTTTGTAATTGACCATCCTGGTCATTGTTTTGGTGATGCAAATGAAATTAGTAAAAGTTACACCTATGGCCTTGGTGGCCTCTTTAATGTGTTCGGGCGCATATGCACAAGTTAGCTCTAGTATTGATTCGGTAACAGTAACAGGTATTCAGGAGGCGCCACTTACTCAAACTATTCTTACTGGTAAAGAGTTGAATCAGTCGCGTGTCAACACCCCCAATACTGCAGCAATGCTTTTGAATATCCCTGGTGTAAGCATGTATTCCGGTGGCGGCGTATCTGGCTTGCCGGCAATCCATGGTTTGTCAGACGATCGAGTATCCGCCAATGTGGACGGCATGCCACTTTTATCTTCCTGCCCAAACCATATGAACTCACCGCTGTCATATATCAGCCCACCCAATGTGGGTAGCGTCAAAGTGATTACTGGTCTATCGCCTGTAAGCGCCGGCGGAGATAGTTTAGGTGGCGTTGTTTCTGTACAGTCTTTGCCTCCAGTATTCGCTAACAAAGGTGAGTCGCTTACACAAGGTGAGGTGGGTGCTTCTTACAGTAGTAATGCATCAGCCATTGGTGGAAATCTGAATGTCACGGCAGCAACCGATGAATTCAGCGCCAACTATACGGTTGACTCTGTAAAAGCAGGAAATTACACGGCTGGCGATAACTTCAAGCCGGCTGGAAATGGTATCTCACCTAGTACGGTTGGCGCATCAAGATATATCGCTACCAATCAACAACTTGCTTTAGCGTGGCAAAAAGATAACCACCTGGTTGAATTTAAGGCAGGCTATCAACTTATTCCATTCGAAGGTTATGCAAACCAACGTATGGATATGACTAAAAATCAAAGTGAGCAATTTAATCTCAAGTACACCGGTAAATATGATTGGGGTACTTTAGAAGCTCAAGCCTATAACCAGATGGTCAATCACCAGATGGATGACAACACTGGCGCACGAACATCGCCGGCAATGCCAATGCTGGCAACAAGCTCTACCAATGGAGCCATCATTAAGGGAGCGTTGCCAATTTCTGAAACTCAGTTAGCTAGACTCGGAACCGAGTGGCAAGGATATAAATTAAATGATTGGTGGCCACCATCAGGCACTGGAATGATGATGAGTCCAAATACCTTTCAAAATATTAATAATGGCACCAGAGAGCGTTTAGCATTATTTGGCGAATTAGAGCAGCAGTGGTCTAAGGAATTGATGAGTTTGGCCGGGGTACGTGTTGAACAGGTCGCTGCAAATGCAGAAAATGCTCAGGGATATAGCTCTATGTATCAATCTCAAGCAAATGCATTTAATGCTCAGGAACATCAGCAGACTGATTACAACTGGGACTTAACAGCCCTTTCTCGGTATAAACCAGATAACAATCAAAACTACGAAGCAGGTTACTCGCGCAAGACCAGATCCCCAAATCTCTATGAGCGCTACTCTTGGTCAACAACACCGATGGCAGCAATCATGAATAACTTTGTAGGGGACGGTAACGGTTATGTTGGACAGGTAACGCTAGCCCCTGAGGTTACAAATACCGTGAGCTTTGCAAGCGACTGGCATGATGCCAATAAAGAGGTTTGGGGATTTAAAACCAACCCTTATTACACCTACGTGAGCAACTATATCGATGCAGCATGTAATACGACTTGTACTGTTGATAAATTTAATGTCCTTAAGTATGTAAACCAAGATGCGCAACTCTATGGATTAGATCTTTCCGGTAACGTAATGCTAGGTAAGTTGCCTCAGTTAGGTCGTTTCCAAATGACTGGTATAGCCTCATATACTCGTGGACAAAACGTTACCACTGGTGCCAGTCTTTACAACATCATGCCGCTGAATGGAAAGCTTGGCCTTGTCCAGTATTTGGGAGCAAATTGGACCAATACGATTGAAGGGCAGTTTGTTGCTGCGAAGAATAATCTCAACGCGGTACGAAATGAGATTGCCACTGGCGGATATTCACTCTATAACTTACGCGTCTCATATGACGATAAAAAATATCGTGTGAACTTTGGCATTGAGAACTTGCTGAATAAGCTCTATGCGTTGCCACAGGGCGGAGCTTATTTGGGGCAAGGCAACACGATGTCTATGAATGGTGTGGCTTGGGGTGCTGCAGTTGCGGGCATGGGAAGAACTTTCTACGTTTCAGCAAACATGAAGTTTTAGTTGTATAGACATTGATTTAATTAAAAAGAACGGTTGATGGTAAGGCTGAAAAATGAAAGTCTGGCTAATGAAAAGAAATTGTTCCTTTTCCCCAAAGCAGGTGGGAGGTTTCTACCTATCTATTGTGGTTTTTTCTCTTTTGGTGGCTGGATATTTTTATTTGATTGGGGCTTGGATGATTCTCATCTTTACCTCAATTGAGATTTTGGCTGTCACCATTGCCTTGTATATTTATACGCGCCATGCTTTGGATTACGAGAAGATTACGATTTCAGGAAAGCAATTATTGTTTGAAAGAAGTTGGGGTGGCAAGATTCAACAGCATGAGTTCAACACCATTTGGACTAAGTTGATTTATGGCGAATCAAAGGGAAAAGATTTGGTTTTGAAGACTTCCGCTAAAGAGGTGCCAATCGGTTTTTTTGTTGGCGCCAATGAACGTGAGCAGTTTGGAAAAGAGCTTGAGAGATTTTTAGGGATTTGAATTTAACTAGGAGGTAGTAAATATGAAAAGTAATACATTATTAAATACATTATTAGTTGCTGTAGTGGGCTTTGGTTTGGCTGGCATGGCTCAGGCACAGAACGCTAAAGTTGGTAGCGTAAAAATTGAAAACGCTTATACGCGTGCAACAGTTCTTGGTCAAATGGCTGCTGCTGGTTTTATGAAGATTGAAAACAAAGGCGCTGCAGACCAACTCATTTCTGCAAGCTCACCAGTTGCTGGTGAAGTGCAATTGCATGAAATGGCGATGGATGGCAATGCCATGAAAATGCGCCAAGTGAAAGACATTCCAGTACCAGCAGGTGGCGCTGTTGAATTAAAGCCAGGCGGCTTACACCTCATGTTTATGAACATCAAAGCACCTTTGGCTGCTGGTGAGACTGTTCCTGTCAAACTCAAGTTTGCTAAAGCTGGTGAAGTGGAAGTGAAGATGCCTGTCAATGCGATGGGCAATCCTGCTGGTGGCCATGGCGGAGCAATGAAGCACTAAGCATGCGCTTTTGTTGTATCTAGCTTAGGCATTAAAAAAGTCCCTAGTATTACTTAGGGGCTTTTTCTTTGGTGCAGGGGATGTTTAATCCAAATTCAGATCTGTTACCGCACCTTTACTTGCGGTGCTTGCGAGGTGAGCATACTTGGCAAGCAATCCACGGGTATAGCGTGGTTTAGGTTGCACCCAAGCAGCACGACGCTTAGCAATCTCTTCATCACTCACATTGAGTTGAATGAGCAACTTATGAGCATCGATCGTCACTGAGTCACCTTCATGAATAAGGGCAATGACGCCGCCCACAAAAGCTTCCGGGGCAACGTGACCCACCACCATGCCCCAAGTACCACCAGAGAAGCGTCCGTCAGTGATGAGGCCGACTGTCTCGCCTAAACCTTGACCAACGAGGGCAGAGGTAGGGGCAAGCATCTCACGCATGCCAGGGCCGCCTTTAGGGCCTTCGTAACGTATTACCATGACGTCACCGTCTTTGATCTTTTGCGCCATGATGGCCGCCATTGCATCATCTTCAGAATCAAATACACGAGCAGGACCAGTAATCGATGGGTTCTTGAGGCCCGTAATCTTGGCAACGCAACCCTCGGGGGAGATATTGCCCTTCAAAATAGCTAAGTGACCTTGCTTGTACAGCGGGTTATCTAAAGTAAGAATGACCTTTTGATTGGCGCGCGGTACTGAGGGAACATCTTTCAATGTTTCAGCGATTGTTTTGCCAGTAATGGTCATGCAATCACCATGCAAGAGTCCGCCATCAAGCAAAATCTTCATGACTTGCGGAATACCGCCAGCTTGGTGAAGATCAGTTGCCAAGTATTGTCCAGAAGGTTTCATATCCACGATGACGGGAACGCGCTTACGAATGCGCTCGAAGTCATCAATAGTCCAGTCGATCTCAGCAGCGCTAGTAATTGCTAGGTAGTGGAGAACGGCATTGGTAGATCCACCAACGGCCATGATCACGCTCACTGCATTCTCAATGGATTTTTTAGTGATGATGTCACGAGGACGCAAATTTTTCTTGATGGCCTCAACCAGCACTAAAGCTGATTCATGCGCACTAGCAACTTTCTCAGCATCTTCATTGGCCATTGTGGAGGAGTAAGGCAAGCTCATACCCAAAGCCTCAAATGAGGAGCTCATGGTGTTCGCTGTATACATACCGCCGCAAGAGCCGCTACCTGGGCAAGCGTGTTGCTCTACGCCCTTAAGGTCTGACTCACTCATACGGCCTGAAGTGAATTCACCAACGGCTTCAAACGCGGAAACGATATTCAGATCCTTGCCTTTGAAATGACCTGGCTTAATTGTTCCGCCATAAACGTAGATGCTCGGTACATTGGTGCGGGCCATCGCCATCATGCCGCCCGGCATATTCTTATCGCAGCCACCGATCACGACAACACCGTCTTGCCATAAGCCGTTGACGCAGGTTTCAATACTGTCAGCAATCACTTCGCGAGAGATGAGGGAGTACTTCATGCCCTCAGTACCCATGCCAATGCCATCAGAGACGGTAGGGGTGCCAAACATTTGTGCTTTTGCGCCAGCCTCTTCGAGAGCGGTTACTGCTGCGTCTGCTAGCTTTTGCAAGCCGCTGTTGCACGGGGTAATGGTTGAATGACCGTTTGCTACGCCAACCATCGGTTTAACAAAATCCTTCTCTTGGTAGCCCATCGCGTAATACATTGAGCGATTGGGTGCGCGAGCAACCCCTTCGGTAACATTACGCGAGCATTCATTGAGGCGTTTCATGCTGATATGGACTCCAGAAAAGAAATTATCGAAAAGCTCTATTGTGCCGTGAGACCAGGTGGAACGCAGGGGTTTATCCAGACATTCCTGTCCTGTTGCCAAACGTCGCAATAAGCAGATTTCTCTATTGTATTTGCTCATTAAGGATCAGTATTAGCTTGAAGGCTAATATCCTTAGCAAAAAAGCTGCGGTACATTCCCCTTATCTATTACTTTTTCCTTCGAATTCAATGACTAAAGTTGGCCATATCTACCTAATTGACGACGATGAGTCGATGCGCACCTCTCTAAGCCGGATGCTCAAGGATGTGGGTTATATCGTGGAGGATTTCTCCTCCGCAGTGACATTTCTAGAGCATTCAGTACCGGTAGCACCCGCGGTCATCTTGCTCGACATGCAAATGCCAGATATGACTGGGATTGATCTGCAAGAGAAGTTATTCCAACTGGGTCGCAAAACCCCAATTATCTTTATCAGTGGGCAGAGTCACCCTCATCAAATTGTCAAAAGCCTGAAGCGGGGTGCCGTTGATTTCCTCTTTAAACCGTTTAATTTGGAGGATTTATTAAAGGCTGTTGCTGATGCTTTGGACTTGCTAAATAAGGATATTGCTGTCAAATTAGGCACTACTGATGCCACGATTAAAGTCCACAAAGCGAGGGTGATGGACAAAATGCATGTTGAATCAGTTCAGGTTTTGGTAGCTAAGTACCTTGAGTCTGATCTTGAAAATCTTTTTAATAACTAGCTCTTAGGCTAATTTCCCTGAGGGTATTTCCTGATTATGATTATTTACTAATTTTTTGATATTTCAAACACTTAAAATACTTTTGTGAATTCAAGCCCTAAGCTCCCCGAGATTTCTAAAGAGGCCTTTATAAAGGCCAGGGAAAAGCTAGGTCTTTCCACTAAGGATCTGGGTGGAATGGCATGTTTGTCTACACGACAGATTGAGCAAATTGAAAGTGGCGAAATGAGCTCCTTCTATGGAGCTCAAATTAAATTCACTGCCGCTAAGAAAGTGGCAAAGCTGCTCAACTTAAGTGATGAGGAAGCATTTGACTTTGGGGCGCAAGCTCAAGTTCAATTGCCTGCTGATTCCACTGCTTTGCCTATTGCCGATGCTAAGTTAGTGCAATTTCCAAAAGCTGAGGAAGAGAAGCTGCCTTCATCTGCTAAGGTAGAAATTCAAGATGAAGTGGTTCAGGAAAAAAAGTCGGTTACAGAAAATACCGAGCCAGTTAAAAAAGTTCAGGCAGTAGAAAAGCCATTGACAAACACTGCAGCTGAAACAAAACCAAAATCTAAAGGCAAGCTATTTCTTTGGCTGAGCATCATTACAGCTACAGCTCTTGCCGTCATCAATTTGCACCCTCTGTTATTTGCAGATAAGCCAGAAGAGATTGTTGTTGTCAAAGAAGAAATTATTGAGCCAGCAGCTCCTGCAGATCCTGCAGATCCTGCACCCGCTACTCCAGTCACTCCAGCAACTGTAGCGCCAGTGGTTGCGGTTCCTGCGGCCGGTGCTGAAGTTTCAGCGGCATGCCCTGTGGAAGAGGGCGTCATTAATTACAAGCCAGAGTTACCCCGTAAGGCTGGTGATATGGTTTATGTTCAAGTCAAATCTAAGCAAGTGGTTTGTGTGATTGATGCTTCCAGAAAGATACAAAACAAAATGATTGAGCCTGGTATGGGCACATCTTTTTATGGTAAACCACCATTTAAGGTATTAACAGGCGGCCTTGCTCAGGCTGATGTGTATTTTCAGGGCGCAAAGGTTCGCCTGGCAAATCCGAATTACAAAACCTTAGTGTTGGAAGCTGCTGAGGTGGTGACCCCACCTGTTGACCGGACAGACCCTCAGTTACGCTAACTCTCAGTGAGTTAGCGTCTTCTAAAGGCAGTTTTTAGACTGCTGAATCGTTGGTTTCGCCAGTGCGAATACGAATAGCTTGCTCAATTGGACTAACAAAAATCTTACCGTCACCAATCTTGCCAGTACGGGCTGCTTTAGTAATTGCTTCAATCGCTAAGTCTACGCGGTCATCGGCAACCACTACTTCTACTTTTACTTTAGGTAAAAAGTCGACTACATACTCAGCGCCACGATAGAGTTCAGTGTGACCTTTTTGACGACCGAAGCCTTTAACTTCAGTAACGGTCAGTCCAGTAACGCCTACTTCGGCTAAGGCTTCACGAACTTCGTCAAGTTTGAACGGCTTAATAATGGATGTGATTAGCTTCACATATTCCCCTTAATACAGTAATCATACCTAGAACTGAAAACCAATGCCCAATTACGCCCTAAATTGGGAGGTAATAGGGTAGCGCCAGTCACGCCCAAAGGCTCGCGTAGTGACGCGAACACCAGGAGGCGCTTGGCGACGTTTGTACTCATTGAGCTTAATGAGGCGGGTTACTTTTTCTACACTTTCAGGATCAAAACCGGCAGCAATAATTTCTGCGATGGATTGGTTTTGCTCCATATAGCGCTCGACGATGCCATCCAATACCTCATATGACGGCAGGCTATCCTGATCTTTTTGATCGGGACGCAATTCTGCGGAAGGCGCACGCGTCAGAATCCGCTCCGGAATGATTGGGGCAATACTGTTGCGATAAGCACAGAGGCGATACACCAAGGTCTTCGCAATATCTTTAATCACCGCAAAGCCACCAGCCATATCTCCGTATAGTGTGCAGTAGCCAACAGCCATCTCACTCTTGTTGCCAGTCGTTAAAACTAGGCGCCCTGTTTTGTTGGATAGCGCCATTAAGAGAGTGCCTCGGACTCGAGCCTGAATGTTCTCTTCGGTAGCGTCGACTTGGAGCCCTTTAAATTGCTCGGCTAAGGCATGCTCCAAAGCATCCACGGGTTCACTAATAGGGATCTCATCATATTGAACACCCAGGTTTTGGGCCATTTCTCTGGCATCAATCCAAGAGATGTCAGCGGTATAGCGAGAGGCCATCATGACGGTACGCACTTTATCTGCGCCTAAGGCATCTACCGCAATCGCGAGCACGAGAGCGGAATCAACCCCTCCAGATAAGCCAATAATGGCTCCTGGAAAGCGATTCTTCTGAACATAATCGCGCACACCCAAAACAAGCGCTTGGTAGGCTTGAGCCTCTACGCTGGAAGGGGTAACTATAGTTCCTGGCTCTACATCGGCGGATGCATTAACTTCTACATAAGCAAGAGCGGTTTCAAACTGCGGCATAGTTATGACTACCTTGCCGGCACTATTTAAAGCAAAGGAGCCGCCATCAAAAACCAATTCATCTTGTCCACCTACTGCATTGACATAAACCAAAGGCATCTTGCTTAAGGCAATTTGTTTGCGCAGCACCTCAATACGTAAAGATTCTTTTTGGAGGTGATACGGCGAGGCATTGAGAACTAGAAGTACTTGGGCACCAGCAGCATGAGCCTGTTTGGCAGGGCCTGCATGCCAAGCGTCTTCACACAAAATGAGCCCATATTGGATGCTGGCATTTTCAAAGACACAGGCTTCATTGCCTGGTGTGAAATAGCGCACCTCATCAAATACTTCATGGTTAGGTAATTCTTGTTTGGCATAACCAGCAATCACTTTGCCATCACGAATGACTGAAGCGTAGTTTTGCAAACCATTTGTAGTCTTCTTGGGGTGGCCAATAATGACAGTTAATCCTGGAAACTTCTGAAGCTCCGGCATTAAGCAATTGAGTTCACGATCTGCAGCCTCAATAAAGGCGGGGCGGAGAAGTAAGTCTTCTGGGGGGTAGCCAGTGAGCGAGAGCTCTGGAGTGAGAACTAGTGTGGCGCCTTGTGCATAAGCATCAGCAGCGGCTTGAGAAATGAGCTGCGCGTTGCCAGGCAAATCACCCAAAAGAGGGTTGATTTGCGCTAAGGCGATTTTTTGCGAGCTCACTCCCAATTACAAATCGATTACTTCTGTGACTTGGCGTAACCTTCGATGCCTTCCAAAATTTCTTTATGGGCACCAGCAACACCAGTCCAACCTTTAACTTTTACCCACTTACCTTTTTCGAGATCTTTGTAGTGCTCGAAGAAGTGTTGAATTTGGGCGAGGAGTAATTCGTTTACATCTTCAGGCTTTTGCAAATGCTTGTAGATTGGCAAAATCTTATCTTCAGGAACAGCCAACAACTTCGCATCTTGTCCGCCTTCATCTTCCATCTCTAGCATGCCGATAGCGCGGCAGCTCACTACTGAGCCTGGCACCAATGCAAATGGAGTAATAACGAGAACGTCAACAGGATCGCCGTCACCAGCAATCGTTTTAGGGATGTAACCGTAGTTGCATGGATAATGCATTGCTGTACCCATGAAGCGGTCTACGAAGAGGCAGCCAGTTTCTTTATCTACTTCATACTTCACTGGATCCGCATTCATTGGGATCTCAATAATGACGTTGAATGATTCTGGGATTTTCTTACCTGGGCTGACCTTGTCGTAACTCATAAATACTCCGGTTAGTGATTAATGTGCGTTCGATCTTAGCAAAGAGGCAGAGCCATGCTGCTGAAGATTGAATCTATTCCTGTTATTAAAGCCATGAATGCTTTATGACTTCTATTTTAAGGCTTTCTGCAGTAATACCTATAGATTGGTGCCCTAGGTTGCTTGACAAATAGTAGGCCATTGGCCTACAATACGATCAATGGATTTTGAATGGGATATGGCTAAAAGTGATTTATGCCAGATCTCTCGAAATTTCGATTTCACATATGTAGTATCAGTTTTCATAGATCTGAATTTGTTGATAGAAAGAGATCAGCGTTGGGATTACGGGGAAGAGCGATTTCGGGCATTGGGTTTGCTGTCCGAAAAAGTATTTGTAGTGATTTATACAAAGAGGCCTGCAGCAATTAGGATTATTTCAGCTAGGCGGGCAAATCGTAGGGAGGTGAGGCGTTATGAAGAAAATCATTCGAGTTAGCGTGGATCTAAATGATCCTAGCAGCTTCCCTAAGGGATTCGTCGATAAGAAATTACTGGATGTAACATCAGAGCGTTTAATTAAATTGCATCAACAGCAGGATGATGCAGAGGCAATGTTGGATGCCGCTCAATATGCAAAAGGTGTGCGCGAGAGAATTGGTTTATCTCAGCAAGAGTTCTCTAAGCGCATCGAAGTCTCTCTAGAAACCATTCGAAATTGGGAGCAAGGTAAACGCAGTCCCACTGGTGCAGCTAAAGCTTTGTTGAAAATTTTAGATAGAGCGCCTGAGATAGCATTGTTGGCTCTCAGCGTTTGATGGCTTCACTAGAATTAAAATGCCTAGCAACGCTAGGCATTTTAATTGATGCTTTGACTTACTTTTATTAGGCCAAAGTCTCTAGGTAACGCTGTGCATCCAATGCGGCCATACAGCCCGTGCCAGCACTAGTAATTGCTTGACGATAGATGTGGTCCTGCACATCACCCGCTGCAAATACGCCGGGAATGTTGGTAGCAGTTGCATTGCCTTCCAAGCCAGAATGAGTCTTGATGTAGCCGTTGTTCATATCTAACTGACCAACAAACAATTCGGTATTAGGCTTGTAACCAATTGCAATAAAGGCGCCAGTAACAGCAATGTCTTCTGTGCTGCCATCAGCTTTCTTAATGCGAACACCAGTGACGCCTTTTTCATCGCCAAGCACTTCATCCAGAGTCGAGTTCAATTTGAGCTCCACTTTGCCTTCAGCTACTTTCGCCATTAGGCGGTCATTGAGAATTAGCTCCGCACGGAATTTATCGCGACGGTGAATCACGGTAACTCTTTTGGCGATACCTGTGAGATAGAGCGCCTCCTCAACAGCGGTGTTACCACCACCAACTACGCAAACGTCTTGATTGCGATAGAAGAAGCCGTCACATGTTGCGCATCCAGAAACACCGCGACCCATAAATGCGTTCTCACTAGGAAGACCAATGTATTGAGCAGAGGCACCCGTGGAAATAATGAGAGCATCACAGGTGTAAGTGCCAGAGTCGCCAACTAAACGGATAGGCTTTTCAGTTAAGGCCGCAGTATGAATATGGTCAAAGATGATGTTGGTATTAAAGCGCTCGGCGTGCTTTAAAAAGCGATCCATAAGTTCAGGTCCTTGGACACCATCTGGGTCTGCTGGCCAGTTTTCTACGTCAGTAGTGGTCATTAATTGACCGCCTTGGGCTAGGCCGGTGATGAGGGTTGGGTTCAGATTGGCGCGGGCTGCATATACGGCCGCTGTGTACCCAGCAGGGCCTGAACCGAGGATGAGGACTTTGGAGTGTTTTGGGGTATTTGTAGTCACCTCCAAATTATAGGATTGCTTGATTACAATCGGAAGAACATGGCAAGAACCGCATACCCGAAGTCCAAAACCCCTTTAAGCCCCCAGCCCCCTGAGAACCTAGGGCAGGGCAGGATGCCCCGCCTCCTATTAGAGGCCCGTTGGTTCATCTCTTTTGGCCTTTGTTTGGGCTTATTAGCCATTTTGGCGACCTATTCAAAGGCCGATCCAGCCTGGTCACATGCCAGTTTTGAGGCTCCAAAGAACCTAGGTGGGCGTTTTGGGGCCTATTTAGCGGATTTATTGCTCTATATCTTCGGTATTTCCGCTTTTTGGTGGGTAGTGCTCTTTGGCCGTCGTGTACTCAATGGCTGGCGTGAGCTGTGGAGCATTCCTTTGCCACCAGATCCCGATGCTAAGCCAGACTCTCTATTAATGCGTTGGCTGGGCTTTGGACTGACTTTATTGAGCAGTATGAGCCTTGAGTCTATACGACTGCATTCTTTGACCTGGGAGCTTCCAAGACCTCCTGGAGGCATTTTGGGTGAGCTCATTGGCGACCCTTTGCAGATAACCTTAGGTTTTACGGGCTCAACCTTGGTTCTCTTGTTTACGCTTTGTGCGGGCTTATCTTTATTCCTGCATTTTTCTTGGTTAGATGTTGCTGAAAAAGTAGGGCGCTCCCTTGAGCTCGCCTACAACCGTTTGCGTGAGCGTCGCGATAGCGAAGAAGACCGCAAGTTAGGTGAAGCAGCGGCTGAAGAGCGCGAAGAGTTTGTGGAAGAGTTCCGTGGGCGCGTTGAAATTGCCAAGCCAGTACAAATTGTTCGGGCCCCGGTAGAGATTGTAAAAAGCACCCGAGTGGAGCGCGAGAAGCAACAACCTTTATTTGTGGATATTCCCGATTCAGAATTGCCACCTTTAGCTTTGCTAGATCCCGTGCCAGAAGCAAAGGAAACTATTTCAGCGGATGTATTGGAATTTACCTCTCGCTTAATTGAGCGCAAGTTGGCCGAGTTCAATGTAGAAGTTAAAGTTATTGCCGCTTATCCAGGCCCAGTGGTGACTCGTTACGAGATCGACCCTGCTGTTGGTGTGAAGGGCAGTCAGATTGTGAATCTGTCTCGTGACTTAGCGCGTTCTTTGGGCGTGGTCAGTATGCGGGTGGTTGAAACGATTCCTGGCAAAACCTGTATGGCACTGGAGCTGCCAAACCCAACGCGCCAATCGGTTTACCTCTCCGAGATTTTGAGTTCACAGGTTTATAACGATAGTCATTCCAACTTGACCCTCTCTTTGGGTAAAGATATTTCAGACAGTCCGATCGTTGCTGACTTGGCGAAGATGCCGCACTGCTTAGTTGCTGGTACGACTGGTGCTGGTAAGTCTGTTGGTATCAATGCCATGATTCTGTCCATCCTCTTCAAGGCCAAGCCTGATGAAGTGCGCCTCATCATGATTGATCCGAAGATGCTTGAGATGGCTATTTACGACAAGATTCCGCATCTCTTGTGCCCAGTAGTGACTGACATGAAGCAAGCGTACAACGCGCTCATTTGGGCTGTAAATGAGATGGAGCGTCGCTACAAACTGATGAGTAAGTTTGGTGTGCGTAACCTTGCAGGCTTTAACAAAAAGATTTTAGAAGCAGAGGAAAAAGGTGAGAAGCTCACCAATCCATTTAGCTTAACTCCGGATGATCCAGAACCAATCTACAAAGCGCCAGTGATTGTGATTGTGATCGACGAGTTGGCTGACTTAATGATGGTCTCTGGCAAGAAGATTGAAGAATTAATTGCGCGTATTGCACAGAAGGCCCGTGCCGCTGGTATCCATTTAGTGTTGGCAACTCAGCGTCCAAGCGTGGATGTCATCACTGGCTTAATTAAAGCTAACGTACCAACGCGTATTTCTTTTCAAGTGAGCTCCAAAATTGATAGTCGCACCATCCTAGATCAGCAGGGCGCTGAAGCATTGCTTGGTATGGGTGACATGCTCTACATGGCACCGGGTACTGGATTGCCTGTGCGTGTCCACGGTGCATTCGTATCGGATGATGAAGTCCACCGGGTGGTCGAATGGCTGAAGGAAAAAGGCGAAGCTAATTACATTGACGGTGTTCTTGAAGGCGCTGATGAATCCAATATTGATGCACTGACTGGTGAGGGTGGTGGCGAAGCTGATCCTTTGTATGACCAAGCTGTAGCTATTGTTCTGGAAAACAAGCGCCCATCGATTTCTTTAGTGCAGCGTCACTTGCGAATTGGTTATAACCGTGCTGCTCGCTTACTCGAGGATATGGAAAAGGCAGGTTTAGTTTCGAAGATGGGTAATGGCGGTAATCGCGAGATCCTCCATCGCCCTTCAGAATAAGGCGACTCCATTGCGTAGATTTTTATCAGTAGCAACAAGCATCTTTATCAGCCTTGCGTCATTTGCATTTTCAAGCTCTGCATTTTCTGAGGGCGAAAGTGGTGCGGAGCAGTTGCGCCAGTTTGTGCGCAATTCTAAAACTGCGGAGGGTGATTTTGTGCAGCAGCAGTTGCGCGCACCCAAGGCAAATGAACCGCAAGATAAAGACCTAAAAGTCATTCGCCAAACGCAAGGGCGTTTCGTGTTTCAGCGTCCTAGTCGTTTTATTTGGGATACCCAAAAGCCATACGAGCAAAAACTGATTGCTGATGGCAAGCAACTCATTTTGTGGGACAAGGATTTAAATCAAGCGACTTTTAGGCCGGCTGGCCAAGCTTTAGCAGCCACTCCAGCGGCAATCCTATTTGGGGAGACTTCGCTAGATCAACATTTTGATTTAGTTGACGGTGAGGATCGCTTAGATATGAAATGGGTTGCTTTTGTGCCCAAGAAAAACCCGAATGCAAAAAACGGCAATGACTTGCCCTATACCAAGATCTCAGTGGGTATGTCTAATGGCCTGCCTAAAGCGCTAGAGCTAATAGATGGTCTAGGTAGTGTGGTGTTGGTTACTTTGGATAAGATTCAGTTGAATGTGAATCTGCCTACTAATCGCTTCACCTTTGTCCCACCTGCCGGCGCAGAAGTCTTGCGCTTAAACTAGAGCTACAGTAGAGCCTATAACACCCTAACCAGTAGAGCATTACATGATTGATCCGCAATTACTCCGCAAAGATATCGCAGCTGTGGCTGCCCGTTTAGCTACTCGCAAGTTCCAGCTTGATGTTGAGAAATTCAACACCCTGGAGTCTGAGCGTAAATCTTTGCAAACCCGAACCGAGGAGTTGCAGGCCAAGCGTAACCAACTAGCTAAAGCTATTGGTATGAAAAAAGGCAAGGGAGAAGATGCTGCTGCGGAGATGGCTGAAGCAACCCAGATCAACGTTGATATGGAATCCGGTGCTGCACGCTTGGCTATCTTGCAGGCGGAGATTTCTGACTTCTTGATGGGTATTCCAAATCTTTCTGATGAAGCAGTTCCAGTAGGTAAAGACGAAACGGAAAATAAAGAAGTGAAACGTTGGGGCGCGATCCCTGAGTTTTCATTTCCTGTAAAAGACCATGTGGACTTAGGTGCACCATTGGGTCTTGATTTTGAATCTGCCGCAAAAATTAGTGGCTCACGCTTTGTGGTTCTCAAGGGGCCTGTTGCTAGATTGCATCGCGCCTTAGCGCAATTCATGATTGATCTTCATGCAGGTCAGCATGCTTACGAAGAGCTCTATGTACCCCTGATGGTGAACGCAGCATCTATGCGTGGCACTGGTCAGCTGCCAAAGTTTGAAGAGGACTTATTTAAAGTTCCTCGTCAGATGGGTGGTGAAGATGGGGCAGGCGAAGCGAAGATTGAAAATTTTTATCTCATTCCAACTGCAGAAGTGCCGGTCACGAATTTGATGCGCGACACCATTACAGCGGTTGAAGAGTTGCCATTAAAGTTTGTTGCACACACCCCATGCTTTAGATCTGAGGCAGGAAGTTATGGGCGCGATGTTCGCGGCATGATTCGTCAGCACCAGTTTGAAAAAGTAGAGCTCGTGCAAATTGCCAAACCAGAAGAATCGATGCAGTTGCTTGAGGAGTTAACCTCACATGCAGAAAAGGTGTTGGAGTTACTGGAATTGCCTTACCGAAAAGTACTACTCTGCACTGGCGATATGGGTTTTGGTAGCACCAAGACCTATGACTTAGAAGTGTGGATTCCGTCACAAAATGCCTATCGAGAAATTAGCTCTTGCTCCAATATGGGTGACTTCCAAGCAAGACGGATGCAAGCAAGATTTAAATCAGGGCAAGGAAAGTCAGAATTAGTGCACACCTTGAATGGCTCTGGCCTTGCAGTTGGTAGAACTGGCGTTGCTCTTTTAGAGAATTGCCAGCAGGCTGATGGCAGTATTGCCATTCCGAAAGCCTTGCGACCTTACTTGGGTGGCTTAGAGGTATTAAAGCCCGCCTAAGTAAGAAATCTAAGAAATCCCCGAAAGCTATAATCGCTGTTCGGTTCGGAGAGATGGCAGAGTGGTCGAATGTACCTGACTCGAAATTAGGCGTAGGGTCAAACCTACCGTGGGTTCGAATCCCACTCTCTCCGCCAATGAACCACTTGTCTATCCAAGTGCATCTTGAGAGTCCCCGTTAACTACTAAATCTTTAAATTCCCAAGAACAATCTGAAGTATCTGAAGGATAAGTAGTAGAGCCAGTGGGGATAAATCTAAGGCACCAAAGTTGGGTATTACCCTTCTAATCGAAGCGAGTAAGGGGTTAACCAATAAAGACACTAGAAACTGTATTTGAGTTCCTGTGCCAACCCAGGAAAGAATAATGCTGACAAAAACCAGGCCAATTAGACCCGAAAGAGTCAGGTTCAGCATATCAACTAATGCCAGCGCTAACCAAGAGATATCAATCGAAGGGGCGCCAGAGATGAATAGTAGGATCGCAATTTTGGCCAAAATCAAAAGATAGGCTGCGACACAATTCGCTAGATCAAAGCGACCTATGCTGGGTATGAAGCGTCTTAGCGGCAGAACAATCCAGTTACTTAAAGGCAGAATATAAGCGCCAATAGATTTGCTTTGCCCTGCGCCTAAATTGAAGGCAAGCCACTGTAAATAGCAGCGTAAAAGGCAGGCTCCCGCAACAATGCTAACGAGTACCTGAAGAATGAGATTGGCAATTTGTATCAACATAACCATATTGTAGGGCGTTTAAACGGCAAGGGTTCAGCAGCATTATTTAATTGGTGCAACAATCAGTTATAGAAATTCAATTATTGGGAGCTGCCGTGCTCGATTCACTTTTATTTAATCGCATTCAGTTTGGCGCCAATGTTTCTTTTCACATTCTGTTTCCGACAATCTCGATTGCCTTAGGCTGGTTTCTATTGTTTTTCAAGATTCAATTTAATCGCACGGGATTGGAATACTGGCAAGAGGCTTATCAGTTCTGGGTCAAGATTTTTGCTTTGACATTTGCTTTGGGTGTAGTGAGCGGCATCACCATGAGCTTTCAGTTTGGCACTAATTGGCCTGGCTATATGGAAACTGTCGGCAACATTGCCGGACCACTATTGGCGTATGAAGTACTGACCGCCTTTTTTCTAGAAGCCACTTTTTTAGGCGTCATGCTTTTTGGTGCAAAGCGCGTCTCCGCCAGAATGCACACCATGGCCACTTTTCTCGTTGCTTTTGGAACAAGCCTTTCAGCATTTTGGATTATTGCCTTAAATTCTTGGATGCAAACTCCGCAAGGTTTCATCATGATTGATGGCAAAGCTCATGCGGTTGATTGGATGACCATCATTTTTAATCCATCCATGCCTTACCGCTTGGGACATATGTTGCTCGCTTCATTCTTAACAGTCTCATTCTTTATCGCTGGTATTTCAGCCTATCGTTATTTACGTAATAGTCGATCAATAGCTAATGCCATGGTGATGAAGCTTGCACTTACAGTAGCGATGGTTTTAATTCCCGTGCAAATTATGCTGGGCGATATGCATGGCCTTAATACTCTAGAGCATCAGCCAACTAAGCTTGCAGCGATGGAGGGTATCTGGGAGAGTGGTTCTGGAGTGCCTGCAGTTATCTTCGCCGTTCCCAATCAGGAAACTCGCTCTAATGATTATGAAGTGAGTATTCCCAAATTAGCTTCACTCTATTTGACACATAGTTGGAATGGAGAGGTTAAAGGTTTAGATGCTTTTGGAGACAAGATTCCACCAGTAGCCCCTGTATTTTTTGCGTTTCGAATCATGGTGGGTGTAGGTGTTCTCATGCTCTTAGTTTCTTGGTTTGCGCGTTGGCAACTGCGGGGTACTCGAGTCTTGCCGGAGTGGACAGCTAAAGTTCTAGTTTTGATGACTTTCTCTGGCTGGGTAGCTGTTTTATCAGGTTGGTATGTGACAGAAATTGGTCGCCAACCTTATCTGGTGACTGGGGTGTTAACCACGGCTCAAGCGGTAACGACATTGCCGTCAAATATGATCCTATCGACCTTACTGATGTATATCACCGTCTATATTGGCTTGCTCATCGCTTATATATGGGCAGTGTTTTATCTGGCGCGTCAAGCAGATGAGAAGGGCGCTGCTGACGTCCACCCTGCTAAAGCAGCCCCCGTTAAAACTCCACAAGGCGCCTAATCATGAACTCCATGGATCTGACTCAGGCATCGGTATGGTTGCCACTATTTTTCTTTGTGGCTATGGGTATTGCGATGTTGTCGTATGTTGTGCTCGATGGTTATGACTTAGGCATTGGGATGTTATTGAACCGTGCCTCTGATCCAGACAAAGATATGATGATTGCATCCATTAGCCCCTTTTGGGATGCTAATGAGACTTGGATCGTATTAGGGGTGGGGTTGCTATTGGTTGCATTTCCATTGGCGCATGGCTTGATCTTGACTGAGCTCTATTTACCAGTCGCCGTGATGTTGCTGGGCCTCATTTTGAGGGGTGTTTCTTTTGACTTCAGAGTTAAGGTCAATATTGAACAAAAGCCTTTGTGGAACTTTTTGTTTTATGTGGGTAGTCTGTTAGCGGCAATTTCCCAGGGCATCATGATTGGACGTCTGATTGTGGGTTTTGAATCAGGCCTCTTGGGTTGGCTATTTTCTATCTTGGTCGCCATTTGTTTGCCAGCAGGTTACATCTTGCTCGGATCAACTTGGCTTATTTTAAAAACAGAAGGCAATCTGCAGAAGCGTGCTTTTATATGGGCCAAAACCAGTCTGTGGTTAACGGCTTTTGGAGTCGCACTGGTTTCTTTGGCGACACCTTACTTTAGTCCTGAGATCATGGATAAATGGTTTGCATGGCCACAGATTCTTTGGTTATCTCCAGTGCCCATTGCAACCGCAATTTTGTTTTTACTAACGCATCATTTTATTGATGCTGTTGAAAAGAAAACCAGCGCCCGTGAATGGTTGCCATTTGCCAGCGTAGTGGCCATCTTCTGGCTGTCATTCTTTGGGATTGCATACAGCATCTTTCCTTATGTCATTATTGGGGAGATGACCTTATGGCAGGCTGCCGCTGCTACCGAATCTCTGTGGGTAATCTTTTGGGGTGCGATAGTTGTCTTGCCAACCATCTTGGGCTACACCCTGTTTTCTTATCGCATCTTTAAGGGTAAGGCTAGTGCACTGACTTACTACTAGGAATGCTCAGCGCTTATTGAGTTCTTTTAGAAGCGTTCTTTGCACTACAAATGCCAGGGGCAGTGCAAGCCAGCCGAGCTATAAATAAGGAGAATCTACTGGCAGCGATTTTCTGACGAGATATTCAAAAATGAAGGCGGCAGCAATAGCAATCGTGCTGGAAATAATAACGTTTTTATCTATTTTCTTGCGCATAACATCTCTCATCAGTAAAGGGGTTTAATCGTTAAAGGTCACAACGTGATCAGCCGCTAAATAGATGCCAATTTTTTCTCCAATGGCATGATCATGGTGACTGGGAACGAAAGCAAAAATCTCTACTCCGGAGGCGAGTTTGAGAGTGTATAAAAAATCAGCGCCACGAAAAATCTTGCGCACTACTTCTGCTTGCATGGGACTGTGATCATCATGGGAGATATCATCTGCACGCAAGAGAACATCAATCTGATCGCCCACTTTTCCAGTGTGTCCAGGTTCTAAATCTAATTCACCCAGCTCGATTCTGACTTTATTGTTGGGTTGAACAAGCCCTTTTACAAAGACGCCGCGACCAATAAAGTCTGCAACATATCGATTGACTGGTTGGTGATAGAGCTCATAAGGAACATCCCACTGAATGACTTTACCGTCAGCCATGACACCCGTTTTGTCGGCAATTGCAAATGCCTCAAATTGATCATGGGTCACGAGCAAGGCGGTAATATTATTTGCCTTGAGAATATCTCGGGTTTCACCTGCAAGGCGCTCCCTCAGTTCAATGTCCAGACTAGAGAAGGGTTCATCAAGCAAAATTAAGTCAGGCTCCGGAGCCATTGCCCTTGCCAGCGCCACTCGTTGTTGTTGTCCGCCACTCAGTTCATGAGGGTAGGCATCAGCCTTATCTGAAAGTGAAACTCTTTCAAGCCACTCCTTGGCAACGCTGGATCTTTGCTGGCTTGGGAGATGCTGAAGGCCAAAGGCAATATTTTCTAAAACACTCAGATGGGGGAAGAGGGCAAAGTCTTGAAAGACCATGCCTACTTTTCTTAGGTTAGGCGGAGTATGAATGGAGGCAGAGCTCACTACCTGATCTCGCAACAAGATCTCACCTGCTTTTACTGGCTCAAATCCACAAATAGCTCGCAGAACGGTTGATTTCCCGCAGCCTGAGGAGCCCAGTAGGCAGCCAATTTCACCCTGGGCAAGATCTAGATTGAGACCTTTGACAGCCGTTACGCGACCTTGACCATCTAGGCTGGGATAGTCAATTTCCAGCTGTTTGATAGAAAGCAGTGTGTGAGTGGAGTTCATCTCTATAATTTTCTCATTAATGCTAGTGGTTTAATACATAGCTAGAGTCTAAACGGATTGTGGATTGAATGAATCGTATTGTGGTGCCGCTTGCCCTGTTGTTATTTTTGCCCCTATTTGGCTTGGCAGCACCATTCCTATTTCCGGGAAGTGATTTATTAGTCAGCGGCACCCTGAGTCATTTGTGGAGCTTTGTGTTGGGCGGATATATTGCCTCCACCTTAGTACTCATACTCGGTGTTGGGGTGGGGGTATTTATTCTGGGTGTGGGCAATGCCTGGATCATCGCTAGCTATGATTTTCCGGGTAAAAAAATATTTGAGTGGGCTTTAATTCTTCCCTTGGCCGTCCCTACTTACGTCATGGCTTATTTATTTGTAGATCTGCTGCAGTTTTCTGGGCCGATACAAAGTGGCCTTCGTAGCATGCTGGGAATGGAGTCGCTATGGTTCTTTCCAGATCCGCGTTCATTGAGTGGGGCTATTTGGTCTTTTTCATTCTGCCTCTTTCCCTATGTCTATCTCATTACTCGTACTGCATTTCTAGAGCGTAGCGGTCGATTGATTGAGGTTTCAGAAACGCTTGGCTACAGTCCTCTGCAAGGGTTTATGAAGTTAGTGCTACCTATGGCAAGACCAGCTATCTTCGCCGGCATGGCCTTGGCACTCATGGAGGTCTTGGCTGATTTTGGAGCGGTTTCTTACTTTGGTGTGCAGACCTTTGCAACGGGCATCTTTAAGGCTTGGCTTTCTTTTGGTGGCCGTGTGGCTGCGGTGCAGCTTGCTTTGGGCCTGTTGAGTTTTGTCCTACTCATCTTTTTTATTGAGCAGAGTAGCCGTTCAAAATTGCGTTATGCCTCATCATCAAGAGGTAAGACATTGGCTAAGTCTCTGCGCGGTAAGGGGGCTTTTTTTGCATTTGCATTTTGTGGTGCCACGCTCTTGTGCGGATTCTTGTTGCCAGCATTTGCACTCGTGCAATTACTCTTTAAGCAAGGTCTGACAATTGATATTCGATATCTAGACTGGTTGAGTAATTCTTTATCTGTTTCAGTTTTGACTGCAGTCATTTCGGTTGTGCTGGCAGTATTTTTTGCTTACTCGGTGAGAATGAATGCTCGCTTAAGCTGGGTCAATCGATTGCTAGGATTTGGTTATGCACTCCCTGGTGCGGTACTTGCCATCGGCATCCTTTCTTTTCTAGAGATTTTTCAGCTCGCTTGGTGGATATCTGCGAGCATGCTGGTCCTGGTCTACGCATATTTGGTCCGCTTTCTTTCCTCCAGCTTGCAAAGTGTAGAGGCTGGGCTCGCGCGCATCACTCCATCTATGGATGCTTCAGCGGCCCTCTTAGGCTTATCTAAGGCACAGATTTTGAGGCGGGTACATGTACCCTTGCTAAAACGAAGTCTCATTACAGCCGGCCTCTTTGGCTTTGTGGATGTGATGAAAGAGTTGCCAGCAACCCTACTATTGCGCCCCTTTAATTTTGATACTTTGGCTGTGGCTACCTATCAATTAGCGGCAGATGAACGTCTTGCTGAGCTGGCTTTACCCTCCTTAACGATTGTTTTAGTTGGGCTTTTCCCGGTTTTACTGCTTTCCAGGGTGATTTCTAAATCTTAATTGATAATCATTCGTATTTGTGATACATTAGATTTATTCTAATTCTGATCGTAAATACAACAATGGCAAGTCAATCAATATCCCAATTCCTAGTTAGAGCCACATTGGTTCTAAGCTTTTTTATGGCTTTGCCAGTGTATGCCCAAGAGGTTAAAGAATTAAATCTCTATTCGGCTCGTCACTACCAAACCGATGAAGCGCTTTACAGTGACTTCACTAAAAAGACGGGGATCAAGATTAATCGTATCGAGGCTGATGACAATGCCCTAGCTGAGAGGCTCAAAAGTGAAGGTGCCAATAGTCCGGCAGATGTTATTTTGATGGTAGATGCAGCTCGACTCTGGCGCGCACAAATTGATGGCTTTTTTAAGCCAATATATTCGAAGTATTTAGAGAGTCGTATCCCGGCTAATTTGCGATCTAAGCCTGACGCTGATGGATCAACCTGGTTTGGTTTTTCAACGAGAGCTCGTCTCGTGGTCTACAACAAAGCTAAGGTGAACCCGCAAGATGTTGACACCTATGAGAAATTAGCTGAGCCGGTGAATAGGGGTAAGGTCTGTACGCGCTCAGGTGCCCATCCTTACATGCTGTCACTGATCGGCGCCATGATTGAGCGTCGTGGGGAGGCTGCTACAGAAGAGTGGGCCAAAGGTATGGTTGTTAACATGGCACGCCCTCCAAGGGGTGGCGATACCGATCAAATCAAAGCAGTTGCATCTGGCGAGTGTGGCGTAGCTTTAACAAATTCTTATTACTTAGTGAGACTCTTGCGTTCCACTAAGCCAGAAGATCAAGCCATTGTTGCTAAGATTGGTTTTGTTTGGCCAAATCAGAAAACTACTGGTACGCATATCAATATTGCAGGTGGTGGCGTAGCCAAGAATGCACCGCATTCACAAGCTGCTATCCAGTTCCTGGAATATCTAGCGAGCGATTCAGCTCAAGAATATTTTGCTAATGGCAATAACGAGTGGCCTGTAGTGAAGTCGGTCAAGATTGAAAATGAAGGGCTAAAAATGTTAGGACCCTTTAAGGCTGAAAACATTTCTGTTGCGGCTATTGGTAAAAACCAAATTGCCGCCCAAAGATTACTCGATAGAGTGGGCTATAAATAAGTCACTCGTTTTAGTAGTTCTTCTGCATTGATGATGGCGGACTGAAAGGTCTTGCCATCTTGACTATTAACGATCACGCCAATTCCGGCAACCGGGGCAAGACTATCTACTTTAAAGCGGCCCACATTACCCTGTTGTCTAATGAAGCATTCTTCATCAAAGAAGAGTCGATCACCGTTATCATCAATTTCATCTGAATCGATCGTGCTAAAACCAATAAGTTCTTGAAGCGTCTCTTTTGTATCAGCGATTTCCATAGCGTGGATTTCTTTTGTGAGGGGATTAATGGCAAATACCTTCATGGCGATCTTTCAGTAGATTGATATTGAAACAAGCTTCAATCCTAATTGAAATTGACTTAGCTTGCTTAAGGCGTGTATTTATGAAAGCTCGTTAGAATGGGTCAATATTTACTTGATATTGGATGCAAGCCCATGAAACTTTCTCTGAAGATTTTGGTGTCCAGCCTTAGCCTATTTCTATTGGCTTGCTCAACACCGCCGAGCGAGTTCGGAGTCTATCGACAGTCGGATGGAACGGTTGGGGTGCATGCCCCTAAATCCGCTAAGGATACTGAGGCTCAGGCGGCTGCAGCAGAAGAGTGTAAAAAACTAGGAAAGCGAGGCGCCACGATTGTCGAATCTCGTAAAACAGTGAACGACCGCTTTCCTATGACTTACATTTTTAGGTGTACTAGCTATTAAGGTAAGGCAGCTTAGCTAAGCAACCATTTCTTAATCGATTTATTGACACACATTGCGTCTAAGGCGAGCCCGAAGAACTCTGAACCGTTGGTAACCATGCTTTCGATAGCCTCAACCTTGCCTGATTTCACGCCACGCAAATACGTTGCTGCGCGATAGCGTAGAAAGTGTTCATTCTCGCCTTCTTCGTTATCTGTGGAGCAGATCTCGAGGCTGCCATAACGGGTTTCTGGATTGATATTCAGAATAGAGAGGCCCAATGCACCAATTAACTTTTCTGGCACAGGAATAGGCACGTAAGAGTAGAGTGAAACTAGTTGCTCTTGTTCGTCGACTTCAATAATGTGGTCCACATCAAAGACATCTTTTTCTGTCAATTCAGTTTCACCGGAATCACTGCCACCAAAGGTAGATTCAAGTTGCAACATCGCTGTATTGCCATCTTTGGAGATATCGATCATGTCAGGGTAGCCAAGCAGACCTTTCCACCAGTACATCAGCGAGAAGGTGCAAGGTTTAACTTCAACTAAACCCTTATTGGTTGATTTGGCAAAGTACAAGCCGTAGAACTCATCATCTTCCTCGAGTCCGTATTGATCGACTTTCAGTTTCTTTGGCGCAGCTGCCTTGGGTGATTTTTTGGCAGCTTTCTTTGGGGCAGGCTTTTTAGCGACAGGCTTTTTAGTTGCTGGTTTTTTCACTACCTTCTTTACGGCCTTTTTGGCTACCGCTTTTTTAGCGACAACTTTTTTAACGGCTTTCTTTGCAGGGGCTTTTTTTACCACCTTAGTAGCTACTTTCTTTTTTGCTGGAGACTTCTTTGTAGCCATGGTCTATTACCCTTCCTATTGGTAGTTAATGTGCTTGGTGCACAAGTGGATATTACTTCAGTTCTACCCACTTTTGCTGATACCCATATGGGGATTTACCTTGCAATATCAAGGGTCAAGATCCAATTGTTTTTTTAGTCATATTGAAGAGGGGCGGGGAACTTGAATTTGAGTGCTAACTTGCTACACTGAAGTGGCAGTTATGAATAACCTCAACCCAAAGAGAATCTATGTTCCCTGAATATCGCGAGTTAATTACTAAGCTGAAAACATCAGATCGTCACTTTTCTCATTTATTTGATAAGCATAACCATCTGGATCAAAAGATTCAGAGAATGGAGGCTCATACCGAACCCAGCACCCCCGAAGAAATTGAGACCCTGAAAAAAGAAAAGCTTTTACTAAAGGATCAGCTGTATACAGTCCTGAAAAAGGCTGGCGCTGCTTCTTAATGGCTTTAGACCATCGGAGCTCGTATTGAGTCTGATGGTCTTTTATTTAGAACTACGCCTTCTTTAAGAAGCAGGCTTTGAGCAACATCTTGCCAGCCTCTGTCTTGCAGTCAACCTCGTGATTGCCAGAAACCAAGCGAATACCCTTAATCTTTGTTCCAACCTTGAGGGTGGTTGATGACCCCTTTACTTTGAGATCCTTAATCGGGGTTACAGTGTCGCCATCAGCTAGTAAGTTGCCATTAGCATCCTTTACGATGAGGGGTGCCTTCATCCTCTTCAACGCTAGCTGCCATGGGCCACTGATGGCCACATTGAGCGCAAACAAAATTCTCACCGTCAGGGTAGGTCATATCCTCCTGGCAGGCTGGACATTTTGGAAGGTTGGCAGTGGTATTCATGGGGATCTTAGTTAAAAATAGATAGATCTATTCTAGTCGACAGCGAGCAGGGTAATTTAGAATCAACTGACAATGAGTAAATCAATCAAGATCATCATCAGTGCTTTGGGCGGGATCATCATCAGTGCTTTGGGCGGGATCATCCTCCTATTGATATTGGGGGCTTGGTACGCAAGCTCCACAGTAGATCCAGTCCAGCTAACGAAGTTGCTCTCCAGTTCAGTTAAGGCGGCTACTGGACGAGATTTAAAAATCAGCGGTCCTGTGACCTTGAGTTTTTTTCCGGGAATTTCTGTTACAGCAGAGCGCTTAAGTTTGAGTAATGCCTCTTGGGCATCCAAGCCTGAAATGCTCACTCTCAAGCGGATTGAGTTAGATGTTAAAGCTCTGCCGCTACTCAGTAAGCGTATTGAGGTTGGCAGCGTGAAACTTACTGGCTTAGAGCTACTTCTCCAAAGAAATCCATCTGGTCAAGCAAATTGGGATATGAGTGCAGAAATGTCTAGCGCTGCTCCCGCTTCTGCTTCTGGTAATGACACTACGGATACTTCTTCGCTTGGTAATAATTTGATATACATGAATAGCATTTCTATTGGGGATGCTCAAATTCAGTATCAAGATGCAGCTAAGCCAATCTCAAGCTACCAAATTAAACGGATGTCGCTGGCGGAGAGTGGCGATAAAACAGTCATCTCCCTCGACATGCAGACTCAAGGGCAGAGTATTGGGCTGAGTGGAAAAACAGGCCCACTTTCTGAGTTATTCAAGCAATGGGACGTTGCATTAACTAGGTTCCCGCTGGACCTAGCTCTCAATATGAATGGCAAATCTTTATTGATTAAAGGTGAGATCATCAAGCCTCCGAAAGCTATGCCCTCGATTAATTTGGCCTTAAGCTCAAAGTCATTTGGCTGGCCAACTCTCGATGCAGCCACCAACCCCGCTCCTCAGGCTGTAGGTGGCGCTCAGCCAGCGCCAGCAGTGCGCCAAGCCCAAAACCCACAGTCTAGATATGTATTTAGTGATGAGATCATTCCTTTTGACGCAATACCGCAGGCCAAGGGGAAAATTGTCATAGACATTACTGAGTTGGGTTTACCAAAGCGCAAACCAATCGAAAATCTCCAGGCTACTTTGCAGTTGGATGGCAGTGCAATTGATATCCCAAATCTAAGATTTCAGATGGGGAAGGGTAGCGCCGATTTGCAGGTGAATCTCTCAAAGACCAACACTGCAAATCCCACATTAGCAGCAAAAGGTGTGACAAAAGATTTCACGCTAGAAGAGTTATTAGCCAGACTCGATCCAAGCTCCAAGGTGAGTGGTGGTGGCATGAAGTTGGCATTTGATATCAAGACTTCAGGAAACAGTCTTCATCAGTTCTCGGCTAATTCAAGTGGCAAGATTCAGTTGAGCATCAATCAAGCCCTCATGGGAACCAATTTTTTAAATGATGCTGGTGATTTCGTAGTCACACTATTGGATTCTATGAATCCTCTGCGTAAAAAAACGAGCGATACGGTGTTGGAATGTGCGGTTGCCTACCTACTAATTAATAATGGCCTGATCAATATAGCCAATACGGTTGGGCTTGAAACGGATAGGCTAGATGCAGTCTTGGCTGGCTCTATCAATCTGAAAACTGAAGCAGTTAACCTCACGGTTGATCCACGAGAAAAATCAGGTCTCACTAGTGGTCTTGATTTGGCAGGTCTGGTAAAGATGGGTGGCACGCTAACCAATCCTAAGGCGGGTATTAACCAGGCCGGGGTCGTCAATAGCGCCGTTTCAATTGGGCTTGAATTCTTAACGGGTGGTGTCAGTATTTTGGCGGAGAATGCTAAATCAATGACCTCAAAATCTCACCCCTGCCGAGATGCGCTCCACCCCTGGTCTGATATTTACCCTGGGGCGGAGTAATTCTTAAAACAGTAAGCCGCTGATAAACAGGCTGAATAAAGAAATAAAAATGCTCGCAAAGAATGCGGTCCCGAAGCTGGAGATCGTAAAGCCACCCACAACAGCAGAGACCAGCATCAGCACTAAGGCATTCACTACCAGCAGAAAGAGTCCCATGGTGAGGACGGTGAGGGGTAGCGTGAAGAGAATTAATAAAGGCTTCACTATGGCATTGGCAAAGCCAAGTAGCAGGGCGGCGATGAGCAGTGAGCCGCCATCTGCGAAGCGTAATCCACTAAAAAGGTAGCTGGCGACCCAGAGGGATAGAGAGGTTAAACCCCACTGAACTAAAAACAGCACTAAGTTACCCATAACAAACATCCTTTTTTAAATGAACTGCAATATTTCCCTTAAATATTATCAGGGCTTTAATAGTGTGGAGGAACTTCATCTTTAGGGTTGGTATTGCTTGCACCATCTCCACTGCTAGCCTGCTCTTTAATCGACTTTAGTTCACGATATAAAAACTCAATCTGTTGCTGTTGCTTGTAAATAGTTTGATTTAGTTGATCAATCAAATCTTCAGTAAAGCTGAGTTTAATTTCAAGGTTGGTGATGCGATCTTCAGTCATTTCATTTCCTCTGTCTTTAGCTTAGGCATCGATCAATTCAAATCGACCGTCTTCCATCTCCGTTTTTGGTCTGATCCAAAAGTCATGCGACTGGAGGGATTCATAGACATAGGCTGGCTCTAGATTGGCTTCAACGTTAGCAAGCAGCACGACTTTATAAAATCCGCCTGTCTTGATATGCCTTAGTTTGCTACCCGGCTTAAAGATGCCGCCATCAGCGTCTGCCATTTTTGGTTTACTCATGTCAAAAAACCGCTTTCTCAGTATGATCTACGAATGACAAATTCTGTCCCGTACTCCATTCTAGATATATCTCCCATTCCTCAGGGATTTACTGCTGCAGATGCCTTACGTAATTCCTTGGATATTGCCCAGCATGCGGAGGCTTTGGGATATACCCGCTATTGGGTGGCTGAGCATCACAATATGACCGGCAATGCCAGCTCTGCCACTGCAGTCTTGGTTGGCTATATTGCTGGCGGTACAAAAACCATTCGGGTTGGTTCTGGTGGGGTGATGTTGCCAAACCACGCTCCATTAATTATTGCAGAACAATTTGGCACACTAGCGTCTCTTTATCCAGGAAGAATTGAGTTGGGCTTAGGGCGTGCGCCTGGAACTGATCAAATGACAGCCAGAGCCCCTTACGTCGCGATTTATTGGGAAGCGATGCTCGCTTTCCGCAGGATGTACGAGAGTTGCAACATTACTTTGGCCCTATTCAGGAGGGGCAGTCTGTAAAGGCAATTCCGGGGGCAGATACCGAAGTACCAATTTGGATATTGGGCTCCAGTTTGTATGGTGCTCAATTGGCGGCTCACTTTGGCCTGCCTTATGCCTTTACCTCACACTTTGCTCCTGAGCAACTTATTGATGCAATGGCCACCTATCGTGAATTATTTAAACCATCCGATAAGCTAGCTAAGCCCTACTGTGCATTTGTGATGAATGTAGTGGCTGCCGATACAGATGAAGAAGCCATTCATCTTTTCACTACTTTGCAGCAGAACGTCATTCGTATGCGCCGCAATACTCGTGGGCAATTGCCGCCACCGATTGAAAATTTAGATGACTTTTGTGAGTCTCACGAAAAAGCCACTGCCGCTCATGCATTGCGCTGCTCTGCAGTTGGGTCTATGCAGACGATCAGAAAGGAGATGCAGTATTGGCTCGATCAAACGGGTGCTAACGAAATGATTATCACTGGGCAAATATTCGATCATCAAGCCCGCTTAAGATCATTTGAGATTGCCGCTGAAGCGGCCAAGGAATTGCGCTTTAGCTCTCAGGTCTAAAAGCGTTGTAGTCGCTGGTAATCAAAATATTTTCTTGAGCGGCTCGACTGGCAATGCGCAGTACGGCATTGTCTTTGCTAATGAGTATCGATGGTCTTAATTGATAAGCCAGATCTAAGAAAATTTGATCATCGGGGTCTTCGCATTTCCAAGGCGCGCTAGATAAATTGGAATCATCATGTAGCTGCGCGATAGATTGCCATTGAGTCAAAATGCTTGCTTGAGCTGCGCTATCAAGCTGAAAGAGCGGGCGAGAGATGACATCGGCAAACTTCAATAAAGTCTTTTGACTGGCGATTACTGGAATACTCCCATTCACAATCGCCTGTTTCAGATTAGCAGCCCTTTCGTCATCAAACACAAAAATATCTAACAAGATATTGGTGTCCAAAACTACTGGCTTCATTGCTGTTAATTGCGCCAGATTTCTGGGGTGATAGTAACTTGCCCCATATCTGAAGAAACGTAAGCTTCCCCATCTTGAACATTGACATGCAGAACCATGCTGCGCTCGACTAGCTTGTTAAGTTCATTGGCCTGCTCCGCAGGAATGGAGATCACCTGAAGGTTACGGGCACGAGTTAATTTATTCGCAATCCCATCCCACCAGATTTTGCTAGTGTGTCCACCATAGCAATAGACGATGACTTGATCTGATCGACCGCAGGCTTTGAGGATACGACGTTCATCTGGTTGACCGACTTCAATCCACAGCTTGATGGCATCAGTGAGATCCTTAACCCAGAGGTCAGGTTCGTCGGTATCGCTTAAGCCTTTAGTGAAAGCCAGATCTTCCTGAGCTTGAAGAGCAAAAGCAATGATGCGTACCATCATCCGCTCCTCGGTTTCTGAGGGATGCTTTGCGATGGTGAGGGAGTGACTGCTGTAATAGTGGCGG
The DNA here is from genome assembly GCF_900095175.1 of Polynucleobacter necessarius. NCBI lineage: Bacteria > Pseudomonadati > Pseudomonadota > Betaproteobacteria > Burkholderiales > Burkholderiaceae > Polynucleobacter > Polynucleobacter necessarius. The sequence goes on from NZ_LT606946.1 coordinate 457,706, forward strand.
TCAGAGTCTGCGACGTGGAGGTCGGCTTTGTGGATAGTTGCGCGTAGAGCCATGGCGCATTATCGCCTTTTAAAGGGGATAGGCTAGATCTCCCAGTATTATTTAGAAAATTACCCTGATTTACTGTGTATCGTAGAGTCCCATGATCCGTATTACCGAACTTCGCTTGCCCATTAGCCATGCCCCTGAGGCATTGGAGGAGGCGATCTTGAAGCGCTTGAGTATTCAGGCTCAAGACTTGATTCGGGTGGACGTTTTTAAGCGTAGCTACGATGCCAGAAAAAATGTCGCCCTTGCATTCATCTATACCGTTGATTTATCGGTAAAGAACGAAGAAAAATTGCTGAAGCAGTTTTCGAACGATATTCATGTAAGGCCACTCCCAGATACTAGCTATCACTTTGTTGCTAATGCTTCGCAAGTGAAGAGTGTAAACTTTGAGCGTCCGGTCGTCATTGGCTTTGGCCCCTGTGGAATTTTTGCTGCTTTGGTATTGGCGCAGATGGGCTTTAAGCCTATCGTATTGGAGCGAGGTAAACCCGTGCGTGAGCGTACTCAAGACACTTGGGGTCTATGGCGTAAGAATGTCCTCAATCCAGAATCCAATGTGCAGTTCGGTGAGGGCGGGGCGGGTACATTTTCTGATGGCAAGCTCTATAGTCAAATTAAAGATCCCAAGTTTTATGGACGTAAGGTCATTGCCGAATTTATTAAAGCAGGCGCCCCAGAAGAAATTCGGTATGTAGCAAAGCCACATATTGGAACCTTCCGCCTAGTTGGCGTAGTCGAAAGAATGCGCCAAGAAATTATTGAGCTTGGTGGAGAGATCCGCTTTTCGCAGAAAGTGATTGGTTTTGATATTCAGAATGATCGGATTGCTGGAGTCAAAATTGAGGGGCATCCAGATTTGCCTGCTAATCATGCGGTACTAGCCCTTGGACACAGTGCTCGCGATACCTTTGAGGCATTGCATGCAGTAGGCGTGTATATGGAGGCAAAGCCTTTTTCAGTAGGTTTCCGAATTGAGCACCCACAATCCTTGATCGATAAAGCACGCTTAGGTCCGCATGCTGGCAACGAGCTCATAGGGGCGGCTGATTACAAGTTAGTACACCACGCCAAGAATGGTCGTGCAGTCTATAGCTTCTGTATGTGCCCCGGTGGAACGGTGGTTGCTGCTACTTCTGAGCCTAATCGTGTTGTGACAAATGGCATGAGTCAGTACTCGCGTAATGAACGTAATGCCAATGCAGGAATTGTTGTTGGCATTACCCCAGAAGACTATCCAGGCGGTCCACTAGCGGGCATTGAATTTCAGAGGGCTTTGGAGTCTAAGGCGTATGAGTTGGGTGGGTCCACTTACGAGGCCCCAGGCCAATTGGTGGGGGACTTCCTTGCTGGTAAGGCCTCTACAGACTTTGGTTCCGTAATGCCCTCTTACAAGCCCGGCGTTCACCTAACGGACCTTGCTGATGCCTTGCCTCCTTATGCGATTGAGGCAATTCGAGAGGCGATCCCTGCTTTTGAAAAGCAGATTAAGAGGTTTTCAATGAAAGATGCGGTATTGACTGGCATTGAAACCCGCACTTCATCCCCTTTGCGAATTACTCGAGGTCCAAACCTCCAGAGCCTGAATGTCAAAGGTCTTTATCCTGCGGGTGAGGGTGCTGGCTATGCGGGCGGTATCTTGTCGGCAGGGGTTGATGGGATTAAAGTGGCAGAAGCAGTCGCGCTTGATTACCTATCCCAATAATTCAATAAGCTAATTTCTGATGAGCTCTGTAGATTTTGAATCTAAACAAAATGAAAAAGAAGTACTTTTTCATCCAGAGCTATTGCAGAAGTTTGATATCAATGGCCCGCGCTATACCTCATACCCTAGCGCTGATCGCTTTCACAATGAGTTTTGTGAGTCTGATTATTTAGGTGCTTTGCAGCGTGTAGCTAAAGTCAATGAGCCGCTGTCCCTGTATTTCCATTTACCGTTCTGCCCCAATATTTGTTACTACTGTGGTTGCAACAAAATCATTACTAAAGATCATGGTCGCAGCGCTAAGTACATTAAGTATTTGGCTAAAGAGATGGCAATGGTTTGTGCTGCCATGGGTGCTCAGAAAAAAATACCAGTAACTCAGTTGCATTGGGGTGGGGGTACACCGACATTTTTATCTCACGAAGAGATGATTGAGTTGATGCACCATACGCGTGAGCATTTTGACCTACTTCCTGGCGGTGAATACTCGATAGAGATTGATCCACGACGAGTCACTGAGGCCGATATTGCCTTATTGGCTGAGCTGGGCTTTAACCGTATCAGCCTTGGCGTTCAAGACTTCAACCTCGAGGTACAGCAAGCAGTGCATCGCGTGCAGACCATTGAAGAAACTCAAGCGGTAATTGATTGGTCTAGGAAGTATGGATTTAAGTCCAGAAGTGTTGATCTGATCTATGGCTTACCGAAACAGACTCCAGAGACTTTTAGGGAGACTGTTGATGCTGTTCTGAAGATGAGTCCTGACCGCCTCTCGGTTTACAACTATGCGCACTTACCCCACATCTTTAAACCCCAACGCAGAATTGCTGAGGCAGACTTACCTCGAACTGCGGACAAGTTGGATATCTTGTCAAACACGATCGAGAGATTAGGCGAAGCTGGTTATGTCTTTATTGGTATGGATCACTTTGCCAAGCCAGATGATGAATTGGCGATTGCCCAAACAGAGGGTAAGCTACATCGCAATTTTCAAGGCTATTCCACGCAAGCTGAATGTGATCTCTTAGCTTTTGGGATTTCATCGATTGGTAAGGTTGATGATAGCTACTCACAAAATGTCCGCACACTAGACGAGTACTGCTCGGCAATCGATGAAGGCCATCTGCCCACACTCCGAGGTCTGCAATTAGATAAAGATGATTTACTACGCCGTGAATTAATCGGTGAGTTAATGTGCCAATTTGCACTGGACACGGATTTATTTGCTAAGTCTCATCACATCGACTTCTCAAGTTACTTCAAGACAGAGATTGAAGAGCTAAAGCATCTGGAAGAGGCGGGCCTGCTGGAGTGGCAGGGTGTCAAGATGGTTGTACCTATTAAAGGCCGACTCCTAGCTCGACGTGTAGCAATGACCTTCGATCGCCATCTGAGGGAATCTCAAGCTAAAGGTACTTATTCCAAAGTACTTTAAGTGAAATTAAGTGAGAACTCGCGCTCATTTGATCTAGATCAAAAACTCATGAAAATAGTGTTGGTTTAAAACCAAGAATAAATTTCTGCAGCCTCTGTATTTGATTTGCATCAAATTACAAGCCCATCTTCAATTTGAAAATAGATTCATCAAATTGATAACAAAAAAGGGTACATCATGCGCATTAAAACTCTAGTAGCCGCTATGGCAGCAGTAGCTTCATTGGCTCCAATCGCCGCTCAAGCTCAATCTTCAAGCGAGAATCCATGAATGATTCGTGTACGTGCTGTGTCTGCTTTGGCAAAACGGTCAATCAGGAGCGGTTGTACAGGGAGCCAATGTCAAGGCCGCAGATAAAGTTATTCCTGAGTTAGATATTTCTTACTTTTTTACTAAAAATATTGCTGCTGAATTAGTTTTGACTTACCCGCAGACAATTGATATTAATTACACTGCCAGCCAAACTAAGTTGGGTTCAATCAAGGCATTGCCACCATCATTATTGCTTCAGTACCACTTTACAAACTTTGGCGCATTTAAGCCATACGTTGGTGCCGGTGTGAACTACACAATTTTCAGTAGCCGTAATAACTTAGGCAATGGCGCGTACTCAGTTGATAACTCAAGCTTTGGCGTAGTTGGTCAAATTGGTATGGACTATATGTTTGATAAAAACTGGGGTCTAAACGTCGATGTTAAGTATGCAACCATGTCTACTAATGTTACGGATACCACAACTGGTGCAAATGGCGGAAAGTTAACTCTGAACCCATGGATGCCAGCTGTTGGTGTGACTTACAAGTTCTAAGAATTCAGTTCTTAGTTCTTGAGATAGAGCCCCTTAGGGGCTCTATTTTTTTGTCTACCGTTTATTGAATCAGGTGATCAATTAGCTTTTCAAACTTGGCTTCATCAAAGTGCAGATTATCAAAGCGCTGTATTGCTATGTGCTCAGGCGGCTCAACTCTGCGTTTGGTGTATTGATCCCAGTGCTCCAATTTGTATTGATCTCTTGGGTCAGCGCGTTTTTGCATGCGCTGCTTAGCCTCGTTCTCATCTAGATCAATCCAAGCAATTCTGATGCTAGATACACCGGGCACTCCAAGCTCATCGGGGTTGAACATTCGACCACTTTGGACTTCACTCGAGAATGGGCCTACTAGGATGACGTTGACGCCTAGCTGGAGGTTTTCTTTGGCGATGGCGATGAGGCCTGCGTATTCCCAATCCCTGAGGTTCTGAAGATAGAAAGGGCTATCACGATCATTGGGGTTATTGGTAGTGAGTTCCATGACATGAGCGCTATAGGCGCCATAGACGGTATCTTTATCTAAAAGGAAAAAGCTCTCGCCCGTCTTTTCCACAATGAGGGGGAGTGCCTTTTTTGCCAAAGTGGTTTTACCAGTGCCCGCATGTCCGGCAAAGAGGATAAGTCGTGGTGCGCTAGGACTGAGCTTACAGGTCATTTATCTCTTTATTTAGGTGTATTGCCTGGGTAAATTCTACTTCTCAATCCCATGTTTATTGGAAATATCACCACTTTGGATGAAGTGACGATAATGTCGCCATGGCTTTAATCGTACTCACTGATGCAAAACTGGCTTTTGGCCACGTTGACCTCCTCGCAAATACTGCTTTCTCATTGGAATCTGGGGAGCGGGTTGGCTTAATTGGCCGCAATGGCACAGGCAAATCTTCTTTGCTGAAGATTCTAGCTGGCATAGAAAAAATGGATGATGGCTTGCTGCAATATCAGCAAGGCCTCCGTATTGCTTATGTTCCTCAGGAGCCTATATTTGAGGCTGAGGAGACTGTATTTGATGCGGTATCTAAGGGTGTGGCCCAAGCCAAGGCTCTGCGCGAAGAATATGAAGCTCTGAGCATAGGAGAGTGGGACGATGCCGCCCACCATCGTCTTGATGAAGTGCAATCCCAATTAGAGGCCTTAAGTGGCTGGAATTGGGAGCAGCGCGTACATGAGACTTTGGATCGTTTGCATTTAGAGGCTGAGGTCAAGATCAATACGCTATCGGGCGGCACCAAAAAGCGAGTTGCATTAGCACGTACTCTAGTAGAGATGCCGGATGTTTTGCTATTAGATGAACCTACTAACCATTTGGATTTGGATTCAATTTCTTGGTTGGAAGATTTGCTCAAGGAATACAAAGGCTCAGTGATTCTGATTACTCATGATCGCGCCTTCTTGGATAACGTTTGCACACAAATTGTTGAGCTGGATCGCGGCATCTTACGTACCTATCCAGGTAACTTCTCGGCCTATGAAGTATTAAAAGATCAGGAAATGAATTCTGAGTCTTTGGCCAATGCACGGGCGGATAAATTGCTCGCTCAAGAAGAGGTCTGGATTCGTAAAGGGGTTGAGGCAAGACGTACTCGCAGCGTTGCCCGTATAGCGCGCCTCGAAGCACTTCGTACCACTCGCTCACAAAGACGTGATGCGGTTGGGCAGGTCAAGCTAGCAGTGTCTGCTGGCGATAGAAGCGGCAAGATTGTTGCTGATCTGCAGAATGTTTCTAAATCCTATGATCGTCCGATTGTGAAGGATTTCACAGCAACCATTTTGCGTGGCGATAAAGTGGGATTGCTTGGTCCTAACGGCGCTGGTAAGACCACGCTCCTCAAATTAATTCTCGGAACAATTACGCCGGACTCTGGTACGGCAACCATGGGTACACGCATTGAGGTAGCTTACTTTGACCAGATGCGCGAAGGCTTAGATCTCAATGCTTCACTAGAGGACTACATTAGCCCAGGTAGTGAGTGGATCGAAATTAATGGTAATAAGAAACACGTTAAAAGCTATCTAAGCGATTTCTTATTCGCGCCAGAGCGTACCAATTCACCAGTCAGCACTTTGTCTGGTGGAGAGCGTAACCGCCTATTGTTGGCACGCTTATTTGCTCGTCCTGCAAATGTCTTGGTTCTTGATGAGCCAACCAATGACTTGAATATCGATACTCTCGATTTGCTTGAGCAGTTATTGCAGGACTACAAGGGCACTGTGTTTTTAGTGAGTCATGATCGTTACTTCTTGGATAACGTGGTCACCAGCATCATTGCTAATGAGGGTGATGGATTCTGGCGTGAGTATGAAGGTGGCTACGAAGGTTGGAAGATTCAGAAAGCACGCTCAGATAAGATCCGCGCTGCCAATGGTGGCCTTAAGTCTGAGCCGAAACAAGAGTTAAAGGTCGAGCCAAAAGTTGAAGCTAAGCCTGTGGCTACAAAAAGTGGCGTGCAAAAGCTCAATGGCAAGGAGCGTCAGGAGCTTGAGGTATTGCCTTTGCAAATCGAGGCGCTAGAGACGGAGCAGGCGGATATTGGTATTGCGATGAGTAATCCAGACCTTTATAAGAACGAGCCTGAATTAGCAGCCAGCATGCAAGCACGCTTATCCGAAATTACTGCTGATCTCGATATCAAGTTACAGCGCTGGGAATTACTCTTAAGTCGCTCAGAGTCTTAATCTAATTTATGCCGCTTGGATTTGAGCAGTGAAAATGCCTCAAGCCCAAAAGATGCTACAAGAGCAATCAGTAGGGCAATGGCACTCGATGGTGCGGTCTTGATTGCATTAATTAGTAGGGCAGTGAATAAACTCAGATTGATTGCAATTGTACACCACAAAATTTTTGGGCTAGCCCCTGTCTGCTTATGTACGCGAATATGTCCGTAGCTCACAATGGCATAAACCAATAGAAACGCCAGACTAGCCATTTGACCCACTTCATTGAGTGGGAAGAGTAATGCCAGAATAATTACGCCAATGGAGGAGATGGTAAGCGCGCGGAGCTTGCTCTTCAGTACGGAGTTTCCTAGGGCGCTAGAGACTTCATGCTTTTCTGTAAGATCAGCTGCGATATTGGAGGCTGCAAAAATTGTGGCATTGACCGCTGCAGCGCAGGCCAGTAAGGCGGAAATGCTAATAACAATAAAGCCAATTTTGCCTGCCACGATTTTTGCAGCATCAGCAAGCACGTGGCCATTATCCACTTGCATAACGTTTAAGGGTATGAGCAACACAACTGCCGTACTCACTGCTAGATACGCAATCGTTACCAAGATTAGTGCTGAAAACATGGCAAGAGATAATTCTTTTTGTGGGCTCTTCATGGCTGACGAAGAATTAGTCACCACCCCGAAGCCTTGGAAATTAATGTAGAGAATACCTGCAGCCACTGCAATTCCTTCAATCGAACCGCCAGCCATGTGATAGCTCTTGAAATCTGCCTGATGAAATCCCATGGCTGAGAATACAAGAAGGCTAATCACAACCAGACCAATTGCAAATGTCTCGGCCTTGCCAACCAAACTTGGCCCCAAAAGATTTAGGAATGTACAAATCAAGATGATTGCTGCGGTAATGCATTTCAGCAATATGGGGGAGAGGTCGCCCCCAAAGATGGTATTGGTGTATTCAACGAAACCTGCTGCGTATAAAGCGGCAGCAATGAGGTAGGCGATGTATTGAAATAGATTAATGCCGCCAGAAATAATTCCTGGGCCATAACTCATGACTGTGAAGGTCGCTGCACCACCACTACTCGGAAAAGTGGCGCCAAGTTTTGCGTAAGAGTACACCGAGAAGGAGGCTGCGATGGCCCCAATCAGAAAGGCTAGTGGCACGTGAGTGCCAGCATGCGAACTCGCTAAACCCAAGAGGGAGTAAAGGCCTGCACCCATCATCCCGTCGATACCCAGCGCGGTCGCAGAAAAAAGACTAATGTCCTTGGCTTGCTTGGGATTGCGTTTGAGTAAGCCTGAATTCAATCGCAATTAACCTAAATTGCTACGAAGCAGTTGGCTGCGTAGGCGGGTGATTTCATCTAAGAGATCAAGTGCTAAGGCAACCCCAGGGGTATTGAGTTCGAGGTCATGAGTCAGGTGAGCGGCAGTTTTTGCGCGCTTGAGAGAGTCCCCGCTAAAACGCCAGTCTTCAGGTGAGGAGCCGGTAGGACTCAAGACGCCCTCTGTTACCCATGACATGATGAGATCCTCTGGTGCGCGCGTGGCCTGTGAAATTTCCACGATGCTCATGCGCACTTCTTCCTCAACAAGACTACCTTCAATCCAGGTGATTTTTGTTTGTGTCATGTTCATCATCCTTTCAGGTGGGTTCTGAGGTTGAAATCAAAAGCTTTCTCTAGTGATTGATAAGCTTCTTTCTGGGCATCGGTGTCGGCGCTAGGCAAAACAATATTTGGTACAACGTATAAATCACCAGCTTCTTTGCTGGGAATACCTTTTCCTTTGAGTCTCATCTTGCGACCGGTTGCTGTGCCAGCTGGAATCTTTAATTCCAGAGTGGAGCCGGCAGGGGTGGGGATGTTAACGGTTGTGCCTAGCGCAGCTTCCCATGGGGCTAATGGCAAATCTAGATATGCATCCTTCCCGTCGACACGGTAAATAGGGTTTGCATGAAAATCAATCTCAAGGTACAGATCACCTGCACCACCTGTGCCCATACCTGGACCGCCTTGTCCGGCTAAGCGTAAATTTTGGCCAGCCTTGATGCCCTTGGGGATGCTGACATCAAGTTTGCGTTCCTGGGTACTGACATGACCATTGGAATCTTGCGTAGGCATATGCAGGGAAATGGTACGTTTTGCGCCGTTATAGGCATCAGCAAGATCAATCAAGATTTTGGCGTGATGATCTTGGCCTTTAAAGTTCATGCCTTGACGGGGGTTGCCACCTCGACCGCCTTGAGTATGGCGACCTCTGCCAAAAAGAGATTCAAAGAATTCGCTTTGATCACCCTCATAGCCGCCACCAAATCCACCATGGCCGCCACTATAGTTGCCGTCGGAACATTCAAAGCCCTCATTCCAGTTTGGTGGTGGAGTGAAATCTTGACCATTTTTCCAATTGGCGCCCATGCGATCGTATGCCGCACGCTTCTCAGTGTCTTTCAGTACAGAGTAGGCTTCGCCAACAGCTTTAAACTGCTCTTCTGTGCCAACTTCTTTATTCACATCTGGGTGATATTTGCGGGCTAGCTTGCGGTAAGCCGCTTTAATTTCTGCTTCGGTTGCACCACGTGCTACACCAAGTGTTTCGTAGTAGTCCCTGAATTTCATAATCCTAATGAGGTCCTGATTGAATCAATAAGCTTCATTCTACAATCCCTTGGCTAATTTTTCGGCTTCTTTTTAAGCAAAGAAAAAGCGGGCATTAAGCCCGCCTAGAACCACCATTCTCCTGAGGCTGGACTTAGCTCATGACCCCAACTTGCCATGGTACGAATTCATAATCTCCAAGACCCAGTAGCTCACTTTTAGATGCTTCACCAGAGGCTGTTCTGAGAAAGAGCTCAAAAATCCGCTGCCCCATCTCTTGAACTGAAACAGTGCCATCTAAAATCTCACCGCAATTAATGTCCATGTCTTCAGTAAGTCGCTCATACATCGGAGTGTTGGTGACAAGCTTGATGCAAGGCGCTGGCTTTGATCCAAACATGGAGCCACGCCCTGTAGTAAATGCAATTAAGTTAGCACCGCCAGCAATTTGACCTGTTGCTGAGACTGGATCAAAACCGGGTGTATCCATAAATACAAAACCTTTGGCTGTTAGTTACTGGTTCCGCATATCGATACACCTCCATTAATGGCCCAGTTCCAACTTTCATGGATGAGCCGAGGGACTTTTCAAAGATATTAGCTAGGCCACCAATTTGATTTCCGGGGCTGACTTGTCCATTGATCTGAACATCGCGGCCAACAGAATGTTCATCTTTCCACCAGCGTATACGTTGGATTAATTTTTCGCCGATGGCCTTGCTTGCCGCTCTACGGGTTAGTGTATGTTCGACACCATAAATCTCCGGTGTTTCAGAGAGGATGCCGGTACCACCATGGCGCGACAAAATATCAATTGCGGCACCCAAGGCTGGGTTAGCAGTAATTGAAGAGAAGCCATCCGATCCACCGCATTGCAAACCAACGCAGAGGTGGCTTGCAGAGACAGTTTGCCTTTTAGCTTTATTAGCTTCCAGGAGGAGCGCTTTTACAGCCTCAATTCCCGCTTCAATTGTTTTGCGTGTGCCACCAGTTTCTTGCATGATGAAAGTATGCAAAGTGGAATTTTCTTGCAAAGCTTCTTGCTCCATCAATCCTTTGAGTTGATTTCGCTCACAACCCAAACCAATGATCAGGGCGGCAGCCAAGTTGGGATGCTGTGCATATCCGGCCATGGTTCGGCGCAGCAACTGCATTGGCTCGCCACTCATTTCCATGCCGCAACCAATGTTATGACTAAAGGCAACCACACCGTCAACATTGGGAAAATCTTTTAAGCGTTCGGGGGTAAACCACGCTGCAATTTTGTTCACGACAGTTGCGGAGCAATTCACGGTAGATAGAATGCCGATGAAATTGCGAGTACCTACTTTGCCATTGGCGCGCACATAACCTTCAAAAGTTGCACGCTCAGATTCTGGCAAAAGGGTAGTAGGTTTATATTCACTTGCATAGGCATAGTCCCGATCGAATTCACGAAACTCCGTGTTATGGCTATGAACCATCGTGCCAGGCTCAATATCGGTATTGGCAAATCCTACGGTCACGTTGTATTTCAGAATAGCTTCGCCCTTGAGGATTTTCTTAGCTGCAATTTTGTAGCCTGCTGGCACTTGACTGCGGCTCGTGAAATTCTCACTTGGGACTGGTTCACCAATTGCTACATCTACCCGCGCCACTACAATGTTGTCATTAGGATGGAGTCGAATAATAGGGCCTATTAGGCGCTTCTCTGAGATTTCAATCATGGAGTTTCTTTGCTGATTTTAGGTTGTCGTTTGCATACTGATCGTAAGACTCAAACATTAAATTTTTAATGACTCAGGTCAAAGATAATGACTTCGGCGTCTTTACCATTGCTGATCAGTAGATTGCTCTCGTTTTCTATCAATAGCGCATCACCAGTAGACAGGGATATGCCGTTGACCTCTAAAGAGCCTTTCACAAGGTGAATATATGCTTTACGTGCTGGATCGAGCTCTAATTTTTGGGATTCGGATCCATCAAATAAGCCTACATATATTCTGGCATCGGCATGAATTTTGACTGCATTACCCGCGCCATCAGGGGATGCTATTAAGCAAAGCTTGCCTTGCTTGTCTAAGAGCGGGATAGATTTTTGCTCGTAACTCGGCTGAACTTCCATAACATTTGGTTGAATCCAAATTTGAAGAAAGTGGGTAGTCTGATCTTGAGCATGATTGAATTCACTATGGGTGACCCCAGTCCCAGTGCTCATGCGTTGAACATCGCCAGGTGGAATGCCCTTCACGTTCCCCATGCTGTCTTCGTGAGCTAATTCACCAGATAAAACATGGCTGATGATTTCCATATTACGGTGGCTATGCTTACCAAAACCCATGCCTGCTGCTACTCGATCCTCATTTATTACCCTTAAATTGCCCCAGCCCATGAATTGAGGGTCATGGTAGCCGGCAAACGAGAAGGAATGAAAGCTTTTAAGCCATCCATGGTCTGCATAGCCACGTTCTTGGGATTTTCTGAGGACTAACATCTTGGCTCTTTTTCGGAAAGCGAATTAGCCTATTATCATTAGCTTTTGACATATTTGCTGATTGGCCTTCCATGGGAAGTATCAAACAAGACATTAAAGAAGCTGCCCTTGGTTTTACTGAGGATATCCAAGAAAGATGGAGAGATTTTGTCCTGTTTCTGAAAGAGGCCTGGCCAATTCTTACATTGCTCTTCATTTTGCTGGTGGGTATATGGCTATATGCCGACCCACCACCTCCGCGACAGGTATTAATGGCTACCGGAACCGAGGGTGGTTCATATGAGGTGATGGCTAAAAAATATGTAACTTTTTTTGAGAAAAAAGGCATCAAGCTTGAACCGGTAAAAACCAAAGGCGCTCAAGAAAACTTAAAGCGTCTTGCCGATCGCAAAGATTCCTTACAAGCAGCGTTTGTTCGGGCTGGAACATTTAATCCAGGTGGAATTGGCGGCATTGATTCGCTGGGTGCGGTTGATTATGAGCCTATATGGTTTTTTTATCGCGGGCCAGAATAAGGCGTCTAATTTTAGAGGGGTCAATGGTCAAATGAAACATTTCCTTAAGGGGAAAGTTTCGGTAGACGCTGTTGGTAGCGGTACCCACTCTCAAGCTATGCGCTTGATTGAGGCATCCGGACTTCAGAAAGAAGCCCATTTCTTATATTTACCCAATCATGACGCAGTAAATGCTCTGAAGAAGGGCGAGATTGATGGTGCTTTTTTGGTTGATGGCTATCAATCAGAAAGTGTTCAAGCGTTGCTTACCGATCCTCAAATTCATCTCACCGGATTTGAGCGAGCCGAGGCATATACCCATCTCTTACCTTACTTGCATACCTTAAAAGTGTCTATTGGTGGATTTAGTTTGCCCAGAAATAATCCCGATATTGAAATACAGTTGCTATCAACAACGACCAATCTATTGATTGATGATCGCATGCATCCTGCGCTTCAATTCCTATTTTTAGAAGCGGCACATGAAATTAACGGTAAAGCTAATTTTTTTGCACGGCGCGGAGAATTTCCTTTCTTTGGAGATTCTCATTTCCCAGAGAGTCCAGTTGCTTTGCATTATGAGAAAAATGGTTCACCTTGGTTAATGACCTATTTCCCATTTTGGCTAGCAGAGCTCATTAACCGTTTACTGTTTGTGCTCTTACCATTTTGCATGATCGCTTATCCAGCCCTCATTAGTCTCCCGGGTTATCGAAATAAGCGAATGCGACGCAAGATTAATTCCCTGTATGGTACTCTCAAAGCCTATGAGCAGGAGATGATTGAGGGTTTCTCGTCAGGATCTGGTGATGAATATCTGAAAAAGCTGGATCTTTTGGAATATGAAGCGCTCCAGCTAAAGGTTCCCAAGAGTATGGCTGGCGACTACTACACTCTGAGGACTAGTATTGATTATGTGCGTAACTGTTTAAATCGAGATACTAGACCATATCAACTCCAAGATGGTAATGTTGATATTTGACGCGCGACATATTGCTTAAATAAAGATTTGCCCTATGAGACCTTATGACCACCCCGCCAGAAGACAGCTACACGACGAGGTCCATGCGCGCCCCCAATCGCACTTTGGCCAAATGAAAGGGTGTTATCCCAATCTTTTCTGCTTGATGCGAATTCTCATCAGACTCAAATTGAATGGATTCAAAAGTTAAGCACTGCATTGGGCGTGCCTAATGATGAGCAAGACCATTCCTTCAAAACATTGACCTTAGCCCCTGAGCCGCAGAGGGTACTTGTTAAATGGGAGCTGCATGGTGAGTTTGCAACCATCGCAGTCATTGTGCATAACCCAGTCAAAATTACTGGACCTCTATTGCAGTCACGCTTGTCTCTCGAAAAGACTTTGGATAAATTATTTCAGGACCTAGGCTGCCCAATCATTGTTGAGGCGGGCGGTGAAAGAATTTCCGCCCTAGATCTCGCTTTTGAGCATCGCCCTCTGTTTTCTGAGACTCAAGAAGTTTCGGCTATTTTTGGTGGAAATACCGTACTCGGAAGTTACATTTTGTTGAGCAAGAAGGCCCAACTGTGGACGGATTTAAGTTTGGATGAGGATGGCTTCATCTCTTGCTTTATTCCGCATGATATCTTAGGATCACGACAGGCTGGTCGTATAGCGCGAGCTCTTGCTGAAGCGGAAACCTATCGTATGGCAGCCATGATCGCATTCCCAGTAGCAAAGAGTCTCTCTATGCCACTCAGAAGTGCGGAGTCGGAATTGGCAGATCTTTCTAAAAATATTTCTCAGCTCCAAACCGAGCCTGGTATCTATACCGAAAAGGATGGACAGTTTTTGGGTGAGCTTTCTCATTTAGCCTCAAGAGCCGAGCAATGGATTTCAGGTTATGGATTGCGCTTCACTGCCTCAGAGGCATACAGTCAATTACTCAGTAAAAACTTATACGAGTTAGCAGAGTCTCCGATTCCAGGTGTGCAGTCCTTATCGGAGTTTATGGATCGGCGTTTTCAGCCTGCGATGGGCACCTGTATTTGGACTCAGCGTAAGTTAAAAGAGCTATCTGACCGCATCTCGAGAACAACTCAAACATTGAGGACCCGTATTGAGTTTGTAAATGAAGAGCAGACGCAAAAATTACTTGCTAGCATGGATCAGAGAGCCCGTTTGCAATTACGCCTTCAAGAGACGGTAGAGAGCTTATCGGTTCTGGTGTTAACTTACTATGCGGTAAGTTTATTAGCCTATGTCGCTAAAGGCGGAAAAGAGGCTGGTCTCGCCATTCATCCGGAGATTATTGCTGCAATAACAGCCCCAGTAGTGGCGATCACCTTCTTGCTAATTAGCAAACGACGACGCAAGCGAATTGCTGGGATGGGTAAATCGCTCTAGACATTAAAAAAGAGGCCGAGGCCTCTTTTTTAATGGGCGTAAATACTTCTTTAACCCAAACTATCTGCCCAGATATTGTGAGCCCAGCCCCACGCATACACACCTTCTAGAGTCGATGGTGCAGGCGATAGACCACCAGCTCCTTTAACAGGCAAGAAGGTTTTCTTCTCAGCATCATATTGATGCACACTAGCCACGTGAACCACATCCCTAGCATTAACAAAGCTATAGCAAGTATTAGTGACCACTGGCGCTGGATTGACTTCCCAGCCGCTGAGTTCAGCAACAATAGCTGCTGCTGCTGCAACCTTGGCATGCTGATTGGCCATATGTCCTGACTTTGGCATTGTTGGAGCAATCTGAATCGAGTCACCCAAGACGTGAATATCCTTACGCGCTGTCGATTCAAAGTTGAGGAAGTTTACATTCACCCAACGTCCATTGGAGTTGGCTAAACCTGTCTTCATGGCAATTTCACCGGCAGACATTTGCGGCAAAACATTCAACACGTCAGCCCTCACATCATCAGCAACTTCCAGTTTGAGAGTTTTGGTTTTAGCGTCTACACCAACTACATTATGTTTAGGTCGATACTCAATAATGCCAGCGTACTGCTCGGCCCATACCTTCTTGAACAAACCTCCTTTGGAGGTGACATCCTGGTTAGCATCCAAAATTAATACTTTACCCTTAGGATTGTGTTGCTTGAGGTAATTTGCAACCTGGCAAGCACGCTCATAAGGTCCAGGAGGGCAGCGATATGGCGCCTCTGGAATGCTAATTGCAAAAGTACCGCCTTCGCGCATGGCGGCGATTTGTTTATGTAGGGCAACAGTTTCAGGACCCGCTTTCCAGGCTTGCAGGGTTACGCCATCTTTGTTAGCTTGTGCGAGGCCCTCAATACTCTTGAAGTTCAGTGATATGCCGGGAGATACGACAGCTTTGTCGTAACGTAAAGTTTTGCCGGAGGCGAGGGTTACCGTTTTCTTATCCGGATCAATGCTGCTGACGCTGTCTTGAATAATCTTGATGCCATGACGCTTGCTCAGTGTGTCATAAGGCGATGTGATTTCAGCTAGAGTTCGTGAGCCGCCAACAACCAAATTGGACAGTGGGCACGAGATAAAAGAGGTATTTGGCTCTATGAGGGTCACTCGCGCTGTGTTGCTAGAGAATAGACGCAAATACTTGGCAGCAGTAGCGCCACCATATCCACCGCCGATAACGAGAATTTCTGCTTTTTGTAAAGTGGCTGCTTTTGTTTGGGTAGACAGTCCTGCAAGTAAACCTACTGCTGCAGCGCTCTGACCTATAAAATGTCGACGATCCATGGCGCCTCCTTATTGTTTCTTGCCAAGTTGATTGGCAATAGTGGTGAGTTGTTCATCGGTATAGCCTTTTGCTAGCTGGGGCATGATGGTGCCCTCTAAGGTGCCAGCCTTGTAAGCCTTAAGTTTTGTCAGCATCTCTTGGCTGGTTAAGTTATTGATGAGTGGCATCCCACCATCAACCACACCCTTGCCATCAGTCCCATGACAATTAGCGCAGGTTGCAGCAAGGCTACGTTTATATAGCTGGTCAGCAGTCTGTGCAAAGCTGAGGCCGCTCCACTGGCTCAAGCCAATCAAGGTGCCAGCCACCAAAATAGGTTTTAGGTGCTTCACTCGCATAGGAATAGTCTCCGTCATACATACAGCAGTTCTAAGGAGGATGCTAATAAATCCTATCTTAATCAGATAGCGATTGGAATGGTGGTTTTACTTAGATGAATTTTGAATATGCTTAGAGTAAAAAATGCAGGTATTGATGCCGATAGTTTTTAGCTTTTAAGCCCAAGACCTATAAACTAGCGATATGCGTGGCACTTTTACTTATCGAAATGCTCTTTTCATCTTACTTCTGGGTGTATTCACCTACTTGTATGGTTTAGATAGTCGCTTTGCCCCAAAAAATGGGGATGAATATCCCTATATGCACATCGTTCGGATGACTGCGGATGCTGGAGCTTGGCTACCCCTTCAATCTGAGATGGATGGCATTAAAAATACCAAGCCTCCCCTGGTGTTTTGGGAGGGTATCGCTAGTACTGCTTGGGGTAGTGATTGGAGTCTTCTTGCGTTACGTTGGCCCAGTGTTTTATACACGGGCTTAACGGCATTTTTCTTATTTTTGGCAGTCGCTCGCTTTAGTGGAAAAAAGCAGACCGGCTTGCTGGCAGCTTTAGTGTGGCTTTCTTTTTTTGCAACTTATCGCTATGGCCGCCCATTCCTCACTGATCCCCCGGAAGTATTTTGGTTGAGCTTGCCATTCTTTGCGCTGCTCTATTGGGGTAGAGCAGCTTTTGAATCTAAGCTCTTATTTCCGCTGTTGGCGGGCGCCTCTTTTGGTATGGCCTTATTGTCAAAGTCCTTTGCTTACATTGTTCCCGCTGCGTTTGCCTTAGGTCTTTTTTACTGGCGCTGGCGAGGGTGGAGTATTCCAAAAGTCTTTTTGAAAGACTTATATAAAGTCATTTTGATTGCTCTGCTTGCTCTGGGTATATTCGCGCTCTGGTTTGTGCTGGACCCTTTTCCAGAGGCAGTCTGGAAAGAGTTTGTTCTGGGTGAGAACGCTGGTAAGTTCGAGGCACGAAGCTCTCATTACCTACTTGATCTAGTGCGTGGAGGAGATAGTATTTGGATGCTGGCTTTAACAACTCTAGCAAATGCCGGTCTATTCACTTTTGTTTTGATTTCTGCTTTGCTTCAATGTTGGAGGGAGCGTCGATTTATATCGCTTGAAGAAGGCTTGCTGCTTCTCTTGGTTTTAGCATTTTTTATCGTATTTAGTTTGCCAAGTCAGCGCTCTGGTCGATATCTGCTGCCAGTGATGCCGGCATTTGCCGCTCTAATCGCAATGTACTGGGATCGATTGCCTTTATGGGGATTTCGGATTGCATTGCTTTTGCAGTTGATCTTGCTTTCTGCGCTTTCTTGGGTTGGCGGAAATTTACAGTTATCGGATTTCTTGGGTCAGTCTGGCATTTGGAATTACTCCCCATGGCATTGGGGATTCATGGTGACTTCAATTGCCTTGGTATTGCTGGGTATATTGAATCGAGATCGTAGTAAGGTAATTGCTTTGGCGGGTTACTTTCTTTGCTATTGCGCACTCACTACTAGTCTGTCACTTCTAGAAGGTGCTGTAGGCCGATACTCTCAATCCACTATTCAGGATATTGCTGGAAAAGATGTTTGGGTGCCTTGTGACTACCGCGCTAAAGATGAGGAGTATCGACTCTTGTTGCCGGGTGCAATATTGCATGGCTATTTGGCAAAGGATGCTACCCAGATTGATTTGCTCACCAATACGTATCCATTAGTAGCTATTCAGTCGGCAATAGGTGTAGAGCCTGTGCTTTGTGAATCTTGCCAGATCGTCGGTAAGCGTATGGAGATGCGGGCCCGCCATTCCGATGCTGAAATTCAGGCGATACTTAAAGGTCATATTGGAGAGCATCTATTTGTGAATGAATATTTAATTTCTACACCTGCAACTATGACCTTACCATTGGTAGGTAAGGACGCTTGTCGATGAGCCGTGTAATTGCTTTTTGTTTTTTATTACTTGCTTCTGTGCTTGGCTATCTACATATTGATAGTCGCCCAATATGGGCTCCATTTGCAGGTGAATACCAAGTTAACAGTGCGCCGCAAGTGGATGATACTCCTCAGTCAATCGAGGATGCAAAGCCAGCAAAGAATCTTAAGCATATTGCGCCAGCAAAGATCACACAGCCAACCCTAAGGATGGATTGGTTGCCAGATACTGGCGCCCCTTCAGTACACGCCGCCTCCTTAATTGCGCTGAAAGATGGTGCGATTCGAGCCTTCTGGTTTGCAGGGAGTCGCGAAGGTGCACCAGATGTGGTGATTAATACATCTGTGTTTGATCCGCAGGCAGCCAGGTGGAGCGCTCCAACTGTTGTAATGGATCGAGTTAGTGCAGAAAAGGGTCTATCCCGTTACATTGCTAAATTAGGTAACCCCGTTCCAGCAAGAATGACGGATGGTCGCATGCAGTTGTTTTTTGTAACCGTATCTATTGGAGGTTGGGCAGGTAGCTCAATCTCATCAGTGATTTCAGATGATGAGGGTTTGACTTGGGGTCGGCCCCAGCGCTTGATTAGCTCACCCTTAATTAATCTGAGTACCTTGGTAAAGTCCCCGGCTATCCCATTTACGGATGGACGCTTGGGTTTGCCCGCTTATCACGAATGGATTGGTCGCTTTGGTGAGTTCCTCAGAATCGAGGCGAGTCAGGTTATTGATAAACGACGTATGAGCTCTGGTAGGGGTGCGATTCAGCCTGTAGTTTTTACTGATGGGCCTCAAGAGGCAAACGCTTTTTTCCGTCAAACACGGCCAAGCTCCCAGCCAAAACAAATCCCCGTCAGTGAAACCAAGGATGCTGGACAGTCTTGGGTTGTAACAAAAGATCTTGAAATTCCAAATCCAAACTCAGCCCTTGCCGCACTTACTTTGGCTAATGGCACAAAATTAATGGTGCTCAATAATATTGAAGCAGCACGTTATCGATTGGTAATGGTGATGTGTGAGCCAAACTCTACTCAATGGCGAGTGATTCAGGTGCTTGAAGATGATGAGACTTTGCTCAACAACTTGCATCAAGAATTCTCGTACCCGTACTTAATATCTGCCAATGGTGAGGACGTCCATCTTGCCTATACCTGGAATAGACAAAAGATTAAGCATGTGTACTTTCCGGCTGCCTGGTTTAACTATGCTGTAAGCAGTCTTAAAGAAAAGGATGCGCAATGATGACCCCCTATTTACAAATCATTGCATTGCTTGAAATATCGCTTACTTGTGCGGTAGTGTTGATGATTCTTCTACAAAAACTATCATCAACAGAGATCCCATTTTTAATTCGACTGCTGATAGTTTTATTACTAGGCAACCTATTTTTCTGGCCGCTGGGAATATCGCTTGAATTACCTTTATCAGCCTTTGTCCGTGGAGTCACGGGGGAGCTCAGTATCGTGACAATGCTTTTGTTGTGGAGCTCCATACTGCCTGCTGCACAAAAGACGCCGATGGGATTTAAAGTCCCTTTAGCAATCATTGCAATTGTGTTTTATCCCCTAGCGTTAGGCTTTGGAATGTTCGACCCCTATGTATGGGGCTATAGTGCCATTGGGTTCTTGGGTGCCGTCATTCTCTTAGCGATGGTATGCGGTCTGGTTGGTTGGACCAAAGGTGTTTGGATTATTTCAGTTGCCATCATTGCTTGGGCAGCCCATTGGCATGAGTCAGCGAATCTCTGGGACTATCTCCTTGATCCTTTCCTGGCGATCTGGGCTCTGTTTGCCATCCCCAGCACAATCTATCGGAAGCGTCGTGAAAAGGCGCAATCAGGATATCTTTTTAGAGCGGGTTGATTGACTATAAAGTAGGCGTTGATCCAACCGATGATGTGGGTGCAATAAAAAAGGCCAGCTATAAGCTGGCCTTTTAACAACATTTGGGATCCGGTTAAGGATTAATCAGAAATCTTTGATTTACGAATTAATGGACCCCACTTATTGAGCTCTGAATCAACTTGAGCCTTAAGGGATTGTGATGTGACTTTATCCATTGAAACAATGTCAATACTGGACTCATCAAGACGCTTTTTAATATCTGGATCTTTCAATGCGGCTTTCAAGGTAGCATTCACTTTCGCTATAACAGCTGGTGGAGTGCCTTTAGGTGCATAGATACCATGCCAGACTTTAACGTCAAAGCCTTTTAAGCCTTGCTCATCTAAAGTAGGAATATTAGGCAAGCTTGGTAAGCGCTTTGGTGTTGTTACACCAAAAGTTTTCACTTTGTCTGCTTTGATGTATCCAACAGTCTGAGTAGTTTGATCGCAGAGCAGGTCAACCTGACCGCCCAACAAATCAGTAAGGGCTGGACCTGTACCTTTGTAAGGAATGTTGGTTAGCTTAACGCCTAAACGGCTTTGGAACAGTAGGCCACAAAGTTGAGAAACGGCGCCTGGACCAGCATTAGCCATAGTTACTTTAGAGCCATTAGCTTTGATATAGGCTTCGAGTTCTTTAAAGTTATTTGCTGGCAAATCTTTTTTACCTAAGAGCACCATTGGTACATCAACAACTTGACCGATGTATTCAAAGCTCTCTAATGGATCGTATGGAAGCTTGTCATAAAGGGCTGGTGCAGTTGCCATGCCAATGTGATAAATAAACAGTGTGTAGCCATCTGGTTTTGCGCGTGCAACTTTGGTTGCTGCAATTGTGCCGCCTGCACCAGTTACGTTTTCAACTACGACAGTTTGCCCAAGTGACTTGCCCATTGGTACAGCGAGCAAACGAGCAACAGTATCTGTAGGCCCACCTGCTGAGAATGGAACCACCAAGGATATCGGCTTGGTTGGATATGCTTCATTTGCTGCTAAGGCTTGTGTTGATAAAAGGCTGCTGGCAAGAAAAAGCGTTCCTACGCTAGCCAGTAAAGTTTTCTTTAATTTCATTTAAGTCTCCGTTAATGTGTGATGCGGGGTAATTTTGCCACTTTTAGCAATTATCGACTTTACGGCTTGCCGGTAATGGCAAGCGTCCTTTGAGCCAATAAGACCACTGGCCGGTCAATCATGCGACCATCTAATTTCACGGCGCCACCCTTAGATGCTTTATCCGCTTCAATCACGCGATGTGCCCAAGAGACTTCTGCGGCAGTAGGCATAAAGGAAGTCTTCACTAGGGAAACCTGTTTTGGGTGGATGCATAGCTTGCCACCAAAGCCCATTCTTTTCGCGCGCTCCGCATCGTCTGTAATGCGCTCAATGTTGTCAGTAGAGGGAGTAACCCCATCAATTGGAGGGGCAATTTGCGCCAAGCGTGAAGCCAACACAATCTGAAAGCGTGCCGCTTGTAGTTCGGTTTCTTGGGCGTCACACACCATTCCCAAGTCTGCCTGCAAATCAATATTGCCCAAAGCCAGACGTAATACCTGCTCAGAGTTTGCAATCTCATTAAGGCGATCAAGGCCAATGGCAGTTTCAATCATTGGAATGATTGCTGTGTTTGGCAGGATTTGTGCTGCACCATTAATTTGGTCGAGAGATTCACTCTTAGGAATTAACAAACAGGCCGCATCTAATTCTTGAACCAAGATTAGATCCGCTGAATAAAAATGACTGCCAGGAGAATTCGATCGAATGATCAGACGGTTTTTTTGTTCTGCACTAAACGTAGGCCAGGCAGAGCGTATAGCAGCACGTGCAGATTCTTTTTCTTCCTCAGCAACTGCATCCTCAAGGTCAATGATGACACCATCGGCGCCACTATCTAAGGCTTTAGTAAATCGCTCTGGGTGTGTGCCAGGAACAAATAAGAATGTACTGCTAAATCCAAGGGGTGTATCAAGTGGGTTCATCAATGAGGCTTTATTAAAAATGAAGCAAAAGAGAAAAAATGACTCTGAAGTTAAGGGAGTAATCGACCTATCTTGGACTGATTGCGGATATTCCACAAGCGCTCGATAGCGGCACTCATCTCGCTTGGGCTTGCACCACCACTAAATGCAGCAAGACGCATCGCCTTATCTGTAATCTCAGTACGGCTTAGGGTATTACCAGGATCGCCCTTGGGCTCATCAACACGACCTTCTAATACTTCACCATTATTTAAATAGACTTTGACTTTGCCGATCCAGCTTTGGGGGTAAGCACTATCGACTTCAGGGTCCAAGATCATAGTGATGCGATCGCGGAAAGAACAAATATCTTGATCATGGAAGTGTTGATCAAATTCTTGCAGGCCTGCAAATTGATAGTGGGCAACTATCGCGAGTACGGTACCCATTGAGAACTTAGATTGGTGCACGGTTGTGGGGTCGGTGACTGGGCCCAAGACATCGATTGCCCCTTGGTGAACCAAGGTTTCCACCTTGGCGATATCGCTAGGCTTGAGATTTTGTTTCAACATGACTTGCAATAAGGCATCGGCAGCAGGGTGTGTATGACGACATGAGGCGTGATATTTGAAGCTCGTCTCAGCAATAGTCCAGCGAGTTCCCAGTCGATCAATTAATTTACTTGGATCAGCATCACTCAACATGCCGGCAGCCAAACCTTGCTTACCTTCTAAGATATGCTCGGCACCAGTAAAGCCAGATTGCGCTAAGTAGACTGACATCAAGCCAGTTGAGGCGGCATGTGCTGTATGTGGTTGCTTAGAGTCGGCGGCATCGCGCAGAAACTCCCAAAGGCCGGCAGATTGCGTTCCAGCTGAGCCAAAGGCATGCAGCATTTGGCTTGGGTTGAGTTTGAGAAGATGGCCTACAGTTGCTGCAGCAGCTAAGGTGCCGGCAGTGCCCGTAGTGTGAAATATTTTGTAGTGTGAGCGACCTAGGAATTCACCAATCCGAATACCGACTTCATAGCCGGCAACTGCAGCTACGAGCAGATCTTTTCCCGAAGCGCCTATAGCTTGAGCTGTGGCGAGAGCGGCAGGAAATACGATGGTGCCAGGATGAAATACAGAGCCATTGTGCACGTCATCTTGTTCGGCTACGTGCGATGCGGCTGCATTTGCTACTGTAGCTAGGAAGGGGCTGGATGTTGTGCGGTGAATCAGAATTTCAGCAGAGCCAGGGTTGCTTGCATTGAAGCCACCCATGTTTTGCGCAAACTGCGTAATGGCCTCTACAGCGCGTGAACCTTTGCCAGCAATTGCAGATCCAAACCAATCTACCAGTAAATCTTCGGTGCGGGATAGCACTTCTTCGGGGATGTCACCTATTTTTAATTCGGAAGCAAATGTAGCTAAGGCTTTAGTTAAATGCGGAGTAGTCATAACAAATCATTCCCTAAGCTAAAACTGCGGTGGCCTGCATGGTGAGCCAACCTTCGTGATCTTCAGCCCAAATAGAAATGGTTTTTCCAGATGGATCTTTCTCAAGATCGGGTTTTGCGCTGACTTTAAAAGGATTGATATCAAAAGTAGGTCGAATAGCGCGGAACTCAAAGCTCTTCAGTCTGCAGCCCGGAATACTTTGACGCATCAGGTCTACCAACAAGGTTGCAATTAGAGGGCCATGAACAATAAGGCCGGGATAGCCCTCTACTTCAGTGACATATTTACGATCGTAATGAATGCGATGACCGTTAAATGTCAGCGCTGAGTAGCGAAACAATAAAACATCACTAGGCGTAATCGTCTTGGTCCACTGTGCGCCTGTGGGAACCGGTGTGGGTGCAACAGGTTTATCGTCTGGGCCGGGTGCATCGCGATACACGATGTCATGCTCTTCAATTAAGGCTAAGCCATTTTGATTGGAGATTGCATGTTTGACCAATACGAAAATGAGATCACCGGTGCGACCTGCCTTGTGCGTAACCGATTCAATTTTGGAGACACGTTCGATTTCATCGCCTACTTCGAGCGGGGCTAGCCATTGAACTCGGCTGCCAGCCCACATGCGACGTGGTAGCGGAACGGGCGGTAAAAATCCGCCACGCTTAGGGTGACCATCAGGTCCGATTTCAGATTGAAGGGCGCAAGGCAAAAAATAGAGCCAATGCCATAACTCCGGCAGAAAAGTTCCGTCATTCGGCGTAGGGTCGGGTCGATCGAGTGTCGCAGATAAAGCTTTGACGGGTGCTGCTGTGACGATATCTTGCAGTGTTTCGGTTTTGCCGAGCCACTCTTGGAGATGGGTGATGGTTTGAGGTTCGATTCGCATAACCTCCATTATGCCAATTTCAACTCTAAATGCGATGGGTCTAGATCAATAAACTCGCTAATAAATAACTGAGTAAGCCGGCTAAGGCTGAGCCAGTTAACACGCTAATTACACCTTTTTGAAACTTAAACAGCGCTAAGCCTGCAAGCAAGGTAATTGCAATCGAAGTCCAAGAAATGGAACCGCCAAGACCATGTGGAAAAAAGACGTGATAGGCAAAGAACAGTCCAAGATTGGCGATTACGCCGACTACTGCAGCAGAAATTGCGGTGAGTGGTGCAGTAAAACTCAACTTGCCATGTGTGGACTCAATGAGTGGCCCACCGACCAAGACCAGGAAAAAAGAAGGTAGGAAAGTAAACCAGGTGGCAACGCAAGCGCCAAGTACGCCAAACCAAAATGGATTGCTATTGCCGATGAGATGTTGAATATGACCAGCGAGGTAGCCAACAAAAGCTACCACCATGATGAGCGGACCGGGGGTGGTTTCTTCAAGCGCTAAACCATCCATCATTTGACCAGCGCTGAGCCAATGAAATTGATCGACGGCACCTTGATAAACATAGGGCAGAACCGCATAAGCACCACCAAACGTGAGAAAGGCAGCCTTGGTGAAAAACCAAGCAATTTGTGGATAAAGTGTTTTCCATCCAAAAATCAGCGTCAATACAATAAACGGAATAAGCCAGAGCGCTGTAACAACTGAGCTATGTATTACAAATCGCTCTCTAGAAAACTTGGCATGCTCTGGAGTTGGGGTGTGATCGTCAATGATTGCAGGAGCATGAGTCTCACCCACTTTATTGTGAGGAGTGGTTTGTTGAAAATATTCTGGGAAACGCTTACCACCCCAAATGCCAATCAAGGCCGCAAAAATAACAATGATCGGGAAAGCCAGGTTAAATATAAAGATCGCCAGAAAAGATCCCAGTGCAATCCAACGCAGTGCTTGATTGTGAATCGTGCGTTTACCAATGCGGACTGCAGCATGCAGGATGATGGCGGTAACAGCAGGTTTGATGCCAAAGAAAATAGCGGCAATCCAGGGTACTTGGCCAAAAGTTAGGTAGACCCAAGATAGGCCAATCAAAATAAAGAGAGAAGGCAAAACAAAGAGGGTGCCGGCTAGAACCCCACCCCAAGTGCGATGCATGAGCCAGCCAATATATGTGACTAATTGCTGAGCCTCTGGCCCCGGTAACAGCATGCAATAGTTCAGTGCATGTAAAAAGCGCCGCTCAGAAATCCAGCGACGCTTTCAACTAGCCCTTGGTGGAGGACAGCGATTTGCCCCGCGGGGCCACCAAAGCTAATAAAGCCTAGCTTGGCCCAAAATTTCAGGGCTTCGCGAAGTGGAACACTCAAACTTCGTCCATTCCACCAACAACTTGGCTAAAGCCGTTATCAACATAAATAATTTCAGCGGTGATGCCGTTTGCTAAATCAGATAACAAGAAGGCAGCGGTATTGCCAACATCATCAATGGTGACGTTGCGACGCAATGGGGCAGTTTGTTCAACTGCCTCCAAGATCTTTCCAAATCCTTTAATGCCTGAGGCAGCCAAAGTTTTAATCGGGCCGGCAGAAATACCGTTAGCACGAATACCTTTAGGCCCAACTGAGCCAGCGAGGTAGCGAACAGAGGCCTCAAGGGATGCCTTGGCTAAACCCATGGTGTTGTAGTTAGGTACATTCTTCATTGAACCTAAGTAGGTGAGAGTCAATAGGGATGACTTGTCGCGCAACATTGGCAAAGCTTCTTTTGCCATCGCTGGGAAGCTGTAAGCGGAAATATCATGAGCAATTTTGAAGCCTTCACGAGACAGGCCTTCTAAAAAGTCACCGGCAATCGCTTCGCGTGGTGCAAAGCCAATGGCGTGAACAAAGCCATCAAACTGCGGCCAAGTCTTCGCTAAACCCTTAAAGAGGGCGGAAATTTGTTCATCGCTACCAACGTCGCAGTCAAAAATCAGCTCGGTATTGAATTCTTTGGCGAAATCGACGATGCGGTCTTTAAAGCGCTCGCCAACGTAGGTAAAGGCTAATTCAGCCCCTTCGCGGTGACATGCCTTGGCAATGCCATAGGCAATTGAGCGGTTAGAAAGAAGGCCGGTAATCAGAATTTTTTTGCCAGCGAGAAAGCCCATATCGTGTCCTTTGCTTCAAATGTGGTTTGCCACCTATAATTCTTGCATATATGCCCATGCACCCCGCCATCCGCCAAATCCCCACTTTGCTGCTCTTAGCCCTTCTGGCTGGGGTAGCAGTCAATTCGGCTCAGGGTGCCCAGGGGATTGCTCAGTACGGTAAACCTAAGTATGTGGATGGGTTTAGCCATTTTGACTATGTGAATCCCAGTGCCCCGCGAGGCGGTACCTTAACTTTACCCAACCCGGATCGCAGAACAAGCTTTGATAAGTTCAATCCATTTACGTTGCGCGGTGTGGCTGCCCCTGGCATAGCCCAGCTGATGTTTGAATCTTTGGCGGTAGGCAGTGCGGATGAGGTCTCCAGTGCCTATGGTCTGATCGCAGAAGATATTGCGGTTGCGTCTGACAAGATGTCTGTGGTGTTTCGGATTCGTCCTGAGGCGAAGTTTTCGGATGGCAGTGCGATCTTAGCTAGCGATGTCAAACACAGCTTTGATACCTTGATGAGCTCACTTGCTAATCCGCAATTTAAAACGGTCTATGCCGATGTGAAGCAAGCGGTAGTAGTTTCTGATCGGGTGATCCGTTTTGATTTTAAGAATCGTAATCCTGAATTACCAGTGATGGTGGGTACCTTGCCAATCTTCTCTCGTAACTGGGGTAAGAAGCCCGATGGCACGATTACGCCATTTGATAAATTGACCTTTGAGCTACCGATAGCTAGCGGTCCCTATGTCATTGAGTCTTACAAAGCTGGTAAGACCATGATCTTTAAGCGCAACCCAAATTACTGGGCTGATCAAGGCGGTAAGACGCTTAATGTCCGTGTCGGTTTTTATAACTTTGATCGCGTGAACTACAAGCTCTATAGCGATGATGCCGTTCGCCTAGAAGCCTTTAAGGCTGGAGAGTTCGACGCTCTGGTGGAGTGCCGGGCTAAAAATTGGGTAAAGAGTTATGTTGGCCCCAGATTTAATGATGGCACTCTAGAGAAGAAAGCTTTTTTAAATCACAACGGCGCAGGCATGCAAGGTTTTGCCATGAATGTGCGTCGTCCGATTTTTCAGGACCCGCGTGTGCGACAAGCCTTGGGTTATGCGCTCGACTTTGAGTGGTTAAATCGCCAGCTTTTCTTTGAGCAATACAGTCGTATTAATAGCTACTTTACAAATAGTGATCTGAGTGCCAATTTTGATGGTCCTCGCAAGCCCACTGAAGCGGAATTGAAATTACTCAAACCTCTGAAGGCTCAATATCCTAAGTGGGTGCCGGATGCAGTCTTTGGTCCAATGCCTCCTGCACCTTCAACTGCTTCCCCAGATAGCTTGCGTCAGAACCTGCGCAAAGCAAGAGATTTATTAGCCCAGGCTGGTTGGCAATATCGAAATGGCGCCTTACGAAATATGCAAGGTGAGCCTTTTCGATTTGAGATGGTCGAAGATGGCCCATTCTTTTTAAGAGTGATTTCTTCCTATGTGCGTAACTTAGAGAAGTTGGGTATTCAGGTGGATATTCGGACAAGTGATTTTGCTTTGCATCAGAAGCGTATGGATGAATACGACTTCGATATGACTACCATTCGTTTCCCGGACTCACAAAGCCCGGGTAATGAATTGTGGGATCGCTTTGGAAGTCAGGCTGCAAAAGAAAAAGGCTCTGACAATGTGATTGGAGTTCAATCTCCAGTGGTCGATACCCTAGTGGATGCAGTCGTCAAAGCCCAGACTCGTGAAGAGTTACGTGCAGCCACTAGAGCCTTAGACCGCGTTCTGTGGAATAGTTACTACGTGATTCCGCAGTGGTACAACCCGACACACCGAATCGCGTATCGTAAAGAGATGCGCTACCCAGAACCTCCTTTGTATTACACCGCCGAATCTTGGATTCTGCTCAATTGGTGGAAAGAAGGGGCGCGCTAATGCAAGGGCAGATGTGGTCTTATATCTTCAAGCGCGTGCTCTTGATGATTCCTACCTTGTTGGGTGTTTTAACTCTCACCTTTGCTGTAGTGCAATTTGTACCAGGTGGCCCTGTAGAGCAATTGATGTTGGAACTTAAGGGTAAGGGTGATGCTGCAGTCAGTGGTGCCGAATCTTCGGGTGGCGGAAGCAACTATCGTGGCCGCCAAGGTGTAGACGCTGAGCGTTTAGCGGAGGTCAAGGCTTTGTATGGTTTTGATAAGCCGCCAGTAGAGCGTTATTTCATGATGCTCAAGCGTTTTGCGAAATTTGATTTGGGTGAGAGTTACTACCAACATCAAAGTGTTTGGCAGTTAGTGGTTTCTAAATTGCCAGTGTCTATCAGCATAGGTTTATGGACTTTCTTTCTGATTTACTTGGTGTCGATACCCTTGGGTATTGCCAAAGCAGTCAGGGATGGCTCTCGCTTTGATGCGGTGACGAGCACGATGATTTTGGTGGGTTATGCCATCCCAGGATTTGTATTGGGTGTTCTCTTGCTTGTCATCTTTGGTGGCGGTAGTTTCTTGCAGATTTTCCCGCTACGTGGACTAATTTCAGATAACTGGAGTGAGTTGAGCATGATTGGGAAGGTGATGGATTATTTGTGGCATTTGGTTTTACCGATTGCCGCTTCAGTTTTAGGAAGTTTTGCGGTGATCACGATGTTGACGAAGAACTCCTTCCTGGAAGAGATTCGTAAACAGTATGTCTTGACTGCGAGAGCCAAAGGTCTCACCGAGAAGCAGGTGCTTTGGAAGCATGTCTTCCGTAATGCGCTCTTGCCTCTGGTGACAGGCTTTCCAGCAGCCTTCATCGGTGCCTTCTTTGCTGGTTCGCTACTGATTGAAACCCTGTTTTCTTTGGATGGCCTGGGTTTACTGTCTTATGAGTCCGTTATGAGGCGTGACTATCCAGTGGTTTTCGGAACGCTCTATCTTTTCACCCTGATTGGCTTGTTTACTAAATTGATCTCGGATCTTTGTTATGTTTATATTGATCCGCGCATTCAGTTTGGTGCTGGAGGTGGCTCATGAGTCGCTGGCATCGATTTAAAAACAGCCGCATGGGTTATGCCAGTCTTTGGATCTTTATGACCTTGTTTGGTCTATCTCTATGCGCTGAGTTTATTGCTAATGACAAGCCCTTGATAGTCCGCTACGAAGGTAAGTTTTATTTCCCGATTGTGAAATCGCAGCCTGAGCGAGTCTTTGGGGGTGACTTTGCAACCCCAACGGATTTTTTAGATCCTGACATTCGTCGCAATATTACGAGCAATGGTAATTGGGCGATTTATCCCCCGATACCTTATAGCTACGAAACACTCAACTACTTTTCAAAGGTGCCTAACCCTGCGCCACCGTCTTTTGACAACTGGTTGGGTACTGACGATCGTGGGCGCGATGTTCTTGCGCGCTTGATTTATGGATTCCGCCTCTCAATTCTGTTTGGCTTGGCACTCACTATTGTTGGTGTAAGTGTAGGCATCATCACCGGCTCTTTAATGGGATTCTTTGGCGGTAAGCTTGATCTGATTTCTCAGCGCTTGATTGAAATTTGGTCGGCGATGCCAGAGTTATATCTACTGATCATCTTTGCTTCCATCTTTAACCCCAGCATTTGGCTCCTAATTATTTTGCTAGCAGCATTTGGTTGGATGGGTCTTTCTGATTATGTGCGTGCTGAGTTTTTCCGTAATCGTGCGTTGGAATATGTGCGAGCTGCCAGAGCGTTGGGCTTAACGAATTTGCAAATCATGCGTCGTCATATTCTGCCCAATAGCTTGACACCAGTCATTACCTTTTTGCCCTTCAGAATGAGTGCGGCGATTTTGTCTCTCACGAGTTTAGATTTCTTAGGTCTTGGTGTGCCGCCTGGTACTCCGAGCCTTGGGGAGTTACTTTCTCAAGGAAAAAGTAATTTAGACGCTTGGTGGATTTCACTATCGACCTTTGTGGTCTTGGTAGCCACTTTGCTCTTGCTTACCTTTATGGGTGAGGCCTTGCGCGATGCTTTTGATTCTCGCAAGTCTGGTGCTATGCGTGGAGGGCGTTCATGAGTTCCACGGCAAAACTGAACGCAGAAACTGTACCATTGCTTCGCTACGAGGATTTTTCAATCTCCTTCGGCACTGGTCGACGTGAAAAATTTGCCGTTAACCATCTTGATCTTGAGATTGGAGTGGGTGAGCGCGTCGCCTTAGTTGGTGAGTCTGGCTCAGGCAAGACCCTGACTGCCTTGGCGCCCCTGCGTCTTGAGCCTGAGGGTGCAAAAACATCGGGCCGCATTTTGTGGAACGGTCTGCATGCAAATACTGGCAATCAAGCAGTCAATTTGCTGGATTTACCGATTCAAGATATTCGTGAGATTCGGGGTCGTGAGATTGCCATGGTCTTTCAGGAGCCCATGGCTGCGCTCAATCCTTTATTTACTATTGGCAATCAAATTGTTGAAGCGGTGCAGGTATATCAACCTTTAATTTCTAAAGCAGACTCTATGTCTGCAGCGATTGAGTTGCTCAAGAAGACGGGTATCCCAGAGCCAGAGAAGCGCTTCCACTCCTATTCACACCAATTATCTGGTGGGCAGCGTCAACGGGCCATGATTGCCATGGCCTTGGCGTGTAAGCCGAGATTGCTCATTGCGGATGAGCCAACCACTGCTTTAGACGTTAGTCTACGTTTGCAGATTTTGGATTTACTCAAAGAGTTGCAAGAAGAGTCTAAAGATCATGGCGGCATGGCCATTCTCCTGATTACTCACGATCTCAATTTGGTAAAGCATTTTGCTCATCGTGTTGCTGTATTGAATCAGGGAAACTTGATGGAAGTTGGGTCAACTAAGCAAGTGTTCGAACACCCAGATAATCCTTATACAAAAGCCTTAGTAAATAGCGCGCCTGTGCGCCATCTGGCGCCAGTAATGCCATTGGCGCCCATCCTGCTCAAGACGGAGCATTTATCTGTCTCTTACCCAGGTACTGAAGCTACTGCTTGGTTTAAAAAGCCTCCACGTCATCAGGTCTTGCGTAAGGTGAGTTTTGCACTCAAGCAAGGACAAACCATTGGCGTCATTGGTGAGTCTGGTTCAGGCAAGACTACTTTAGGCATGGCAGTCTTAGGTTTATTGGGTGACACTGCTGCAGAAATTACGGGCGATGTAGATGTGCTGGGAAGTGATTGGCAAAAGCTAAAGCCAGTAGAGTGCCGCGCTATGCGTTCCAGTTTGCAGGTAATTTTTCAAGATCCCTTTGGCTCACTTTCTCCGCGCATGAATGTGATGCAAATAGTTTCAGAAGGTCTGGATGTGCACTTTCCAAATTTGTCTGCACCGGAACGTGAGTCACGTGTCTTAGATATTCTTCGAGAAGTCGGTATTGATCGTTCCGCCCTCCCACGCTATCCCCATGAATTTTCTGGCGGCCAAAGGCAGCGGATTGCGATTGCTCGTGCTTTGATCCTCAAACCACAGATCTTGGTCTTAGATGAGCCCACCTCAGCCTTGGATGTTTCGATTCAAAAACAGGTGCTTGCCTTATTGACTGAGCTCCAGAAAAAATACAACTTGGCCTACCTAATGATTAGTCATGATTTGGCAGTTATTCGAGCAATGTCCCATGAGATCATGGTGCTCAAAGCGGGCAGGGTGGTGGAGTTTGGTGATACTGAGACTATGATTCAGCACCCTCGCCAAACCTATACCAAAGAGCTATTCACGGCTGCTGAGCTAACTTAAGCTTTAAGCAAGCGCCCCAATAAGGTGCCATTTTGGCGCATTTATGCACCGGAATAGAAAATACTTGTTTTAAAACAATGCATTAGCCTCAGAGCTAGCGTTTGGTGAAATTGCCCTTCTTTGTTAGAATGGATCGATGTCACTTAAAAAAGACCTCTTGCCTACGCTGCTCAAGCAAATGTCAACGGCTGCGCTGATTGCCTTTGCATTCGCTGCGCATCCTCTCTTGGCAGCAGATACTGCATTGGATGCTTCAAAAGAAGCTCCAGTTGAGGCCTCCACTGAAACTCCCAAGCAAAGTATGTTTCAGGCGGGTAAGTCTTACTTTATTCGTGCATCAGATCGCTTTGCAGATTCAGTTACCGGTAAATCAGATGAGTTGATTAATCGCGCCATGGAAGTGATTGGCGTGCGTTATCGTTGGGATGCAGAGTTGCCGCAATCCGGTTTAGATGGCAGTAGTTTTGTCGGCTATGTTTTTAAAGACAAATTGGGTTTTTTATTGCCACGCAAATCCACTCAGATTAGTCGCGTAGGTAAGTCCATTACCCGCGAAGAATTGCAGCCTGGTGATTTAGTATTCTTTAACACCATGCGTTTAACTTTCTCCCATGTCGGCATTTATGTTGGCGACAATAAATTTATTCACTCTCCATCCAAAGGCGCTAGTGTGCGTGTAGACGATCTTGGTAGTCTCTACTGGGATAAGCGCTTTGATGGTGCGCGCCGTTTATATGGAAGTGATAACTTGGGTGATGCAGAGCGTCAAGAGTTGTTGAATGAAGTGAATAAACTCAAACGCAAATCTCGCAGCCTCTAATTTTTTGCTTTAAAAGCTTGCTGCTAAGCCTATAGAAGTTCCTCGGACGTTCTGTCCAAATTGATACCGAAAAACTGGTCGCACCCTGCTAAACATGGGGTCTGAGGCACTACGATCAATTTCTATTCCGGTGCCTACAGAGGAAAGCGAATCGAACCCAAGAGCCCCGCGGAGCTGGCCAAGAAACTCGGTATGCGCCACCCCTCAAAGACGGCTCGCAATGGCCTCTCTAATACGGTTAGAGGTGTGGGGTATCTGGCTCTGGCCCACAATCCTAAACTTTGAGAGTCTGCAGATCCTTGAACGGCAGTAGAGCTGTCAAAGGTGTTGATTGCGATATTGGTGTAGCGCAATTCTGCATCGTATTCACGTTCGGGCTTGTGGTCCTCATAGTCCAGCATTAATGAGCCACCAAGGCCATAAGCATTCATACGACCTCCATTTAAGAACTGTAGGTCTACTCCTGTTTTATTTTCTATGATGCGACCTGCAATCGAGAGGTCGCTCTCGACGCGGCCCAG
Source organism: Polynucleobacter necessarius (assembly GCF_900095175.1). Taxonomy (NCBI): domain Bacteria; kingdom Pseudomonadati; phylum Pseudomonadota; class Betaproteobacteria; order Burkholderiales; family Burkholderiaceae; genus Polynucleobacter; species Polynucleobacter necessarius. The sequence goes on from NZ_LT606946.1 coordinate 491,242, forward strand.
CATGACGTTGGCAATTGGGCGAATGCGTAGGGTATCTGTTAGCGGGAAGTCTCAGCCAACACCACCAGTTCCGGTAATGCCATTCCAGTTGACCGGTACCGTAATGCTCGCATTACCAATGCCATCAGTAAATGTCGGGTTATATCGGTTAAAGGCAATCGTGCCCTCAAGATAGAGTGGGAAGTTGGCGCTAATACGGTCTCCACCCCCAAGGGAAATCATTTGTAAATTTTGATTTTCTCCGCCTTTATCGGTAATCGAGAGTGATCCAGTAGTGACATCTGGGGTGAGTGAGTAGCCCGTGATGGTCATGAAGGCATCGGCACGTTTCTTGAGGTAGTTATTGGCTGCCGTTGTGAATTGGCCACTCTGCGCGTAAACGAGATGCGCTTGTGCGCTAAGTACCAACACGACCAAAACTTTTAGAAGGGTGGGGATAGATTTCATAAACAATTGCACCGAATCCTAAATCAATCACCCCATCTTGGGAAGTTAGCCCTAGGGCTAGGATCGAAGTTTTTCTTTCAGGGCAGCCATCTGCTCTTGGGCGGCCTCCTCTCCTGCGAGGATTGCTTCATTTCTGGATTTGAAATCACCACTATTCATTTGCTTGAGGTGAGGAGTGATCACAATATCAGCGCTTTTAAGTTCGTACTGATTAATACTTCGCTGCATGATGGAAATCGTCTGTTGCATGATGCCAAAGGTCCCGCTTGCATCTTGATGAACTGGCTCCGAAGAGATATTGACTGCAATGACTAGGGTTGCACCCATCTGTCTTGCGTAGCTTGCTGGAACTGGGGCGACTAAGCCTCCATCGACATATTCTTTGCCGCTAATGACGGCTGGCTGGAACACGCCTGGAATACTACATGAGGCGCGTACTGCTAGGCCTGTATTGCCAGAGCGAAACAAAATACCTTTTCCGGGCTGCAATTCAGTTGCCACAATTCTTAATGGGATGCGCATTTGCTCGATTGATTTATTTTGTACTTCACGATTGACTATGTTTTGAAGAGCATCCCCTTTGATGAGGCCGCCAAATCTTCCGACAAAAGGAGGTCCCCAGTCGGCAATAGTAGTCTCATCCAGATTTAAGGCAAGTCGATTCAGGTCATTTCCGGTGGCGCCAGAGGCAAGTAATGCAGCGATGACGCTGCCAGCACTGCTGCCGACCACAATATCGGGCCGAATACCTTGAGCTTCCAGAGCCTTAATGACCCCTACATGGGCAAAGCCTCGGGCCGCTCCCGCGCCAAGAGCTAGGCCGACTACAGGCTTGCGGCTGCCCATTAAGCTACACCCAGCCAAGCCTGAGCCCCCAATGAGGGCGCCTAAACCTAGGTTTAAACCTAGAAAAACGACGCCTTCTATCAGCCTCGAAGGATGAGACTTGGGGTGGGGCTGTAATTTCATGCATGTGGCTATTGTATTGAGCCTCCCTTATAATGGCCAAACGGTGAGCGAAAAAGACTTCGTTTCAGCGCGGGTAGCTCTCCCATGAGGAATTTCGGAGATGAATTGCCCGTAGTAGCTAAATAGAGCCACCAGAACACCACCAACCCATTACTGAAATACATTTTTATAGTCTCATCAGACCCTCCCTGATAGCCCGAATTTTATGGATGATCACAATAAACGCGTAATTGAAACAGCCCTCTTGTGCGCGCAAGAACCACTCACAGTTGCCGATCTGACGCGCTTATTTGCTGAAGAAATTGCTACTGGCGAAATTGATGATGCTCTATTGGAGCTTCAAAAGGCCTGGGAAGATAAAGGCATGGAGTTGGTGCATATTGCCACTGGCTGGCGTTTTCAGAGCCGTTTAGCGATGCGCGAGTATCTCGATCGCCTGACTCCAGAAAAGCCGCCAAAGTATTCCCGTGCAGTGATGGAAACATTAGCGATTATTGCTTACCGTCAACCAGTAACCCGCGGTGAAATCGAAGAGATTCGTGGGGTTGCAGTGAGTAGTAATGTGATGAAGCAGTTAGAGGATCGTGGTTGGGTTGAAGTCATTGGACATAAAGAGACTATCGGTCGCCCAGGTCTGTACGCGACTACCAAACAATTTTTAGATGATTTGAGCCTCACGAATTTACAAAGCTTGCCAATGTTAGAAGACGCTGCGCCGATGGCTGCAGCAGAACAGTTGGATCAAGCGGTAATGGAGTTTGATCCAAGCGCCAACGTTGAAACTGTCATCGAGTTGGATGAAAACGGTCAACCAATTATTCAGTCAGCAAGTGAAGAATTAGCAAACGAAGAATCCAGCAACGAAGAATCCAGCAACGAAGAAATTGAGATTGCTGATGATGAAATCAGCGAAGAGACAAGTGAAGAAGTAGAAGAAGTTACCCCAGAGCCTGAAGATAAATCAGACGAACAAAAGTAATTATTAATGACAAGTCATAACGAAAACGATTCATCTCCGATTAAACCTACATCGAACAATTCCCCTGGTTCTGAGTCTGCATCCAATAATGTAGACGGTGCGAAGGGTGAAGGGCGCGAAGGCGGTCAACGTCGTCCACGCCGCCAAGGTGCGGGCGCTAGCAAGCATCCCTTTAATAAGAAACGCCCATTCAATAAAGATCGGCCTCGTCGTGAGGGCGGTGAGTCTGGTGGCCAGCGCGAGGGAGGCAATAATGCATCCGCTAAGCTTGCACCAAATCCAGCAGAGAGCGAAGCGTTGTTTGCATCAGTTGTTTCTGGAGAATTCGATGCTGCATTAGATGCGCCAGAGGTTGTTGAAGTTAAAAATCCTGATGGCCTAAACGAGAATGAGATTTCTCATCAGACTGGTGCAGAGCGCCGTGCACAACGTGTTCGTCATGATGATGATGCTGATATGCCTAGCGATGATGAGATGAGTAGTTTGCAATTTGCAAACATCGATGATTTGCCGCTGAGTTTGCGTGATGAAGTTTGGTCTGACTTAGATGGTTTAGACGATGACGCTGACGACGAAGATACCGTGAAGTTGCACAAAGTGCTGGCTGATGTCGGTATGGGTTCACGTCGTGATATGGAAGACCTGATTATTCAAGGGCGCGTATCTGTAAATGGTTTGCCAGCACATATTGGCCAACGTATTGGACCCACCGATCAAGTGCGTATTAATGGTAAGCCAGTGCATCGCAAGATTCAGACTAAGCCGCCGCGCGTCATCATGTATCACAAGCCTGCCGGCGAGATCGTAAGTCAATCTGATCCGGAAGGTCGTCCAACTGTATTTGATCGTTTGCCAAAACCGCGTCAAGGGCGCTGGATTGCAGTAGGTCGCTTGGACTTTAATACTGAAGGTCTTTTGTTATTCACCACCTCTGGTGAGTTGGCTAATCGTTTGATGCATCCTCGTTACGGTGTTGAGCGTGAGTACGCTGTCCGTATTTTGGGTGATCTGAGTCAAGAGAATATGGCTCAATTAAAGAGCGGCATTACCTTAGATGACGGCCAGGCTAAATTTTTACGTCTTTCCATGGGTGGCGGGGAGGGTGCAAACCGTTGGTATCACGTTGCTTTGACTGAGGGCCGTAACCGCGAGGTTCGCCGCATGTTTGAAGCTGTTGGCCATACGGTATCGCGCTTAATCCGAACTCGTTACGGCATTTTCTTGTTACCCCCACGCTTGAGAAGGGGTAAATGGGAGGAGATTGAGGCTGGCGGCATCTATAACCTGATGAAGTTTGCAGGTTTAAAAATGCCTCAGCCACAAGATAAAGGCCGCAATCCAAATGCTCAGGGTCGCGATCGCCGCCCTCCTGTTGGTGAGGACTTTCAGCCTGATCCAATGCAAACCTCAGTTTCTTATTGGGGTTCACGGGATGCTCTTACCCAGGCCAGCGGCCATGGTGCCCTAACCCATCAAAGCAGGGGCGGAAAGCCTGGTGGCGATGGTTCTGGCGAAGGTCGCGGTCCTTTCCGGGGTCGTACCCAGGGTGGTCGTCCTGGTTCAGGCGGTCAAGGCGGTGGACAGGGCGGTCAGGGTCAAAACCGTAATAAAGGCAAAAAAGTCCATCATGGACAGTCTGCTTTTGTGACTGCAAGCCCACAAAGTCCTGGAAATGGCCCTAAACGGGGGGCACCAAAAGGGCGCAAACCTTTCAATAAAGGCCCTAGAAAACCTCGAAATCCAAGCGAAAGCTTCTGATTTCTATCGGTTTTCCTCTAAATCGGCTATAATTTTGGTCTTATAGCAGTTCACTGCTGTTTTGAGTTGTTACCGACTGATGTTGCGATCAACGTAAGTCGGCCTGTTCTGAATTTCGAGAATATGGGCTTTGAAGCCCATTTTTTTTTGCCGTTTTGGATTGAAGGGTATTCGTGAAAGATCAGCGGATTATTTCTGCAGAAGTAGAAAACCTAGGGTACACGCTAGTTGATATTGAGCGTGAAGCCGGAGGTTTGCTGCGCGTCACGATTGAAAACCCGGATTACGAGCGTTTGATTAATGTCCAGGATTGCGAAAAGGTAAGTCACCAACTGAGCTACACCTTGCCAGTGGAAAACATCCCCTTTGAGCGTCTAGAGATTTCTTCTCCTGGCCTGGATCGCCCTGTGAAGTCAGCGGCTGATTACGAGCGTTTTTCTGGAATGGAAGTAGATTTGAAATTACGTGTTGCCGTTGGCGACCGTAAGAAGTTTCGTGGTGTGTTGCAAGGTTTGCTGAGTGGTGAATTAGATTCGCCTGATGCGAAATTTGGTTTGTTGTTTAAAGGTACTGATGGCGCCGAGTCTCAATTGGAGTTTTCTTTAGCCGAGGTCGACAAGACTCGGTTGGTCCCTGTTATTGATTTCAAAGGAAGAAGGTCATGAGCCGAGAAGCTCTCATGTTGGCAGACGCCTTAGCGCGTGAAAAGAACGTAGATCAAGCGATTGTGTTTGAGGCGCTAGAAATGGCGTTGGCATCAGCCACTAAGAAACGTTATCCGACAGAAGATGTGGATATTCGCGTATCGATTGATCGTGAGTCTGGTGAATACGAAACCTTCCGTCGCTGGTTGGTTGTTCCTGATGAAGCTGGTCTCCAAGAGCCCGATAAGGAAATCCTTCATTTTGAAGCGCTTGAGCAATTCCCTGACATGGAAGTTGGTGAATTCATCGAAGAGCAAATCGAATCTTTAGCCTTTGGCCGTATCGGCGCACAGGCTGCTAAGCAAGTGATCTTGCAGCGCATTCGTGATGCTGAGCGTGAGCAGATTTTGAACGACTACCTTGAGCGTGGCGAAAAAGTCATGACCGGTACCGTCAAGCGTGCTGACAAGAATGGTTTGATCATTGAATCTGGCCGCGTTGAGGCATTGCTCCGTCGCGATCAAATGATCCCTAAAGAGAACCTTCGTTCTGGTGATCGCGTCCGCGCCTACATCCTTAAAGTAGATCGTGAAGCTCGTGGCCCACAGATTGAACTCTCACGTACTTGCCCTGATTTCTTGATCAAGTTGTTTGAGAACGAAGTTCCAGAGATGGAACAGGGTTTATTAGAGATTAAGGGCGCAGCACGTGACCCTGGTATCCGCGCAAAAATTGCCGTGATTACTTATGACAAGCGTATCAATCCAATCGGTACTTGCGTTGGTGTTCGTGGCACACGCGTTACTGCAGTTCGTAACGAAGTAGCTGGCGAAGCGGTGGACATCGTATTGTGGTCTGAAGATCCAGCGCAGTTTGTGATTGGTGCTTTGGCTCCAGCGCAAGCGTCATCTATCGTGGTTGATGAAGAGCGTCGCGCCATGGATGTGGTGGTTGATGAAGAGAACTTGGCAATCGCGATTGGTCGTAGCGGACAGAACGTTCGCCTGGCTAGTGAGTTGACTGGTTGGCAGATCAACATCATGACTCCAGAAGAGTCTGCTGAGAAAACAGAAAAAGAAGCTGCTTCTGTACGTCAATTGTTTATGGATAAATTGGACGTTGATCAAGAGGTTGCTGACATCTTAATTGAGGAAGGTTTCAATACTTTGGAAGAGGTTGCTTATGTACCGCTTTCTGAAATGTTAGAAATCGATTCTTTCGACGAAGACACCGTAAACGAATTGCGTACTCGTGCACGTGACTCTCTCTTGACTATGGAATTGGCTAAAGAAGAGCGCGTTGGCGAAGTCTCACAAGATTTACGCTCCCTCGAGGGGATGACTACTGAGTTGATTGCCAAGCTTGCTGACAATCAAGTTCACACACGTGACGACTTAGCTGAACTGGCTGTTGATGAGCTAGTTGAGGCGACACAAATTGACGAAGAAACCGCGAAAACGCTCATCATGAAAGCGCGCGAACATTGGTTTACTTCATGAGAGGAAGTAGTGCATGGCAACAACAGTAAAAATACTCGCTAAAGAATTAAAACGTACCACGCCCGACCTTCTGGAGCAATTGAAGGCGGCCGGTATCGAAAAAGATTCTGAGGACGACAGTATTACCGAAAAGGACAAGACTATCCTGCTTGAGCACTTGCAAAAAGAGCATGGCAGTGCAGATACCGGTAGTCGTAAAAAGATTACCTTAATCAAGCGCGAAAACTCTGAGATTCGTCAGGCAGATTCTGCTGGACGTACTCGCACCGTTCAGGTTGAAGTTCGTAAAAAACGCGTACCAGTTAAAGCAGGAGATAAAGCTCCTGAAGAAGCGCCGGCTCCAGTGGCTAAAGAAGTTGCTCCTGCGGCGCCTGCTAAACCTATCCTCTCTGCTGAGGAGTTGGAAAAGCGCGCAGCTGAAGCGACGCGTCAAGCTGAGTTATTGGCACGCCAAGAGGCAGAAATGAAGGCAGCAGAAGATGCTCGCCAAAAAGAGGTTGATGCTGCAGCTGCTGCCACTGCAGCTCAGCCTGTTGTTGAAAAAACAATCAAGTCAGATGATGATGGTTCTGCCGCTGCTGCAAAAGCCGCTGACAAGAAAGTGCAAGCCGATAAAGCTGCTAAAGATATCGCTGATGCTAGTAAAGCGCAGTTAGCTGACATCACTAAACGTCGTGCTGCCGCAGAAGCTGAAGCTTTAGCTATTCGCGACATGATGAGTACGCCTGCACGTGTTCTTAAAGCGCCAAGTGAAATTGCTGCTGAAGAGGCGAAAAAAGGCACCCTTCATAAGCCGGCTAAGGCTGAAGGTGCGGATGATAAGAAAAAAGCAGTTGCTAAGGTTGGTGGCAAGACGATTAAGTCTGCAGAGACTTCATCTACTTGGCAAGAAGAGGGCGCCAAGAAACCTGGTGGCCTCAAGACTCGTGGCGATAGCTCTGGTGGTGTGGGTGGTTGGCGCTCTGGCGGTGGTAGAAGAAAGCAACGTCAAATTGCAGAAGCCAACGTCGATACAAACTTCCAAGTTCCAACAGAACCCGTTGTACGCGATGTTCATGTTCCTGAAACCATTACTGTTGCTGAGTTAGCTCATGCAATGGCCGTGAAGAGCGCTGAAGTGATTAAGCTCTTGATGGGCATGGGTCAGATGGTAACGATCAACCAGATCTTGGATCAAGATACTGCCATGATCATCGTAGAAGAAATGGGTCATACAGCCCATGCTGCTAAATTAGATGATCCAGATTTAGATCTCGGTATTACTGGTCACGATGCAGAGTTATTACCACGTCCACCAGTTGTTACGGTGATGGGTCACGTTGACCACGGTAAAACATCTTTGCTCGATAAGATTCGTGCAGCTAAAGTTGCTACTGGCGAAGCCGGTGGTATTACTCAGCATATTGGCGCTTATCACGTTGAAACGCCACGCGGCATGATTACTTTCCTTGATACTCCGGGTCACGAAGCCTTTACGGCTATGCGTGCTCGTGGTGCTAAGGCAACGGATATCGTGATCTTGGTTGTTGCAGCCGATGACGGCGTGATGCCGCAAACGAAAGAAGCGATTGCTCACGCAGTAGCTGGTGGCGTTCCGATTGTTGTAGCCATTAATAAGATTGATAAGCCAGAAGCGAACTTAGAGCGCGTTAAGACTGAGTTAGTTGCTGAACAAGTCGTTCCAGAAGAATACGGTGGTGATGTGCCATTTATTGGCGTCTCCGCAAAAACGGGTGACGGCATTGATGCCTTGCTTGAGAACGTTCTTTTACAAGCAGAAATTTTAGAACTCAAGGCAGCGAAAGATGCTCCTGCGCAAGGTCTCGTTATTGAGGCGCGTTTGGACAAAGGTCGCGGTCCTGTTGCCACTATTTTGGTTCAGTCTGGCACGCTCAAGCGTGGTGATATGTTGTTGGCGGGTTCAACCTACGGTCGCGTTCGTGCGATGTTGGATGAAAACGGCAAGCCATGTAATGAAGCTGGCCCATCTATCCCTGTAGAGATCCAAGGTTTATCTGAGGTTCCTGCTGCAGGTGAAGCGGTTCAAGTGGTTCCTGACGAGCGTAAAGCACGTGAGATCGCACTCTTCCGTCAAGGTAAGTTCCGTGATGTGAAGTTGGCTAAACAGCAAGCATTCAAACTCGAAACCATGATGGAAAACATGGAAGAGGGTGCGATTGAGGCGAAGTTATTGCCACTCATTATTAAAGCGGACGTACAGGGTTCTCAAGAAGCTTTGTCACAGTCATTACAAAAGTTATCTACTGCAGAAGTGAAAGTTCAAATTGTTCACGCAGCCGTGGGTGGTATTACTGAGACTGACGTCAACTTAGCAGTCGCTTCTAAGGCGGTCATTATTGGCTTTAATTCTCGTGCGGATGGTGCGGCACGTAAGTTGGCTGAGAACAATGGTGTCGATATTCGTTATCACAACATTATTTATGACGCGGTTGATGAGGTGAAAGCAGCCTTAAGCGGCATGTTGACGCCAGATAAGAAGGAAGAAATCACCGGTATGGTGGAGATTCGTCAAGTCTTCTTGGTATCTAAAGTTGGTGCAATTGCGGGTTGCTTGGTGCTTGACGGTGTTGTTAAGCGCACCTCTAGTGTCCGCCTCTTGCGTGACAACGTAGTGATCTGGACTGGCGAATTAGATTCCCTGAAGCGCTTTAAAGATGATGCAAAAGAAGTTCGCGCCGGTGTTGAGTGTGGTCTGTCATTAAAAGGCTACAACGACATCAAAGAGGGCGATCAACTCGAAGCATTTGAAGTTACTGAAGTCGCTAGAACACTTTAAGAGCTATTGAGTTAATGCATAAAACTAGTCCTCATCGTAACCAGCGTCTCGCCGATCAAATTCAGCGGGACCTGGCCGAGCTAATTCCTCGTGAATTGCGTAGCCCGAGCCTGGGTTTGATTACTTTACAAAGTATTGAACTCACGCCAGATTTGGCGCATGCAAAAGTTTTTTTTACCGTCTTAGGTGCTGAGCCTGAAGTGGCATTGAAGGCTTTGCAGGATAAGGCGGGCTATTTGCATTCCGTATTGTTTAAGCGTTTGCATATTCATACTGTGCCAACTCTGCATTTCCACTACGACAGTTCTGTTGAGCACGGCATTGAAATGTCGCGCTTAATTGATCAAGCTGTAGATAGTGATCGCAAAGACGAGAACGCGTAAATAGCTATGTCTGTACGTATCGATGGCGTAGTCTTGCTTGATAAACCTGCTGGCATGAGCTCACAAGGCGCAGTCACTGCCGTGAAGCGCGCATTCAATGCAGAAAAAGCAGGGCACACCGGCACTTTAGATCCAATGGCTACCGGCTTACTCCCGATTTGCTTGGGTGAAGCAACGAAGTACTCGCAGGATTTATTAGAGGCAGATAAAACCTATATCGCTCAAGTGAAATTTGGTCAGCGTACTGATACTGGTGATGCTGAAGGTTTAGTCATTGAAGAACTACCTTTACCTGTATTTGCGGATGAAGCGACTATCAAAATTGCATTAGATGATCTATTGCCGGCATTTACTGGTCCGATTAGTCAGGTTCCCCCAATGTATTCCGCGCTCAAGCGCGATGGTAAGCCTTTATATGAATATGCTCGTGCTGGTGTTGAGTTAGAGCGCACTCCACGAGATATTACGATTCATGCAATTCATTGGACCAATGTCAATTGGCCAGAAGCCACTTTAGAAGTGAGCTGCAGCAAGGGTACTTACATTCGCGTATTGGCAGAAGATATTGGTAAGGCGTTGGGTTGTGGTGCTCATCTAGTTGGCCTGCGTCGCACGGAAGTAGGGCACCTTACTTTGGAGCAGTCTTTCACAATCGAGTCGATTCAAAAAGGTTTACAAGATAGCTCAAGCTATATCTTGCCAGTTGATGCGCTCTTGCAAACCTTGCCCCACTTAACCGTGGATGAGCAGCAAGCAAAACGTTTGGAGATGGGTCAACGAATCCCACTGAATTTACCTTCGATAGAGGCGCTGGTGCGTATCTATCGTGCAACAGCAGCTCCACATAACTTTATTGGCACTAGTGATTGGCGTTCTGGGGTTTTGCATCCCAAGCGCTTGATTTCTTCGGCACATTAAACACATTTAATCCCTTTATTCATTAACCCTATTCTTAACTTCAGAAGCTTCACATGACTAAACGCGCACTTCGTAATATCGCCATCATCGCCCACGTTGACCACGGTAAAACTACTTTGGTTGACCAACTCTTGCGCCAATCAGGCACATTCCGTTCCAATGAAAAAATGACCGAACGCGTCATGGATTCAAACGACTTGGAAAAAGAGCGTGGCATTACTATTTTGTCCAAGAACTGTGCGGTTGGGTATGATGGCACACACATCAATATCGTAGACACACCGGGACATGCTGACTTCGGTGGCGAAGTAGAGCGTGTGCTCTCCATGGTTGACGGTGTTTTGCTCTTGGTTGACGCGGTTGAGGGTCCAATGCCACAAACTCGCTTCGTAACCAAGAAAGCCTTGGCTCTTGGTTTGAAGCCGATTGTGGTGATTAACAAGGTTGACCGTCCCGGCGCTCGTACAGACTACGTGATCAATGCTACTTTTGAGTTGTTTGATAAGTTAGGTGCTACTGAAGAGCAGTTAGATTTCCCAGTAGTGTACGCATCTGGTTTGAACGGCTATGCCGGCTTGACTGATGATGTTCGCGAAGGCGACATGCGTCCATTGTTTGACACTGTGCTCAAGCATGTTCCAGTGCGTGATGACAACCCAGAAGGCCCTTTGCAGTTACAGATTACTTCTATTGAGTACAGCACTTACGTAGGTAAGATCGGTGTAGGACGTGTAAACCGCGGAACTGTAAAGCCGTTGATGGATGTTGTGTTTATGGACGGCCCTGATGGCGTCCAACGCAAAGGTCGTATTAACCAAGTGTTGAAATTCCGTGGCTTAGAGCGTGAGTTGGTTGATGAAGCTCAAGCGGGCGATATCGTATTGGTAAACGGTATTGAAGATTTGGCAATCGGAACAACGATCTGCGCACCAGACACCCCTGAAGCATTGCCCATGCTCAAGATTGATGAACCTACTTTGACCATGAACTTCATGGTGAACACCAGCCCATTAGCTGGTCGTGAAGGTAAGTTTGTTACTAGCCGTCAGATTCGTGAGCGTTTAGATCGCGAACTGAAATCCAATATGGCATTGCGCGTTAAAGAAACTGACGATGACACCGTATTTGAAGTGTCAGGTCGTGGCGAATTGCACCTCACTATCTTGGTAGAAACAATGCGTCGTGAAGGTTACGAGTTGGCAGTTTCCCGCCCACGCGTGGTATTCCACGAAGTAGATGGTGTGAAGATGGAGCCGTACGAGAATTTAACGGTTGACGTAGAAGATACAACTCAAGGCGCCGTCATGGAAGACTTGGGTAAGCGTAAAGGTGAGTTGCTTGACATGGTGAGCGATGGTAAAGGTCGCACACGTCTTGAGTACCGTATTCCTGCGCGTGGTTTGATCGGCTTCCAAGGCGATTTCATGACCATGACACGCGGTAACGGTTTAATGAGCCACACTTTTGATTCCTATGCACCTGCAAAAGACGGCATCTTGGGTGAGCGTCATAACGGCGTATTGATCAGTCAAGATGATGGCGAGGCAGTTGCTTACGCTTTGTGGAAATTACAAGACCGTGGCCGTATGTTTGTGAGCCCTGGCGATCCTTTGTATGAAGGTATGGTCATCGGTATTCATAGCCGTGATAATGACTTGGTTGTTAACCCAATTAAGGGCAAGCAATTAACCAACGTTCGTGCATCTGGTACTGACGAGGCAGTGCGCTTGGTAACACCAATCGCCATGAACCTCGAGTACGCTGTTGAGTTTATCGATGATGATGAATTGGTAGAAGTAACGCCGAAGAGTATTCGTATTCGTAAGCGCTATCTCAAGGAGCATGAGCGTAAGAAAGCATCACGCGACTAAGCTACTTCAAGCTATACAAAAAAGTCACCTCCGGGTGGCTTTTGTTCTTCATTGAAATCCATATTCCAAAAATAATAGTAAAAATAGATCCTCATGCTGCCTTCCATTGAACAACGCCTTGCCCAAGAGTTATCCGCTAAACCCGCTCAAGTAGCTGCTGCTATTGCTTTGATGGATGAGGGCGCTACCGTTCCTTTTATTGCCCGTTATCGTAAGGAGGCTACTGGCGGTTTAGATGATGCGCAGTTACGCTTGCTAGAGGAGCGTCTGAGTTATTTGCGTGAACTAGAAGATCGTCGCAAGGCAATCGTGGCATCAATTGAGGAGCAGGGCAAGATGATCCCGGAGTTGCTCAAGGCCATCATGCTTGCTGAGGATAAGACGCGCCTGGAGGATCTCTATCTTCCGTACAAGCCAAAGGCGCAGAACCAAAGCCCAAATCGCCCTAGAAGCAGGATTAGAGCCGCTAGCGAATGATTTGCTCGCTAATCCTAATTTAGATCCCGAAATAGAGGCTGCCAAATATATTAAAGAAGTATTTGACGTAGATGGCACGAATAACCCTGGAGTTCCTGACGTGAAAGCGGCTCTTGAGGGTGCCCGCCAGATTTGATGGAACGCTTTGCAGAAGATGCTGGCTTAGTGCAGTCACTCAGGACCTACTTACAAGAACATGGTGTAGTGGAGTCCAAGGTGATTGCTGGTAAGGAGCAAGAGGGTGAGAAATTCGCTGATTACTTCGATTACTCTGAACTTATTGCTGCAATCCCTTCGCATCGTGCCTTGGCATTATTTAGAGGTCGTCGTGAGCAGATGTTGATGGTCAATTTACGTCTGGATACTGAGGAAGAAAAACCCAAATGAGATGCACCTCATAATCCTTGTGAGTCCCGTGTTGCTAATCAATTCAGGATTAAAAATGAAGGTCGTCCAGCAGATCAATGGCTGGCAGAAACTGTGCGTTGGACTTGGCGTATCAAGTGTTCGATGCATTTGGAGTCTGAGCTTATGAGTGCTTTACGTGAACGCTCTGAAGCTGAGGCGATTAATGTGTTTGCGCGTAACCTCAAGGATTTGCTGTTGGCTGCGCCTGCGGGACCAAAGGTCACCATTGGTTTAGATCCTGGAATGAGAACAGGTGTGCAGGTTGCAGTAGTCGATGCTACTGGCAAGGTAGTGGATACGGACGTGATTTACCCACATCAGCCTAAAAATGATTGGGATGGTTCATTGCATACGCTTGCGAAATTAGCCGAGAAGCACAAGGCGACCCTAATCTCGATCGGCAACGGAACCGCATCCCGTGAAACAGATAAGTTGGCGCAAGATTTAATCAAGGCCAAGCCAGAACTCAAGCTAACTAAGATAGTGGTGTCCGAAGCGGGAGCATCGGTTTACTCTGCCTCTGAATACGCCTCAAAAGAATTGCCCGGCATGGATGTGTCGCTCAGAGGGGCAGTATCGATTGCGAGAAGGTTGCAAGATCCACTGGCAGAGCTAGTAAAGATCGATCCGAAGTCCATTGGTGTGGGTCAGTATCAGCACGATGTGATGCAGACTCAATTAGCTAAGTCATTAGTAGCAGTAGTAGAGGATTGTGTGAATGCGGTTGGCGTTGATGTGAATACCGCTTCAGCGCCTTTGCTGGCAAGGGTTTCAGGGCTAAGTAGTACGGTTGCTGAGGGTATTGTTTCTTATCAGGATAGCAATGGCGCCTTTCAGACTCGGGCGGATTTACGGAGCGTGCCACGTTTAGGTGACAAGACCTTTGAGCAGGCAGCAGGATTCTTGCGCATCATGAATGGCAAGGATCCATTAGATGCATCAGCAGTCCACCCAGAATCCTATCCTTTGGTAGAGAAAATACTCAAAGATATCAAGAAGGGCGTCAAGGAAGTGATTGGTGATGAAACTATTTTGAAAGGTCTGAGTCCAGAAAAGTATGCTGATGAGAAGTTTGGCGTGCCAACAGTCACCGACATCATTAAAGAATTAGAGAAGCCTGGTCGTGACCCACGTCCTGAATTCACCACTGCAACATTTAAAGATGGCGTAGAAAAAATCAGTGACCTCAAAGCTGACATGATTTTGGAAGGCGTTGTTACTAACGTTGCAGCCTTTGATGCATTTGTGGATATTGGCGTTCATCAAGATGGCCTGGTACATATCTCTGCATTAGCCAATACCTTTGTTAAAGATCCACATACCGTAGTTAAAGCAGGTCAGGTTGTGAAGGTCAAAGTGCTTGAGGTAGATGAAAAGCGTAAGCGGATTGCTTTGACGATGCGACTATCTGATGAGGCCCCTAAAGTATCGACAGGTGCAAAGCCTGAGCAAAGAGCAAATAGACCGGGAACCCCAAGAATTCCAGAGGCCAGAAGACCACAGGAAGATAGAAGATCTGCGCCCCCAATGAATAACGCAATGGCAGATGCTTTACGCAAGCTCAAAGGTGGAAGTTAGTAAGGGTTGGTAAGTGTTAGTAAGAAATCGTTACACTACAAGAATAGCGAGCATTGGAGAAATTGAATGACCATGGTTAAAAGTATTCTTTTGGGATTTTTGACTCTCTTTATCTCGACCGCTATTGCTCAAACTGCGCCAACAGTGGCTGCCGCCTCAGATCTCAAGTTTGCTATCGAAGAAATTGCCGCTAACTATAAGGCTGATAAAGGCCAAGATGTCAAACTGGTGTTTGGCTCATCTGGTGTGCTGTGGCAGCAAACCAAAAATGGTGCGCCATTTAGTCTGCTGATGAGGCTTATGTAGATGACTTATCTAAAAGTGGCTTAACGGTTAATGGGGGGAACCCTGTATGCAATCGGCAGAGTCGTTCTCTTGCAAAAAAAGATGGCTCAATTCAGCTCGGCGCTGACAAAGATACCCTAGTGAAAGCAATTCAAGCGGCTAAGAAGATTGCAATAGCCAATCCGGATCACGCTCCTTATGGCAGGGCGGCAAAAGAATACCTTATTAGTATTGAGGTCTGGGATTTGGTTCGGCCGAAGCTGGTCTTTGGAGAAAATATTTCTCAAGCCACGATGTTTGCTTTAACGGGGTCGGCTGATTTTGCGATCTCCGCTTTATCTCTAGCTTCTTCGCCACAAACTCAAGCTCAATCCTCATCTGTGTTGATACCGGATAGTCTTCATAAACCACTGAAGCAAAAGATGGCTTTGATCAAAAACACTGCACCAAGCGCTAAAGATTTTTACCTCTATCTGCAAGACCCTAAGTCAAGGAAAGTGATGAAGCAATACGGTTTTTCTGTACCGCAATAGGGTCGTAACCCCGTAAACCATCCTGGGCGTCTTAAAGCTGTCTGCTATCTTGACTTTGGTGAGTAAGGTGGCTACCGCGAACCTTTACTCTGACTCAAGCCTTAGATAGGCTCGACTAATATTACCCTTATGCAAATCTTTAAAGTTGGCTAGATTTTCAAATTGAGGTGCGCCAGCCAGATTCTTCACTGCGCTCTCAACCCCAGCCATATCCTCAGCATATTTCTTGACGCCCCTAACAATGAAGGCGAGATAGTCGCAAGTCTGTGTTCTCGCTTTTTTAATGTTTGTAATGGAGCCATGTCCAGGCACAATAATCTTGGCATTCATCACCTCAATCTGATTAAAGGCATCCAACCACTTTGTGGCATCGCTTTGTGGGAGGATCCCCAGCAGTCGATCAACATAAATATGATCACCTGAAAATAAAATTCCAGAGCTAGGAAGATAAACAACAGCGTCACCAGCAAAGTGAGCATGGTTAAAATATCGAATTACTATATCAACGCCACCAAGATTGAGTTTTGCGTAATCAGTTTCCGGGGCTTTTGGGCTGGCGAATGGAGTAGTGCCATTAGCTCTTTCCCTTAAAACTGTCTGAACGCTGGTGATTTGACCTAAACCTAGGCTTGATTGGGTAATAGTTGTTCTTTTCAGTGCAACGATCTCTGCACCTTGTTTGGCAAAGTAATCATTACCAAGCTAGCGGTGATCTTGTGAGCCCGTATTAATAACCCAGCGTACCTTTTTGCTGGTCAGTATTTTTACTTCTTTCTCAAGAATGGCTGCACCCTGAGGTGATGCTCCACTATCAATCAAAATGGCGCCATCAGGGGTATCAATGACCCCAAAATTCGCATTAAGTCCATAGTTCTCATAAGTCCTTGGGCCAATAGAGCCAATCAGGGCGTACGTATTTTTATCTAGCTTAATGGGCTTTAAGTCTGCATTTTGAGCAAAAGCAGTTTGAATGAATGCTGTTGATATGCAGGCAATGAAAAATACGAATCTTTTAATTAGTGAAGGCATAGTTAGGCTCTTAATAATTAAAACAAGAAGTGCTAATAGGCGCTCTTGTTATCTGGATGGTGGCATGGGAGATATGAAATTGGGCTAACAATGCATCTTGGATTTGATCAATAGAAGCATCATCATGCTGCCAGTTAGGAATAATAAGTTGAACTGTTAGGGCAACGTCAGAGGTGCTCATTGCCCAGATATGTAGGTCGTGAACTTTTGCAACACCTTCGATGGACTTGAGATATTCATAAACCTTGGGCAGCTCTATTGAGTCGGGTACGCCATCAAACATCATGTGCACAGTCTTCTTAAATAGATTAAGTGCACTCACAATAATGATGGCGGATATAGCAAGACTTAACACAGGGTCCAGCCACTCCCACTCAAAGTAGAGGCATAAAACTCCAGCAACGACAACCCCTAGGGACATTAATGCATCTGCCATCATATGTAAGAATGCAGCCTTAAGGTTCAAGTTCTTCTCTTGGTATTTGAGGAAGAGAAGGGCCGTAAAGGCGTTAATCGCAATGCCAATTCCGGCTACAGTGATAACCACCAATCCTTTCATCGACTCTGGGGATTGCAGTCTTTGGACGGACTCTAGAATTAAGGAGCCCATCGCTACTAGGAGTAAGACTGCATTAATGAATGCCGCCATGATGGAGGCTTTTTGCCACCCAAAGGTATGGCGAATATTCGGGCGCAGGCTAGCCACAAAGGTTGCTACCCAAGCCAGCAACAGTCCAGCGACATCACTTAGATTGTGACCAGCATCAGCAATTAAGGCTAGCGAGTTAATCTTCCAGCCATAAAACGCTTCCACAACTACATAGGCAAGGTTTAAGCCAATGCCAACAGCAAATATGGTGTTGTACGTTGGCTTACTTACATGTGAATCGTGATTATGCAAACCACTGCTCAACTTTTTCACGACTTGGAATGCCGCCAGTATGAACTACCTTGCCATCCACGATTACACCGGGAGTAGACATGATGTTGAATTTCATGATGTCTTGAATATCTTCTACCTTTTCCATGGTGATCGACACACCTCTTTCTTTGGCAACTTCCTCCACTAATTTGACTGTGGCTTTGCAGTTGCTGCAACCAGTACCTAGTACTTTAATGTCCATGATGATTCCCTTGTAGAGCAGCGTTAAAAATATAACCAACAATCAGAATGCCTGTTGCTACGATGCTGGCAAAGATGATGATCAGGCGAATCTTCAAAACCTTACGCAAAATAATCATTTCAGGCAAAGATAGGGCAATTACGCTCATCATGAAGGCTAATACAGTGCCAAGTGCTGCACCTTTGGCTAGCAAGGCTTCCACAATTGGAATAATCCCAGCGGCATTGGTATACATAGGCACACCAATGAGTACCGCAACAGGAACAGACCACCATGCTTCTTTACCCATCAAACTTGCCATGAAGTCTTCTGGGACATAACCGTGAATTCCGGCACCAACACCAATACCCACGATGATGTATGGCCAGACTTTGACCACAATCTCTTTAATGGCCGCTTTCCCAGAGTCAATGCGATCGCTTAAGGTCAGGCGGTCAGTATCAACTGTTGCCACAGTCTTAGGCATATTGATAACCCAATCTTCCAAATAGGGTTCTAGCTTGAGTTTGCCAATGACCCAGCCAGCAATGATGGCTGCGGATAGTCCAAGCACCAAATATAAGCTGGCAATCTTCCAGCCAAATAATGTGAAGAGCAAAGTCAAAGCCACTTCATTGACCATTGGCGCGGAAATCAAGAATGAGAAGGTAATTCCTAGTGGCACACCGGCCTGAACAAAACCAATAAAGAGAGGTACGGCAGAGCAGGAGCAAAAGGGCGTAACAATTCCAAGGCTTGCTGCCAGGATGTTGCCTACGCCTTCTGATTTTCTGGCTAGTAGAGCTCTGGTACGCTCAGGTGTGAAATAGGAATTAATTATCCCCATGACAAAGACAACGCCAGTAAGTAGCAGCAATACCTTAGGGGTGTCATAGAAAAAGAACTGCAACGCATCGCCCAACTGACTTTGACGCTCAATTGGTAGTAATGAGACTATCCACTCGGAAACGGGAATGAGTGATTTATAAAGCCCATACCAAATAATGGTGGCGCTAGCTAAAAATAGCTTTGGCCAGTCTTTTAAGGCTGCCAGGGGCGTTGTGAGATTCATGGGATTCCTTTTGAGTATTTTGGAGCAGGGAATGCCTCATCAATTTGATGTATGTCATAAAATTGCAACATTATTCTATTATTATCGAATTATGAAAAATATCGAAGCAATACAAGCATTCGTTGCCCTAGGGCAGGAGTCACGCTTAAACGTTTACCGCCTCATTGTGCAAAAGGGCGATACAGGTTTAATGCCATCGCAAATTCATGAGATGTTGGGTATTCCAAATGCGACACTCAGCTTCCATCTAAAAGAGCTCTATCAGGCCAATCTCATTACGGTCGAGCGCCAAAGTCGCAACCTCATCTATAGACCTAACGCTGGCATGGTTGAAGAGCTCAGCGAGTTCTTGTTAGCTAACTGCTGCGGCGGTAAATCTTGTAAAACACCAAAATCTCTAAAAAAGGTAAATGCTCAATGAAATAGTACAACATTCTTTTTTATGTACCCATAATTCTGCTCGATCAGTGTTGGGTGAGGCTTTAGCATCAACGCACCCAAGTGGCAAGTTTGTAGGTTATTCAGCAGGCTCAACACCGGGTACAAGTGTTAATCCAATTGCTGCCGATATTGCGGAGGAGTTAGGTATGGACCGCGCTCTTTTGAGATCGAAGAGCTGGGATGAATTTGGATTGGAAGATGCGCCCAAGATGGATTTTATTGTGACCGTTTGCGATAATGCTGCTGGCGAGGTTTGTCCATTTTGGCCCGGTAATCCTGCAACAGCACATTGGGGATTCCCTGATCCATCGCAAGTGCAGGGTACTGATTTAGAAAAGAGAGCAGCATTTCATGAGGTCAAAAATGGCCTTAAAAGACGCCTAGATAGCTTGGCAGCAATGCCATTGGAAAAACTCGACTCGATGAGCCTTAAAGAAATTCATACTAAAGCATGAGCTCGATCACAAAAAAACTTTCTTTTCTGGACCGTTATTTAACGGTCTGGATTTTTGTAGCAATGGCAGTTAGTATTGCCTTAGGCCACATTATTCCGGGTATTGAAGTGTTTATTAATTCCTTCCAGGTCGGCACAACTAATCTTCCAATTGCTATTGGCTTGATCTTGATGATGTACCCGCCATTTGCCAAGGTGCGCTACGAAGACTTGCCTGACGTATTTAAAGACAAGCGCATCTTCGGTATTTCTATTTTGATGAACTGGATTATTGCGCCGACTTTAATGTTCTTTTTGGCAATTACTTTTGTTCCTGACCAACCGGAATATATGGCTAGCCTGATATTGATTGGTATTGCACCTTGTGTTGCGATGGTCATTATTTGGAATGATTTGGCCAAGGGCTCTACTGAATACGCTGCTGACTTAGTGGCATTTAATGCCATTTTTCTAAAGAGCATTACCACGAGCACTTTGTGCCTCGCATTGGCAAGATCACTTTAATAGCTTTGCTCTTCACCATCATCGTGATGTTTAGCCTCAAAGGCGGCGTCATCTTAACGCTTCCGATGGATGTCGTGACTATTGCCGTGCCATTGTTGGTTTCCTTTCTCATCATGTTCTTGCTGACTTTCTTGGTGACTGGCAAGATGGGAATCGATTACAAACGATGCTGCACGCTTTCCTTTACCGCTTCCAGTAATAACTTTGAGTTGGCTATTGCTGTTGCTATTGCGGTCTTTGGAATTAATTCTGGAGCAGCCTTTGCGGCAGTCATTGGCCCATTAGTTGAGGTGCCCATCATGATTGGCTTGGTTACTGTAGCCTTATGGTTTAAGGAAAAGTATTTTCAAAAGGACGCTTCTTAAGTGTTTGAGTCTCCACTGCAATTTCCTGCCTTAGTAGAGGATTTGTTTCAGATTCCTGCATTAGAAAAATTGAGCATCCAAGCTGGCGATCATGCGCCTCGGTTTCTGATACTGTATGGCTCACTACGTGAGAGATCCTATAGCAAGCTCCTTACTTTAGAGGCGGCGAGGCTATAACCGCTATGGGTGGCGAAGTCAAAATTTTTGACCCTACTGGTCTGCCTCTAGTTGATGACACACCCGATACCCATCTAAAGGTGCAGGAGTTGCGTCAATTAGCCTTGTGGGCAGAAGGAATGGTTTGGACTTCCCCGGAGCGGCATGGTGCTATGACTGGCTTGCTAAAAACACAGATTGATTGGATTCCATTGTCTGAGGGTGCTATTAGGCCAACTCAAGGCAAGACCTTGGCTGTAATGCAGGTATGTGGGGGATCACAATCCTTTAATGCGGTTAATCAAATGCGCATCTTGGGTCGATGGATGAGGATGATTACTACCCCCAATCAATCATCGGTTGCCAAGGCTTTTACAGAATTTGAGGAAGATGGACGTATGAAGCCATCCTCCTTTTATGATCGCGTTGTCGATGTCATGGAAGAGCTCTATAAGTTCACATTGCTGACTCGTGGAGTTAGCGAGTACTTGACGGATCGCTACAGCGAGAGAAAAGAGTCTGCCCAGGAGCTATCTAAGAGGGTAAATCAAAGGGCAATTTAACCCCTGAGAATTTGCTATCAACTCTAACTTCAATGCGGGGTTTATTTGTGAGGTCAATATACCCTCACTATTGGATGGCCCTTGCGCAACATGGTTGTTTGATGCTAACATATTTGTTAGCATCATTGAATGACTTATACCATTCGCTATTACAGCCCCGATGCTCAAGAAATCGCAGAAAACTCCCGATAAAGAACTAAGGCTAGCCAAGTTGAGAATGAGGGAAGTGAAATTATGAAGACAAAGACATTGACCCATAAACAAGCAGTTAGCAAGATGTTAAAAAATCCAGCAGTCAAGGCTGAGGTTGAGCGCTTAAATAAAGAGGAGTTTGCGATTCTTGATGAAATACTGCAGGCTCGTAAAGCCGCAGGTTTATCTCAGGCTGAAGTGGCTCGCAGAATGGGTACACAAGCTCCTGCAATAGCCAGACTCGAAAGCTCTTTGGCAACTGGAAAGCACTCCCCAAGTTTAAGTACGCTGCGAAAGTATGCTGCTGCCTTAGGTAAGAGGGTCGAATTACATCTAGTCTGATCCGACTAATTTTGGGCTATTGTTTGTTATGCCTTAAATGGCCTAACGAGATTCTCTAAAGCAAATGCATCATTAGTTTGCCGAAGTTCATCAATTGATACACGGAGTTTCTTGAGCTCTTTGCATGACAACTTACGCAATTTTTTGCGATCCATCCCATAGGTATCTACTAGATAGCGGACCCTGGATAGGCAGATCTGCAGGCGGATGAGCCAGACCAGGGCAAATAAGCCGGGTGCAAACAATAGAAGCAAAATACTCATTTATAAATCCATAAAAAGGCCGTCACACGGACGGCCTATTGAAGTTAATCCGATGATTAACCTTTGTGCTTATTTAACCAATAAAACAGGCTGCTTGACTGCATTGCTTACCTTTTGGGCGACAGAGCCCATGATGGCATCAACAATGCCGCTACGACCTTTTGACCCCATTACCACTAGATCAAATTTCTCTTTATTGGCCAAGGCAATAATTTCATTGGCAACATTACCGCGCTTAATTACCATGTTGTGTTTTACAGCCGCTGTATCAAGGGCTTTCTGAGCTGCCTTGAGCTCTTTTTCGCTGACTTCACGAAGGTAATCATCGATTACGCTATTGGCGACAAATTGCTTTACATGACCAAGCCCAATATCGTCATGAACGCTGATCAATGTGACTGTGCACTTGCTGCGTAAATCCTTAGCTAACTTTCCAACATACTTGGCCGCATTGAGCGAAGATTTGGAGCCGTCAACTGGTAATAAAATTTTCATTTGCCCCTCTATTTTTGTAGTTAATAAACTGCACCTGCATATGTCTAATTTACTATGAAAATCGCCATAAATCTACGAAAAAATGCCATATCCACTAAGGCTGTTGTCTAGAGCTTGATTTACTTCAGAAAGGCATCGTAGAAGGTTTTGATAATCAGTATGGTGACCAGAATGAAAAAGCCTTTGCGGATAAAGGTATTGCCGTGTTTGATGGCAATCTTAGTGCCAATTTGGCCGCCTACGAGATTAGCGCTAGCCATCAATAAGCCAAGCTGCCAGTCAAAAAAACCGAGATAGAAAAAGACGCAGAGTGCCCCTAAATTGGAGGCAATATTGAGGTACTTCGCAGGCGCTGCAGATCGTAAAAAATCAAATCCCAATACTCGGGTGTAGAAGAGTTTGTAAAACGCACCAGCTCCAGGCCCCAGAAAGCCATCATAAAAACCAATGATGCCTGCACCGGTAGAGGCGATTGCTTTTTGTTTGTGATGCTGACGCTTAGGTGCATGCACTAGACCGGCACTGGATTTGATATTAAAGATCAGCAGCGCAAGCAATAAAAAAGGTAGGGCGCCTCTGAGCCATTCAGTTGGTAATTGAGTGACGAGGTAAGCGCCTGCAACTGAGGCAAAAAATGCAAATGATGAAGAAATAATGACTAGGCCCCAAGGGCTTTTATTGGCCCGACTGTACTGAATGGCTGAACCAATAGTCCCCACAATCGAACCAAACTTATTAACTGAGAGCAGGGTGGCTGGCGGATAGCCTGGTAAAGCAGCAAAAAGGGCTGGCACTTGAATCATTCCTCCGCCACCAATAATGGAATCGACCAAGCCTGCAAATAAAGCGCACGCGAGCAATAAGCCAAGGTCAAATGCGGAGAGTTCAAGCATGTTGTCTATTATTTTCTAGTTCTTATGGGTGTTGCTGGCTCATTTTAGAGGGGTTTCTGGATAGTCGTATTGAGATTCTTTTATTTCTCCGGGTGGAGTGGATAATCTAGTCCAAATGAAAGTCAATTCTGAAGGAGTCTCCTCATCCAAGGTGTATTTGCCTGCCGGACAGGATTACGCCTGTCTGTTGGATTTCTTTATTGCCAATTTCCCGCATATTGATAGAGGTGAGTGGGAAGCTCGTTTTGAGGAAGGCCTGGTATTTAACCAAGAGGGTGAGGCGCTTGCTGCAGGCGATGCCTATCTTCCTAATACACATTTACTGTATTTCAGACGCCTGGCTCGAGAACCAGAAATTCCATTTGAGGAGAGCATTCTTTTTCAGGACGAACATATTCTGGTTGCAGATAAACCCCATTTTTTACCGGTGACGCCAAGCGGTCTTTATTTACATCAAACCTTGCTTAATCGGCTGAAGAAAAAAACTGGGATTCAGGACTTGAGTCCGATTCATCGGATTGATCGCGATACGGCAGGCCTAGTGATTTTTTCTGTGAATCGGCAAGAGCGAGCCCAATACCAAAATTTATTTAGAGATCG
The DNA here is from genome assembly GCF_900095175.1 of Polynucleobacter necessarius. NCBI lineage: Bacteria > Pseudomonadati > Pseudomonadota > Betaproteobacteria > Burkholderiales > Burkholderiaceae > Polynucleobacter > Polynucleobacter necessarius. The sequence continues at coordinate 515,260 of NZ_LT606946.1, forward strand.
CGCAGTCAAGAAAGTCTATGAAGCAATCGCACCCTATTCAGAAGGTCTGATCAATCAATTGCCAATGACTTATCAAAGTAGATTGGAAGAGTCTGAACACTTTCTGCAAATGCAGGAAGTGGAGGGTATTGCCAATGCTGATACCTTGATTGAATTGCTTGAGACAAAAAAACCTTGGGCTAAATATCGCTTAACCCCTGGTAGCGGCAAGAAGCATCAATTGCGTTGTCATCTCAATAGCCTAGGCATCCCCATTCAGTATGACCAGATCTATCCCATCCTGACGCCTTATCAAGAGTATGATTTGGACTTTTCCAAACCTCTGCAGCTTTTAGCAAAAGAGATTTATTTCAAAGACCCGGTAACGGGAAAAGAGCGATCTTTTGTGACCCAGAGAGTATTGGCTTGATATTGGTATGACTGTAAAAACACCCAAACGCTTAGCGGTTGCCCCGATGATGGAGTGGACAGATCGTCACTGCCGTTCTTTCCATCGCACGCTCACCAAAGAAGCGGTTCTCTATACCGAGATGGTGACTACCGGCGCTCTTATTCATGGGGATGTGCCACGTCATTTGGATTATTCACAAGACCAGCATCCTGTTGTCCTTCAATTGGGTGGCTCTGAACCTTCTGATTTAGCTAAGGCTGCGGAGTTGGCGCAGCAGTGGGGCTACGATGAGATTGATCTTAATTGCGGTTGCCCTTCAGAGCGCGTTCAACGTGGCGCCTTCGGTGCTTGCCTCATGGCTGAGCCACAACTCGTTGCAGATTGCGTCAAAGCAATGAAAGCCGCTGTGGATACTCCCATCACGGTAAAGCATCGTCTTGGCTTAGATTCGATGGATGCCGCCAACTCTGAGGCGGACTATCAATTTACATTGAACTTTATTCTTGCTGTAGCAGATGTAGGCGCAAGCCAGGTAACCATTCATGCGCGCAATGCAGTGCTGAAGGGTTTATCTCCCAAAGAGAACCGCAGCAAACCACCATTACGTTATGAAGTAGCTGCAAAGCTTCGCTTGGATGCTCAAAAGCAATTTCCTGATCTCAAAGTATTGCTCAACGGTGGCCTGGAAACGAATGATCAAATTGCCGGTCATTGGGATAACTTTGATGGCTTTATGGTTGGAAGGGCGGCCTATCATTTCCCGGCATTGCTTTTGGGTTGGGATGACATGATTCATACCGATGGCGATGCGGCTGGCTACCTCTTTAGTGAAACTGAATGGCATCGCATTCAGATTGCACTGGTTAAGCAAGTACAAGCTTGGTTTGATGAGTGCCAAGCCAAAGGAAAGCCTTTTTATATTGGTGCATTCACCCGCCACATTCTGGGCCTGGCTCATGGCAGGGCAGACTCTCGCTACTGGCGTCAGCGTCTTTCTGATCACCATGCTCTAGCTAAAGTTCAAAGTAAAGCGGCCATTTTGGACTTCTTTATTGATGCTAGTCTGACCCTGGGTGATTGGGCAGCATTTGACTTTGAAAGCACCTAAACCCTGCATCTAAGCCATTTTTGACAGGGTTTTGGCTCAAAAGCTATAATCTAAGTCTTCAGTGGCGGACGTAGCTCAGTTGGTAGAGTCCCAGATTGTGATTCTGGTTGTCGCGGGTTCGAGCCCCGTCGTTCGCCCCACCGAATATTGCATTATCCTAAGGCTCCCTTCGTGGAGCCTTTTATTTTTTGAGATCATTCTGATGAAAAAATTCGATATTCTCCCAATTCTGTTTGGCTTGGCGCTATCAGCTATTGCTGCGTACTTTATGTTGCGATCTACGCCCGCCAATAGTGCGCCTGCATCAACTATTCTTGTAGTTAAAGTCGGATCTGTATCTTGGGATCAAACCGAGATGACTATTGCCGATGTCAAAACTTTTGCTGATGCCACTGGTTTTGTAAGTCAGGCCGAGAAGAATGGCGGTGGACTTTCTTATGAGTCTGGCTTTGTCAAAAAACCTGGCTGGACTTGGAAAACCCCCTATGGCCTTACCCCCAAATCCAGCGAGCCTGCGGTACATCTCAATCAATCTGAAGCCGCTTCTGTTTGTCGCTTCTATGAGAAGCGTTTGCCTACTGATGCTGAGTGGACCTCTGCAGCATTTGTGGAACAAAGAGAGGCTCCTCCAGTTGGCTATACCAAAGGTCAACATTATCCGTTTCCAGGTGGAACAACTCCGGTTGTCTCCCATTGCTTGAATGGTTGTGGTGATTACAAGGGTGTAGCACCACTAGGTGCATTAAATCGCGGTACTGGTCATGTTCCTGCTGGCACTACTAAGCCTGGCGTCAATGGCTTATTGGATATGGGTGGCAATGTTTGGGAGTGGACTGCAACTGAGCGCAATGGCGGTTTCATTACTCGAGGTGCTTCGTGGTGGTATGGCCCAGAGAGACAAAAAGAGTCTGATGTGGAGTCCAAGTCAGCAGATATCGGTGTGGTGTATATCGGCTTTCGCTGCGTTAGTTGATCCCATGAAACAATAGGGGATGACCAATCCCGTAGTAGACCCATCCGCCATTGAAATTACCCCTGAATACCAGGAGGTAATCGACGCCATTGAGCGTCACGACCCTTATATTTTTGTGAGTGGTAAAGCGGGTACCGGCAAGACCACCTTAATTGGCTATCTGCGCGAGAACATCCCAGGTAATGTCGTGGTGGTGGCACCAACCGGTGTAGCTGCATTACAAGTGAAGGGTGTCACGATTCACTCCTTCTTTCGCTTGCCGCCACGCTTGATCTTTCCAGAGAAGGATATCAAGCCTTTAAAAGATAAGCGCCTCTATAAAGATATCCGACTACTCATCATTGATGAGATCTCCATGGTGAGAGCAGACGTGATTGATGCAATGGATTTATTTCTGCGTGCCAATGGCCCTCATAAGAGCCAACCCTTTGGCGGCATTCAAGTGATGTTTGTGGGGGACTTATTTCAGTTGCCGCCAGTAGTATCTCAGGCGGATATGCAGGTGCTATCTGAGCGCGGCTATGAAGGTCCTTATTTCTTCTGTGCGATGGCTTTGCATCGTAAAGATGTGACGATGGTGGAGTTGTCTAAGATCTTCCGTCAGAAGGATGCCCACTTTGCAGGACTTCTCAATCAGATCCGTATTAATCAAGATATTGGTGAGGCACTCAATATTCTGAATGAGCAGTGTTTTGAAAATGCACCAGAGGTAGATGATCAAACAATTACGCTGACTACAACCAATGCGCGTGCCGATCAAATTAATAATGCAGGCCTGCGTGCATTAACTACTGATGCCAAAGTCTACGCCGGTAATAGCACCGGCAAGTTTAATGTTGACGACCGTAATTTGCCTTCACCCAATCATCTGACTTTGAAGGTGGGTGCAAAGGTCATGTTTACCGCGACTGATAGCAACTTTCCTAAGTGTTGGGTCAACGGCACAATCGGAGTAGTGCGTGAATTGTTACCCAATAGCGTGAAAGTCATGGTGCAGAATGGTCCTTACTCCAATACGGTTGAAGTAAAGGGCCATCAGTGGGAATCCTATCGCTATGACCATGACATGATATCTGGAAAGATTTCACCCAACATCATTGGTACCTTTGTGCAGATCCCATTAATGCTAGCTTGGGCTGTCACCATTCATAAGAGCCAGGGCAAAACCCTCGATAAGATTAAAGTAGATCTCTCATCGGGAGCATTTGCATCAGGGCAGGTCTATGTGGCCCTGAGTCGCTGCACCTCAATTGAAGGGATCACCCTAGAGCAACCCATACAGCCCAGGGATGTGAGCTGCGACCAAGAGGTGAAGCGTTTCTATTTGAATTGTTTGCTTGGCTAAGCCGCTTTTGTCATTCTCTTATTGCTTTTTTGCTTCTCGGCCCGCTGTTTTTCTAGTGCTTCGCTGGCAATTAGCTTAAATTCGCCCTCAATGAATCTTTTTAAGGCTTCGCGCATGAGAGGTTGATAGCCTATATCGTATTTAGCGCCCAAGAGCTTATAGGACTCAATTAAGTCTTGCTCTAGTCTGATGGAGATCATTTGTAATCCCAGTGCCTCATCAATTTGGCCCCCAATTTTTTTATCGACGGCTCTTGCATGCTTAAGGTCGTTGCCAAATTCGCCACGCTCCCAAGCTTCAGCCGAATTCTCAATTTTTATCTTCTTATTTTTTGCGATCATCGCTTCCCCCGCTTTTGAGTTTTAATATTTTGTCACTTTCTCAGAAATGACACTTTTAGTAAGGTATTGATATTGTATTGTATATACGAATTTCAGTTGAATTAGGTGGAAATGCGCTTTTTAAGTAGATCAGTCCATCATCAAAGATAAAAACTACTTTTATTAGAATTCCCCGATCATTTTCTGCGATAAACCATTCTGTGGGAGGCTCTGTTTGGTGATCAAGTCTATTATCTAGAAGATAAGAGCGAGTTCTGTTAATGAAACACTGCTCAACATCCTGGCGGGTAATTTGATGTTTGATATTTAATTTTTCTTCAATTGCTGGGATAATCATCAGATTTTTCACACTCTCTCCCCCCTGTGTTGTATATACACATTTTATCAAATTGATTAATCCATGATTGAAAGATTGGAATGTATTTAAAGGAGATTGAGTGGGAGCCCTCATTAAAATTCTTCATGTTGCTACTCTGTGCTCATCAAATGAAAAAAAGATCTTGGCGGAAGCGATGAGTTCACTGGCTCGACGAGCAGCGCTTCGAAGTTGCGGCATCAGGGCAAGGGGATGACCAGAGCTGATTGAGATGAGAGTTAAAAAATCATCGCCAGGGGCGGCGATGATTTTATTTTTAGTGAACTCCAGAATCTAGAAGATGAGAAACCAGAGTGGTTAACTGCTTAGAAGCCCGCTGCTAATCCATCGCGGCGATGATCGCTACCAGCAATATAGGCATCTTTAGTTTCTTCGCCGAGCAGTGCAATTGCTTGGGCGCTACCAAAATCCAAGCTGTTTGCTGGCATTACAGTCACTTCATGCCCCATCGCCTTTAAGCCTTCAACCACCGCTGTGGGCATAGAAGCTTCTACCGTGAGTTTGCCAAGATCATCAATTCTCCAGCGGGGCGCATCAGAGCAAGCTTGGGGATTGAGATACTCATCAACAAATCGCATGACAAACTGAATGTGTCCTTGTGGCTGCATATTGCCACCCATCACACCAAACGCCATAGTGGGTTGATTGCCCTTTGTTAGGAATGCAGAAATGATGGAGTGAAAAGGGCGCTTACCTGGCGCTAGTTGATTGGGGTGGCCATCTTTCAGGCTAAAGCTCATGCCGCGGTTATGGAGTGCAATGCCGCCGGGGGCAACAACTCCCGAGCCAAAGCCCTTAAAGTTCGACTGAGTGTAAAAAATCATCATGCCGGATTCATCTGCAGCACAAAGGTAAACGGTCCCACCAGCATGAGGATCCCCCGCACCATAGCTACCCGCTTGATTGTGATTAATGAGTGCAGCACGGCTAGCTAGATAATCTCTGTCTAATAAAGCACTAGCTTCCACCGTCATCGAGCTGGCATCAGATACGTAGGCATAGGCATCGGCAAAAGCAATGCGCATTGCTTCTACTTGAAGATGAATGCGTTGCGCAGAATTTGCAGGATATTGTTTTACATTGGCTGCCTGCAAAATACCCAGTGCCATTTGCGCAGCGATGCCCGAGCCATTGGGTGGAATTTCATGGAGAGTGTATTCGCCGTAATCAAATGCTAAAGGCTCAACCCATTCGGTTTGATTGTTTGCAAAGTCAGTCATGGTGAAACAACCACCAGTACTTTGTGCGAAGTCAACCATGCTTTGCGCTAACTTACCGGTATAAAAAGATTCACCTTCAGTATCAGCAATTTCACGAAGTGTTTTTGCTTGAGCCGGGTAGCGCCATATTTGGCCGGCAACCGGGGCTTTGCCATCGATCAAAAAAGATTCACTAAAGCCCGGTTGATTCTTTAGAATCGGAACTGCTTCGCGCCATTGGCGAGCAATCACCGGTGAAACTGGAAAACCATTCTCAGCATAATCAATTGCGCGCTTAAAGAGTTGCGCAAAAGGTAGCTTGCCAAATTTACGAGATAACTCAATCCATCCTGACACCATGCCTGGTACGGTTACGGTATTCCAGCCAATCAAATCCATTGCAGCTTTGCCTGAAAAATAGTCTGGCGTCCATGCTCCTGGTGCGCGACCAGAGGCGTTCATGCCATGGAGTTTTTTGCCATCCCAAATCAATGCGAAGCCATCCCCACCGAGACCATTCATGGTCGGCTCAACTACGGTGAGTGTGATTGCTGTTGCTAAAGCCGCATCAACCGCATTTCCTCCATGTTGAAGAACTTCAATACCAGCTTGGGTTGCTAAAGGCTGTGAGCTAGCAACAGCATTCTTAGCTAACGCTGGGGCGCGGGCGCCACTATAAGGAGGAGAAATCAACATAATTGCAATTTTCTTAATTAAAGATGTGATACAAAATCGGAATAGCTACCGCACTAATCACGCCATTCATGCCCATAGCGAGACTGGCATATGTGCCTGCTTCAGGATGAATACTAAATGCTCTCGAGGTGCCAATATCGTGAGCACCAATGCCAATGGCAAAGCCGCGCTGCCACCATGCTTTCATCCCCAATGCATTCAGAATAAAGGGCGCCAAAATAGCCCCCAGAATTCCGGTGGTGACGGCAAAGATAGCGGTGAGAGTTGGGGATACACTAATACGCTCAGCGATACCCATGCGATTGGTGCAGTCACCGACTTGGGATACATGGCATCAGTGATGCTGGAATCGGCACCGAATAGCTTGGCGATATTGACGGCGCTGATGATAGATACCAAGCCACCCACAACTAAAGACGCCAGCAAAGGAAAAGATCGACCCTTAAGACTGCTGAGTCCTCTATATATTGGTATTGCCAATGACACAGTGGCCGAGCCTAATAAGAAGTGAATAAATTGCGCACCTTCAAAATAGGTGGAATAGGGCATCTCAATGAATTGAATCATGCTGGCCACCAAGATGATGGCAATAGCTACTGGGTTCGCTAGGGGATTCTGTTTGGTGGCTTTATAGATCAAGAGGCCAATTTGATAGGCTGCCAAAGTAATAAAGAGGGCAAATAAGGGGCTAGCCGAAAGGTAAACCCAAATCTCTACGATGGAGTGCTTTTCACTCATGATTCAGTGCTCTGATGTTTTGCGCTTAAAAAGTGGACAACAATTGCCGTTGTGGCGATTGTCAGAATAACGCTACCCACTAAGGCGCTCACAATAGCCAGTGCATTGGCTTTGAGTTGGGGTAAAAATAGGACCACACCTACTGCTGCCGGTACGAATAAGAGTCCAAGGTATTGGCTAAAGCCGTCTGCGACCATCGCGAGATCGTCGTTAATTCCTTTACGTAGTACCAGCCAAACAATCAAAAGGACCAAGCCAATCACAGGACCGGGAAGAGTCGGCAAAGCGAACTTGGATACGAGCTCGCCTAGACTCTGGAATAACAGTATTTGAACAAGGCCGGAGATCATAAATAAGGCCTCAGAGATTCAACTTAATCGGAGAAGACAACCGAAGTGGCGCCGTTAATCAAGACGCGGTCATGCAAGTAATAACGAAAAGCACGTGAAAGCACAGTGCGCTCTAAATCTCGACCTTTGCGAACCAAGTCTTCAGGTGTATCGCCATGGGTGACGCGAGTCACGTCTTGTTCAATGATTGGACCTTCATCCAAATCGCTAGTAACAAAGTGTGCTGTAGCGCCAATCAACTTAATACCACGAGCATGAGCCTGGTGGTAAGGCTTTGCACCTTTGAAGCTAGGCAAGAATGAGTGATGAACGTTAATACAGCGTCCAGATAATTTGGTGGACAAGTCATCCGACAGAATTTGCATATAGCGCGCCAAAATAACCATATCCACTTTTGAATTAGCAACAATCTCTAGCGGCTTTGCTTCTTGAGTTGGTTTAGTTTCTGGTGTTACTGGCAGGTGATAAAACGGAATGTCAGCAAAATCAATGCTGGAGTACACCTCGCGCGGATGATTGGAAACAATTCCGCAAATAAGCATTGGTAATTCACCGATACGCCAGCGATAGAGTGGATCCACCAGGCAATGACCTAACTTGGATGCCATGATCAATACACGTTTTAAATCTTTGACAGCACGCAAGTCCCAAGTGAGATCAAAACGGTCAGCGATCTCTACAAAGCCAGTTCTCAAAGTGTTGCTATCAGCGCTACAGCTAAAGCTCACACGCATAAAGAAGCGTTTAGAAGCTTTGTCATCGAATTGTTGAGCCTCTTCAATGTCACCACCCAATTCAAAGATGTAGGTTGAAACTGCGGCAACAATGCCTGGTCGATTAGGGCAGGTAAGTGTGAGGTAGTAATTTTCTGTGGTCATGGCTTTAGTAGAGGGAATTGCTTATAAAGTCTGATTTTAGACTGCTTATTTAGAAGTAGTCAGGCTATCTGCAGGGCCTGGATAAGGCTCACTCATATCTTTGATAGTGGGAACGGGAATATCGTTACAAATGGGTTTAGGCCCCAAAGCATTGAGGAAATTGCAATCTTGTTTGGTGGCTGCAGAAGCAGCATGCTCCAAAGGGGATTTTCCGGTGGTTGCGGTAGAGATAGCGCTCGCCGCTGTTGAAGGATTTGCTACTGCTACCGAGACAGCGGCAGTTTCAACAGAGCTAGCTACACCAGTTGCTGAACTACCTAGGGCTAAAAGAGGGGCTGCGCAACCCATCATACCGAGGCAAAGGGCAGCTCCTCCAAGACTGATGCTTAGATAAAAGCAAAAAGCAGACCAGCCCGAAGGTTTTGGTCTGCTTAGGCAAGCACTCAAAGAAATGTAATTATTTGCGCTGGCAGACAACGTTAAACACTCCTGCTGCCCATGATTCATTTACAACAGGTTCAAATTCACTATCTGGAGTCTTGTTATCTGAAACTACTGCGCCGCTACCTTTATTGCCAGCAAACTCTTTGTATTCGATTGGGCGATAGCTAATAGCTGGGCAGTTATATTCATTGATCCCAATGATTGAGCTAACCGGCTGCTTTGTTTTGGGATTTACGCCAGGTTTTTTAAAATCTAACATCGACATAATCTGCGCTTTTTCGCCGGAAGCACTAACAGTATCTGGGTCTATATAAACCACCATTAACTCATTTGATCCCAATTCTTTCCACTCAGCGAAGCTGCTAGAGAACGGTAGTAAGGAGAGGGTGGCAAAAATAGTGAGTGCGTGTAATTTTTTCATATTCAATAGCGTTATCAATCAATCAATCAGCTAAACCCGAATCGGGCCTTTAGGCCCTATTCTAAACTCCCCGGCTTATTTTTCCTTAATATTCAGATCCAGTTGCTGGCTAATTTTTTTGGGCTTCATTTGCAGCGGGAGATATTCATTTTGAGCCCAAAGTCCACTCATATTCCGATAGAGCTTGCTTTGCACCCAGCCAGATTGACCAGTTTGATAAATAAAGAGAGATTGCTCTAAATCAGATAAATCAAAGAGCGTCCGAAGGCTTGGAGCCTGCTTAGTTTCAAAAGGATTATCGGCCCTGAGAAGTTCTAGGCGCCCCACATTGATGCTAAAGCTATCTCCAGGAAAAGACTGCGTCAAATTGAAGGGCTTCCCAAGAGCGGGACCTTGCTTAAGGGGCGATGCTCTGAGACGGCAATATGTGCATTGCCCCAAGTCCATTTTTTGGGGTTATTACCAAATTGGATGCTCAGTTGTTCTAGTGCTTTATCAAGCGCCGCATTGGAAGCGTCCGCACAACTTTCAATTTGTTCAGTATTGGGATCATTGCACCAAGGGCTATCGGGATTTTGCAATTGCAAAATCAAAGGCTGTCTAAAGTTGCGTGCCCCATAATTTTCTGTGAACAAATATCCCAAACGAGAAAAAAGTTTTCTTGATAGCTGATCAGCCCAGGCGTTGAATATGAGTGCACCAGCACTATCTATTTTCATATCACCATCAAAGCTTCTGCTCAGCTCAATGGCTTGTTGAGCTAAAGGATGTTTTGATTGAGCGGACTTACATAATTCTAATAATGGTGTAGCGCCCAAAGAGAGGGTATCTGCTTGCATTGATTTCATGGAGGCAAGATCATGCACAGATTTGCCTTTGATGAGGTCTACGATTCTGTCGTAGCGGGTTGGTAAATCCCAGTCGCCAGTCAGTGGGTTGGGATCGTTACTAGACAATATTCTTTGGTTCGCTGTGGCTATCCAGTTTGCGTCTGGGTTATTACTACTGGGCAGTTGATCAAATGGAACGTATCCAGCCCAGTCATATTGCTTCTCCCAGCCGAGTGCGGGTGCTACTCCATATAGCCCTTGGTGCAGGGTGCGCTTAGGGGCAACACCAGCCACCTGAAGTGAAATCTTTCCATCGACATCTGCCATCACCACGTTTTGCATGGGAGCATAGTTTTTACGCAGCGCTTGCTTAAATGCATTGATGTCTTTGGCGTGATTCATCTCCAGCAAACCGGCAACAGATTGATTTTCAATATCCAGGGCAGTCCAGCGTAAGCTGAGGGCAAAGCGATCGGTATCAATCGCTCTTTTGGCTCGTGCATATGATTCTGAAATCACGGGGCCATGTCGTGTCTCTTTAACCAAAAAGCGCAGAGGGGGCTGACCCTTGATGTCGATGATTTCTTGGCGAACTTTAAAAGGGAGCGAGCCCTCTGGGCCTCGATAGACACCAGGATTTTTTGGGTCTAATTGCTCAATATATAAATCCTGAACATCTGGGCCGGGATTCGTAAAGCTCCAAGCGAACTTATCAGTTCTACCTAGCACCACCACCGGAATACCAGGCAGGGTAGCGCCAATGACATTGAGGCCTGGTGCCTCCATATGAGCCATGTACCAAATCGCCGGTGCTGATAAGCCGAGATGTGGGTCATTCGCAAGTAAAGGTTTGCCAGAGGCTGTGAGCTGCCCGCTCAGCGCCCAGTTATTAGACCCAAGGCCATCCTTGCCGCCTGGCACTTCATTGATAGCTAATTCAGTTGCAGGTAGCTTCTTCGACTTTTGATCGCGTGTGAGTGGATTCGGATTAAATACATTGATGTCCCGATACATTTTGGCAAAGTCAACATTGCTCACAGGGTCGCCTGGCGTATATGCTGGCATCACTTCCCATACTTGCTTCGTAGTTAAAAATTGCGAGAGCTCAAGTCGCTGCAATTCTTTATGCCAGTTACCACCCAGATCTAGTGCCATCATCAACATCCATGTCACGCTGTCCGTAGGGGACCAATGACCTGGTTTAGATCCAGTTAAAAAATATTCAACTGGTAGGACCCAGCCTAAGTGAGCATTGCCAGCGTTAACTCCATCTGCATAGGATTGCAGTAATCGCTTGGTGGCAATAGGGTAGCGATCAAACTGTTTTTCGGCTGCATGCTTAATACCTAGAGTCCGAATAAAACGATCAATCGCTACAGTTTCTTTGCCAATAATTTCAGAGAGTCGACCGCTGGATAGGCGGCGGTTAATTTCCATTTGCCAGGAGCGTTCGCTAGCATGTAAATAGCCCAAAGCAAAGAGTGCATCGCTCGAGCTCTTTGCCTGAATATGAGGGATATCTGTCTCATCAAAGCTAATTGCAACGAATCCCCAAGGGTTTTAATGATCCGCTTACCGGAGGGGTTAGTTTGAGCTGAAACGAGGTAGATTATTCCCGCTGTAATGATCAATATTAGGGCTGCAGAACCAAGCCAAAAGACGGCTTTGAATAGAGCCTTAAGAGCTGGGCTTGGAGCGGAGATTTTCATGGGAATAGTTTAGTGGGTTTGCCTTAGCTGCCAGACCAACCCAGATGATTGAGGGCTTCCCGCCCCCAATGAGCCTCGCATGCTAAAATTTTGCTTGTCTTGATTTATTTAGTACGGCTTTATTGCTCGTGCGAGCCCGAGTGGTGAAATCGGTAGACACACAGGACTTAAAATTCTGCGACCTAAACAGTCGTGCCGGTTCGATTCCGGCCTCGGGCACCAATCGATTGATTTCAGGCATCCTTGAAATACCTTCCTATTCTTCTACTATTTCTATTTGCCACTCCCTGTTTAGCAGTAGAGCCTCTGGTTTTTACTTGTGAGCGCACAGAAAAGAATTACACCGAAACCTACGATCTCAAGCTTATTCCTGTTTCAAAAAATCAAAAGGCAAAAGTCTTTGTTGATGATCGAGATTTAGATCAATCAGATGAGTTTGGTCGGCAAATAGTTAAGAACGTGCTTATCACCGAATCCACAGTACTGATTTCGATGGAGGCTCACTTTCCACCAGAGAGTTTTGACGGTGTTCAATATGGCGCTGGTTCAGTCACCACTGCGATCACCATTAATCGCGCTACAGGCCAGTTGAGAAAAGCGGAGACCATAAAAGGTGGAATTCTCTCGGCAAGCCTCGGTGAGGGTACAAAGACTTACCAAGAACAGTGCACGGCTACTAAAAAACCTTAGTTAGGTTCAGTTACAAATCCGAGCTTAGTTAAACCAGCTCTGCGCGATGCTGCTAGCACTTGAGCAACATACTCATACTTCACAGACTTATCAGCGCGCAAATTGATTTCCGGTTGTGGTTCTTTCTGAGCAGCCTTTTCTGCATAGCCGTCAAAAGTCTTTAAATCAATCGGCGTGCTATTCCAGAATATTTGACCTTGAGCATCAATCGAGAGTTGAACTGATTCTGACTTTACTTCATTGCGTACGCTGTTAGCCTTCGGCAGCTCCACTTTGACTGCTTGCTGAATGACCGGCAAGGTAATGATGAAGATAATTAACAGTACCAACATGACGTCCACCATCGGAGTCATGTTGATTTCGGCCATGATGCCGCTTTCTTCTTGATCGTTCTGAAGATTAAAAGACATCTTTATTCTCCGGACTTCACGCGGGCACCAGTTACAAAATAGGCGAGTAGATCATTACCAAAGCGATTGAGGTCGGCGACCAATAATTTATTGGCGCGATTAATAGCATTAAATCCGAGCACCGCAGGAATTGCGACCGCTAGGCCTAGGGCGGTCATGATGAGAGCTTCACCAATAGGGCCGGCAACCTGATCAATCTGTGCGCTACCTGAGCTACTGATTGCGATTAAGGTATGGTAGATACCCCATACCGTTCCAAATAGGCCCACAAACGGTGATATTGCACCAGTAGAACCTAAGAAGGTGAGACCTTTTTGGAATTGCGCTGCTACACCATCAATACTGTTCTTGAGGCTTCTCGCCATCCACTCAGAGTAGTTAAGGGTTTGCAGAAGCTCGCGATGATTGGTGGACTGGCTTTGATGGTGGATGGAGGCACCACTTGCTGCCTTGGCAATCTGATAGTAAGGATTGCTTGCATGGCTAGTAAATGCGTTCAGACCTTGATCATATGAGGTAGCACGCCAAAATTGATCAACCTCTACCTTCAATTTATTCAGAGTGCGCAAATCCTAAAAGCGTGACAGGAGAATGACCCAGGTCACGACAGAGCATGTGAGTAGGATGATTGCTACAAAGCGGGTAACGGCATCGCCTTCAAGCCAGAGATTTGCTAAGCCAAATGGTGTATTCATAATATTAATTCTTTAAATTAAATTTAATTAAAAGGTTAGTAGAAATTCTTTGCGGTGAGCCGTTGACTAAAAAAGGTTTAAAGCGATAACGTCGACCAATCTCTGTTGCTGCGCGGTCTAACCTTGGAAAGGAGCTGGAGCGTAATAAAGCCACATCCTCAACACTGCCAGGCTCATCAATGATTAATCGAACCACGACTTCACCTTGTTCGCCAGATCGCTTGGAGAAGGAAGGGTGGTAGGCATCTGCATCAGGCTGATAGACCACAACCAGTTTACCAATGTCGGTCTGGATCGGTGTACCGCTTGAACCAGGGCTGGTGGCAGGTGCAACCGTGACATTTGGGGTCTGTGATTCACTGCTAGATTGCTGTGGTGTTGGTGGGGTAGCCGTTTGTTGCTGAGTTTGAGGTGGCGTAGGTGCCTGCGTGGATTTCTCATCCACGGTTTTCTTGTTCTGTTCCTTCTTTGGTTTTGGAGGTGGGGTGGTCGGAGTAGCTTGAGGCTGCTTGGCGGCCTCGGGACTCACCAGGTTTGCCATCACTCGTGCATCGTCGAGATTATTTTCATTATCAGGTTTCATGCCACTCTGAAAACCAATCAAAAAGAGGAAATGCAAACCAAGAACGATGCCAATAATGAAGCGTTCGCTTGTATTGAATGGCAGGTGCGCACTCACTCGGCTGAAGAAGGCACTCATCTAAAGGTGCTCACTAACTGAGATTGAGAGCTGCGCTCAGTGAGATCCGATTGCATCAGCTCATGTGCCATTTGATGCAAAAGCTCGGCATCTTTGCTGCTAATGAATTGAATAGAGCCCTGATCGCCATCATTCAATTGCTTGCATTGTGCCTCTAATTTTCTTTTAAGCTGACGCACTACTGCATTGCTGGTATCAATTAAGTTGATTGAGTCTCCCAGCAGTTTACGAATAGCTTTTCGTAGAAAAGGGTAGTGCGTGCATCCCAACACTAGGGTGTCTGCTCCCGCATCTTGAATGGGCTCTAGATGCTCGGCGAGCAACTCCAAAGTTTCTTCACCATTGGCTTGGCCTGCTTCTATTAGAGGGACTAAACCAGCGCCAGCTTGTTTCACAAATTTGCAGTTCGGAAGTGTTGCCAGCAAAGCGCTAAATTTATCGCTCTTGAGCGTAGCTTCAGTTGCGAGTACACCAACGATGCCATTGGCTGACTGCATTGCTGCAGGCTTGATGCCAGGCTCAACGCCGATGATCGGAATATTGCTAAGCTCATTGCGAATATGTGCAATAGCTTCAGCAGTAGCAGTGTTGCACGCAACCATAATTGCATCACACCCCCGTGCTGCTAGGTATTGGCACAATTCCATACTACGCGAAGCTACCCAATCGCTAGACTTTTCTCCATAAGGTGCATTGATAGAGTCTGCTAGATAAATATAGTCATGCTCGGGAAGCTGGCGCAAAGCCTCATCCAAAATGGATAAGCCTCCAACGCCAGAATCAAATACCCCGATGAGTGCCAAGTAAAGGTCGCTTAACTAACGGTAGTCAATTGAATAAATAACTTAAGCAATCTTGACTGGAATGCCACCAATCTTTGCTTGCCACTCTTTTGGACCTGTCTCATGCATCGAGATTCCGGCGGAGCTGACAGCTACTGTCACTGGCATATCTTTGACATCAAACTCATAAATCGCTTCCATGCCAAGGTCAGCAAAGCCAACTACCTTTGCTGTCTGAATTGTCTTGGAGACCAAGTAAGCAGCACCGCCAACGGCCATGAGATAAGCAGACTTATGTTTCTTGATTGCCTCAATTGCAGTAGGACCGCGTTCTGCTTTACCAATCATGGAGATCAAGCCAGTCTTAGCCAACATCATCTCAGTGAACTTATCCATACGTGTTGATGTGGTTGGGCCAGCTGGACCAACTGCTTCATCACCAACTGGGTCTACTGGACCAACGTAATAGATCACGCGATTCTTAAAGCTCACTGGCAACTCTTCACCCTTAGCGAGCATGTCCTGAATGCGCTTATGTGCTGCATCACGACCAGTCAAAATTTTGCCGTTCAGAAGTAGTGTTTCACCTTCTTTCCAGCCAGCTACTTCCTCGGCAGTCAAAGTATCTAAGTTCACGCGCTTGGATTTTTTGGTGTCTGGAGTCCAAGTCACATCTGGCCAATCGGATAAGGAAGGCTTTTCTAATACTGCTGGACCATCGCCATGCAAGTGGAAATGCACGTGACGGGTCGCGGCACAGTTCGGAATCATTGCTACTGGCAATGAAGCCGCATGCGTTGGGTACTCCATGATCTTGATATCAAGAACGATAGCTAAACCACCGAGACCTTGTGCACCAATCCCGAGCTGATTAACTTTTTCATATAGCTCTAAGCGCAATTCTTCAGCGCGAGTCTTCGCACCGCGTGCGATCAGTTCTTGAATATCAACTGGACCCATTAATGACTCTTTTGCCATCAACATGGCTTTTTCTGGGGTTCCGCCAATACCAATACCCAAGATACCGGGAGGGCACCAGCCCGCACCCATGGTTGGAACAGTCTTGAGTACCCAGTCTACGATCGAGTCAGACGGATTGAGCATGACCATCTTGGCCTTGTTTTCAGAGCCACCACCTTTGGCGGCACAGATGACTTCAACATCGTCGCCTGGAACAATTTCGTAATGAACAACAGCAGGGGTGTTGTCACCCGTGTTTTTGCGTTTACCGGCGGGATCTGTCAGAACTGAGGCACGTAGAGGGTTATCTGGGTTCATGTAAGCGCGACGCACACCCTCATTGACCATCTCGATCACACTCATCGTGGCATCGCCCCATTGGACGTTCATGCCAATTTTGAGGAAAACGACCGCAATACCGGTGTCCTGGCACATTGGGCGATGACCTTCAGCACACATGCGGCTATTGGTCAAAATCTGAGCAATCGCATCTTTGGCTGCAGCGCCCTGTTCAAGCTTGTAAGCCTTGCCCATGGCGGAAATGAAGTCTTTTGGGTGATAGTAGGAGATGAACTGGAATGCATCTGCAACGCTTTGAATAAGGTCGTTTTGTTTGATATTTGTCATGGTTTTGAGCTTAATTTTGTAAGGTTTCTTGTATTTTAAGGGTTTGCCATAGAGCAAATCTAGCGTGTTTTCACTTATCTTATTAGCTCTTGGGGATGTATTGCCCTAACTCTGCGCTATTTTCGCGGAAAAAGACGACTGATTATTGAATAGAAGGGCTGTGAAGCATGGAACCATTGATGCAAGAAAACCGCGTATTTAACCCACCTGCTGACTTTGTTAAAGCGGCAGCCATTCCTGGAATGGAAGCTTACAACAAGCTTTGTGCTGAGGCTGAAAAAGATTATGACGGTTTTTGGGGTCGTCTTGCTAAAGAAAACATTTACTGGAAAAAACCATTCACCAAAGTTTTAGATGAATCTAAGGCGCCTTTCTATAAATGGTTCGAAGATGGCACAACGAATGCTTCATACAATTGCTTAGATCGACAAGTTGAAAATGGTCTCGGAAATAAGGCTGCACTGATTTTTGAAGCTGATGATGGTTCCGTTACAAACGTAACTTACCAAGATTTGCTCGAGCGCGTTTGCAAAATGGCAAATGCACTTCGCAAGATGGGCATCAAGTCTGGTGATAGCGTCATCATTTATATGGCGATGACTATTGAAGGCATCGTTGCTATGCAAGCCTATGCCCGTATTGGTGCAATTCACTCTGTGGTGTTTGGCGGCTTCTCTGCACAAGCTTTGCGTGACTGAATCATTGACGTAGGCGCCGTTGCAGTGATTACTGCTGATGGCCAATTCCGTGGTGGTAAATCTCTGCCATTAAAGGCGATTTGTGATGAAGCCCTTTCTACCGGTGAGTGCGGCAAAGTCAAGCACGCCATCGTAAACAAGCGTACAGGCTCTGAAGTCACGATGACTGCAGGTCGTGATGTATGGATGCAAGAAATTGTTGCTAACGAATCTGCTACATGCGAGCCAGAGTGGGTTAGTGCTGAGCACCCACCGTTTATTTTGTACACATCTGGATCAACAGGTAAGCCAAAAGGTGTACAGCACTCTACTGGTGGTTACCTCTTGTGGGCAATCCTCACAATGAAGTGGACCTTTGACATTAAGCCAGATGATGTGTTCTGGTGCACGGCGGATATCGGTTGGGTAACAGGCCACTCCTATATTACTTACGGCCCTTTAGCTGTAGGCGCTACTGAGATCGTGTTTGAGGGTGTTCCAACCTATCTAAATGCTGGTCGTTTCTGGGACATGATCCAAAAACACAAAGCTACTATTTTCTACACAGCACCAACAGCTATTCGTTCACTGATCAAAGCATCTAGCAATGATTCAGCAGTACATCCAAAGAGCTATGACCTATCTTCATTGCGCCTCTTGGGTTCAGTCGGCGAGCCGATTAATCCAGAAGCTTGGATGTGGTATTACGAGAATGTTGGTGGTTCACGCTGCCCAATCGCAGACACCTTCTGGCAAACAGAAACTGGTGGACACATGATTTCACCATTGCCAGGCGCAACACCAATGGTTCCAGGTTCATGCACATTGCCATTGCCAGGTATTCAGGCAGCAATTGTGGATGAGGCTGGCGTTGATGTTCCAAATGGCCAAGGCGGCATCTTAGTTGTGAAGCGCCCATGGCCCTCCATGATTCGTAAGATTTGGGGTGACCCAGATCGTTTCGTGAAGTCTTATTTCCCAGAAGAATTGGGTGGCACTTTATACCTTGCTGGTGACGGCGCAATTCGCAATAAAGAAACTGGTTACTTCACCATTACAGGTCGTATCGATGACGTGCTAAACGTTTCTGGTCACCGCATGGGCACGATGGAAATTGAGTCTTGCTTAGTTGCTAATCCACTGGTTGCTGAAGCAGCGGTAGTAGGTCGTCCAGATGATATGACTGGCGAAGCCATCTGTGTATTCGTGGTTCTCAAAGGTGGTCCCCAATTGGCGATGATGCTAAGAAGATCGCGACAGAGTTGCGTAACTGGGTGGGTAAAGAGATTGGCTCAATTGCTAAACCTAAGGACGTTCGTTTTGGTGATAACTTGCCCAAGACCCGTTCCGGCAAGATTATGCATCGCTTGTTGCGTGTGATTGCTAAAGGTGAAGAAGTGACTCAAGATACTTCTACCCTAGAAAATCCAGCGATTTTGGATCAGTTGAAAGAGTCTGTATAAGTAGCTAATACGCTTTTAGAGGCAAACCCTTCTGGCAAACGTATAATCAATGGCTGTACGGAAGGGTGGATGAGCGGTTTAAGTCACACGCCTGGAAAGCGTGCGTAGGTTAATAGCCTACCGCGGGTTCGAATCCCGCCTCTTCCGCCACGTTGTCAAGTAAAAAGGGGCTTAATTGCCCCTTTTTCTATTTATTCCCACAGATATTCCCACGCAAGCGTAACAGTACTCATAAATTAATGACCCTGGTTTTTCTTAACATCAGTCGGGTTATCTAATTTGCTTACTTAGATGGCTTTGGTATATACTAATCAAATGCCTTCAAATAGCCCGCATCTTTCACACCCCAAATACCGTGCTGATATTGATGGCTTGCGTGCTATTGCTGTTTTGGCGGTAGTGGCGTTTCATGCCTTCCCAGCTTGGCTCAAGGGTGGCTTATTGGTGTTGACGTATTTTTTGTCATCTCGGGTTATTTAATATCCACGATTATTTTTGAGAGCCTGGATAAAGGGGTGTTTAGCTTCTCGGAATTTTACGCCCGCAGAATAAAGCGTATTTTCCCAGCACTCATTTTGGTTCTAATTACTTGTTTTGCATTTGGTTGGTTTGCTTTGCTTGCCGGTGGAATACAAGCAGCTGGGTAAACACATGACTGCTGGGGCAGGTTTTGTATCTAACCTAATGCTATGGAGCGAGTCAGGCTACTTTGATAATGCTGCAGACATTAAGCCACTCTTGCACTTATGGAGCCTAGGCATTGAAGAGCAGTTTTATATCGTTTGGCCATTATTGCTGTGGCTTGCTTGGAAGTGAAACTTTAATCTATTGACCATTACCGTTTTAGTCGCTATTGCCTCATTTGTTCTCAATCTGAAGGGTGTTAGTAAAGACCAAGTAGCTACCTTTTATTCCCCTCAAACCCGTTTTTGGGAATTACTTGGCGGCAGTCTATTAGCTTGCGGCACTCTTTATCAGCAAAGTTTTTTCGCTAACCTTGCCAAGAGAGTAAACCAATACCTTTGTATTTTGCTGTACAAAAATAAGCGGGATGCCAATGCTCAGACCCTAGCGAACCTACTTGCATTTGTATAGGCCTGCTATCACTAGCTTATGGGTTTTGGCGAATTAACAAAGACCTTATTTACCCCGGCAAATGGGCTTTAGTGCCAGTTGTGGGAACTATATTGTTGCTGATGGCTGGCCCTAAGGCGTGGATTAATCACACTCAAATAGAGTTTTTGTTGGAATTGGATTAATTAGCTATCCACTTTACCTGTGGCACTGGCCGCTACTGTCATTTGCTCGAATAGTAGGGGGTGGGGTTCCCACTATGACCATCCGCATCTTGGCAGTTGCCTTATCAATTTTGCTAGCTTGGCTTACCTACCTCGCTATAGAGCGTCCAATACGATTTGGGCAAATAGGGAAAAAGTTTTCCGCTGTCGGCATCCTTGTTTTAATCATGCTTGGCGTTGGGTGTGCTGGGTATTATGTTGTTTATTTACAAGGCATTCCGGAGAGAATTCCAATGCAATTGAAAATTGCTGCTCTCGGTAGCGATGAGTTTATCCGAACTCCAGCGCCTTATATTTGGCGATACCACACTTGTTTTTTGGAGCATACTGATTTCCCAAAATTATTTTACTTGGCCCAGTTCCACAATGGAATGGTAGTCTTGCTCAAAATACTTATATCTATTTTCTAAGGAAACGCTTCAGCCTTGATTTTTCTTTGCCTGATTACATGAATTTTGGGCTTGCTGGAGAAAAATTTTATCCAATAGATGCGGAACTAAGGGATTTTTCTAGGCAGATGAGGGTTGAATATATTTCCCCAATCGACTTTATGTGCATAGATTCTGGGTGCAAAATTTTTGTCGATAATCAAATGATATTTACAACGATGGATAGAGTTCATTTGACCCCTGAGATGTCTATTGAACTGTTAAATAAAATTGATAATAAATTTAAGATATTTCGTTAATTTTCCATYTTAAGTTACTCTATTTACCTGGTTCTCAAAATTATTCAAACCAAAGAAACTGTTTTTTAGTGGCTTGGTAAACTCTGCTACAGAAGTCTTCTTTAGATTCACCGTCTTGTCTAAACAGGCCCTCTGATTCGGACCAAGTGCAGTCCGCCCAACCCATATAGTAAATTTTCACCTCTTCAGACTTTAGCCCATTGGTTAACGTTTGTAAGCGAGCTTTAAGCGTCATTTACTGCCCTCTAAATTGGCTAACTCGAGGTCTGTAAGACGTTTCTCAATTTCGGTGACTTCAGCCTTGAGGATATTAATCAGCATATAGACAAGTTTTGTACCGTTGCTGGGCAATATTTTGTTGCACCGTGTTTCTCGATAAACTTTAGCCATCTCCCGCCTAATATCTTCGGATGTTGCTAAATTGATACGAGGGGTAAGATTATCAAGAACTTAAGTTCTGACTTGATTTATAGGCAGATGTTCTATGCGATGTTCTGTCATTTGAATTATCAATTTCTTAATGTAGATGGTAGTTCTAGATGGTTTCCGTCTAAAGGAATAGGCAAGTAGTAATTATTGGGCTTGATAGTTCCGCCTAAAGGAGTAGGAGGTAATGCTTTTATTCCGTTAGCAGGTCCAATGGGCTGTCCCTTTATGCCGTTAGGCGGAATAAGAGCAGTATTTTTGTACCCACTTCGTGCATGCTTCCATCCCTCCCATGCTCCAGCATCGTAGCGACTGTCTTTATCTAGGTTCTGCCATGTGATTGCATACCAGCTAGCCTTATTTGGGCGATGACCTTTAACGGTTTCATAAATAAGACCAGCTTCCACTAATTCAAGTTTTGCCCTGTGAATGACATCTGCACTGTTCCAGCCACGAGTCTTTAGAAATCTAGTTGATGCAAGCAGTCGACCATTGTTGTCTCTTACATACTGCCTAGCAAATTCCATTAGCAATGAACGAGCGGGGTGCGATAGACCCTTATATGCGTTGCAATCAAGTACAGACCACGGCATTGCAGCAAAACCACCGCCATCTCGTCCGCCACCCTTTGCAGCTCTTTGTGTCTTATCTCGAGCCATTAGAGATTACTGATTAATGTCTGAAAATCTACTTTCAATCCAAGCATCAATCTCCGATTCTTTCTATACATTGACTGCTGATGAAAGTTTGGTTGGTCGTGGAAAGTTACTCTGCGAAATTTTTAACCAAATAGTGCTTTTTGCAAGCGTTGTTTTTTTGAAACATCTGCTATGCGAAGCAGTTTTATATTTACATCCATTTGAACCCCTTAATGATTAGTTGAGTACAACTGAATCGTATTAAACATGGGTCATTTTTTCATTCGTATCACTTATGTGTTGTGAGTTTTTTTTACCGTAGACTTCAGGCCTGTGATTTCTAAAAAAGTATCCCCTTAAGGTGCTTGGTGATAGTTTTGTATCCGGAAATTTCGCACGCATCTTTTTACCGAATAACTCGAAGTCCTTATCCTGTATGCTTTCAAGCACCTGTACTGCAGTACGCTTAATCAAAACATGCTTTTGATTCATTTTGGCTCTTCCAGCGGATTTGCTAGCAGCATTACTTACTCTTTTTTCCAAAGTCCTGTTGTAGGAGGCTTCTAGGAATTGCTTTTGTTTATAAGTTTCATCGTACAAAAATAGGGCGGTTTCAAGGTGTAACTCTGTGGCGGCTAATTTCATCAACATTTCGAAAGGTTGCAAGTCGGCCAAATTAATTGCACGTTCGATAATTTTTTTGTTTCTTGCAACTTCATTCAGAAAATCGTCAGCAATATTTTCTTGTGACAAGTTATATTTCATCAGGAGCAGAGCATACTTTTTTGCCAAAACTGATTGCTCAAGAGTTTGTCGTTTTGGATTTTTCGGTTTAGGCGTATGCGGCTTGCCGTCTTTGAATTGCCGTCCAGACATCGTCCGCTCCTTTCTAAAACTATCTTATGCAGCTAATAGGGTTGTTACATTATTAAACTGCTGGGAGTTGCAGAAGTCGAGCCAATCATGCATGAGGATGCGTCTACGGTCTAAAAGGTCCTTCCTGCGATATGCTGCTTCAACCTTATTTTTGATGGTGTGTGCCAGAGCCATTTCAGCAACTTCAGGGGAGTGCTCGGTTTCTTCAGATACCCAGTCCCTAAATGTAGAGCGAAAGCCATGAACAGTAATATTTTGATTAAGCCGTCTTAATAGCTTTGGCATTGCCATATTGCTTAGGGGCTTACCGTTTCTTGAAAATAGATACTGGCTGCCTTCATCCATAACTTTTGCAATTGCTAAAATTTCCGATGAGCGACTTGTAAGCGGCACTCGATGCTCTTTGCGTGCCTTCATGCGACTTGCTGAAATAGTCCAGATGCCATCATCAACTTCCGACCGAAGGCCGCCTAGCACTTCACCAGTTCTTGACGCATTAAGGATGGCAAATTCAAGTGCAAGTGCTACAACACCATCTGTATTGCGTAAGCGTATTAAAAATTCAGGCAAGGCCCGGTAGGCTAGTGCAGAGTGATGCCGAACTTCCATCATCCTTTTTGGTGCTGGCAAGATTGTTTGTAGATGGCCACGCCAGGGGGCAGGATTCATACCATCTCGAAGTTTTCTTGTACAGGCGGCAGCTAGAATCCATTCCAATCGACCACACAGTCTAGATGCTGTTTCAGTCTTGGATTTTCATATTGAGGTCAATATCTTCAAAATGTCGTCTGTATCAATTTCATCGAGTGCCATATCACCAATAACTGGATACGCAAACTTTTCTAGCGAGTAGGTCCATTGTGCTGCGTGCTTATCGCTTGACCACTCGGATTGCTTGTCTTCAATGCATGTAAGAGCAAAGTCTTTAAAGGTTACTTTTTTGCTTTCAAGAGCCTTACGCTGGGCTTTTTGAGCAAGTCTACTTGTTAGCGGATTTTCGCCTTTGGCTATCAAGGTTCTTGCTTCTTGAGCAATTTCTCGAGCCTCTTTAGGTAAAAGGCCAGGGAATGGGCCAATTCCAAGTTCATGACGCTTGCCATTGAAGGCGAATCTCAAAAGCCAATATTTCGTTCCGGATGGCTTATAAAGTAATTGCAGCCCTCTTGTAACCGAATCGGTATAGCGACCATGCTTTTTTAGGTTCAGGGCGGTACGGTAATCTAGGTTTGTTGGCATTTTGTTTCCTTTCTATACCCCACAGTTGTTCCCACCACAAATGCTTGGAACAAGCTGGATGGGGCTAGTGACCAATGTAGGGATTTAGAGATGGTGATGCACTTACAACACTTAAGTGATGTAAGTTATCTTTGGAAAATAAGGTGGTTTTGGGCATCCATCTGCCCATATTCCTACGCATAACCGTCTAAAGCCTACATAGTGGTGATTTGACGCCTCTTCCGCCAGTAGTTTGAAACCACCTTCGGGTGGTTTTTTCATTGTTTTTGCCTGATTTTTTTCAAAATCGGCCTCAGGAAGCAATTTATTTAGTCCCTCAACCCGCTGTTTTTAATCAAAAAATGGTGTTTTTGATCGTTTTGTTGCGTTGCCGCAAATAATTGTTGCATCGCAACAAATTTAACCCATTTATTTATTAAGGAAAACATCATGTTCCAGAATCAATTAAACAACCAAATCTCACAAGCTCAAGCTAAAGCTGTTGAAAACGCTAAGTACTTGGCTCAAGTAGCTGTTGAAAGTGCAAAAGAATTAGCTGAAATCAACCAAGCTGCCGCTAAAGATGCTTTAGTAGTTGCTCAAGATGCAAGCGCACAATTGTTGGCAGTTAAAGATGCACAACAGTTGGCAAAATTGGCTCAGCCAGAAACTGCTCAAGAAGCTGCTAAGTACACTGCTGCTTACCAAGCTAAGGTAAACAAAGTTGTACGTAACGGTAACAAAGAAGTTGCTCAAGTAGTTGAGGCTTCTATTGATGACGCACGTGCTGACATGGTTAAGTTTGTTAAAGAAGCTACTAAGACAGCTCCTGCTGGTTCTGAGGCATTTGTATCTGCATTCAAAACTGCATTCGAAACTTCACTCCAACAGTTTGACCAAGTTCGCGCTTCAGCAACTGACGCTTTAGCAAACTTTGAGAAAAGTGTTGACGCTGCATTGGCTAACATTCAAGGCCAATACGCTGTAGCTAAGCCAGCTGCAAAAAGCCGTAAAGCTGCTTAATTCGTTTTAACTGCTTCAAGTGAGAAACCGCCTTCGGGCGGTTTTTCTTTTTCCGCTTGCCGTAAGATTGCTGTTTAGGAACTCTTTGGGAGAAAACATGATCTTTGCAATCCTTTTAATGGATCGGCCCGGCACCGCAGAGCTTCGTATTCAGGTGCGACCAGAACATCGCGCTTATTTGGGTAAGCTCGCAGACAGGATGGCCTTTGCTGGCCCCCTGACATCTGAGGATGGCAAGAGCACAGTGGGTAGTTTGCTAGTGATGGATTTTCCAAGCAAGGCGGATGTTGAGGCTTGGTTAGCGGATGAGCCATTTACAAGGGCGGGTGTCTATGAAAAGCCAATCATTCATGCATTTAATAATGGTTGGCAGCAAAAGGTAGGATTTCCTCCAGCAGTCTAAATAGACTCTGATACTTTCATTCAAGATTCAAATTACTCTAACAATGATTTCTTTCAATCTTTCAATCATGCGAACCTGGTTACTACGAATTACCGGGGGCTTACTTGCGCTCACTTTTTTGTTCTGGTGTGCAGCACATCTTTGGGTTCCTAGCGCCATCAAGAGTGCAGTAGAGACTTATGGTAATAAGATTGGCTATCAAATCACCTATAGGGACCTCAGCATCTCTTCCTTGCGATTGCGTATGGAGATTGATGGTTTGCGATTGGTCAATAAGCAACAAGGACAATTGCTTGACTTAAAGAAATCGGTAGTAATGCTGAAGTGGTCTCACGTCATTATTGGGGAATTGGGATTCGATGAGATCTTGTTGGATGGGCTCAGCATTAAGCTCGAAAAGACAGCCTCTAAAGGTGCGGCAGGGCCATGGAATTGGCAGGAGTTGATAGCCGCGATTACACGTAATTTACCTCCAGTGGATTCAACTGCGCCCAAGAAGGACATCAAAATTTCAGTTGATGAATTCAAGGTCTCAAACGGTTCTTTTGAGGTGTCCGATCCTCATACCAATTTGCGCGAGCGATTTAAGTCGCTTTCTATCGAGCTGCGTGATATTGCGAACTACGATAAGCGGGGCGATGTAAATGGTGTGCGTGGCCAGTATGGTCTCAATCTAGGTGCACTGAGTTTCACTTTGCCAGGCTTGAATAAAAAGATTGCCCTTAAACATGTGGCCATAAAGGGCGCATTAGATAATCCAGCGCCAGATACGCTGGGCGCACAGATTGACCTGGAGGTTGATGATGGGCGCATCAGCTCTCATTGGGATTTCAAAGCGGATAAATCAATCGTAGGCAGGGTTCAGATCAACAATATTTCAATTGCACCTTTTGTTACATTGCTTCCGGTCAATAAAGAGCTATTGACTCAGGGCGGAGCTATTCAGTCTGTTATGGATGTCAGCCTGAAAGATGATGCGCTTGCTATCTCGGGAGATTTGCACTTGCTGGGCTTGGATTTACTTGAGCAAGGACAAAAGCAATCACTCATGAAGTGGAATTCTGGTGATGTGAGTCGATTTGTTTATCAGAGCTCAAAAAGATCTGGTGCAAGTCTGAGTATTGAGGAATTATCGGTTTCTCAACCAGTGCTCCAGTTTGAAATTGATGAAAAAGGCTTCTCTAATTTCAGACGTTTATTTTCTAAACAGGAGAGTGATCTGAAGCTTGATCCATCTGTTGTGGAGTCAAAAGAAAAGCAGTCGTTTGCCTTGGATATCAAATCATTGCGCTTGCGTGATGGCGAGGTGCAGTTTTCCGACTTAGCGATGAAGCCAAACTTCAAGGTCAATCTTAGAAAATTTAATGCCAGGCTCACAAATGTCAACAATCTCCCAGGCCATTCATCAACCATGACCTTAGATGGTATGTTGGCCAGATCTGGATCGATTCGGGGTAAGGGTCAAATTTCATTTGATGACCCGCGTCGTAATAACGATGTGACACTGAACTTCAAAAATGTGCCACTCAACGCCTTTAATCCAGCAGTAATGACTTTTGCCGGATACCAAATCGCAAGCGGTCGGATCAATTTGAATTTGCATTACAGCGCTAAGGATGGAGATCTAAAGGGAAGCAATCAAATCATCATTAAGAAGATTGGGCTTGGCGAAGAGGTGGCTGATTTTCGGGGTAAAAAATTACCACTGGGTTTAGCAATTACACTTTTAGAAGATTCTGACGATACGATTGATGTCACCATTAATATTGTTGGCAATGTGGACTCACCTGAGTTCAGTGCAGGCGGTCTAGTGTGGCAGGCAATCAGCAATGTCTTAACTAATGTCGCCACTGCACCATTTAGAGCTTTAGGCGCGCTCCTCGGAATGGGGGCTAATGAAGGTGTGAATGCGGTCTTGGGCGAGGCTGTGTATTTGCCTCCAGATCAGGATCGCCTGGAAAAATTTGGCGACTTTTTAGTTCAGAAGCCCCATGCTACATTGGAACTGGTAGGTACTTATGACCCCAATGTAGACAAAACTGCCTTAGCGCGGGCCACTGCAGATTTGGCTATTCTGAAGGCGGCTGGAATCAATATCTCTCCGAATGATCCCATTCCCACGCCTGATTTTTCTGATCCCAAGGTGCAATCTGGGCTGAAGTCAGCCTATGCTCAATACGTTGGCAGAATCAAACTGGGCCAACGTTTAATTGCCCTACCAGATGGGGTGGAGCGCAATGAGCAATTACATGCGGAGCTGATTGCCGGCATTCCCGTGACAGAGGAAGATATGAAGAGTCTGGCTAAAAATCGGGCTAAGCTAGCGCAAAGCTTGATGGTGAAAACTAACCCAGGGCTAAATGATCGGATTAGTTTGGGTGAGGTCAAAACCGTTAGCGCAGCTAAGGAGGGCGTTCCTCTCGAAGTAGAAGTCAGAATCAAGTAGACTTGAGGTATGAATTTACCTACATTGCGCCCCTTAGTTATTCTTGTCTCTTTTGCTGCCATTACTCTGGTTGGATGTGGGGCTCCATTGAGTCTGCAGCCCAAGATGACTGTACTTCGATAGGCTGGCAAATTGGTAGCAAGGGATACAACGAGTGCTTTAAGGCGCGTGTTTATGAGCGCAAGTCGGACTACTCACTTCCACCTGGCGAGCAGCCGTCCCCATCAGCTATTTAACCTAGAGTTTACCCTGAATATATTCGCTTGAGCTCCGTCAAGGACTTGAGTGTAGAAATAACCCAAAATCATTCGTGATTTTGGGAATTTCCTATATATAGCGCGGCAAATCATTGCTCGTTATTTCAGGTGTTCTCGAGCCAGGCTTTATGTACATAAAAACAGCATCATTATTGCGACAAGAAATTAGAGACTAAAACTATGAATCACCCAAAACCCTCTGGAGAAATCAAGGCTGTTGCTATCGCAACTGCGGATGATTTAAGGGAAACCATTCGTCGCAAAAGCAAGCTCAAAGGCCGTCAAGCAGACGATGTGTCTCTAGCAGAAGTTCGTCAGTTGATTGGTGATGCACCTCATCGCCGTGATTTATTAATAGAAAATTTACATAAGCTCAATGATGAATATCGTGCTTTGCATGACCGTCATTTAGTTGCCCTGGCAAAAGAAATGAATTTGCCGATGGCTGAAGTCTACGAAGTTGCTACTTTCTATCATCACTTTGAAGTGGTGCGTGGCAATGATCCCGTTGCTGACATCACGGTACGCGTGTGTGATGGCATTGCTTGTGAATTAGCTGGCGCACAAAACCTATTGGCAAAGTTACCAACAATTTTGGGTAATCCTAAAGTCAAAGTAGTTGCAGCCCCATGTGTAGGCCGTTGTGAGTAGGCGCCTGTAGCGGTAGTGCACCAGTACCCAGTATTGTTTGCGGCCACCGATAAAGTAAGTGCTGCCGTCAAAAATAATCTGACGACCCAGCCAATGGCTAAGGACAGCGCCAACTTTGATCCAGCAGCTTTGGCTGAAAAAGGCGTATCTCCTCAAGGTGAAAATCAGGCAGTCTCCCCAGATTATGTTGGCTATGAGTCTTATCGCGCGCAAGGTGGATATGCTTTAGCCAAAGAAATTATTGACAACAAAAAAGATGCTGAGAGCATCATTAAGGCCATGGAAAACTCTGGTCTTCGAGGTCTTGGTGGTGCAGGTTTTCCGGCGGGGCGTAAGTGGCGGATTGTGAAGGATCAAGCTGCGCCTAAGTTGATGGCGGTAAATATTGATGAAGGTGAGCCAGGTACATTTAAAGACCGTACTTACTTAGAGCATGACCCACATCGTTTCTTGGAAGGTTTACTGATTGCAGCCAATGTAGTGGGCATTGATACTTGCTATATTTATTTGCGTGATGAGTATCACGGTTGCCGTAAATTACTCGAAGCAGAGTTGGCTAAGCTTAAGGCTAACCCCCCATTTAAGTTGCCATTGATCGAGTTGCGTCGTGGTGCTGGTGCTTACATTTGCGGTGAAGAATCTGCCATGATTGAAAGCATTGAAGGTAAGCGTGGCGAACCTCGTATGCGTCCCCCATACATTGCTCAAGTTGGATTGTTTGGTCGTCCAACACTGGAGCACAACTTTGAAACTCTCTACTGGGTACGCGATATTGTTCAGCGTGGCCCAGAGTGGTTTAGCTCTTTTGGTCGCCATGATCGCAAAGGCTTGCGTAGCTATAGCGTCAGCGGCCGAGTCAAGAACCCTGGCGTGAAGCTTGCTCCTGCTGGCATCACTATTCAGGAATTGATTGATGAGTACTGTGGTGGCATGCAGGATGGCCACACCTTCTATGGCTATCTACCAGGTGGCGCATCAGGCGGTATCTTGCCAGCAACCATGAATGACATCCCGCTTGACTTTGACACTTTGCAACCTTATGGATGCTTTATTGGTTCGGCTGCGGTGATGGTGTTTGGTGACAAAGACAAAGCGCGCGATATGGCGCTCAACGTCATGCATTTCTTTGAGCATGAAAGTTGTGGTCAGTGCACACCATGTCGTGTGGGTACGAGTAAAGCTGCCAAGCTCATGCAGTCCAAGTCTTGGGATAAAGAAACTTTAGAAGACTTAGCAACTGTGATGGTCGATGCCTCCATCTGCGGTCTAGGCCAAGCTGCACCAAACCCCATTCGCTGTATTGCTAAATATTTCCCGCAAGAAGTTGCTTAATCAGCAACAAATCACTAAGGGAAAAACGAGACAAATATGAACGCACCAGTAAATCCTAAAGAACTTGAGTTGCAAACCGTAGAGTTCAAGCTAGATGGTCAAACCATCATTTCGTACGAAGGTGAGACCCTTCTCAAGGCGGCTAAACGCCATGGCATTGATATTCCACATCTGTACTTCAAAGATGGCTATCGTCCTGACGGTAACTGCCGCGCCTGTGTTGTGGAGATTAATGGTGAGCGTACTTTAGCGCCAAGTTGCTGCCGAAGTGCCACTCCAGGAATGGATGTCAAAGCCAATAGCGAGCGTGCATTGAAGAGTCAAAAGCTCGTGCTGGAAATGCTCTTATCCGATATGCCTGATGAGGGATTCAAGTGGGTTGGAGATAGCAAGGAAGAGGAGTAAAAAAATCAACATGGTGAGCTCAGTACTTGGGCTGCTCGTATGGATGTTACGGTGCGCCCTGAGCTCAAGGCATTGCGCCGTGAAAAAGTGAGCAATGACGTATCTCACCCAGCGATGGCGGTGAATTTAGATGCGTGCATTCAATGTAACCGTTGCGTGCGTGCTTGCCGCGAAGAGCAGGTGAATGATGTGATCGGCTATGCAATGCGTGGTGCGCATAGTGAGATCGTATTTGATCTGAATGACCCAATGGGCGATAGTACTTGCGTTGCCTGTGGAGAGTGTGTGCAGGCTTGCCCAACAGGCGCATTAATGCCTAAGGGTTTAATCGGCTCCCAAACAGTAGATCGCAAAGTGGATTCAGTATGTCCTTTCTGCGGCGTAGGTTGCCAGATTACTTACAACGTTAAAGATGAAAAGATCGTTAGCGTTGAAGGTTGTAACGGCCCAGCCAACCACAATCGTCTTTATGTTAAAGGTCGCTTTGGTATGGACTACATCCATAATCCTCAGCGCTTAACTAAGCCGCTGATTCGTAAGGCTGGCGTTGCTAAAGATGAAACCTTGCTTGAAGGCAATCAAGATTGGTCAAACATCTTCCGTGAAGCAACTTGGGAAGAGGCTTTGGAAGTTGCCGGTGGTGGCCTCAAGAAGCTTAAAGATCAATACGGCAATAAGGTATTGGCTGGCTTTGGCTCTGCTAAAGGCAGCAATGAGGAAGCGTATTTGTTCCAGAAGCTGGTACGTACTGGTTTTGGTAGCAATAACGTGGACCACTGCACCCGTCTATGTCACGCCTCATCCGTTGCTGCGCTATTAGAAGGTGTGGGTTCTGGTGCTGTTAGCAATCAAGTGAATGATGTAGAGCACTCTAGTTTGATTATGTTGATTGGCTCTAATCCAACCGCCAATCACCCGGTAGCTGCCACCTGGTTCAAGAACGCTGCTAAGCGTGGCGCGAAGATTGTGTTGTGCGATCCACGCAAGACCGATATTGCTAAGTATGCCTGGCGCACGATGCAATTCAAGCCAGATACTGATGTTGCCATGCTCAATGCCATGATTTACACGGTCATTGAGGAAGGCCTTGCTGATAAGGAATTTATTGCCAATCGCGCGAATAACTTTGAGGCTCTCAAAGAAAATATCAAGGGCTATAGCCCAGAAGCAATGGCACCAATCTGCGGTATTCCTGCGGAGACCTTGCGTGAAGTAGCACGCGAGTTCGCTACAACTAAGTCTGCAATGATTTTGTGGGGCATGGGTGTAAGCCAACACGTTCATGGAGCTGATAATGCCCGTTGCTTAATTGCATTAGTCAGCATCACAGGTCAAATAGGTAAGCCTGGTTCTGGTTTGCATCCATTGCGCGGTCAGAACAATGTCCAAGGTGCTAGTGATGTTGGTTTGATTCCGATGATGTTCCCGAATTACCAGCGCGTAGATAACTCAGAAGCGCATGCTTGGTTTGAGAAGTTCTGGGATACGCCGTTAGATAAGAAGCCAGGTTACACCGTTGTAGAGATCATGCATAAGATCACTGCTCCGGATAGTGACCCCGACAAGATTCGCGGCATGTATATTGAGGGTGAGAACCCTGCGATGAGTGATCCTGATTTGAATCATGCCCGCCATGCTTTAGCTTCATTAGATCTCTTAGTTGTACAGGACATCTTTATGACTGAGACAGCATTGCTGGCGGACGTAGTATTGCCTGCAAGCGCATGGCCAGAGAAGGTTGGTACTGCAAGCAATACCGACCGTATGGTGCAAATGGGTAAGAAGGCAATTAATCCACCGGGTGATGCGAAGCCTGATTTATGGATCATTCAAGAGATTGCTAAACGCATGGGTCTCAATTGGAATTACCAGGGTCCAGATGATGGTGTTGCAGCGGTCTATGACGAGATGCGTCAAGCCATGCATGCAGCTATTAACGGCATTACTTGGGAGCGCCTGGAAAAAGAATCCAGCGTGACCTACCCATGCTTATCTGCTGAGGATCCAGGTCGCCCGATTGTGTTTGATGATCAGTTTGCAACACCTGATGGTAAGGTAAAGTTGGTTCCTGCCGATATCATTCCTGCGAATGAGCGCCCAGATGCGGAGTATCCATTTGTGCTGATTACTGGTCGTCAGTTAGAGCATTGGCATACCGGCAGTATGACGCGCCGTGCAACCGCACTAGATGCGATTGAGCCTATGGCTACCATCTCTATGAATGGCGAAGATATGACTCAGCTAGGCGTTTCTGCTGGTGATGTCATTACCGTTCAGTCTCGCCGTGGTGAGGTAGGTATTCATGTGTGTAGGGATGACGGCACACCTCGTGGCGTGATCTTTATTCCATTTGCTTACTTTGAGGCAGCCGCCAATCTGATTACTAATCCTGCATTAGATCCATTTGGCAAGATTCCGGAGTTTAAGTACTGCGCAGTGAAACTTACCAAAGGCGGCCAAGCTTCAGTGTTCATGGGGTACGGTACCAATGATTCCTCAAGGCAATTGGGGAGTGCTACCTCTTAATAACCTCTTGCCTGTGTAAAAAAGGTTCCGATTGATGGAGCCTTTTTTATTTCTTAATGCCAAATTGATCATGCCCATTATTGGTGATGCTGCAGTGCATGATAAAAAATTGAAAAAAATGAGGGGAAATAAGTTTATATAAGGGATTGTAGCTATTGCAATCGCTGATGAAATGACTAAACTACAACAACTATTAAAAATATGAAGATAGTGCATGTTAAAGATTCTTGTACCGCTATTTGCGTCAGCAGTATTGGCTGCCAATGTTTATGCGGCTGATCCCGTTACCATTAAATTCAGTCATGTGGTCGCTGAAAATACGCCAAAAGGTCAGGCTGCTTTGAAATTCAAAGAGCTTGCTGAGAAGAAATTACCCGATTTAGTCAAAATTGAAGTGTTCCCAAATTCACAACTATTTAGCGACGGCAAAGAAATGGAAGCCCTGTTATTGGGTGACGTACAAATCATTGCACCTTCTTTGTCTAAATTTGACCGCTTTAGCAAACAGGTTCAGGTGTTTGATTTGCCTTTCATCTTTAAGGATCCTGAAGCAGTGGATCGTTTCCAGTCTAGCGCAGACGGCCAGGCTTTGCTGAAGTCTATGGAGAAAAAAGGGATTCTTGGTTTGGCTTATTGGCACAATGGTATGAAACAGTTGTCTGCTAACAAACCTATTTTGTTGCCAGACTCTGTTAAGGGTCTCAAGTTCCGCATTCAGCCATCCGCTGCCTTGGAAGCTGAAATCAAAGCACTTGGAGCAAGCCCTCAAAAAATGGCCTTCTCTGAGGTTTATCAAGCATTGCAAACTGGTGTAGTAGATGGCCAGCAAAATGCTTGGTCTAACATTTATTCTAAGAAGTTTTACGAAGCTCAAAACACGATTTTGGAAACCAATCATGGTGTGGTTGACTATATGGTTGTTGTGAATCCTGCTTTCTGGAATAAGTTGCAACCCAATGTTCGTGATGGCCTAAATTCTGCAATGAGTGAGGCTACCACCTACGGAAATGCTTTGGCTTCTATCAAAAACATGGAAGCTAGATCCAAAATTGTTGCCGCTAATAAAGCCAAGGTTGTAGCCTTGAATAAAGAGCAATTGGGGCCTTTGGAAGGCAAAAATGCAGCCAGTGTGGAAGCAATTTGAGCCTCAGATTGGTGCTGGTTTAATTAAAGCTGCAGCTGCAGCTAGCAATTAAGCAGTTCTCTAATCTGAAGAAATATGGAGGGACATTGAGTTGCCCCTTTTTCTATGAAAAATCTATTCAATAACTTTGAGGCATATCTCATCTCGATTCTGCTGGCGTTGATGACGACCTTAACTTGTATCAACGTATTTTTTCGTTACGTCCTCACTCAAAGTATCGACTGGGTCTTTGAACTCAATACTTTTTTGTTTGCTTGGGTGATTTTCCTTGGGGCAGCTTGGGGAATTCGGATTGGCTCGCATATTGGTGTTGACATCATCGTGAAGAACTTGCCTCAAGAAAAAAAGCGGATTGTGGCGATTATTGCTACCTTAGCTTGCATTTTGTATTCCGGCATTGTTCTCTATGGTGCAAGCATCTATGTTCATAAAATGTTCGATATCGGTATTGTTTGTCAAGATATTGAATGGCTGCCTCAATGGGTTCCTCGGATGGCGCTTCCCATAGGCTATCTCTTTATTTTGATTCGTTTTGTAGAGATTTTGTTCAAACTCATTAAGCGTGAGCAATATAACTTTGGACTGGCTGATGAAGCCGCTGATGCTTTGAAAAATTTCAAGGCTGATGGGGAGGCTGCATCATGAGCGCGGCTATATTGGTTATCTTGTTATTTGCCTTGATGTTCTTGGGGGTACCTATCGCGATTGCATTGGGCTTATCGAGCTTGCTGACCATTATTATGTTTGGCCAAGATTCTTGGCCTCCTTAGCACTCAAGCTCTTTGAGACGTCTGAGCATTACACCTTGATGGCCATACCTTACTTTATTTTAGGCGGCGCCTTAATGTCGACAGGTGGGGTAGCAAAGCGTTTAATCCGTTTTGCGATTGCTTGCGTTGGCCATATCCGTGGGGGTTTGGCAATTGCAGCCGTTTTGGCGTGTACATTCTTCGCGGCTGTTTCTGGATCTTCGCCGGCCACTGTAGTGGCAATTGGTTCGATCATGATTGCTGGCATGGTCAAAGCGGGTTACGGAAAAGATTACGCTGCGGGGATTTTATGTAATGCTGGAACACTTGGTATTTTGATGCCGCCCCTCGATTGTGATGGTCGTGTATTATTCCGTGATAGAGTTGTCAGTGGGCCGCATCTTTATTGCTGGTGTCATCCCGGCGGTTCTATTGGCAGTTGCGTTAATGGTGGCAATTTACATTAGTGCTCGAGTTATGAATATTCCTGCTGCACAAAAGGCTTCTGCGAAGGAGTTTTTTGAGTCTGGTAAGGACGCTATTTGGGGTTTCTTATTGCTAGTTATCATCATGAGCGGCATTTATGGTGGCGTCTTTACCCCAACAGAAGCAGCAGTTGCGGCTTTATACGCTTTGCTGGTATCGGTATTTATATACCGAGACATCAAATGGAAGAATATTCCAGAGGTGTTTAAGGATGCTTCGAAAACAACAGTGATGCTGATGTTTATCATCGCCAATGCTATGTTGTTTGCCCATGTATTGACGACCGAGCGAATTCCGCAAATTATGGCAGAGCAGATTTTGGCTTATGGCATGCCACCCTGGGCTTTCTTGATTGCGATGAATATCATTCTCTTGATTGCAGGTAACTTTATGGAGCCAACGGCCATCATTTTGATTTTAGGCCCCTTGTTCTTCTATATAGCTACTCAGCTTGGCATTGATCCAATTCACTTAGGCATCATCATGGTGGTGAATATGGAGATTGGAATGATCACGCCATCAGTTGGACTGAACTTGTTCGTAACTTCGGGAATTACGGGTATGCCTCTAACGAAGGTGGTGCGCGCTGCAATGCCTTGGTTAGGAGTATTGTTCTTATTCTTGATTGTGATTACCTACGTTCCATCAATCTCCACTTATCTACCGAATTTAATTATGGGTAAGGAGCTGTCTTAGCTGCTTAGCTTAGACTCAAAAAAAGTCCCGCAATGCGGGACTTTTTACTTTGTTAATGACGATTAACCAATCAAAAACATATTTTTTTCTTGTTCATCTAGTTGCGCCACCAAGCCAGTTTCCCATTCTAGGTATCGCCTTGCTGCCTCCTTGTTGCCATCATGGCGGTCGTGTACAAAGAATAGGTAATCAATGCACTCAGAATCTGCTGGCACTGTTGGGGTAGAGACGATATCTAAAGACTCGGGGAAGAGATTGTTTTTGCACAAATAGATTTGAGGATTTTGTCCGCTAGTGGCTAGTTGAGCATAAGCACCTTGCGCAACGATGCGATCTTCAGCAATACACACAATGGGGCCTTTATGATCTTGGATGGATTTCAGAAGGTGAGGTCGAATTGTCCAAACTGCCCCTGCAATATGCCCTTTACGATATTGCATGCTTGATCGTAGATCTAGAAAAAGAGCATCGCCTTGCGCATGTGCGCTGACTAATTCGGAGTCGGTCAGTATGTGAGTACCCGTGAGGTTGGCGCCAACAATTTGCGGTAGGGACACCTTGCTTTGAATTCCATCCTTTAAAACAGATACATCATGCCCCATTTGTTTAAGCCAGCTAGCTACGGTAATTGCTCGTGTCCCATCTGAGTCATATAAGACTATTCTGGCATTGCGCACCCCGATAAACTGATCGGTTGCTTGAATCAATTGGCCGCCTGGTGTGTGCTGCGCTCCTGGCAGAGATTTTTGTTTGAATTCTTCCGCAGTACGCACATCACATAGATAGAGTGACCGATCCATTTCTGTTGCCCATTCATTAAATTGAGCATCGCTAATGATGGGAACTTGGAAGCGGTTTGCCAATGCGGCGATATTGACTAACCACTGATCATCAACCTTTGCTTGTGGGTAAGGGTGGGATTTGCCGCGTTCAAGCGGAAAGTCTTCTAGGTACCAGTCTTGGGTGCCATTTTCCAGGGCAAATACAGGATTACGAATGCCTAGATTAATTAAGGTTTGCGCACCAATGATGCTCCGTGTTCGGCCTGCGCAATTTATCACAATAGGGGTGTTTGAATTGCTGACTATGCTTTGAATGCGATAGCTTAGTTCACCATTAGGACAGCATGATGCCCCTGGAATACTCATCTTCTTAAACTCACTTTGAGGTCTGCCATCTAAGATGATGACATCCTCAGAAGATTGAATTTTTTTCATTAATGCTGTGGCTGTAATACGCGGCGTCTGAAAATGATGCTCGATTAATTCACCAAAGGTTTTCGACGGCAGGTTTACACCCGCAAATAAGGTAAAGCCGGCATCAGACCATCCTTTTGTGCCGCCATCCAATATAAAGAGATTGCTGTAAGCTATTGCATCTAAAGCTTTAGCAGCTTGTTGGCAAATACCTTTCCCATCATCATCGTATAAAACAACCTTGACATCTTTGCGGGGAACTAAGCGAGTGATCTCACCCTCGAGCCGACTAAAAGGTAAGGACGTAGCTAGAAATAAATGGGATTCGCCGTATTGACCGTGCTCACGAACATCGAGAACTGCCAGCTCTTGAGTGCTATGCAGCCATTGTTTTAAGGTCTTAGCGTCGATATATTGCATCGCGATGCATTATTCAATTAAAGTAAATCGGTCTCGGGTCACATGAGCCATATTCGTGCCCTCAATGCGAATGAGGCTGGTTGGCTCTACTCGCGTTGGCGAGTGGATATCACCCTCGTTATAAACATGGGCAACTCCTGGTGTTAGGCGATAGGTGTCCGTCATGCGTACTATTCCGAGCTTTTCACCATGCGCTTTTTCTACTAAGACGTAATCATGCATTTGTGTCTCACCACTAGCTTGACCATAGATTGCCCAAGAATGTGCATGGTCATGTGGTTCAGATGTTTTGGGGCCGGTATAGCGATATGCCACGATACAAAAACCTAGCTCAGGATCTTCATAGAGTACTGCGCGTTCGGGAGTGTCTGGGCCAAGATAGCTTTTGACGGCCTCAGCATCTTGTAGCACTTGGCGTAAGAGATTAGCCACTTCAATTCGACCCTTAGGCCCACCATCTTTTTTGAGGATAGCATGGCATTGTGCGGCAAAGCTTTTTAGGCTCAAATCCATTAAATTGTCCCCATTAATTGGTTTATATTTATGAGCATTATTCTACAAGGGCGCTGGGTTTTGCCGCTAAGTCATCCTCTACGATAGGGCTCGAAATTCGAGCCTTGACTCATTTGCCCTTAGAATGAGTTCTCCATGGCTAGTTCAAAACCCTCAATACCCCAAGCTGATAGCAAAGCAGAGCTTCCTGTTCTCATTATTGGCGCAGGCTTAGCGGGTCTCACTGTTGCCCTTCACATGGCCGAGTCCCAGCCGGTCATTCTCATGGCCAAACGTGGCCTTGGCGAAGCAGCAACGGCTTGGGCACAAGGTGGCATTGTGGGGGTAGTGGATAAAGAGCATGACAGTATTGATTCTCATGTAGCTGATACCTTAGATGCAGGTGCAGGTCTCGTAGTGGAATCAACTGCACGTTATATTGCTGAAGAAAGTGCCGAAGCCATTCGTTGGTTGGTAGAGCAGGGTGTCCCGTTTACTGCTGATGAGTCAGGGCCAATGGGTTTGCATTTAACTCGTGAGGGCGGTCATAGCCACCGTCGTATTGCGCATGCTGCAGATGCTACTGGTAAAGCCATCCATGAGGTTCTTCTGGATAAAGCTAGGGCACATAAAAATATTCAGATCTTGGAGCATTGGATTGCTTTGGATCTCATTACCAATCGCCATCTAGATGCCAAGACGCAGCGCACTAAGCCCAATCGTTGCTACGGTGTGTATGCCTTAGATATTCAAAACAATCGTGTAGAAATGATTGAAGCCAAGTCAGTGGTATTGGCTACTGGTGGCGTGGGTAAGGTCTATCGCTACACAAGTAATCCTGATACTGCTACTGGCGATGGTATTGCTATGGCTTGGCGTGCGGGTTGTCGTGTCGGCAATATGGAATTTATTCAGCTTCATCCAACGTGCTTGTATCACCCGAGTGATCGCACCTTCCTGATTACCGAAGCGATGCGGGGTGAGGGCGGCTTACTCAAACTGCCAAACGGCACGCGCTTTATGCCTGAGCACGATGAGCGCAATGAGTTAGCTCCCCGTGACATTGTTGCCCGAGCCATTGACTTTGAGATGAAGAAGCACGGCTTGGATTATGTTCATCTTGATGCCACTCATTTAGGTGAAGCATTTATTAAAGAGCATTTCCCGATGATCTATGCCCGTTGCATGACTCTGGGTCTAGACATTACTAAAGAGCCAATACCAGTCGTGCCTGCAGCGCATTACACCTGTGGCGGTGTGGTGACAGATCTCAAAGGAAGAACGGACTTGCCAGGCTTATATGCCGTTGGTGAGGCTGCTTACACTGGCTTGCATGGGGCCAATCGTTTAGCCAGTAACTCATTGTTAGAGTGCGTGGTGATTAGCAAGGCTGCTGCTGAAGATATTTCTCAACTCAAAACACCATTAATGCAAAAACTGCCGCTCTGGGATGAGAGTCAGGTAGAGGATGCGGATGAGCAAGTCGTGATTGCCCATAACTGGGATGAACTGCGTTCGTTAATGTGGAACTACGTTGGTATTGTGAGAACCAATCGACGCTTAGAGCGTGCACTGCATCGTATTAAGCTCCTCAGATATGAGGTGCAAGAGTATTACGCCAACTTTAAAGTCACGCGCGACTTGATCGAGTTACGCAACCTCCTGGAATGTGCAGAGCTGATTGTGAGATCAGCGCTCATGCGTAGAGAGAGCAGGGGCTTGCATTACAGTCGCGATTACCCAGGCACTTGGGCGGTTTCTTATCCAACCATTCTGACGCCTCAGGCTGAAGGCACTTCAGAAAATCCTGAGACCTAAAAAATTACAAATCGCCTTTCAAAACAGCATCTTTAATATATTTGTTGAGGCGGGTTTGCCAGCCTTTACCGCTTGCTCGTAGTTTCTCCAGCACATCGAAGTCCATTCTGAGGCTTAACATTTCTTTAGTATTTTTAATGGGTGGTCTCCTGACACCTCTTTTGATTAGAGTGTCGCCAACATAGACATGTGCATCTTTTTAAACCATTGTTCATCTAACTCTGGTGCATCATCTGGATCAACCCATTCTTCCTGCGTACTTTTTAATTTCTTCATCGATTTTGACCTCGGAGTTTGTGATTTGCAGCCATCTCCTATTATTGTATATACAAATATTGGGTTCTAAACAACCCTAATCCATTGTCAATTACAATGTTATAGCACTGAGTGCAATAGTTTAAAATTTTGACCATGAAAATAGTCATGAAAACAAAAACATTTGATCGCTGGGCAAAGAAGATTATTGCGGTCAGCGCACTGTGTAATGCCGCAAGAGAGATTGATTGAGGTATTTATGAGGCGGACTTAGGTGATGGCGTTTGTAAGAAAAGGGTACCTATTGCAGGTCAAGGTAAGAGCGGGGGTATTCGTACGTTAGTGGCGAAGAAAAATAGATACGCAATTATTTTTATTGTTGGTAGAGAGAAAAGTAGTCCTGGGTCAGACTTTACGGAGAGGGAGCAAGAAGCGGCGGGAATTATTGCCAGGTCTTTTGGGAAAGCAGATGTAAAAACACTACGAGAGTTAGCCTTTTTGGGGGCGTTAAAGGAGTTAAATTGCAATGAGTAAGAAAATAATTACTGAAGAAAATCGAGTGCTGGATGAATTGCTTGAAATGGCTTTGGCCTTGGATGACCATGGCCTTCTAACAAAGCATGACCTCGTGAAGATGAAGACACTTTGCTTAGAGAAGCCACCAGTTTTTACACCAAAAAAGGTGACAGATCTCCGAATTCATCGCGCCAAAATGAGTCAATCTATTTTTGCCGCTTTACTCAATGTCAGTGTTTCGACTGTTCAGAAATGGGAATCTACGGGGTCTGGAAAGCACCCTAGTGGAGCTGCAGCTAAATTACTTCAAATCATTGATATGAAGGGAATTCAGTCTGTACCGTTGTGAATTCTTATTGGATTCTCATCGAAAAATCCACTGCCTT
The DNA here is from genome assembly GCF_900095175.1 of Polynucleobacter necessarius. Taxonomy (NCBI): domain Bacteria; kingdom Pseudomonadati; phylum Pseudomonadota; class Betaproteobacteria; order Burkholderiales; family Burkholderiaceae; genus Polynucleobacter; species Polynucleobacter necessarius. The sequence goes on from NZ_LT606946.1 coordinate 556,405, forward strand.
AATGTTTTTAGTCAGCTTTCCAAGAGAAATGCGATCAACGCCGGTAGCAGCAATCGCACGCATCTGATCTAAGTCGATTCCACCAGATGCCTCAAGTAGTGCGCGTCCTTTGGTAAAGGCAACGGCTTCCTTCATCTGTTCGGTGGTGAAGTTATCAATCAGAATACTTTTGGCGCCAGCATTTAAAGCTTCTTCTAATTCAGAAAAATTCTCCACTTCCACCTGAATATCTACTCCTGAGTTGAGGGCTTGTGCAGCTTTAATGGCAGCAGCAACACCGCCTGCTGCGGCAATGTGATTTTCTTTAATGAGGATGCCATGCCACAAAGCAAGGCGTTGATTTTGACCGCCGCCCACTAACACTGCGTACTTCTGAGCGCGACGTAAGCCCGGAATAGTTTTACGAGTATCTAGTACTGCGCAGCCTTTAGGATTGGGGCTCACACCCTGAATCGCATCCACATGCTGACGCGCAATACTCGCAGTCCAAGAGAGGGTTTGTAGGAAGTTGATACAGGGACGCTCTGCAGAGAGCAGGGCACGCGAGTCAGCCTCGATATCGCAGACTTTGGTATCGGCCTTCATGAGATCGCCCTCCAAATAATGCCAGGTGACTTTTGCATTGGGATCTAGTTTCTTGAGTGTGCCCTCAAACCAATCTACTCCACATAGCACCGCCTCTTGGCGAACAATGAGCTGAGCATGAACAGGCTTACTGGGAGCCAACATCGCAGTCCAGTCACCGGTGCCAATATCCTCCATCAAAGCATCATGAATATTGCGTTGACGGGCTTGCTCTAAGGTCTCGTTGTACTCAAACATGAATAAATCGATCTACATTAAGAAAAAATCAAAAGATAACAACAAGCAACTAAGCCACACCGATATTCTTGACAAAGCCATGCTGTGCTTTGGCCAAGAGATCGGGATGATTTGTAGTGAAGTCGAGCATGCGTTCGATACAGTCCAAAGCTTCCACCCGAATAGCTTCATCAACAAAGATTTCACCAGAAGCATTCTCTAAACACTCCAAAATTCCCTGCAAGCCATTCATGGCCATCCAAGGACAGTGGGCGCAACTCTTGCAGGTGGCGCTATTGCCAGCAGTAGGGGCTTCAATCAATACTTTATTGGGTGCTAGCTGGCGTATGCGATGCAAGATGCCATTGTCCGTGGCCACAATATATTCGGTGGCAGAACCTTCTACTACAGCCTTAATCATGGTAGAGGTAGAGCCGACAACGTCTGCAAGGTCGACCACTGCTTTGGGGGATTCTGGGTGAACCAGAACCATGGCATTGGGATGTACGGCCATCAATATTTCCAATTCAACCGCTTTAAATTCGTCATGAACAATGCATGCGCCATTCCAGAGCAGCATATCAGCGCCAGTTTGCTCCTGAATATAACGACCTAAATGACGATCAGGTGCCCAGAGAATTTTCTTACCTTCAAGATTTAATTGATGCACGATCGCTAAGGCGCAAGAGCTAGTGACCATCCAATCAGCCTGTGCTTTAACAGCGGCGCTGGTGTTTGCGTAGACAACGACGGTACGATCTGGATGTAATGCTTTAAAAGCAGCAAAGTCAGAAGCATTGCAACCCAAATCGAGCGAGCAGGTTGCCTCCAGATCCGGCATAAAGACACGCTTCTCAGGGCTGAGGATTTTGGCAGATTCGCCCATGAAGCGAACACCAGCAACAATCAAATTCTTGGCTGAATGATTCTTGCCAAAGCGTGCCATCTCTAAAGAGTCAGAAACAAAGCCACCGGTTGATAAAGCCAAATCTTGAATATCACCATCGACATAGTAGTGAGCCACCAATGCAGCATCTTTCTCAACCAGCAATTGCTTAATACGAGCAATCACCACAGATTTATGTTCTCCATGCAATGGAGGGGGTGTTTTAGCCCAGGCTTGGGCCGTGCAGGTCACACCAGCAGCATTTTGCTGGAGGTAGTCAAAAGCAATCGGGGCGCTAGCAGTAAAGGTCATGCGCAATTTTAGCCTTCTTGGGCGGCTCGCTATTAAGGTAATTTCTATAGTTTTTTCTGCGCTCAGTTAGCTCTAGAGCCAATCTAACTTTTATTCGTGCTTATAAAACCCATATAAAATGACGCAATTACTTGAATTTATTGATAAAAGAATGAAACTTCAACCAATTATGAATGTATTTGAAATAAAGGCACTTCGCCTCACATTCGCATTTCTGAGTGTGGCTTTTGGGGGTGTGGCTATAGCTCAGACTCCGCCACCCTCTACAGGCGAAATTGATGCCGGTGCATTGCAGCAGGGACTCGAAAGACAGCTCCCAAGCCCATCCCCATTGACATTGCTTGAGCCAACAGAAAGAGATTCGCAGCGTGCAGCTCCTACGTCTCAGAGTGCGGTGACGTTTGAGGTGAAGCCATTTGTATTGGAGGGCGTGAGTATTTTGCCGGCAGATACGGTGCAGGCTGTTTTGAAATCTTGGCTTGATCGCGCGGTGAGTTTTGATGACCTACAAAAAGCCTGTGATGCGGTTGTTGAGCTCTACCGTAAAATGGCTACACAGTCCAAGCTATATTGCCCCCACAAAAAATTGCCAATGGTGTTGTGAAGATTTTGGTAACAGGGGCAAAGCTGAGTAGTGTTTTTGTTGATACACCCAGTGGACCAACTCGTTTTAGCAAAGAAACTGCTGCTGAATACATTGCTTACGCCAATCCTATTGGCGAGCCTTTAAATACCCGGGCAATTGAGCGCGCCCTGATCATTCTGAATGAAACCCCGGGCGTAATGGTTTCGAGCCAACTCGAGCCAGGGCAAAAAGATGGGGAAACTGCGCTGCGTTTACAGCTTACCCAGCCACAGTGGTATCAGGGAAAAGTAGAGGCTAATAACTACGGAAGCCGATCTACTGGTGCAAATCAAGGTGTTATTGCTCTTAGCGCCATTAATCCGACTGGCATTGGAGATTCTGCATCTGTTAATAGCATCTACTCAGAGGGTTCTCAATACGTGCAAGGCGCTTATTCCCTGCCAGGGTCTAAAGATGGATTGCGCCTAGGTTTGTCTAGCACGTTTTTGAACTACAAAAACGTCAGCAACTATGCAACTAACGCTGGTGGTGGTTATGGTGATGCATGGACGGGTGGTGTTAGCGCAGCTTATCCCTTAATTCGTCAGCAGGGCACTAACGTGAACGTGACGGCGAACTATGATGTGAAGAGCTACCAATAAAAACATGTTGACCTTATCAACAATAAGCGCTTACACAATCAATAATGCCTCTCTTGGAATTTCTGGCAATCATTATGATACTTTTGGAGGTGGCGGTGTCAGTGCTGGCTCTGCGACTCTCGTGCTGGGTAACTTGAACATTGCTTCAACTAGCGTAGAGGGTTATGGCGAGTACACCCCGCAAAGCTTTACGAAATTTACGTTTGCAGGTAATCGTACGCAGCAACTATCAGAAGATGGCACAACCACAGCATTTGTATCCGTGAGCGGCCAGCTTGCTTCTGTCAATCTAAACTCTGCTGAGCAAATTTATATGGGTGGTCCCTATGCAGTCCGAGCTTATCCAGTAGCACAAGGTGGTGGCTCGCAAGGGGGTATTGGAACTGTTGAATTACGTCAGCAATTTCCAGAGCGCATTATTGCAAGTATGTTCTTTGATGTGGGCGTTGTACAGCAATATAAGAATCCGTATCCTAACTGGCAAGGTCAAACCAATGCCAACAATACCTATTCTTTGATGGGTGCAGGTTTTGGCTTAAAGTGGGATTGGGAAGGCTGGAACTTAGGTGGTATGGTTGCTTGGCAAGCAGGAAAGAACCCTTTGTATAGCACTTCCGGGCAAGTAGTTAATACCGATGGAACTACAACAAATCCGCGTGGATGGTTAACTGCAAGCTACCAGTTTTAACTCTAATAAATTGATCTTTTGAGATAGGCTTACTGATGCAAATGAAACGCTTTTTACCCGCTACATTTATTGCATTAGTTGGCTTAGGTCATTTCAATGCAGCTCTAGCCCAATCGAAGCTGGATGCCAAAGATGCTAAGCTTGATTATGAGTTTGTAGCAACCGTCAATGGGGCTGCAATCACTCAAGGATTGCTCAATCTTAATATTCGCGCATTAGTTGCGCAAGGTCAGCGTGATACACCAGAGTTGCGCCAAGCAATCAAAGAAGATTTGATAAATAAGGAACTTATCGCTCAAGAGGCCACAAAGCAAAGCCTTGCGAAAGAAATTGATTTTCCAGATCAGATCACACAATTAAAGCAAAATTTACTCCTGCAGGCTTTTTTAGAGGATCACTTTAAGAAAAATCCCATCTCTGACGCAAAGTTACGTGAAGAGTATGACCGTCAGCGCAAACTCATGGGTGAGGGTGCAGCAACCAATCAATATCGCCTCAGTCAGATTGTGGTTTCCACAGAAACCGATGCGCTGGATTTGATCCGCAGAATACAAAAAGGCGAGTTATTTGGTAAGTTGGCACAAGAGTACTCCATTGATCAAGGATTCAAGGCTCAGGGTGGTGCATTAGGCTGGGTTATGCCGGGGCAGGTGATACCCGCTGTCGCCAATGTATTGCCAGGTATGGCAAAGGGCTCTGTTACTGTAGCGCCTATCCAGACTTCATCCGGCTGGGTAATCTTGAAGTTAGATGACAAACGTCCATTCAAGGTTCCTGGTTTTGAAGAAGTCAAACCGCAACTTAGGCAGGCAATTGTGCAGCAATACTTAGCTGAGGCAGTTAAAACCCTAAGAGCTAATGCGAGGATTGTGCAATGAGACTCATTAAAGCGCTGGGAGTAATCTGTCTGTTATGTATAGCTATCACGGTTAATGCGGAAAGATTGACCTCTCAAAATTGGGCTGTCGACCTGAATGGTCAAACAAATGAGGCTCATACCGCTAATGACTCTAAATCCTCTTTTGGGATCTTCTGCTCTGGTGAAAAATGCCTTTTTACTTGCATCAAGGCCTTAATTGCACTCCAGGGACCAAATACTCAGTTTTGGTCAATAGTCAGACGGTTTCTACCGCTCTAAGCATGGAATGCACCCAGATTGGGGGGGTAACTTATTCCAGATTTTGGACCCCTTTGAGGCGGTTTTAAGGGCTACCCAAACCGGGGAAATGATCGGTTTTGCGGTTGCCCTCCAGTCAGGCGCTTTTGCCGTCAATCGCTTCAGTTTGGTGGGGGCAAAACCGGCTATCGAAAGGGTGCTTTTGGAGGCCACTAAAAGCAAATTTAGAGAGCAAAAACGAGCACCAGAAAGTGCTCCAAAAACACAGCTAAAAGATATCCAAATTTAAACATTCAAATTGCATTACTAGCGAGTTCTTACGAGGTAAATTATCTGTCCTTCATCTGCAACAATTTCTTAATTTTTTAATGCAATCAACTACATTGCAACGTGATGCAATGCATAGTTCATGTAACAAATGAAATATAAAGTGCGATATTTACACACACTTAAAGTAATGCATGAACATATAAATTAGTTAAATCACAAATATTTTTAACTCTTAATCGATCGAAAAATACAAAGAAAAGATCGCTCAAGGCCGGCAAGAGTAAAGCTCAAAATAGTGCTACTGGCGTAGAAAAAAGCATCGCAAAATTGCACCAAAAAAGAGCGTATTTTCAGGGGGTAAAAATTGAAAAATATTGCCATGTTTGAGACATCAAAAAATCTCGATTTCCAATAAAAATGAACTCAGATTTTGAGGTCAAAAAGGACCAACATTAGCTCCAAAAAATGCTGAAATTATGACGTCAAAAAATAGCGCATTTGCCAATCAAATACCGTCAATGAAATAGCGATGAAGCGACCTTCAAAATGCGTAAAAAAGATCAGATTTTGGTCAAAATTTAGCATTAAGAAATGAAAAATCAGGCGTAAAAAAGCGCTCAATTTGAGCAAATTTTGGGCCTAGTTTTGTGCCTACTGGTGTGGTCAAAATTTCACAAAAAACGATAAATCACAGAAGTCAATAACCCCATTAATTCACTCAAATGGAATTGGGTTTCTCTAAACCCTTGAATTTACAGGGCTCAAATTGCACCAAAAAAGAACATAAAAGAAGGTTGGCTTTAGGGCTAATTGTTGGGCATACTACCTGACCCGAAGCCATATAAACAAAGGGTTTCAGGGAAAAAAATAAAAGTAAGAGAGACAATTTTTAGTAATCATTTCGCCGCAGTAAACGTAGTAACAGTGCGAAAAAATAAAACGTAATTTTTTTGAAAAAAGAGCCGCAAAAATTCTTCAGCAGTTTGCATTTTCGTTTGCAAAAACGAAGGGGATTTTTGTCGTCAAAAAATCGCAAATCTTTGCTGGATTTATGGTTCTTAGCCAATGCAATTTTGTAGTCGCGCAGACTGCAGCAAATGCACCCCCAACTGGTGGAAATGTTGTCGCTGGAAGCGCGACAATTTCGCAGACTCAAACAGCGAATTCTGCGACGATGAACATCAACCAAACTTCACAACGTGCAGTCGTGAATTGGAATGGTTTTAACGTCGGAAAAAATGCCCAAGTCAATTTCAATCAACCAAATGCACAGGCGGTAACTCTCAATCGCGTAACTAGCGCTAGCGCATCGATGATCGATGGCGCAGTGCGAGCAAATGGACAAGTCGTACTCGTAAATCCGAATGGAGTGACCTTCGGTAAGGGTGCAGATATCAATGCAGCGGCTGTAGTTGCTACCACCATGAACATTGCAAATAAAGATTTCATGGAAGGTAAATCAACCTACCGTGGCAATGGCAAAGGGGCAGTTGTAAACGAGGGAAAAATCAGCGTAAATGACCCCAATGGATACATTGCCCTTTGGCCCCAGAAATTCGTAATGAAGGCTACCTTTTGGCCAGAAAAGGACCCAATAATGGGGTGGCTTTGGCGGCAGGGGGGTAGATTACCCTCGATTTCCGGGGTGACCAGCTCATTTCGGTCAATGTGGACAAGGCGACCTAACGGGGCCCTGATCGAAAATAAGCGGGTAGTAGAGGTAAATGGGAGTCTGATTGTGGTGGCTGCCGGATCCGCTAACCAGCTCATGGGGTCCGTTATTAAGAACACAGGCCGTATTTCAGCCTCCACCATAGTGAACAACGGCGGCGTTATCGAATTGGTCGCCGCTAAGTGACCCAGGCCGGCACAGTGGCTGCAAATGGCAATGGAGCCAATTCCAAGGGTGGCCAGGTCAATATCGTGGGTGAGAACATCACCTTGGCAGCCAATTCCACAACTGCGGCCACGGGTAAAGCGGGTGGTGGTAGCGTTCAGGTGGGCCTAGGAAGAACTCAGGCTACCAACACAAATCAAGCGCCAGTACAGGAAGTGGCAAAAGTGGCTAGCGCACTCACAACGACAGCAAGCATGGATGCTCGTCAAGCGGTAGCAAAGCAAGTTGCTAGCGTGGCCAGTCAGCAGAAACAATTAGCAAAGACAGTAACTGTCGAGAGCAATGCATTAGTAGACACTTCAGCAACACAAACTGGTGATGCTGGAAATATTGTGATTTGGTCAGAAGTAAAAACGGCTGTTAATGGGATTTTAAAATCCGTTGGCGGTTTGCTCTCGGGTAATGGCGGCTTTGTTGAAACTAGTTCCAAAGGGACTGTTGCTCTTGGTAAGCAATTTACTGTCGATACCAGTGCAACAAATAAAAATAATGGCAAGTCTGGTTTGTGGTTCTTAGATCCAATTGATTTAACCATTGATGCAGATGCGGCCAACATCATTGCTGCCGCTCTCTCGAACAATAACGTGACGATTGAAGTCAATGGCAATACTTGCCCAAGCCTTGGTGGCTGTACTCAGAACGGCAGTGGCAGCTTGACAATTGCAAGTGGCGCCGACATCTTGAAGCAGGGCAATACACTGACAACATTGAAATTAAATTCTTCAGGAATCTTTAATCTCAATGCAAATATTTCTGGTGAAAATCTTAACGTCATCATCAATAGTTCCATTGCATTCTTGAACGTTGGTACAACGATTAGCGCGTCGCAAGTAACAGTACAAGTGCAAACGGTTTTTGCGAACGGCACGATCAATGCGTACGGTGCAAGTAATGCATCAACACCATTAGGTGCAGCGATTCAATTACTTGCACAAGCACCCTATGTTTCTGGAAGATTGAATGTTGTAAGAAATGTAAATACAAGCAACAACACAAACACGAGCACAAACAGCAACACAATTACCTATAACGGTAGTGTGATTCGTTAAGAAGACTTGCCAACGTTCTTAACAGCGCAAAATAATTCAAGTAACAACGCAAACAACACAACAAATGCACTCGATTTAGTGTATTCAAGTACTGCAGCAAATGATGCAGTGGCGGATCGCGCCAATACACAGACAAATATCATCTATTCGAATGCAGTAAATGACATCACCCTCTATAGCACTGCAGAAATCAAGGCAAATGGCACCAATGGTGGCTATGTCAACATCACTGCACAGGCCTTCAATGCACAAAGTGGTTCATTAATTCAAGCCAACGGCAACAATGGCCCCGGTGGCGTAATCACCCTAACAACTAGTGATGTACACCTTTCGGGAGCGATCAGCGCCAATGGCGCAAATGGTGGCTCTTTTGCGCTTTCTGCCCAAATCGCACAAATTGACGCTCAAGCAGTTATTCAGACCAATGGCTCGAACGGCCCTGGAGGCCATATAGATATTTATGTTTCACAAGATATTGATTTTGTCAATAGTGGTTTATACGCAAACGGCACAACGGACGGCGGCAGCATCCGAATCCTCTCTCGTGCGGGGAATTTGAGCCTCTTTAACTCAATTATTCAGACGAATGGCGGCAATGGTCGCGGTGGCAGTATCGGTATTTCAGCATTCAATAACACGACCCTCACAAACACAGCAGTAGAAGCAACGGGTTATAACCAAGGCGGGCACATCCTCATTGGTAATGATGCCCAAAACCACGCGCTCCCGTTCTCGATCTTCACGAACTTAGATACCAACAGCATCATCAGCGCAAATCAAACCAATGCGCTAAAGACCACCGGCGGTGGTTTTATTGAAACCTCCGGACAAACCATCAACCTACTATCAAGTATTAATGCTGGTAGAGGCGGGATGTGGTTGATTGATCCGGTGGATATCACGATTGATGCAACTTTTGCAGCTGCTATCGTAAGTGGGTTGAGTAGTAGTAACGTCGTTGTGTCTACAACATCGAACGAATGCAGTGGAGTAACGTGCCCAAGCGGCTCTGGCTCAAGCGGAAATATTTACATAACTAATAGCATTACTACGAACACAAACAACAGCCTCTATATACAAGCCGCTGGTGCAATTGTTGTGAATGGTGGAGTGAAGATCTGGCTCAACCATTTCAACGATTCTGATCCAGGAACCTATCAAGCATCATCTGGTACAGGCTCGCTTTATATGGGCGGTGCCAATATTTCAAGTATCACTAGTTCGAATTAGAATTCTGCATGCAGCGGTTGTTTTGCTTCGGCAGTGCAGGGTGGCGCTAATGGTTCAAATTATTCTGGGATTAATCTAGGAACGCTGAATGCAGGTACCTCTGCAGTGGACATTCGTGTTGGTGGAGATGTGGTGATGGCGGGGCAAAATGCCACTTCATCCAATGGCTACGCAGGTATAACGCTTTACTCTGGGTCGAAAGTATACGGCCGTAATCTCTCTTTCTATGGGGTTAGTTCTGCTGGTGTCGGTATGCAGTTAGGATGGGGCAGCTCTGTCGCTGTTGATCTCCGGGCTACATCCTCTACAGGAACCCTATTAATAGCTGGATCCTCCAGCTTTATTGATGGTGGTGCGACTGGTTCTGGTGGATATGGTGTTTTTGCAAACGGCTCTGTGCTGAGAGCGCCAACAATACAAATCATAGGCCTAAACACCAATGTATCTTGTGTGCAAAATATTGCCTGTGCTGGAATTGGTCTTGGTTGGTATACACGTTCTTCGCAAACTACCAATATCTACACCAACAATTTCAAGTTGGTTTCTGACAAGGTGGTGCTCGGCCTAAGTCCAGTTGCTGTAAGTTTGTGTGATTCAAATTGTGGCGGTGGCTCAGGTAGTTCATTTGGGATCGACTTTTCAAGCTATAACTCATCAAGTCCACTGACTTTTTATTACCCAAGCACATCGTCAACAGCAATAGCTCGTTTAGGAAGTAATTACGGTGGCTATCTGGTAATGCCGTCTACTGGCACCACTTTGAGTTCTTATACATACAGTCACAATGCCGATATCACCATCGGCTCAGATCTGCAGATAACGGGATCCATTTATTTGTCAGGGGCTACAGTTACATTTGGCGCCAATTTAACCACTACTGTTGCAGGTGGTGATATAACCGTCCTGGCAACTAATCACATACAACAAACTAACGCTACAACAATTACAACTGCTGGTGGAGATGTTTTATTTTCATCCAATAGCGATGGTGGGGTAGATGGTCGCATCAATCTTTCGAATGGTTTGACTGTGACCACCAATGGAGGAAATATTACTCTCGGTGGTGGTAATTCACTTGGCTCTGGATATGCTCAAGGTGTAGGGACCTCGGGTTTATCTGAAGGGCTCCGCATTGATGGCATCGTCAATCTTTCATCGGGCAATGGAAATATTTCTCTTCGCGGTAAATCAGGCGCAGTCGCAGAGTGGATTGATAATGGCGCATGGGGAGTGGGTTTTTATAATGTTTCGCCCGGTGTAGTAATCAATAGTGGAACAGGCGCTGTACTTATTGATGGCTACAGCTAAACTACTGGAAGTTATTACTCTTCTGGTATTCATGTTCATCAGGCAATAACAATAACCTCGGCCAATACCACCGCTGACGCTATTAAATTAATCGGTAGGGCAACTGGTACGTCGGGCGATGCATGGGGTATGAGGTTTGTTTCAAGTCTGAAGCTGTATGCAACAGGTGCTGGCGGCGGCATTACCCTGAATTCATCCCAAAATCTTTCCTCTGGCACATACTATGATGTGTATGTAGGTAGTGGTTTTGAAATTCTCGCTAATGGTGGTGCTATACAGCTGCTTGGTGGTCAAAACAGCGGAACTAGAAATGGATTGCTTTACACAGGAGCCACTTCCTATTTAGGATCGAAAGCATCATCTAGTGTGGCCACTTCATCAAGCAACATCACAATTTCTTATGATGAGTATGAATTTAATTTTTATACGCCAAAAGTTGCAACTACTGGACAGGTAGCTTGGAAAGCAGTTGGGGCGGACTTCAAAAGGGCTATGAATACTAGCTGGTTCGACTGGAACCAGAACGGTCAAACGATGACCGGCTTAACTATCGGTAGTGAGACAAACTCTAAAACAATTACAGTTGGTGCAGCAATATCTGTAAATGGCCCAATCACTTTGAATGGTCCAGTGGTTCTTACCTATGGATTAACAACTAGCAATACAGCTACGGGGGATATCACAATTGCTGGTTCAACGGTAACTGGCTCGGGAGCAATCTCAATTGCACCTGGAAAAAACCTGACCTTTAATCTTTCAGGAAATGATACTTTTGGCGGAATCATTTCTGGATCTAGTTCAACCTTTACAAAGCAGGGCGTCGGCTCACTCTATTTAACAGATGTCAGCACCTACACCGGAGGCACAACGATTAGTGGCGGCTATTTAGAGCTAAACACAACTGGAGGACTGTATAGCTCTGGCAACATTGTTAATGATTCACAACTGGGCTTTAATCAAAATGCAGATATAACATTTAGCGGTACCATCAGTGGCACAGGATCCATAATCAAATATGCCACGAACACTCTCACGCTTTCTGGCCTCAATACATATGCTGGCTTAACCACTATTTCTGCTGGAACTCTTGCTTGGTAATACAGCCGCCTTGGGAGCTACTGCAGCAGGTACTTCTGTTACTGCTGGTGCAGTACTTGATCTAAACGGTCAGACAATTTCAAGTGAAGAAGCCTTAACCATTAACGGCACTGGTATTAGTAGCGGTGGTGCTGTGATTAATAGCAGTTCTACAGCAGCCTCTTATGCCGGCCTTGTCACCTTAGGCAGTTCAAGCTCTATTGTCGGCGGTAGTGGCACGATTGCTTTAACAAATATCGGAACCATTGCCGGCGGGAATTATCTATTAACACTTGGCGGTTCAGCTGGTGGCTCTATTTCCTCCATCGTTGGCAATGGTTCCGGTGGCCTTACTAAATCAGAATCTGGAGCTTGGACCCTATCTGGTGTCAATACATACACTGGTAATACAACTGTTAGCGCAGGTACTTTGACTATTGGTGGTTCTGGTTCTTTAGCATCTGGTGCATATACAGGCACGCTTGCTGTTAGCTCTGGCGCCACCTTCCAATATTCAAGTTCTGCTGATCAGGTCTTTGGATCTGGTGCAACCGGAATACTTGGCTCAGGGGCTGGAACAGTGTTGCTAAATGGCTCAGGAGTGGTAACGATTAATGGCAATAATGCTTTTACTGGAACCTTGAATGTTGCTCAAGAAGTGACGATACAGAATGGAACAAATGATCAATATTCTGGATTGGGTTACGCAACTACTATTGAAATATTGAATGGCGGAACTATTTCTATTGCGGGTACGACTTCCAATATATTTATTGGAGTTTCATCTTCTACTAATATCATTATCAACACAGGTGGTAAATTAACCAGCACTGCTTCAACGAATGCTACGTTCCACTTAAAAACTATTACCTTAGCTGGCGGTGAATTAGCCTGGGCTAATCCAACTTGTATGTCAAGCGGGGAGTGTGCACAGTATGGCACTTGGATGCTTGATTCCACAGTGACCCTTACCCAAGACTCTACAATCAGCGCACAAGGCATCACTCTCAACGGATCTGGTGGCAATACGTTCAATGTAGCCTCCGGAAAAGAGCTTACCATGACCGGTAGTTTCTATAAGGCTGGCTACGGAAATGACAATGGATTTACGAAGTCTGGCTCTGGAACAATGGTTCTCAATCCTACGGGTAGCTACCATACGTACGTCGGAAATACTGTAGTAGCCGCTGGTACCCTGAAGCTTGCTACTGCAAATGCATTGGGCTCTACAGCGGGTAATACCTCGATTACATCTGGCGCTGTACTCGATCTCAATGGTCAAACAATTGTTAATGCTGAGGCATTAACAATTAATGGCACTGGTATCAGTAGCGGTGGTGCCGTGATCAATAGTAGCTCTACAGCAGCCTCTTATGCAGGCCTTGTTACTTTGGGTAGCGCAAGTTCTATCGTTGGTGGTGCAGGATCAATTGCCTTAACTCATAGCGGCACCATTTCAGGCACCTACGGCTTAACTTTAGGTGGTGCGGCGGGCGGATCTATCGCTTCAATTATTGGCACTAGTACTGGCACCTTAACGAAAGTAGACGCAGGTACCTGGACTTTGACTGGCGTAAATACCTTCACGGGAAATACCACTATTTCTGCCGGTATTCTAAAAATTGACGGCTCTGGTTCATTAAGATCCGGAAATTATGCTGGCAATATTTCCATCGCCTATGCTAATAACGGTACTTTTGAATACGCTTCAAGTGCAACACAAACCTTATCCGGGATATTGAGCGGAACTGGTTCACTCACTGTTTCTGGAACTGGGGCGCTAACTCTTACTGGAAATAATAGTTACTCTGGAACTACTACGGTTAATAGTGGCAGCACTCTTAATTTAACGCCATCTTCACTTGTTGATACGACTCTAAGTGGTAACTTTGTTAACAATGGCACAATTAATTTCGATGGATCAAATGGGGAAGATGCTGGAGTCGGTAGTACAGCCCTATATGTTGGCAATGCATCTGGATCAGGCCTATGGAATATCACCAGCGCGCAAAATCCAAGCACTTGGAATAACCGTTTCGTGTTCTATAAGGATGTCACTACGAACGGACAAATTACTGTTAACAACTACGGAAACTTATGGCTTGTTCCTGGTTACAGCACAACAGCAGTTAATTCAACTTCGGCAATCAATCTCAATGGCTCTAATACATACCTACGTTTATATGGTCTAGAAAATGCGGTCATAAAAGTGGGAACGCTCACTGGAAATGGTAAGGTCGATTTTTCAGATGGCGGTGGTGGAAAAGCACTTACATTAGCAGTTGGAAATGATGACGGAACGGGTACTTTTAGTGGCGTCATTTCAAACTCTTGGGTCGCTAACGGACCAACTACGCTCTCATTGCAAAAAATTGGAAGTGGTATTCAAACTCTATCTGGTGCCAATACCTATACTGGCGGAACTGGCGGAACTTATGCAGGTGCCATTACCCTAGGTAGCGATTCCTCTATCGGAAGCACATCAGGCGAAATTTCTATTACCGGCGCTATTGATGCTACTGCGAATAATTACGGTTTAGCGCTAGTGGGTGATCAAACAATCACCATGAGCAATGCCGACAATGCCTTAAGAACCATTGCCTCTGGTTCTTCATTGGGTGCTCTGACTATTGTCAATGCTGGAGATCTAGAAATTGGAGCTGTAACGGCAGGGGGTAGCACTTATACCGGACTGGACTCTACAGGCCTAATTTCAGTAAAGACTACGGGTGATTTGACGATTTCACAGAACGTGGCAACAGTCAGCACTTCAGCAACAGCTTCTGCACCAGCGTTACTCTTGGCTGCTGGTTACGATCAGGCTGCAGGAATGACCACTAAAAATATCAAACTCAGTGGCTCTCCAACATTTACCGTCGGCTCCGGTGGAATCGCTGACTTCTATTCAGGTGATACCGATGGCAGCACTGGCTTATCGACCTATATTGGTACGAAGCCTCTAAAGTCCTATACATATAGTGCGGATATCGATAATCAACCAACCGCAGTTGGCTATAACGTCATTTATCGTGGTGCTCCACCATATATCTATTTGACGATTGTGGATGATCAAACTGGCACCTATGGCACAGCTTCTGCTCTCAGCTATTGGTACTCCACCAGCCCAACCTTGTACGGTTCAGATTACTTACCATCTTCACTCTCTGCATTTGATTCTGCTCAGATATTTACCGCAGAGCAGAGCACCATCAATATTAGCTCTGGTGATCTTAGTGGTACTATCACGATTACATCGAATTCATTAAATGCATTGACTGCATTAACCTCTACCACCAATGCGGGGACTTACAGCCTGTCACTTACTCCAATACTGACATTGTCTGGATCAAGCGTCACTTTTGTTGCTGGAACAGCCAAGAATTTCGTAGTTAATCCAAAAGCACTCAATATCACCATCTCCAAAACCTATGATGGCAATACATCGTTTACTAAAGACAATACCTACGACTTAACTGGTATGGCTAATAGTGAGAGTGCTCCTACTATTAGCTCAGGTGCCGCAACACTTTCTAGTCCGAATGTGACTTCAAGTGCAGCAACTGCATTTTTGACAAATAGCCTTGCTTTAAACAATAGCAACTACACCTTAACGGGTGGAACAATTAGCGCATCGATTTCTCAGTTGTCTTCTGTGACTTATAGCAGTGCTGCAGGTGGTGCATGGTCTGATGGCGCTAACTGGACAGTGACAGGCGGGGTAGCAACGGGCGCAACTCCAACCCTGGCAAACGTCGCGACTGTAGTGATTCCGGATGGCTATTTAGTATCGTATGGCGATGCCATGGCTGGCCTTGCTCCAACCAGCGCAGTTGGCATTACGAATAATGGCGGTATTAGTTTTGCTAATACTAGTGCGGTAACCATGCCGGCGACCATTAGCGGTAGCGGTACTGTTACCATGGCAGGCTCTGCTGCACTTACCCTAACTGCTAGTAATAACTTCACCGGTGCAACTACGGTTGATGCGGGCGCCACTCTCACATTAGGTGTCGCCAATGCGACATCTAGCAGCTCAGCTTTAGTGCTTAATGGAACCCTCGATTTAGCTGGTTACTCAACTGCTGTTGGTTCCTTAGCGGGCGATAATGCTGGTCTAGTTACCAGCACTGCAAGCGGAAATCCAGTATTGACTGCTGGTGGTGATGACACTAGCACCACTTATGATGGTGTCATTCAGAATGGTTCTGCATCAACTGTAGCCTTAACTAAAGTCGGTACCGGCACCTTAACTCTGTCTGGCACGAATACGAATACCGGTGTTACCAGCATCAATAGTGGTGCGATCAGCGTTGAAGATGACGTCAACCTGGGGGCTGCAAGTAGCATAGCAGTCAATGCGGGTACCTTGATTATTGCTGGCACAGGAACCTTTACCTCTGCAAAAGATGTCACCCTCAATGGTGCAGCCACTATCAATAACACCAACACTGCGAATGCTTCTACATTCAGCGGTAACTTTACTAATGGCTCTAATTTATTGACTATTAGTGGAGCAGGTAACACCATCCTCTCCGGAATCATTGGAAGTGGCAGTGGCGGTCTTACTAAAGATGGTAGTGGCACCTTAACCTTATCGAACTCCAACACCTATACCGGTGCGACTACCGTTACAGCCGGTACATTCAGTCTGTCAGGATCTGGTGCTATTGAAGATTCCTCTTCAGTAGCAGTAACAGGGACATTTGATATTAGTGCAGCAACTAGCGGTGCATCGATCACTACCTTGTCTGGTGCTGGTGGGGTCAATATTGCTGGTAAAGCCTTAACGATTACTAACGGTAGCACGACGTATTCTGGCGTGATGACTGGTTCATCTGGTACCTTAACCATCTCTGGAGGAACTCAGATTTTCTCAGGGGCTAATGATTACACCGGAACAACGACTGTCTCTGGCGGCATTCTCAGATTGACTGGCTCTGGTACCACAGGTGCCGCTGGTAATAACTTAACTTTGTCTAGCGCTGGTACCTTGGCCATGGTAGATGCGGACTTGGTGGTGAATGATCTGAGCTTGGCAAGCGGTGGCGTCATTTCAGCACCATCAGGCTTGTCTACCTTGACTGCAAATGGAACTAGCTCCATTGCCGGCACTATTACTACCTCTGGCAACCAAAGCTATGTTGGCGCAGTGACCTTAACAGCAGATACCACGCTCGTTAGCGGCAGCGGCAATATTACTTTTGGCTCAACTATTAATGGCACCACTGCGAATACAGAATCATTAACCTTAAATGCTGGCAGCACAGGTCTCATTAGCGTTGATGGCTCGGTAGGATCAACAGTAAGTCTCCAGAACTTAACTATTACTAACTCAGGTGGTGTGACATTTAGCGACGCAGTGATCGTTGGAACGGAAGTCATTTTGACTAATACGGCGAGTGCTCAAACGATTGCTTTCAATGCCGGGCTTACAACACCGACCTTAACAACTACATCTAATCCATATAACGTCAAAATTGCTGGTGGTACAAGCACTATTACTAGCGCACTGACTTTCTTAAATACTGGATCCTTGCAGCTTGGAGCTTCGTCTAGTGATAGTTTCATTGTCGTTAATGGATTGACAGCAAATGTGCAAGTAGGCGGAATTAGTTTGGCTGGAACGATTTCTAGTGGTGATGAACTTGAGCTTGGTGCATCTAATGTTGCAATTACTTTACTAGCTGCGACTACTTTAGACACTACCAATGTCGCTTCAGCCGGCACTCCTACAACCACTACCTATACCTCCGACACATCATGGGTTGTGCCAACAGGAGTGACAACGATTGCTGTAGACATGGCAGGTGCTCAGGGTGGTGGTACTAGTGGTGGCTTGGGCGGACGCTTACAGGCATCTAGTGTTTCAGTGACAGCAGGATCCACGTTAAATATTTATATCGGCGGAGCCGGCTCTTCAGGTGTTGGTGGGTCTGTAGCTGGTGGTGCAAATGGCGGCGGTGCCACTACTAATCCAGGCAATGCCACAAACCTTAACTCTGGTTCAGGCGGGGGTGCAACTGATATTCGCCTAGGTGGAACATCATTAAGTAATCGCATGTTGGTTGCCGGTGGTGGTGGCGGTCAGGGTGGATATGACTCAAGTCTTAGCAGTACTCCTGCGGCCGGAGGAGCGGGTGGCTTATTGATTTCTGCCAATGGCGCAAATGGAACTTCGGGTGGACACGGTGTGAGCACTGGTGGCGATGGAGGCTCGCAAGTCGCCGGCGGCGATGGTGGAACTGCATCACTTTATGGTGACAATGGTTCATCTGGATCAAGCGGTTTAGGTGGGGTTGGTGGCGATTCCTTAAATTGGACTATTTATGTTGGCGGCGTTGGAAATGTCCAAACATGGGGTCAGTCTGGCGGCGGCGGAGCGGGTTATTTTGGCGGCGGCGGTGCAAGTAATAACTTGTACGGACCCAATTGGGGTGGAACTGTTGGAGTAGGCGGTGGTGGCGGCTCATCCTATGCTGATGGTACCTATGCATCGGGCATCACTAATACAGCTGGATATCAGGCAGGTGCTGGATATGCCACGATCACTTACAGTGCTGCAGGTAATAAAGCTGCTAGCTCCATTCGTTTGGCGGGGGCAATTAACGGTACTTTTGCTCTTACGACAAATAGTGGCACTGAATCCACTACTACAGCTGCAATTGGTCAAAGCACGGCAGTTGCCAGTTATAGCTCAACGGGAGCAGGTACAAATGTGATTGGCGGTAGCGTCGCTACTACTGGTGCGCAGTCTTACACAGGGCCAGTCACTATCTCTGGTGCGACACGGACATTAAGTTCTAGTGCTGATGGCGCAATTTCACTTCCTGCAGTAAATGGTGCAAATGGCTTAATTATTAGCAATGGCAGCGGGGCAATCAACCTAGGTACAGTAGGTGGCAGTACACCGTTGACTTCTTTGACCCTGGAAGGCACAGGCCTGAATACTTTAAGTGGTGACATCGATACTACTGGAGCGGTGGACCTAAAGGGAACTTCACGTCAAACTACGTTTGCAGCGAACCGCACAATCACCACAACCAATGGTAGTGGTAATGGCGACATCACCTTAGGAACTACGAATAGTGCTTACAGTCTGACACTCAACCCTGGTAGCGGCACTGTTGCATTGAATGCCGTTGGCGTGACTGCCGATGGACAGTCTGGTGTGCCGCTGGCCGCATTGACGATTACTGGTACCGGTAGCAAAGCTCAACTGGTGATGTCAATTTAGGTTCTGGCAGAGCAACGACGATTGCTAGCTCATTGACTATTGGCTCTGGTTCTGGCGCCATGACGCTGGGCGATTTAACTTTGGCTACTGGCATTGACTTGGTGTTAGGTGACGCTGGATCTAGAAATATCTCTGTAGCGAGCATTACTGGTCCAGGCAGTGGCACTTCAAATGTTACATTCAGCAATAGCGGAACTGTGAACGTTAGTGGTGATTTCAAAACCGGTATTGGCACCCTGTGGCTCAATAAAACTGTAGGAGCTGTGACTTTTGCTGGATCTACCCAGAT
Source organism: Polynucleobacter necessarius (assembly GCF_900095175.1). Classification (NCBI taxonomy): domain Bacteria; kingdom Pseudomonadati; phylum Pseudomonadota; class Betaproteobacteria; order Burkholderiales; family Burkholderiaceae; genus Polynucleobacter; species Polynucleobacter necessarius. The sequence continues at coordinate 575,790 of NZ_LT606946.1, forward strand.
GTCTCAATTGAGAACTGATGGCAGCGCTGCCTACAATTTAAGCTTGACTGGTGCAAGCAATAGCATTGCTTCTTTCTACACAGCCACACCATTTGAGACCACTGGCACATTAATCCTAGGTGATGAATCCACTGATGTCTTTACTTATTCTGGTGGACCATTTAACCCAAGTCGTCCCGCAAGCTTAAGTTTGGCTGGAAGCATTATTACAAGCAATACTACTGCGGGTAATGGTGCGGTAACTTTAGGTGATGCTAATACTGCCGTCACATTGGGCTCAGACTTCACGATTGATACCAGTGCAAGTAATTCGAATATCACAGTTGCGAGCTCAGCAACCATCGCTGGGGCAGGGAAGGCGATGACTCTCAATGCGGGTACAGGAACGATTGCTATCACTTCTGCGCTCAGCGGCATGGGTGATCTTGCCTTTATCGCTAACGAAATTAACTGGAGCGCTGCGATTGCTGGTACCGGCACACTCAGTCTCAAGCCAACTACTGCTGCAAATGTCATCAACGTCGGTGGGGCTAGTGATGCTGGTGCAAGCACCCTAGATATTCTTGCGGCAGAGATTGCCTTCTTGGGCAATACATTCAGCGGAGTGACTATTGGCGGCGGTATACAAAGCGGCAATATCAATATTTCCGGAAACACTACGTTTACAGCGCCAGTGACGTTCACCACTTCTGGAAAAACAGTTCTTTCTGCTAACTTGTTTGCCAGTGGTTCAGCTGACATTACCGTCACGAATGACATGCAGGTTTCTGGCGCCAATCGCACGATTACTACCGCCAGTGGAAACCTCACCTTGGCAGCGGTAGATGCAATTGGAACAGCCTATGGTTTAACACTCACCACCACTAGTGGAGTGATGAATATCGGTAACGTTGGTGCATCCGCTGCTTTAGCTTCTTTAACAAGCTCAGCTGGTGGTACTACAAACTTCATAGGCAGCACGGTAACGACCACTGGAACCCAGACCTATAACAATGCAGTGACATTGTCAGCCAACACAACATTTGCCACTACAAATAGTGCCATCGTATTTGATGGAACAGTGGATAGCGCAACGGGCTTAACTAAAAACTTAAGCGCTAACGTAGGCACTTCAAATATCACCTTTACTGGAGCGGTTGGTGGTTCTCAAGGCTTGGGCAACATTTCATTGACTAGCACTGGAATTACCACGATTAGTAGCACCATTAGTGCCAGCGCATTTACGCAGAACTCATCAATAGGTACTACAGCTATTAATGGTGGCAGCATCACAACATCAGGCGCTCAAGCATTTGGCAATGCCGTAACGCTAGGTGATGCAACAACATTAAGCACTACAAATAACAACATTACCTTTAGTAGCACCCTCAACAGCAGCACCACTGCCAGAAACCTAACACTCAACGCTGGCACAGGTGCGGTGAGCTTTGGTGGAATTGTTGGTGGTGGACTTGCGCTCGGTAATTTAAGTAGTACTGCAGCAACTACTGCCAATACTGCTGCAATCTCAGGAATCGGCGCTTACAGTATTACTGGTGCAGCCACATTCACTGGTGCGGTAACTGGGGTGAATAGCATCACTGCCTCTGGACTGGCAACGATTACCAACAACATCACCACCACTGGCGCACAGACTTATAACGGTAATGTGGTCTTGGCTGCAAATACGACCTTAGCTACTACTGATAGTGATGTGAGTTTTGGTGGAACATTGAATGGCGCTTATGGACTGACCGTTAATAACGGAAGCGGTACTGTGACCTTCAGTGCTGCTGTCGGTGGGTCTACGCCATTAACAAGTCTTAATATTGCTGGAAGTGGGGAAGTTGTTATTAATGCAAATATTACGGTTTCAGCTTCTGCTGGCACTGGTGGTTTGATTGGTGAGATCTTTATCGGCTATTTTGCTGATAACTTGACCTTCTTTGCAACAGCATCAACATATACCGCTTATCAGAGTCGCTTCAACAATACGTTTAAGGTTGTTAATTGCACTACCCCTGGTTGTGATTTTGCTGATTATTATTCTGTATCGTACAAGGGTTATTTCTTGGCGACCACTACCGGAAGCTACACCTTCTACACAAATAGTGATGATGCATCTTACTTATGGTTGGGTACAGCAGGACAAAGCTTTTCTTCATTGATTTCTACAAGGACAGTGGCAAATGCTCTTGTAAATAATGGCTCTGTTCACGCCTTTAGCGAACGATCCGGCACTATCAGCTTGGTTGCTGGAAATTACTACCCATTGCTCTCCTATTTTGGTGAGAACGGCGGCGGCGATGGAATCATTATTTCTTTCACCCCTCCAGGTGGATCCAAAACAACTGACGGCACGAATAACTATTTCAGTAACTCATCTGCTGCATCTGCGGTGACCTTCGCTGGTAATGTAAAAGTTGGCGCTAACGCAACCATTAGCAGTGGATCTGGAGATATGACATTTGGCGCTGCTGTTTATAGCGCCGCCAATGGAGGCAATACTGCTTCCGCCGCAAATAACCTTACCGTCTCAGCTGGTGCCGGCAATGTGACCTTTACTGGTGTTGTTGGCGGTGCTACCAACGGCGCACTCGGTGCTTTAGCTGTCAATACCACTGGTACTACTATATTTGGCGCCGCAGTAACCGCTGCTTCATTAACTACTAATACTGGCGGCACAGTAGCAATTAACGGCGGTGCGATTACTACCTCTGGTGCGCAAACTTATAACGATGCTGTAACTTTAGGTGCTGATACCACCTTGAATACCACTAACAGCAATATCGTTTTTGTAAATACTCTTAATAGCACTACCTCAGCTCGTGCCTTAACAATCGGCGCAGGCTCAGGCACAGTAACTTTTACTGGCACCGTAGGTAATAGTCTGGCTTTAGGTGCAACCAACATTACTGCAGCGACCACTACAAATATGACTACCCTGGTCGGTAGCGGTGTATATGCCACCACGGGTAATGCTGTTGTAAATGGTACTATTACCGGAGTAACAAATTTATCGGTCTCCGGCATAACAGCGATCGGCGCAAATATTACTACCAGTGCTACTCAGCTCTATAGCGGGGCAGTGACTCTAGCCACCAATACAACATTGGCTACGACAGATAACAACGTCACCTTCAGCAGTACCCTTAATAGTAATAATGCTACTCCTAAGACCTTAACCATTACTGCCGGTGGCGGAACAGTGACTATGAACGGGGCAGTAGGGGATGCTAATGTCCTAGGCGTCACCACGATTACTGCATCCGCCTTCACAACCGGCTCTTCTGGCACGATTGCTATGGGTGCTAATGCTCTCCAATTAATACTGACGTTATCAGTCTGGGGGCGGCACTTGGTGGCACATCAACCCTGGCAATTGCACCTAGGACAGCAAGTACTATGATTGGTCTAGGTAGCTCCATTACTTCCACCTCTTGTGGTGGGGCAGCTTGCTCATTGGCTCTTGATGATGTTGAATTAGGGCGCTTGGCTGATGGCTTTACTTCAATCACGATTGGTAGCACGTCTGGCACCGGCGCAATTGCCATTAACTACACTACGCCATACACCTTCTTGGATCCAGTAACGATTCAAAGTAAATCTACCTCAGGCGGTGGATCCATTACTGCTACTAGCACACTTGCTAGTGGTGCTAATAACATGGCCATCAGCACATACGGAGCTGTCTCTGTAGCCGCTATTACTTCTGCTGGCACCCTGGCGATTACTGGTAACGGTATTACCTTAAATGGTAATATCACTACTAGCAGTACACAGGCCTATACCGGGGCGGTGACATTGGCAACCGGCGACATTGAGCTTACAGGAACCAGCGCTACCTTTAGTACTACCGTAACAGGGGGCGCTAATGCTTTGGCGATTACTGGTAATGCAGTATTTAACGGCTCACTTTCCAACGTCACTGATTTGTCAGTGTCTGGTACTGCAGCTATCAATGCATCTAGCATGTCCACAACTGGCTCTCAATCCTGTACAGGTGCAGTTACAGCTTCAGTGGCTACAACTATTACAGCAAGTGCATTGACTACAGGCTCAACGCTAGCTGTTTCAGCCAATAACTTAACCCTGTTGGTTGATGCAATTACTTTAGGTGGAAATTTATCGGGTACCGGCGCCTTGGTGATCGTGCCAAAGACACTTAATAGAGATATTTATCTGGGTTCAGCAGATAATTCCGCATCCGCTGTTTTAAATCTGAAATCTACAGATATTGACTATCTGGTAGATGGATTTAGCTCAATCCTTATTGGTGGTGCAGGCTACTCTGGTTCAATTGCCTCACAGGGTAATACAAGCTTTAAGGACCCAACTACCTTTACCTCATCCTTCGCTTTCACGTTGAGCCATAATTTATTGGCCACAGCATCCACCAATGCTTCATTCACCGTGGGTGGTTCATTCACTTGGAATGGTGGAGATATCACCACCGGCACAGGTGTTGTAACTCTGAGCGGTGATATGACTTTGGGCGGCAGCGGCACTCGTACATTAAGCACTACAAGCGGCATTGTTACGATTGGTGCATCAACAGCTAATACCGTTACTGGTAATGCGGCCAGCCTGACTCTAAATAGTGGATCAGCCGCAACCAACGTTTATTCAACAATCACCGGTGTGAATGTTTTAGGTTTAGGTACTAGCGGTCAAAGTGGCACCATCACTCTCAATGGCGCATTTACCACGACCTCTATTGCAACAGGTGCCGCTGCCTACTCCCTCGTCTTTAATGGTGGAGACTCCGGCATATCAACGGTAACTGATGCTGCTACATTTGCAAATACCAGCGCCTTAACTCTGGGTAATCAAGCTGGCGATATTTTCGTCTTTACAAGTGGCCTCACAGCAACTGCACAGTCCACCGTGAATTTGGCTGGCGCAATTAGAACGGCAGGAACTGCATTGAGCATTGGTAATGGCAGCACCACTACCTATCTTTCTGCAGATACAGTAATTGACACTACAAACAATGGCGCAAATTCAGCTGGCGGCGCCATCGCATTGGCTGGATCAGTAGTAAACGTCAACGGCACTTCCGCAGCGTTGGCATCTGGCTGGACTAATGGCACAGCTTACAGTCTGGGCGTTTGGGGAAGTGTGATTGGTATTTACGGGCAGGGTGGTGAGATCTCTCGGACCTTCACTTTAGGTGGAGCTTCCACTACCTTGAACTTTAATTTCTATCGTCTTGATTTATGGGATGGTGAGAGATTCCAAATTTATGCTAACGGCGTTCTCATCGTTAACCAGCAATTCTTCTGCTCAGAACTTGGTAGCCAATATTTCTTGAGCCCTCCTATTACCGGCACCTCTAACGGCTATAGCTGGACCATTACTCCGGTAGCGGGTGATTCGAATCTCAATATGGTTGCCCAAAGCTGGACTGACCAACGCTTTACTGTCGCCTTAACAACACCTAGTGGTTTGGCTTCCGTTCCACTTCGGTTTACCTCTACTTTAGACCAAGGTAATACCGATGAATCCTGGGCTGTTTCTGGATTCTCATCTGCCATCACTTCTAACGCTGGTCTAACCTTGAATTCTGGCGCTGCTGCAATTAGTGCTAGCACAAACTTAGGTTCTACCGGCTCCTTAAATTACCTCACTGTTACTAATTCAGGTGGTGCAACATTCTCAGGCTCAGTAAGCGTAGCCAATGCAAGCACAGTGTCTAATACTGCTTCAGCAGCAACGGTTGCGTTTACAGGTGGCTTAACTACGGGTTCTTTAGTTACGACTGCTAACCCATACAACGTGAGCATTGTTGGTGGCTCAAATACGATTACGTCTGCAGCCACATTCCTCAATACTGGCTCCTTAACCTTGGGCAATCTTTCTTCTAGCGCAATTACATTTAGTGCTGGTCTGACAGCTACCGCTCCAACTACCGTTAACTTAGCGGGCACTATCACTAGCAATGGCCCAGTTACCATTGGCACATCCAGCACCGGCATCGCATTAACTGCTGCAACCACTATTAATACATCCGGTGGTTCAAGCGCTGCGAATAGGGCGCTTACTTTAGCGGCTCCTCTGACTGGCGACAATATTGCTCTGACATTGACTTCGGGTACTGGTGTGATCACTACCGCAGCGATGGGTACTAGCGGCCACGGCTTAGGCGCATTGATCTTTAATGGTGATGAATTTAATCCGACTGCGGATGTTTATGGTCAGTCCACTTTGGTAGTCAAGCCATACACTAGTGGTAATACGATGGTAATTGGCGGGGAAAATAATAATTCCGATACTGTGTTGAATTTAACCGCAACGGAGATTGCCTATCTTAAGGACGGATTTACTGGAATTACTATCGGATCCTCCACTACTGGTCAGATTACCGTTTCTGCTGAATTGAACGTAGTTGATCCATTGGTTATTGATACCAATGGCGCGAACATCTCTGTTGGCGCCGATATGAGGGCATCTGATAATGGTACATTTACTTTCAATGATCCAGCGGTGATTTCCGGTAACGTCACTATGATCACGGCTGATCAGGCTCTCTCATTCTCTAGCAACCTCAATGGAACTACTGCAGGTGCTGAGAATTTGATTCTTAATACTGGCAATGCCAATATCACCTTCAATGGTTTGGTTGGAAACGTAACGCCTCTAAACGTGATCTCACTGGATAGCTCTGGAACAATTACGATTAATCAACCCGTCACTAGTAACAGTATTCTGACTGGTACTGGCGGTACAACCGTGATCGACACCCCAACAATTTCCACCGTTGGCACACAGTCCTTTAACAATGCTGTCTTGATTAAGCGCAATACAATTTTCTCAACCACTAATAGCAATATTACTTTTAATGGAACAGTTAATAGCTATGACAATGCCTCCGCAAGAACAGTAGGAATTGATGCGGGTACGGCTGCGGTAGCTATTAACGGGGTGGTAGGGGGCACTAATGTTCTAGGTGCCACCATTATTACAGGCGCTTCGTTCTCTATAGGTTTAAACGGCTCAATTGCAATGGGGGCTAATGCGATCTCCATTACGACGGATGCAATTAGTCTAGCTGGAGCGATATCTGGCACTTCAACACTCACCATCGCCCCTAGGACTGTTACGACTACTATCGGTCTCGGAACAACTGCTACAGGATCATTGCACTTTACCGATACCGAGCTCAGTAAGTTAAGCGATGGATTCTCATCGATTACATTCGGTTCGCCTACCGCAACAGGCAAGATTACTGCTGCTGAATACACCTATCTTGATCACATTAAGTTGTTGAACTACGGTTCTAGCAGCAGCGGTATCGAATTTATTGGCGCTGTCAGTGTTGGCGTAAACAATCTGACTCTGTACACCACTGGTCCAGTCACTCAATCTGCTGATATTACCGCCGCTGGTCTTGAGCTCCTCGGTACTGGCGGTACTTACACCTTAACCAATACTTCTAATGCCATTACTACCTTAGCCGGTAATACAGGAACAATCTCTTTTTTGGATGATGGTGGATTTAGCGTTGGCACAGTAAGTAGAGTAGGGGTCACCGCCTCAGGAACAGTCACGCTAGCTAGTGCCGCCAACATTTCTCTTGCTAACAACATCACCACCACTGGCGCACAGACTTATAACGGTAATGTGGTCTTGGCTGCAAATACGACCTTAGCTACTACTAATAGCGATGTGAGTTTTGGTGGAACATTGAGAGGTGATACTGCAGGTCGTACCCTGACTATTGCTGCCGGTACTGGTGCAGTAAGCTTCACGGGTGCAGTCGGCACTACTTACACGCTAGGCGCTACTGCCATTACTGCGGCGACCGTAACCAATAGCTCTACTTGGATCGGTAACAGCACTTTAGGCATTACTGGTAACGCCGTAGTCAATGGCGCTATCTCAGGCATTACTACTTTGAATATCTCTGGTAATACGAGCCTTGGCGCTAATGTCACTAGCTCAAGCACTCAAACTTATACCGGTGCGGTAACCATCACTGGTTCTACAGTGACTGCAACTACTACCAATAGTGCTGTCATGTTCGCCTCAACCGTCAATAGCGCTGCTACTGCCGCTAAACCATTGACTGTCTCTGCTGGCTCTGGCGCAGTGACCTTCACCAGTGTTGTAGGCGGTGCTACTGATGGTGTGCTTGGCGCCTTGACTGTTAACTCTACTGCTACAACTACCTTTAGTGCTGCTGTCACTGCCGCTTCTGTGACAACAGACGCTAGTGGTACTACTGCAATCAACGGTGGTGCGATCACCACCTCTGGTGCACAAACTTATAACGAAGCCATCACTTTAGGTGCTGCTACCACCTGTCAGCATCAAGCATTACTACTGGCTCCACCATCACCGGCGGCAGCAATGCAATTACTCTAACAACAGATGCACTAGCCTTAGGTGGCAACATCTCCAGCACTGGTGCGTTGATCATCCAGGCTAAGACCGCAAGTACCACGATTGGTCTAGGAACTTCTGCTACTGGTGATTTACATTTGACAGATACAGAGTTGGGTCGCTTAGTGGATGGCTTCTCTAGCATTACCTTCGGATCATCTTCTGCTACAGGTAAGATTACAGCCGCCGCCTATACCTATAGCGATCACCTCAAGCTCTATAGCTATGGTGCTGGTAGCAGCGGAATTGAACTTACTGGCGCAGTTAATACTGGTTCAGATAACTTGACCCTTTATACGACTGGCTCGGTATCTCAGGGTGCTAGTGGATCCATCACCGCTGCTGGATTGGAATTGCTCGGTACAGGTGGTTTGTATGTCTTGACTAATACCGCCAATGCAATTACTACTTTGGCCGGTAATACTGGCAGCGTTTCCTTCTTGGAGAATAGCGGTTTTGTAATTGGCACTGTCAATACTATTGGCTTAACAACAAGCGGCAACACTACATTAAGCACTATCGGCACCGTTACCCAGTCCCAGAAGCTGGCTGTCAGTGGTTTGGAACTGTTGGGAGCAGGCGGAACCTACGCACTGACTAATACTGGGGCAGGGAATGCCGTAACTACTTTGGCTGCCAATACTGGTGTTGTGTCATTTACCCAATCTACTGCGTATGCGGTTGGTACTGTTAATACTGCCGGAATTACTACGACCGGTAATTTAGCCTTGGTTGGTTCCTCAAGTATGACCATCGGCGCCAATATTAGTACTGGCGCTGGTACTCAAACCTATACAGGTCCAATTACTTTATCAACTGGAGCAATCAGCCTTGCTTCTACTGATGCGGCAATTACCTTTAGCGGTTCAAGCTCAACCATTAATGGCGCGCAAGCTCTGACGATTAATAACGGTAGTGCCCGTATTACGTTTGGTGGGGTGGTTGGTGCGAATATTGCTATTTCAAGCTTGACTCTCCAAGGTACTGGCGAAAACTACTTGCCATCAGCCATTACAGCCACAGGTGCAATTAGTCTGAAGGGCACTTCACGTACCAATCCTTTACAAGCTAACACCACGTTGACTAGCTCATCTAACGGCAATGTGACTCTCGGCGAAACCACTGGTTTGTACTCATTAGCTATTAGCAATGGTTCTGGTTACATTGATTTGCAGGCTGTAGGTAGCTCATCTTCCAGGCTCACTACAGTAACTTTCTCCGGTACTGGTATTAATAAGCTTAATAGCAACATTACTACTACTGGCGTTGTGAACCTTAAAGGCACATCCAGAACTACCGAGTTATTCTCTGATGTCACTATTGCTACAAGCAATGCAGATGTAACTGTCGGCACTATTGATGGTGGCACAGGTACTGCTGATGGTAGCTATAGGTTCAATGTGGATAACGGTAGTGGCAATATTGTTGCTGGCAATGTTGGTTTAACCATCAAAGTGAAGTCATTAACTTTCACTGGAACCGGAAATACCAATATTGGTACGGTTGATGCAACAAACGGTTACGACTTAGGTGCGGATCGTGGATTAACGCTAAACGCAGATACCACGTATAACAATCCAAACGTAGATGTCATTCTGGGTGCAATTACCTTGGGTAATAACGTCACGTTGACATTGGGTAATGGTGGCCCAGGCTTAATTTCTGCTAAATCCATTTCTGGCACTGCTGGTGGATCAAGTGGTAGCTTATTAGGTAAGTCCAATGTCACGATTAATTCTGTTGGAACTATCCGAGTTCTTGGCGCCATCGGTACCGATATCGGCACCATCACGATTACCAACTCTGGTGGCACTACCTTTAGCAGCACAGTGGATGCTGCTACTGTTACTCTAACCAACACGACTGGTGTCATTACCTTTGATGGTGCCCTTACTGCGACTACGCTCAATACTGCAGCCCAGGCTTACAGCGTGGCACTCAATGCTAGCACTGGCATGATTACCAATGCAGTGACCTTTAGTAATACTGGTTCTCTGACATTAGGTACTAGCGGTGGCACCTTAGCGTTTAATGGCGGCTTAACTGCCACTGCGCCGAGTGGGTGTTACGCTGAGCGGCACAGTAAGCACCAATAGCGCAGCAGTGACCTTGGGTGCTACTGCCAAGACGCTAACTTTAGCGAATGATGCGGTTATAAACACCTACGCTGATGCTGGCTTAGGTGGCGCCATTACGATTAGCGGCCCGATTCAGGCGACAAGCGCTGGTTCTCAATCCTTGTCTCTGGCAAGTAAGGGCGGGGCTGTTACGCTTTCTGGCGTGATTGGCTCTACCGCTAAATTGAATGTCCTGACTTTGGGTGATGCCAATCAAACTGGCACCATCACTGTACACGGCACGATTGTTGCTAACACCTTAACAACCGGTGCAAGCACTGGAAGTAACGCATTTGATGTCACTTTGAGCAATTTAGCAACAGTGGCTGGTACAACCACTATTTCTAATGCTGCTACTTTCTATAACACGGGAACTATCCGTTTTGGTGATTACTACAGTGATGCATTCAACTTCTTAGGTGGTGTAAGCGCCGATGCCTCTTCTGCGATTACCGTCAATGCAGCAGAGATGAACACTACCGCTTCAGCGATTTCCTTAAATTCACCTACAACCTTTGAAAATAGTATTACCTTGAGCCCAGGAGTAGGGCAGATTACTTTGGGTCAAGCTACTGTTAACCCTGGGGCTACACTAACTCTTGGAGCTGGTGAAGCTACCCCAGTAACCTTGAGCTCTATTGCCGGTACTTCTGGCGTGAAGTCCAACATCACCATTAACACTACAGATGCTGTAATGGTTAGCGGCACAATTGGCACGAACATTGGCACCTTTACGGTTGCCAATACTGGCAGCATTGCCTTCAATGGCTCAGTAAGTGGCACTAGTGATCGCATCACCAGTCTGATCATTTCTGCTGGTACTGGTGTGATCGAGTTTGCCAATAATCTCTACGCTGCCGCGATGAGCAATGCAGGTGGCTCAGCAGAGATTAAGTTCTACGGTTCAACCACTGATATTACTAGCGCAGTAACACTCAACACTACCGGTGCTGTTTACTACGGCGATGCGACAACTGATACCCCGACCTTCACAAGAGGTATTACTCACGACACGGGTAACACATCTTGTTGGGTACGTTTACTGCTGCTAATCCATCTACCTGCACAGCGGGCACTACTTGCTCGTTCAACTTGGGCGGTACAACTACCTTCTTGAGCTCTAATAGCGTGTTCGATTTCGGGGCATCTTCTATCACCTTGAATAACGTATTACTGGGTGATGGTGTGACTCTGTATCTGGGTGGTGGTAGCTAGGCTCCATTACTGTTGCTTCTATCACAGGTACTTCTGGCGGCTCCGCATCTAATGTAGTGATTAATACGACTGGTGCTGTGAGTATCACTGGTGCCATCGGTACTGATATTGGCACTGTAACGATTACCAATTCTGGTGGCACAACTTTTGGCGGTACCGTTACAGCATCTACTGTCACGATTACCGATACTACTGGAACAGTAGCGTTTGACGATGTTGTCAGTATTGCCACCCTTAACACTGATACTCAGGCATATAACGTAGCTGTAAATACTAGCGGTTCCAGTATTACTAATGCAGTGACCTTTAGCAATACCGGTACAGTGGCCCTGGGATCTAGTGGCGGTACACAAACTTATGCCGGTGGTATTACTGCAACTGCACCATCCGCAACCACCTTGAGAGGTGTCATTAATACCACTAATACGCCAATGAACTTTGGTGCGATCACTTTAGGCGCTAACACTACACTCAATACCAACGCCACTACCAATGCTGGTGATATCACCATCGGCTCTGTTACTGGATCTACTTATACTCTGACACTAGCCACAGCCCAAGCAGTTACCGGTGCTGATGTTACTGGTACTTCGTTCTCCGGTACAGGCACCTTAGCCTTACAAAATATTGGCGGTACAGCTAGCTTTACTGGTGCTCTCACTGTGGCAGATTTGACCGTAGCTAATTCTGTTAATAACGTTTCCTTAACTGGTAATGGCGGTATGGTTTCTAATGCTGTGACTTTTGCTAACATTGGCACTTTAGTATTAGGCTCAGCTGGTAATACACAGACCTATAACGCAGGTATTACTGCAACTGCGCCATCTGCAATCACTACAGCAGGTACTTTGGTGTTGGGTGGCACCTCCACCTTGGGTGATGGCGATAGCGCCATCACTTTGAGCTCCGCAACTACCTTGAGTACTAGCGCTAGTGGAACAACTACAGTTGGCGGTGCTATTGGATCCTCCAATATTGATCTAACAGTAACTGGGGCAGGCAACAGCAATATTGATGGTGTGATTGATTTAGACTCCGGCGCATTGACTAAGTCAGGTGCAGGCACACTTACTCTAATGGCTGCCAATACTTACGCTGGCTCCACAACGGTTTCTGCTGGTACCTTAAGCTTGGGTGCTAATAATGTGATTTCTGATAGTTCAGCAGTAGAAGTCAATGGCGGAACATTGGCTTTAGGCGCTTATTCAGATACGGTTGGCGCAGTCACCTTTGGCGCTGATGGTGGATCGATTACTAGCTCGACCGGTGTATTGACTGGCACAAGCTACACCTTTAATAACACCAGTGCAGCAAGCATTTCCGCAATCTTGGCAGGTTCTGCGAGCTTAGAACAGGCGGCTTCTGGAACTACAACATTAGCCGCTGCCAATACTTATTCAGGTGGCACAACCATTTCTAACGGCCTATTGATGGCTGATATCGACAGCACAGTCGTATCTGGAGTAATCAGCTCGGGCGCATTTGGTACTGGAAATATCGCAATTGCATCTGGTGCTGCACTTGATCTAAATGGCAGCTTGTCAGCCAATAATATGAGCATTCAAGGTAGCGGTATTTCCTCAAGCGGAGTTCTATATAACAGTAGCAATTCTCAAGCAATCTATTCAGGACAGCTAACTTTAACTGGTGACATTACTATCAAGTCAACACGAGCCCTAACCTTAAATAATGATATCAATGGTTCGCATGCTCTTGTCCTTGTAGCTACTGGTGCAGGTGATTTAACTGTAAGTGGCTCTCTTGGAAGTGTTGCGCCATTAAATAGCCTCTCAACTTCTCAAACAAGTACGGGTCGTGTCTTGCTTACTGGCGGTTCCGTATCAACTTCAGGTAGCCAAAGCTATTCATCAGAGATCTCATTGGCACGTTCTTTAAGTCTTACTTCTACTGCCGGATCGATTTCTTTGGGATCCATCACATTAAGTGGATCTACATCCAATTTACTCATTCAGGCTGCCGGTAACATTAATTTGAGTGCATCTAAGTCTATTCAGATTGCTGGTGGAACTATCACCCTTCAGAGTGATGCTGATGAAAGTGGTCTTGGTTATATTAAGCTTGCATCAACATCATCTATTACCTCTAATGGCGGTGCAATTGTTCTTGGTGGTGGGTCGAACCCATTAACTGGGTATGCAGTGGGTTCTTCAGATAACGCTGCGGGTATTACTTTAAACAAGGCGACAATTGATGCTGGTGCTGGAGCTGTTACCCTTAATGGTAAAGGTTACAGCCTTGGTGGTATCGGTGTCTATATCTTAGGTAATGACACCGCTTCATCATCAGCCAATAACTCTGGTATTCAAACTACGACTGGAAATATTTCCATTAATGCTTATGGAATTAGTAATCCAGGTTTGTATTTGCTCAAACCAAACACCTATTTACTGTCATCCTCTGGAAATATTGCCATCGAGAGTACGGGCGCTGTAGAGATGTATTACACATCTGGAGCTAGCGGTACTTCGCCAAGAATCGTTACTGCTGGATCAGGAGGGGTGCATATTAATGCAAGCGGTGCTATCACCATTAATTCCTCCTATATTCAGGTTGCGAATGGTGATATCGACATCACCGCTAGTGGTGCTGTTACCCAAATCTGGGGTGGAAGATTTGTATCTACAGGCACGGGAGATATATCTATTACTTCAACTGGTGGAAATATTAATTTAGGTGGAAATTCTGCGGGTGGTGTGTGGGCTGATGGAACGGGTTCCATTACTGCAAATGCTCAGGCAATTACTATAAGTAATGAGTTGAGGTCATCAGTTGGTGCCAATTTAACGGCATCCGGACAAGTGAAGTTTACTTTGGATGCTGGCGATCAAACGAACCTAACAAGTCTGAATATTATTGCTGATACATCAAGTACAGTCGGGCTCTCACCCAATGTATTGACTTTGCAGTCCGGTGGCACTTTGTCGGTTGATATTGGGTCAAATAGTTCCATCTCCACAGCAATTGGTGGAGATAATGTCTCCTTTACTAAAGTCGGTTCTGGTGCCTTAACTCTGTCTGGTGCAAATACCTACACCGGCACAACAACAGTTTCAGCTGGTACCTTGAACGTGACTGGCACCTTATCGGATAGCACTGCAGTGACCGTAGCAGCAGATGCGACTTATATCGTAGGTAGTGATGACACCGTAGCTTCTATTACTGGCACCGGTAATATTGCTTTGACCGCGAACCTCACTGCTGGCGGTGCAGGGGACACCACCTTCAGTGGTGTCATGAGCAGTACTGGTAACTTCACGAAGGCTGGCTCGGGCACCACCACCTTATCTAACAACAACACCTACACCGGCACAACCACCGTCTCTGCTGGTACCTTGCTCATTAGCAATGACACAGGCTTAGGTTCTACTTTAGGTAGCACTTTGGTCCAAAGTGGCGCTACCTTAGACCTCTATAACGTTGCAGTTGGCAATGAACAAGTGACTCTCAATGGCGGTACGCTCAAAGATGTGACCAGCTCCTTGTCAGGTAATGTGATTCTGACTGCTGATAGCTTCCTGAGCGCTGATCTGGGTAATACCTTGACCTTGTCTGGTGTGATCTCTGGTAGCTATGGCATTACCAAGGTAGGTGCTGGTGCGGTTGTCCTATCCAATAACAACACCTACACCGGTACCACTACCGTCTCTGCTGGTACCTTGAGTGTGACTGGCACCTTATCCGATAGCACTGCAGTGACTGTTGCAGCAGATGCCGCTTATATCGTGGGCGCAACTGACACCGTAGCCTCCATTGCTGGCGCCGGTAACATCACCCTCACAGGCAACCTGACTGCTGGCAGTGCAACTGACACCACTTTCAGTGGTGTGATGAGTAGCACCGGTAGCTTTACTAAAGTCGGTTCTGGTACCTTAACCCTCTCTGGTGCGAATACTTAAGTGGTGCAACAACGGTATCCGCTGGCAGCCTCCGTATTGCCCATGCTGACGCTTTAGGCGCTACCATCTCAGGAACTACCGTTGCTTCCGGAGCCATGTTAATTCTCGATGGTGGCGTATCCGGCATTACTTTTGCTGCTGAAGCATTAACCATCTCTGGTTCTGGTATTGGCTCGGCTGGTGTAATTCATAACTTGGCTGGTGACAATACCTTGGCTGGTGCAAATACTTTGAATGCCAATTTTGTTGTGACAACAGCCAATGCTTCAAGCCCATTGCGCTTTACTGGAACTATTAATGGCGCATATGACCTCACTATTAATAGTGAGGCGGATGTTCAGCTCAATGGCGTAGTTGGTGGATCGGCTGCATTGGCATCGATCACAACTGATGCTGATGGCCGTACTTTAGTTGGGGCCAATATCAATACTGTTGATGCTCAGCTCTATAACGATGAAGTAGTAGCTTCAGGTGCAATTACCTTCACATCAGCAGGAATCACTTCTAGCATTACTAACATCCTGACTGGTCGCACAAGTGAGTCATTCTATGCAACATCTTCAGGCAGCTCACCAAACGGTGAGTCTGCCCGTAAAGCATTTGATGCAAATGTTGATAGTAAGTATCTAAACTTTGCTAAAGCCGGTTCCGATGTGTTGATTGATGCAGGAACTTCCTACGTAGTGACTGGACTAGGCTTGAGCACCGCAAATGATTCTAATGGACGCGATCCCGCAAGCTATAGCTTGTATGGATCTAATACAGCATTTGTAATTACTCAATTAACTAGTGGAAATGATAGCAATATTGCTAGCGGTGGACTGCCTGATGCAGTATTGATCTCGTCTGGCTCACTTGCTCCGCCAACCGATCGTAAGACTGCTTACCCTACGATCTCATTCAGTAACTCCACAGGTTATCGTTACTATCGTCTAGTCTTTGACACCATTAGAGCTAGCGGTTCCGATGCGATGCAGGTTTCTGAGATCCGCTTGCCAAGTCAATCTAGCAGCGGCTCTGGATCTGCAATTACCTTTGCCCAGAATCTGACAGTAAATAACAATGTCACTATTAGTTCAGCTGGCACTGTCACTGCGGCTAATATTCAAGTTAGCGGTACGCTGAGTATTTCCAATGGAGGTTCTGCCTCTGTGACCAGGGCTATTGGTGATGGCTCTTCTGCTGCATCACTAGTGAAGTCAGGATCCGGCACTCTGACCTTGTCTGGTCCAAATACTTACACCGGAACAACTTCGGTATCTGCAGGTACTTTAGCCTTGGGTGCAAGTAATGTCATCGCCGATGCATCAGCAGTCACTGTAAACGGCGGTACTCTTGCACTAGGTTCTTACTCTGATACGGTAGGGCTGTGATTATCGGATCATCAGGTGGTTCAATTACCAGTACTACTGGCGTCCTCACAGGTTCTAGCTACACCTTCAATAACACTAGTGATGCCACGATCTCTGCGATCTTGGCTGGTAGTGTCAATCTGACTCAAGCTGGTAGCGGCACAACAACGCTCTCAGGCACCAACACCTACACCGGCACAACAACACTAACTGGTGGCACTTTATCTATTTCTACTGATGCCCAGTTGGGGGCTGCTCCATTAGGTGCCAGCCCAGAATCTATCGTCTTTAATGGAGGCACTTTAAATAACACTGCAAGCTTTACTCTTAATGCCAATCGTGGTGTTGCTATGACAGGCGATGGCATTATCAATGTTAATGACTTAACAATGCTGACCTACAACGGTTTGATTGCTGGCCCTGGAGATCTGACGAAGAGTGGGGCTGGCACACTCATTTTGGGTGGAATGAATACCTATACTGGCTTGACTAATGTGTTAGCGGGAACACTAACAGTGGCTGGTAGCTTGGCTGACACCTCTGCCATTACTGTCGCAAGTGGTGCAACATATAACGTAGCAAGTGCAGATACAGTTTCTACTGTATTGGGATCGGGAGCTATCAATTTAGGCGCCAATCTGACCGTAGGTTATGGAGATAATAATTTTGTATTTAGTGGGTCATTCGCTGGCGCCGGTTCGCTCATCAAGATTGGCTCAGGCTCGATGACTCTAGCTGGAAATAGCTCTACGTATACCGGAAACACAATCTTAAATTCTTCAAGCTTGGTCTTGAATAATGCGAATGCCTTGGGCTTGAGCACCGTAATTTCTAGTGGAGGTTATTTACAACTGGCTGACGGTATTGTCCTATCTAGATTGCATGTGACTGGCCCAGTAACCATAACAAGTCACATTATGACTACGGGGGATCAAATCTATGATGGTGCAGTTAGTATTGTGCCAGCTGCTGGTTTGATAATTGATATTGTCAATTATGACAATCAATCGATCTCACCAGCTGGAGTTGAGCTGAGCGCTTCTAATGGCAATATCACGCTTAATAGCACTATTGATGCTGTCAACGCTAAGAGTGCTTCGCTGAAGATTTCAGCCACTTCGGGAGCGGTTGTGATAGGTGACAGTGTTGGCTCAATCACGCCATTAGAGAATCTCTATGTCGTTGGTCAAAGCATCAGACTCTTGGCGGATGTATTAACTGGGCAAGAGCAAACCTATGTTGGCGCTACCACGATTGGTAGCAATGGTTCCGCTGGATTCCTGTATTC
The DNA here is from genome assembly GCF_900095175.1 of Polynucleobacter necessarius. Classification (NCBI taxonomy): domain Bacteria; kingdom Pseudomonadati; phylum Pseudomonadota; class Betaproteobacteria; order Burkholderiales; family Burkholderiaceae; genus Polynucleobacter; species Polynucleobacter necessarius. The sequence continues at coordinate 594,043 of NZ_LT606946.1, forward strand.
AGAATTCGTCAGAAAAACTCGCCCAGCAACTACTTTTGCGATCCAAGACCCACTATATACACGCACCTTCATTTCTATGGACCCTACAGTGCGATTTGTTGGTAATGTCAATCCAGATACCACTGGAATCTATTCTTTGGTGCTTGCGGCTATCTATGATGGATTTGTCAATGGAGATCCAGCAAAAGAGCCTAGGATCATTGTTGATGGTTTGGTTGGTAACCTCAATCCGTTCTACTCAATTAATTTCCAAACCCTACGGGCTGGAGATCTATTTATGTTGGCTGGAAAAATCAGCGCTATGGGTGTGAAGACCATAGCTGCTCAAAATTACAGCACTGACGCCATGACGGTCAGTTTAGATTCAGTTAACTCCGTGGCAACATTTAGATCATCTCGCCCAGGAACCATTAGTTTTGACTTGAGCATGGTTGACGGTCAAATGAATATGGGCTCAGCTACAGGTGTGACAAGGGTCATTATTGATGGTTTAACAAACCTTACTGGAAGGGGAGTGGGATTGGCAGCTGTTGGATTCCCAGTTCAAGAGACGGCCGCAGTCGCTGCTGCAGCCGCTGCGGCAGGAGGTGGTAATTTGACTGCCACAGCCCAATTTGGCAAACAATTTGTCATGAATAGAGACTTATCCGATGCCTCGAGTGTGAGTGTTGTTATGGATGAAAATATACAAGACCCCGGGTCAGATAATAATCAGCTAAAGAAAGCTCTTAACTGTAGAGAGGAGCTGGATAGCCCTGAATGCGGTTGAAAAATACTATGACCATCAAGCAAATAAACGCCTCATATCTTGGCAATGAAGACCGGATTCTATTGCGATTTAACACCCAGGATCAATCCGAATATCGCCTTTGGTTAACGCGTCGTTTGACTTTATTTATTCTGACTGCAAGCTCTCATTTACTCGCGAAAATGATGCAACAGGATCACTCTCCCAACGCTAAAAAGGCAATTGATGAGTTTGAAAAAGAGGCTTTTACTGAGGCTCTTAACACTGCAAATGCTGGTGCGCGATCTTACGAAGCAGGCATTCAATTTCCGATTGGATTTGATCCATTGCTCGTGATTGATGCAAGCATTTCTCTCATGAAAAATGGCGAGAAATTTACTGGTGAAGTTGGTTCAAATACCGGTGAATTTGATGATGCACTATCTATTGATTTTATATTGCCCAGTAACTCTAGTTTAAATCTCAAATTAGGTAGAAATATGCTCAGGGCTACTTGCCTTTTGTTGGATAAGTTATCTACACAAGCAAGCTGGAGAGATGCAATATTGACTGCGCAATTTGACGGTGAAACTGTATCGCCAGCTGATGAAATTAACACTCATAAAGTGTCCTTACATTAAGCAAAACTCATTCGAGTTCTATAAAAATTTTTACTGCTCACTCGTAGCATCATCTGGAATAAATACTCCCCGTTTATCCAACGCATTGAATATTTGAATGTGGAATGTGATTTTCAGAAAAATTGAGTCAATAAATTCAAGGGTTTAAGGGTGTTCTCCCTAGGGCTAATTCCATAAGATATATAGCTTTGGGAAAATTCGGTTTCCGGAAAAATCCTTGAATTTGTTTTGAAAATAGCCCTCCAAGAAAGGTTACCCCTTTCTTTGAAAATTCCTCTAAAAAATATTTTTGCAAACAGTATTTTTGCAGGTAATTTTGCGCGTCTGTTGACCGTCAGCCTTCTGATTGTATCCTCCAGTGTTTTTGCAAATCCATCTGTTCCATTGCTTCCCAATGTTCTTCCGGCGGGTGCAAAAGTAGTCGCTGGTACTGTGGCGATTAGTTCATCGCAAACAATGAATTCTGCCACCATGAATGTGAATCAAACTTCACAACGCGCAATCATTAATTGGGATAGTTTTAACGTTGGTAAAAATGTACAGGTGAACTTTAATCAACCCAATGCAAATGCAGTCACACTCAATCGCGTAAATAGCGCAACACCCTCGATGATTGAGGGTTCCATTAGAGCAAATGGACAAGTGGTTTTTGTCAATCCGAATGGCATTACTTTTGGCAAGGGGGCTGATATTAATGCTGCTGGAGTTGTAGCAACAACGATGGATATTGCCAATAAAGATTTTATGGGTGGCAAATCAACCTTTAAAGGCAATGGTAGTGGTGCGGTTATTAATCAAGGGAAGATCGAGGCTAATGTTGAGCATGGTTACATTGCGCTATTAGCCCCTGAAGTACGCAACGAAGGTTACTTGCTGGCTATAAAAGGAGTGGGTGCAGTTGCAATGGCTTCAGGTGAGCAAATTACCTTAGACTTTAAGGGCAACTCTTTAATCAGCCTAAAGGTTGATGTGTCAACCTACAAGGGTTTAATTGAAAACAAGCGGGTAGTAGAGGTCGATGGAGGTTTAGTTGTCCTAGCAGCTGGTGCCGCCAATCAGTTGATGGGCTCAGTGATTAAAAACACGGGCCGAATTGCTGCCAATAGCTTAGTAAACAATGGCGGCGTGATTGAACTGGTGGCCAATACCGTCACCCAAGCAGGTAAGGTTTCAGCCAATAGCCAAAGCAAAGAGGGTGGCCAGGTCAATATTGTGGGCAATGACATTACGCTTGCCACAAGCTCCCAAACTATTGCAACTGGTGCTCAAGGTGGCGGTCAAGTCAATGTGGGCTTGGCCAGCACTCAAGTGACCGGTGGCACGCAAGTCAATACTCAAAACCCAAGCCTACCCAGCAATTTGCAGGCTGAGGCAGCCATCAAAGCCAATGCTCAAGCAGCATCAAGCGCTAAGCAAATGGCTAAGAAGGTCACCATCCAAGAAAACGCCTTGATTGATACCTCCGCTACCCAGGCAGGTAATGGCGGCACGATTGCCATCTGGTCGGAAGTAAAGACCACGGCTGCCGGCATCCTTAAATCAATGGGTGGCTCACAATCAGGCAATGGCGGCTTTATTGAGACTAGTTCCAAAGGGCATGTCAGTCTTGCGCCTACGGTGAGCATCAATACGGCTGGGAATAATAAAACCGGCAAATCCGGTACTTGGCTTTTAGACCCAATTGATCTAACAATTGATAGTGGAGCGGCCAATGTCATCTCTGCAGCTCTCGCTAATAACAACGTCACCATTGAAGTAAATGCCAATACGGCCTCTTGCCCCATTGGCAGTTGTACTCAAAACGGTAGCGGTAGTCTGACGATTGCCAGTGGAGCCGATATCCTCAAAAGCGGCACTAATCTGACGACTTTAACCTTATCGGCTTCGGGTATCTTTAACCTCGATGTCATCATCAGATCGTCGATTGCTTACCTCAATGTAGGTAGCACCATTGCTGCAAGCAAGGTCACCGTTCAGGCTCAGTCCATCTATAGTGCCGGCATCATCCAAACCAATCGTTATCTGAGTAATGCCAACCCAGGCTCCCTTGGCAATGCCATGGAGTTATTGGGCCAAGCCATTTACATCTCTGGCAGGCTATCGGCCAGCCCCCTAGCAAACAGTGGAGTAGCTGGTAGCATCAAACTCACAGCAAATACGATTACCCTCCAGGCTGGAGCGATCCTCCAAGCCAATGGTGATGAGGGCGGCGTAATCACGCTAGCGGCTAATGATGCCCTTTGGAGTAGTCCAACAATCCAAGCTAATGGTGGCAATGGCAGGGGGGGTACGCTCTCTGTGACTGCAGCAAACGACTTGCACTTTAATCAAGCACTCTTACAAGCGAATGGCACTACCGATGGTGGGACTATCACCCTAATTGCCAATCAAGGCGATCTGATCATCCAAAACGCGTTAATCCAAACTAACGGCTCAACTGGCCGAGGCGGTAGCATTGGAGCATCGGCAAGCAACGAGGTGAGCACTGACAGCAGCACCTTTGAAGCAAGCGGCTATACCCATGGCGGACAAATATTAATAGGCAATGATGCACAGCATGGCACATTGCCTTTTGCTTTAGTGGCCAACTTAGATCAATACACCAGCTTTAATACTGCCCAGCTAGATCCGAACCCTGCCAACCAGCAAGGCGGCTTTATTGAAACCTCTGGCCAAACCCTGAACATGCTCTCTAGCATCAATGCTGGTAGAGGGGGAATGTGGCTACTAGATCCAACCAACGTTACGATTAATGCCACTGCTGGCACTTCAACGGGCACTGACCCACTCTCATTTACCAATCAAACTAATATCAGCGCAGCTCAAATTCAGACGGCTATCAATAGCGGAATTAGTGTGCAAATTATTGCCGATGGCACCATCACCCAATCAGCAAACCTATCTTTCTCAATCGCTTCTGGCAGCAGTGCGAGTTTGACTTTAGATAACAGTAGTGGAACGGCTCAAGCGATTACACTGACAGGAACAACCACTAATACAGGCTCGGGAGATCTCAATCTCAATTATTTTTCTAATGGCCAAATCAAAATTAATGGAGCCATTAATGCAACGAGCGCTGGCAAAATTAATCTTGTTGCACAAACCAGTTATGCAACCAATACCTTAACTAGCTGCAGTCTTGGTGCATGCGCAAGTATTGTGAATGGTGCTTCAGGCAGCATCAATACGAAGGGTGGCTACGTTGTGATGGACACTACTGGTGGAGCGATTAGTGGCACAACAATTACCCCAGGCTCTATTTTGAATGGCCCAGTCTATTTAAATGCGGATATTAATACGACTACAGGCGGTGGAGCATCTAGTGGGGCAGGTGGTCATTATTCTGTAGCGGCTTCAGCAAATCAAGCAAGCGGTATTGGCTCATTTGAGCCGCACGCAGCCGCATTGAATATTGGTGGTGATGTCAATATTCAGCTATAAAATAGTGCCAGTGTCAGTTATGGTTTTGTAGTAGCTTCATATGGCACGACCTCTCCAATAACTGCATATGGTGATCTGAATATCACGAGTAGCGGAGTAAGTACTTCTGGGTATGGCTTAATTTACCTAACCTCAGCTTTGACATCTACTACCGGCAATATCACTTTAATAGCTAACTCAAGCAATACAACGGCGACTAATAATGCGGGAGTAAGCGGCACCTCTAATGGAACATTAACTGCTAATAGTGGATCTATTACGATTGATAGTACATCCAATAAGAGCTCTGCTGTATCTCTTGCTGGTGCAATGTCTGCACAGGCTATTGGCATCACTGGAAGTTCAACAACTGCTTCAACAATTGTCTCCTTAGGTGCGATGATGATTGTTGCAGGTGGATCTGATCTCTCAGTCACTGCAATGAATAGTTCTGGCGGGGCTAATACTGGGATTACTCAGACTGGTGCTATTACAGTTAATGCTGATGGAGGTAACATCAGCTTTGCTTCCAATAACATTATTAGCCAATCTGGCGCCATCACAATGGCTGCCAATACCAGCGGTAATGAATCTACTGTTTTATATGACACAACATCCGGTGCGAAGACCACCACTATTACTGCCGGTGCGCTAACAGTTACTTCTGGCTCAACGAGTGGAGTCAATTACATTGTCAAAACGCTTGGCGCCGGAATTGATACGGGTGTAATTAATGTCCCGGGATCTGTCCTGTTAGATAACACCTATGGTGGAACGGCTGGAGCAGGGGGGCACACCAACTTCTGGATACATTACCACTGCAAATTCTAGTAGCTATGCTGGTGCAAGCATTGGTGTTTTAGTTAATTCTGCTATTACTGCGGGAACCGGAATTACCCTTAAGGGTGCTTCACTCACTGGTTGGTACTCAGTGACATTGCAAGCGGCTATTGCAAGTGCGACTGGATCTATTTCAATCACCGGTACTGGTATTAATTACGCAGTACATAGTAATAGCGCTGGAACGATTCTAGCTGCTGCGGGAGCGGTGACAATTACTGGAACGGCTACAACAGGTCAAGCAGTTCAGTTGGCTGGTGCAATTACTGCACATACCGGAATCACCATTGATGCCAATGGCACCAGCACATCAACTATCGCTACTGTTGGCGCGCTTACCTTGGGTTATGGATATTACGCTGGCGATAACTCTAATCCAACGGTTATCTCAACAGCTAGTGGCGCTTCAGGTAGCTTGATGGGGGCTCTAGTTGGGTCTACATTGCCATCTATTAGCTCAGGCTCGCTGACTGGAACATCGGTTCCAGGGACGTACTCCATCACTGCCGCTAGCTTGCAGAGCTCAACCGCTACAACGGCAACGTATGTTATTGGTTTTTGGAATGGCACCCATACCAAAATGGTTCAACTGGTATTAACGGCTAGTGATAATAATATTTATGTAAGAGAGACAGCTGCCAAATTCAACACAACCGCATTATCAACTGGAACGGCAGCCAATACGCTAGGCGGTACCACCAATTTACTATCGTTGTGGAATGGCTCTGGTGCCGGCGGGGTAGGATCTGTTTCAACAATGACCTTGGCTGCTAGTTCATCGGCAGCAGGCTATGCTGCGGCTAACTTAACTTTATCTGGTGGGGACTATATTCAAAATACCCCATCAGGCAATATCACCATTACTGCCAATAATACTTCTGGCGGTGGCAATACTGGTATCACTCAATCTGGTGCAATTATTAATAATGCCCCCGGTAGCAATATCACGTTCACTTCAAACAATTTAATTAACCAGACTGGAGCCATCACATTAGCTGCTAATACCAGTGGAACTGATTCAACCGTGAGTTATGACACTACTCGTGGAACGAATACATCAACGATTACCGGAGGTAATCTCACCATTACTTTGGGATCAACAAGTGCAATCAATTATGTTCAGAAAAGCGCTGGTACTAACTTAGATCCTGGAGTGATCGATGTCCCCGGAAGTATTACTTTAAATAATACTTATGGTTGTTCTGGCACGAACTGCACGCCAGCTAGCGAATATATTGTTGCCTCTAATATTACTCTTGCACCTAACGGAGTTCCTGGTGCCACTATTAACAATGCATTGACAGCTACTGGTGATATTTCTATTAATGCTGTATCCAATGGTAACCATTCCATTTATGGAATTGCAGCCGTTACATCTACTGCTGGAAACATCAATTTGGTGGGTAGGGCGACTAATTACGGTGTGTATACCAATAGTGCAGGACTTATCACCGCTTCAGCGGGCGATGTTTCTATTACAGGCAATTCAACTACTGGACAAGCAGTAAATCTTGGTGCTCTGGTAACGGGAGATAGCATCACGATCGTTGGTAATGGCACAGCAGCATCAACGATTGTGACCTTAAGTACTTTAACAATTAATGCGGGTGGTTCAGATCTTGCCGTCACTGCTAATAACACCTCGGGCGGCGGATATACCGGCATTACGCAATCTGGCGTAATTACTGCTAACGCATCCGGTGGAAATATCACATTCACCTCAAACAATCTGATCAATCAAACTGGCGCCATTACGATGGCAGCCAATACCGGTGGCAACGCCGCCACAGTCATGTATGACACTACACGTGGCACAAATGCTTCAATGATTACTGGAGGTAATCTCAGTGTTACTTCAGGATCTACAAGTGCAATCAATTACGTTCAAAAGAGCTCTGGCGCTAATTTAGATCCGGGTGCAATTAATGTCCCGGGTACTATTACGCTCGATAACACCTTCGGATGTTCTGGTGCAAGCTGCACTCCGGCTAGCGGATATATCGTAGCTTCTAATATCGCCTCGGGCCCAAGCGGCGTTGCAGGCGTTACGATTAACAACGCATTAACTGCTACGGGGAACATCGTTGTCAATGGTGTTTCTAATGGCAACTACTCCATCTATGCTGTTGCAGCCATGACCTCAACTGATGGGGATATTATTTGGACTGGTATTGCTACCAATTACGGCATCTACACCAATAGTAGCGGAATAATTACTGCTGCCTCCGGTGCTGTGAGTATCACCGGAACGTCTACCACTGGACAAGCTGTCAATTTGGGTGCTGAAGTCACCCCGCATACCGGAATCACTATTATTGGAACTGGCACAAGTGCAGGCACTATTGCGACAGTAAACGCTTTGACTTTGGGTTATGGATATTACTCGGGTGATGCCACTAACCCAAGCATGATTTCTACTGCTACCGGAGCTTCGGGTAGCTTGATGGGTGATCTGATTGGCTCCACTCTTCCAACAATAGCATCGGCAGATTTAACTGGCGGATCGATTGGCACACCCCGTTCAGCTACTGCTGCCATTCTGCAAAGCTCTACTTCAACTACAGCTACCTACTTAATTGGGTTCTGGGATGGCACCTATACCAAGATGGTGCAGGTTGTTCTTACCTTAAGTGATGGAAAAATATATGCAAGAGAGTCTCTAGCGGGATACAAAGCAACACAGTTAGCCTCAGGTGGTGACGCTAACGTATTTGGGGGAACGACCAACTTAGCAAGCATCTGGAGTGGCAGGGTAAATCAGACCGTTGCAGCTACATCCTCTGCTATTGGCTATGGTGCTGCCAATTTGTCACTCAATGGATCTGGTTATTCTTTAAATGCCCCATCTGGCAACATCTCCGTAACTGCCAACAATACGGCTGGCGGTGGTAATACCGGCATTAGTCAAACTGGCGTCATGACCAACAATGTAGCAGGAAGCAACATTACCTTCGCCTCCAATAATCTGATTAACCAAACTGGCAGCATCACATTGGCGGCAAATACTACTGCCAATACTGCAACCATCTCCTACAACACCACTTCTGGCACTAAGGCATCAAACATTACTTCAGGTGCTTTAAAGATTATCTCTGGATCCACCAGTGATGTGAATTTGTTGATCAAATCAGCTGGCAGTGCAATTAATCCGCATACCATCGGTACTAGCCCTGTTCGTTTACAAGGTGCTGTGACTATAGATAATACTTATGGCGGAGTTTCTTCAAGTTCCGGATATATCACTACTAGCAATAATTCATCCCTTGCAACCTCGAGTGTTGGTGTTACGGTTAACAATGCAATATACAGTACCAAGTTGATTAGCATTAAGGGTATCTCTTATGCCTCACACGGGGTGCAGTACACCGCAGCCATCAATTCTAGTGAGGGTGGAGTGGAGTTGACGGGTACCACCTATAACAGTTACGGTGTATATACCGCTTCTTCGCTGATTACTGCTAATTACATCACCATTGATGCTAGGGCGACTTTGGATGCCACATATATTGCCTACATTGGTCCCATGACAATCAATTCTGGTGCAACAGGTGGAGATATCACGATTTCGGCTATTGGTACAAGCGCAGGAAGTGACAACGGTATCTATCAATCCGGCACAATTAGTGCTGCTAATGGCTCTGATATTAGTTTTATATCAAACAATATCATTGACCAGAATGGCGCTATTACTATGGCTGCCAATACCAATGCAATTTCTAGCATTACATATGATGCGACCAGTGGAAATCGACTCTCTACTATTGGTGCGGGTGTAGTAACAACGACATCCGGATCTACTTATGCGATTAACTATCTCGTTAAGTCGGCTGGATCTGCTATTACCGTAGCCGGCGCAGCTGTATCTGGTTATATCAATATTGATAATACATACGGCTCTGCCAGTGGCGCTAAATCTAGCGGATATTTTAACGGGACTAACAATACAACTTCCAATGTTACTAGTTCAGCGGGTGTATTGGTTAGCGGCGTCTTGACTGCTGGTAATGATTTGACTGTTAAAGGGGCTACGGCAAGTAGCTGGGGTATTCAAAATAATTCATATACATTAACTTCAGACGCTGGTGATATCACCTTGGTTGGCGTTGGCGCGCATGGCATCTATCAGATGGGTAGCTTGATAGCGGCCGCTGGAAATATATCGGCAAGTGCCTACGCTAAAAGCAGTAGTTGGGCTTATTACGCTCAAGCGGGATCTCAAAAGAACTATATTGCCTCCGGGGATATCACTCTATCAGCAAGAGGTGGTGTAAATAGTAACAGCGCCGTTAGTCAAATCTTCTATACGGCAGGTGTAGTGATTAATTCTGGTGGTGACTTTACTATTCAGGGCGCTACTATTACAAGTGGAATTGCTTCAGCTAATCCCGGAACTGCAGTAGCGGCTGGATCATCAATGTCTTTCTTTGCTGTTGATCTTCGTTCCTCAGCAAGCCTAGCGTATGGTGGCATTACCTACACTGGATATAAGGCAGCGGGAGATATTTCTATTGCCGGCACTTCGAATGGTGGGTACGGCATTTATAGCAACTCCGTCATTCAATCTACTGCAGGATCAGTCACCATCAGTGGAGCATCAACCAGTAGCTATGCAACTTATTTAGCTACCTCGGGAACTGTCACCGGCGAAACTGGTGTAGCAATATATGGTCTAGGTTCTTCTGGTTCGGTTACTACGGCTGGACTTATTCGTAATACCGGAACAACGGGTGGCGTCATCATTAATGCCATTGGCAATGCCAGCATTGGTGCCGTAACGAACTCCGGAGCAGATGGAATTCGGATTACGGGTGGCAATGGAATTGCTGCTGGTACTACGACGGGTGGCACGATTACCGCTCTAGGAACGGTGACCAATACTAATGGCGTGGTGGCCTTATCGATGGCTTCACCAGGTTCGGCCAATTCTTATGCTATCGAAGGCAAAATTGGTATCACCACATCGAATGCCTCTACAGACAATATTCGTTATAGCGTGCAGGGCGGTAATTTCACGACGCCAACGACCTATACCAGTGGAAACTACATTGATTACCGCGCAGGTACCACCGTTTACACCATTACCGTTTCTTTGGGTGGAAATTATTCAGCAGCCTATGGCACGGCTTATACGGATTCCACAGCACTGAGCTGGCTGCGCACTAATGCCACGGTGACTCTCAGCGCGACACCATTTGGCGTATCTGCTGCTGCCATTAAATCCGGTCTCGTTTGGAATAGCACGATTGGCTCTGCTGGTATCAATGCCAATGCTGTTCAGGCAGCAACAACCATTGTTTCTGCCAACATTTTGGCGGGCACAGGGCAGGGTGTGACGCTCTCGGGACCCAGTCGTACCTACACCATTACCGCTAAAGCGCTCACGATTACCAATTTAGCGAGCACTAGCAACTACGATGCTGTCACTACTTATGCGCCTCTGGTTGGTACAGCGGGGTATAGCGTAAGTGGTTTAGTGACTTCTATAGGCGGTGTTGCAGTAACGGATGCAGTGAGCTCGGTAACGCAAACCATGAAGTCTGGTTCGGTAGTGGGCTCTGGTTCTGTGGTTTCTGGGGTGGCCCAGAATGGCTCCTTTAATGCGGTACCTAGTGCTGCAGTTGGTGTCAGTTTATCAAACTACAGTATTACTTATGTAGGCGTAGCTTCAACAGTCAATAAGGCGACATTAACCATTACGGCTGCAGACGATAGCAAGGTATATGGCAATACCACTACAGCTACAGACATTGCTTATAGCGCTGGCGCCGCTTCAGCCGCTGGCGGAGTGGGTTATTCATTAACTTCGGGTACTTTGCTCGGAACGGATACTTTGACCGGGGTAACGCTCACTAGTGCCGGTGGCTTGGCAGCAACCGCGGTAGGAACCGGCATCTCCATCATTCCGAGCTCTGCAACCGGTAGTGGTATCGACAACTACACCATTACTTATGCTAACGGTGCTATGGCAGTGACTCAGCGCCCATTAACAGTAACTGCATCCAATCAAAATGCCAATTATGGCTCTTCCTATTCCTTGGGCACCAGTTCATTTACAGCGCGAGCGGCTTGGTTAACGCGATGCCGTGAGCTCAGCCACACTCAAATACAGCGGCTCAAGCACAGTGGCAGGAACCACTAATGCCGGCACGTATACCGGCGGCATTATTGCTAGTGCAGCGACAGGTACAGGCCTCTCGAATTACGCTATTAGTTATGTGGCCGGTAATTTAACGGTTGCAACTAAGGCGCTGACGATTACTGCTGATGCGCAAAATAGCACCTACGGTAGCGCTTATGGATTGGGAACCAGTGCCTTTACCACTAGCGGACTTATCAATAGCGATGCTGTTTCCAGTGTGGCTCTGCTCTATAGCAACAATGCCACCGTTGCTCCGACTGTCAATGCAGCAACTTACGTAGGCGGTATTGTTCCTAGTGCTGCATCTGGTACAGGACTATCTAACTACACGATTTCTTATGTAGCAGGTGATTTGGTGGTGGGTAAGGCCACGATTACCGTTACTCCAAATGGCTCGATTGCGACTTACGATGGCACTACGCTGACTAATAGTACGTATTCACAAGCCTCTGCCAATTACACAATTACCGGTTATAAAAATACCGACGTTGTTGCTGATGTGCCAGTTACGCTTTCTGGATCGATGGCATTTAATGGCAGCACCACAACCGTGGTTAAGAATGCCGCTACTTATGCTTTGACTGTAGGCACACTGGCAGGAAGTACTACAAATACTAATTATCAAATCACTTTTGCTAATCCCGCTAGCCATGTTTATTTGATCAATCCAGCAACTGTGTCAGTATCGGCATCCAAAGACTATGACGGTAGTCAAAGCTTTGCTTCTAACCAAATTACTGTCGCTACGGGCATTGGATCGCAGACACTCACATTGAGTGGTAGTGCAACTGCTAATAGTGCAAACGTAACGGGTGTTTCTTCACTGTCCACTACAGGATTAACTTTGGGGGATGGCAGTAACGGAGGCTTGGCTACTAACTATCAATTGCCGGCCTCAAGCAGTAGCCTGGTCATTAATCCATTAGCCTTAACTGCCTCCATTACTGGTGCGCCAACTAAGCAATATGACGCGACTGATAGCGCTACCCTCAGCTCAAGTGACTATTCTCTATCAGGATTTATCGTCGGTGAGGGCGCAACTGTAACGCAAACGGTGGGTAGCTATAACACTACAAACGCTACTAGCAATACTGCTTACTCCCCAGCTACATCTGTAAGCGCTGCATTAGTACCAGCTCACTTCACGGCAGATATTGGTACTACGCTCAGCAATTATGTATTGCCAACTACAGCTACAGGTAGTGGTGTGATTACTGCTGCACCATTAACCCTAAGTGCTAATTCATATGCGGCATTTGCCGGACAAGCTCCTGCAAGCTTCACCGGTAGCGTGACAGGCGCGCAGGGTAGCGATAGCATTACGGTCAGTATTACTCAAACTGCTTCAGGTACTGCTGGCATCTATACACTGACTCCTGCTGCTGTCATGGGTGCCGCTCTAGTGGGTAACTACGATACCCCAACTATAGTGACAGGTACTTACACTGAAGCTCAGCAATATCAGTTGGTGGTATCTGCTGCTAATGCAAGCAATTCATATGGAACATTGAGCTCAAGCTTAACTGCGAACTCAGCCGTAAATCTCCTTGCTCAATATTGCACTGTAAGCAGTAATTGCGCCTCTGGAAGTATTGTGACTCTTATCCTGACTGTGCCAAGCGCGACAGTGTCAGAAATTACAACATCTTCTTTGACCACTCCAACTTGGATAGCAGCAGATTTCGCATCGAATACTTACAACATTCAGGTAGTGTCTGATGCAACCTTAGGCTTCAGTACGGGTAATTTTCTCAATGCGGGTACGTATACCTTCACCCCAAGTGGACAAACGAATGCAACAATCTCCGGGGCGACTAATCCCGTGATTTATATTCCTGGGGCGCTCACAGTCTCTCCAGTTAGTGTTGCCGTCACCAATAACTCAGCACCGAATAAGGTATATGACGCCACTACGACCTTGACCGCCGGTGTTAGCTTGACTGCATCCAATGCATTAGCTGGTGACATCGTGAATGTATCTGGTGCTGGAACATACTCCAGTAAAAACGTCGGAACAACAAATTACACCATTAGCAGTGTCACACTCGGTGGGGCAGATGCTGCCAATTATCGCTATTCAGCAGGTAATATCGCAGGAACAAATGGCGTGATCACAGCAGCGCCCATTGCGATTAGCGGATTGGTTGCAAGTAATAGGGTGTATGACGCTGGTTTATCTGTAACTGTTTCTGGTACTCCCACAGCACTAGGTATCTTGGGTTCTGACACCGTGACTGTTTCTGGAAGTGTTACTGCGGGTAGTTTTGCTACTCCGGATGTGGCGACATCAATTGTTGTTACTCCAGTGCTAACAGGACTATCGCTCAGCAATGCAAACTATGCCATTACAGGAGTGACTAGCCCCTTATCAGCAAATATCACTGCTGCTCCCGTCACTATCACCATTAATAAGACCTATGACGGTACAACGACGGCGGCAAACAGCGACATCACAGTAAGTGGTGTAGCAGGGCAGACGCTAGTTTTAGCAACAGGTACTGCAGCCCTGACTAATCCGAATGTAGATAGCGCTGCCTTATCCACCTTAAATGGCGCGACCTTGGCCGACGGCACTGGATCGGCTGCTAACCACACCTTAGTCAGCTCAACTGGGGTGGTAACTATTACGCCAGCTTCAATCACTGTCTCTGCAAGCAATGCTGTCAAGGTATATGACACCGCTACTGATGTCTTGGGTGCCACAGCAGCACCTACCGCTACTTTAGTCAGCGGTACCCTGTATACCAATAGCGATACAAGTTATACCGATGAACTTTCTGGCGGTACATTTACTTATGCAACGAGCGCAGCGGGCAACGGCAATAAAGTCTTGAATGTGGGCGGAGTAGGAATCTTAAATGGCAGCTCTAACGCTGCATCGAACTACAGCATTACCTATGTCACCAATACCACGAGCACCATTACACCTGCGCCAATCACCATTAGCGGTCTCTCAGCCAACAATAAACAATATGACACTGGTCTCAGCGCAATAGTGAGTGGCACCCCAACGGCAGTTGGTGCACTCGGCGGTGATACGGTCACAGTGAGCGGTAGCGTCAGCGCTGGTAGCTTTGCTTCAGTAAACGTTGGCACCGGAATTGTGGTGAGCCCAGTTTTATCTGGGCTGAGCTTAAGTAGCGCCAACTACCAAATTACGGGAGTGGCAAGTGCACTCACTGCCAACATTACTGCTGCACCAGTCACCATTAGCGGCCTCACTGCTAGCAATAAACAATATGACACAGGCTTGTCTGCCGCTATCTCCGGTACACCGACTGCGGCAGGGGTTCTTGGTGCAGATACCGTCACCGTAAGTGGTAGCGTCAGCGCTGGTGGCTTTGCTTCAGCAAGCGTAGGCACTGTGGTATTGCAGTTACTCCAGTCTTAAGCGGCCTAAGTCTTAGTAATTCCAACTATGAAATCGCTGGAGTCACTAGTGCATTAACGGCCAACATTACTGCTGCACCAGTCACTGTGACCGCTAGCAATCAAAATACTATTTATGGCACGCCTTTAGATTTGGGTACAGCTAGCTTTACTGCTACCGGTTTGTTGAGTGGCGATTCTATTTCTTCTGTGACGCTCACTCAGCTTGGCAATACCACCGTACCTGGCACGCAAAATGCCGGCACCTATTCTGGAAGTGTGAATGGCATTCTGGCTAGTGTAGCTGTTGGAAGTGGTTTAAGTAATTACCAAATTACCTTTGTACCAGGCACTCTCACTATTGCCAAGAAGGGCATTAATGTCATTGCGGATAACGCCTCGATGACCTATGCAGATGCCAATTTGCCAACGCTGTCTTATCAAAGCGTTTCTGGTTTGGTCAATGGTGATCAAATGAGTGGCGCCTTGGCAACTACAGCAACCCCATACAGCGGTGTTGCTGGCTCGGCTTCTAATGTGGGCTCCTACTTTATTACCCAAGGCACTGTAACTGCGGACAGCAATTATGAAATTACTTTCACTCGCGCTAGTTTGACGGTGAATCCGGCATCTCTGTATGTAACGGCCGAGAACCAATCGAGTACTTATGGCTCATTATTGGTGCTCCCCCAATCCGGTAGTGATGCCTATTCCGTAGTAGGTCTACGTAATGGTGATTTCATAAGCTCAAGCACTGTTCTGTATAGCGGCAATCAAACCGTTCCTGGCACTACCAATGCTGGAAGCTATGTGGGTTTATTGGATATCTCTGCTGCTACCGGTGTTGGCATGTCTAACTACAACATTAGTTATGTAGCAGGCGATTTGAGTATTGCTAAGGCAGAACTTTTGGTGACTGCGGTTGATGATGGCAAATTCGTGGGCATGAGTGATCCATCTGGCTATGCTGGCGTGATGTATAGCGGATTTAAAAACTCTGATACTGATATTAGTGGTGCATTGGGCTCAGCTGTAGTGAGTGTCAGTAGAAGTAATTCTTCTGTGAACGATGCAGGCACCTATAGTGGCGTCCTCGTTCCCAATGTAGATAGAGTGCTAGATAACTACACCGTGAGTTATGGCAATGGCAATTTCACGATTGCTGGGGCAAATGAACTCTTGGTATTGGTAGGTAATAACACCACCGTCTATGGAGCTGCGCCCACATACAGTGCTGGTAGCATGACAGTTTCTTACTGTACCGATTGTGCTGCGGGTAACAATTCGCCAAACATCGTTAGTATTACCGGTGCAGATGTTTCTGTATCAGGCTCTACCGTGACGGTTACGGCGGGTAGTACTACTGGGGTATTTAGTCTCACCCCAACAAACCCGGTCATGAATTCTTCCAACACGCAATTGAAAGTAGGTGGCTGTAGTTTGGGTGCCAGCGGAACTGACATCGCTACCACCGGTGGTTCGCCAAACTTTAATGCTGTTACTGCCATTGGTGGCTTAACAGTGACACCATTAGTCTTAACCTACGCTGATTTAGGTGTTACTGGTATTACCCAAGAGTACAGCGGCTCAGTCAATATGAGCAATTTAGAGCTCAGTACAGCTTCAGGATTCTTGCCTGGTGACTCGGTTACCGCTTCAGCTACTGGAACCTTTGCCACTAAAAACGTTGGCAGCAATATTGCGTACACCATTGGTGTGGCACTAGCAGGATCTGACTCGGCAAACTATGAAATGAGTGCTGGTGCCTCATATACCGAAAATAATGGCGTCATTACTCAATTAGCCTCTGTCACCTATACCGGCTCTAGTGCGGGTGGTAATTGGTCTAATCCTGCGAACTGGACGACCACTGGCACACCCATTGTCGGCGCCATTCCGGATCTATCGAATGTGGCCACAGTTATTATTCCACTTGGCTCGAATGTAATTTATGATGCCGGCGTTGATGGTCCGGTAACTTCCAGTATTAGTAATAGTGGAAACATCACAATTAGCCTGCCATCAGCCACGACAATTTCCACGTCAATTTCAGGGGCGGGTTTTGTAACCATTGCCAACTCAGCAACGATCACCTTGGATGGAGATAGTTCCTATACGGGTGGCACAATTATTTCTGCTGGAGCACACCTGATTGCCGGTAGTAATAATGCTATTGGAACCGGCTCTATTATGTCCAATGGCACGGCTATCAATCCAGCTAGCTTTGCTACAAGTAGTGGAATAGTTTTACCTGCAATGAATATTGCCGGAGGTCCTATTGAGATTTGGAGTGATATCACTACTGCGGGCGCCCAGACTTATGATGCTGGCCTATTGATCGGACCATCTGGTAGTGGTTTAACGACGTTGACAAGTAGTAATGCGAATATCACGTTTAATTCAACATTAGATGGTGCTACTGATAAGTCTGAGTCACTAGCCATTAACGCTGGCACTGGAAATGTCACTTTTGTAGATGGCGTGGGATCAATTGCGCGGTTAAATAACTTAACTGTGACCGGCGCACAAATTTATATTCTTGCCGACATCTTGACTGCAGTAACTCAGACCTATAACGGATCTATATTTATTGGGGATGCAAGTTATGTAGGTCTTACGCCAACTATTGGATTCTTGTTTACAGACCAATATAGAGCCTATTTTGAATACTCTGCCACAACAGATGTACGCGCTAGTTCAATTGATTGCCTAAATACCAACCCAATTTATGTGCGTACGATGATCTCTGAAGATCCGAGCGTGACCTATAACGGAAGTGTAAACGATACCGTCGACAATACCCATACCTTATTAGTCGCAGCAATTGCCCCAGCCATCATTCCGGAGTCTAGTGGTCTTGCGGCGATTAATGCAGGGGCAAGCATTAGCTTTAATGACGCTGTTGGTTTTAATAATCCTTTGTACAGCTTGAATTCTCAGGTTGTTGTTAATCAAAGTCAGGTTAATGCAGATACTGCCTATATTGGCACTATTAACTCCGTAGATGGTGTGAGGACTTATTCAGATCAGACTTACCGGGCTAACTTAATGAGCGCCCAGTCTGAAACTCAGCCTGGCGGAGTTGCCTTCTCAGTTTGGGATCCAGATGCGAGTGTTAATTTCAACTTACCAGTGCAAACTGCCTCGAATAGTGCATACCCAATGAATTGTGGTCAGCTTAATCTACAAAATCCAAACAGTAGGGATGTGCCAACTATTGATGGAAGCAATAACTTTGGCTTAGATCCGAATTTGTCTGGCGTCAACAATTGGGGGGATGAGTTTGTTCAAAACCGTGCGCTTGGTTATGTTCCTCCCGTGGTACCTCCAGCTATAGCTCCCCCGATTCAAGCCTCATTAGTGAGGGCTTCATACGTTCCGATCGTCAATGGTGGCATGCTACGTGAGGTACTAGACTTTCATGCTGACCAGGTGCAAATGGCAGTTGACGCACGCATCTTTGGGGGTGGTGTTACGGTATCTGAGCCTGGAGCTATAAATGAAGCTCCTAAAACGACAGTTTTCTCTTCAGTACGCAAAGGGTCTAAAGCCAAATTGGACTTAGCAGGCACTGTAACTATTTGTAGTGTTGATGAAAAAGGTGAAGAGTCCTGTGGTGAGGAATAGATTAATGAGGATTTCTTGCTAAGAAGCTAAGTTATTTGAAGGGTTACGGTGTGAGCTTGAAGGACGAGATTCCTGCCTAATTAGCACTTAAATAGCAACAATCGAGAATTTCAGGCTAGAATCCCACTCTCAATTAAAGAGTTTTATGAAGCGCATCATGTTGTTGGCTAAATTGCATCGGGCGGTTGTGACCGAGGCTGATTTGCATTACGAAGGTTCCTGTGGAATTGATGAGAATCTCTTAGAGGCTGCCGATATGCGTGAATTCGAAAAGATTGAGCTCCACAACATTAATAATGGAGAGCGTTTCTCAAACACGAACTGCCCCTAGTTAAAAGGGCAGTTTTGCTTCTGGCTTGGCTGCAAGCAAGACAGCCTTAAATTCTGCCTGAATTCGCTTAATCGCAGCTTCACTATCTGCTTCAAATCGCATTACTACTACTGGTGTGGTATTCGAGGGCCTCGCTAACCCAAAGCCATCGGCGTATTCCACGCGCACCCCATCAATCGTATTAATGGATTCAGAAGTGGGGAACTTGGCATTAGCTTTAATGGTTTCTAGCAAAGCAAAAGGCTCACCTTCTACGCAGGCAAGCTGCAACTCTGGTGTGCAGATTGCGTTCGGCAAGCTATTCAAGGCATCGCTAGGATTATGTTCTTTGCTCAGAATCTCTAGTAGGCGGGCACCGGTATACAGGCCATCGTCAAATCCAAACCAACGATCCTTAAAGAAGATATGACCACTCATTTCTCCAGCAAGCGGGGCGCCTGTTTCTTTAAGCTTGGCTTTAACTAATGAGTGACCCGTTTTCCACATGATCGGTTCACCGCCATGCTCTTTGACATAGAGCGCAAGATTACGAGTGCATTTCACATCATAAATAATTTGACCGCCTGGGTTGCGGGAGAGAACATCTTTTGCAAACAGCATCATCTGACGATCGGGGAATATAACTTGCCCGTCTTTAGTGACAACACCTAAGCGATCAGCATCGCCATCAAAGGCAAGGCCTAATTCATTATCGGTGGTCTGGAGGTTCTTGATGAGATCTTGTAAGTTTTCAATATGAGCCGGATCAGGATGGTGATTGGGGAAATGACCATCGACTCCACAGAATAATTCTTGTACTTCGCAACCCAGGGCGCGGAAAAGTTTTCCTACGAAGGCGCCACCAACACCATTGCCGCAATCGACAGCAATTTTCATGGGGCGAGCCAGCTTGATATCTCCAACGATATAGTTTAGATACATGGGGAAAATATCAAAGGTACTGCGAACGCCTTGACCGCTGACGAACTTTTTAGCTTCAATACGTTGACGCAAGTCCTGAATTTGATCGCCATAAATCGCTGCACCACCCAAGACCATTTTGAAGCCGTTGTAATTAGGAGGATTATGGCTGCCGGTAATCATGATGCCGGACTTCGGGGTCTTGCCATCAATCGTGTGGTTAGCAGCAAAGTACACCATCGGTGTTGCGACCATACCCAGATCAATCACATTGATTCCGGTAGAGAGGAGACCTTCGGTAAGTGCCTCAATTAGGCTGGGCCCAGAGAGGCGACCATCGCGACCAATCACAATATCGGTTTCTCCAAGCTCGCGCATTTCAGTACCGAAGGATTGGCCAATCAGTCTGGCGATCGAGGGATCTAAGGTCTCATCAATAATGCCGCGGATGTCATACGCTTTGAAAATGGATGGAGACAATTGCATTGCAGATCCTTCAGTTAAAACACCCAGCATTGCTTAGGTGAGAACTAGTTATTTGAATTTAATAAATTAATACGAGCAGCAGTGACAGCGTCAATATCAGCACTTGCCTGAATATTATTTTGGTGGCTGGCGAGGGCTTTCTCAATCGGCTTGGCCAGTACTTTGCCGTATTCGACACCAGGCTGATCGAAGCTATTGATATTCCACAATGCACCTAATGTCGCAGTGCGGTTCTCGTACAAAGCAAGTAGGGCGCCAAGATAAAAAGCATTGAGCTTGGGCAGCAGTAAGAGGTTGCTGGGACGTTTGCCGGGGTAAACATTATTTGGATTGCTGTCAGTCTTGCCATTGGCTAGTGCCTGAGCTTGTGCCAAGCAATTGGAAAGCAGAATGCGATGATGTGCTACTGCCTCAGGTCGATCACTCATTGGCTCACGCACGGCGATGAAGTCAATTGGGATGATTTCAGTACCTTGGTGAAAGAGTTGGAAGTAGGAGTGCTGGGCATTACTACCAGCACTGCCAAATACCACCGGTGAGGAATGCTTTACTGACTTGCCGTTGCGATCAACGCTCTTGCCATTACTTTCCATGTCCAGCTGTTGCAACCACTTCGGAAACCAATCTAAAGCATCAGCATAAGGAATAGCGGCATAAGCCTTGATGTCATGTTTCTCTTGCTGATATAGCAAAGAGAGCGCCATGATGACGGGTAGATTTTCCTCTAACGGTGCATTCTTAAAATGCAGGTCCATGGCTTCAGCGCCAGCTAAGAATTGCTTAAAAGTTTCAAAGCCATATTGCAGAGCAATCGGCAGACCAACTGCTGACCAGACTGAATAACGACCGCCGACCCAATCCCAAAAAAGAAAGATGTTTTCTTCGCTTACACCAAATTCTTTGGCGGCAGGGATATTGGCAGTCACGGCATATAAGGCACGCTCAATTTGACTGTGAGTACAACCACTATCTTTAAGCCAAGCCACAACGGCTTTGGCATTCATGGAAGTTTCAAGGGTGGTGAATGACTTTGAGACCACAATTACGCGAGTGCTATGGGGCTGAGCGCGTGCAAGGATAAGTGCTAACTCGGCAGTATCAATATTGGCCAAGAAATGCATGTGCATCCCACGGCTTTCAATACTAGGAACATGAGCTAAAGCTTCAATAGCGAGGCGAGGACCAAAGTCGGATCCACCAATGCCAATATGAATCACATCTGTTACGCCAACCCATTTATTGCAGAGGGCTTCAATGCGATGCCAAACATCAGCAACTGCTGGCATGACATCTTTGCCGTCGATCAATACTGGAGTTTTGCTGAGATTGCGAAGGGCAGAGTGAAGGGCAGGGCGATCTTCGCTATTGTTGATGTGCTTGCCAGCAAACAAGTCTGAAATGAACTTCTCTAACTGAGATTTGCGAGCATTCGCAAATAACTTTGCCCAGTTGCTGACATCAATTCCTTGATAGGCGGTATCGAGGACCACATCAAGGGCTGAATGAATACTTTGGTTAGCTAATTGGGCTTGCACAGACATTTCTAGATTTTATCAATAAGGGCATCAAAATCCCCTTAAAACGCTGAAAATGTTACGATTTCGTTAATAACAAGGCTTTAGCTGAGGCAAAAGTCATTACAAAATTGAGACATATCTGAAATCAGGTCAGGGATAACCGAATGGAGCAGGTTGATTACGTCGTAGTTGGCGCTGGAGTAGTTGGATTGGCGGTTGCCCGAGAAATAGCGCTGCAGGGTCGAGAAACTATCTTGCTCGAGCGTGAGGATTCGTTCGGAACCATCAGTAGTGCTCGTAACAGTGAAGTCATTCACGCTGGAATCTATTACCCAAAGGATTCTCTCAAGGCCAAGCTCTGTGTAGAAGGTAGTCGCCTTCTATATGAATATTGCCGCAGTCATCAGGTGAGTATACAAGCCTACGGCAAACTCATCGCGGCAGCCAATGCTAGCCAGCTAGATGACCTTCAGGCTATTTTGTATAAAGCGCAAAATAATCAAGTTCCTGATATCAAGATGATTTCAGGGGATCAAGCTAAAGCGCTTGAGCCGCAGCTGCAATGTGAAGCAGCGGTGCTCTCAGGTTCCACGGGAGTAGTGGATAGTCATGGCCTCATGCTCTCATTACTTGGCGGTTTTGAAGATGCGGGTGGTATGGTTGCATATCAATCCCCATTGTTAAGCGCAAAGCCAATTGGTAATAATGCAGTGGGCGGTTTTGAGCTCACCATTGGTGGCGCTGATGGTATGACTATTCAGACAAAATTGTTGATTAATTGCGCTGGACTGAGTGCGCCAGCACTAGCTCAAAAAATAGAAGGTCTCTCGAAAGATTTAATACCTAAAGCCTATTTTGCTAAAGGCAACTACTTCTCTTTATCTGGAAAATCGCCATTCAGTCATTTGATTTATCCAATCCCCGAGCCGGGCGGATTAGGGGTTCACTTGACTCTGGATATGGGTGGTCAGACGAAGTTTGGTCCCGATGTGGAGTGGTTGGATATTGACGAAGAAAGCCAAATTAACTACACGGTTGATCCCAAGCGGGGAGAGGGCTTTTACGCTGCAGTAAGGCAATACTGGCCCGGCCTAAAAGATGGCGCTTTACAAGCTGATTACTCTGGTGTCAGGGCCAAAATCGTCCCGCCAAACGCCCCGGCAGGAGACTTTTACTTTGAAGGACCCCAGCAGCATCAGCTTCACGGCCTATTTAACCTTTATGGCTTTGAGTCCCCAGGCCTGACCTCTTGCTTGGCTATTGCCCAGTATTTAGAGGTGCAAATCAAAAGTTCTCTATAATCTAGGACTCAATTCGCAAAGGAAGAGTGGCAGAGCGGTTGAATGCACCAGTCTTGAAAACTGGCGAGGATGAAAGTCCTCCGTGAGTTCGAATCTCACCTCTTCCACCAAGTCAATAGGTATTACAAGGGTTGGTGGCAGTACAACACCCTCGTTACCAAAATCGTTACCAAAGCCATCCTGCGGGATGGCTTTTCTTTTGGCGCCGACGGTCCGCTTTCGGCTAGAAGTAGTCACTGCAATTCTAGTAACTGAACTCATTTAATTACAATTTCAGAATTAAAGAAGATAAAAATTTAAATTGTGTCTTAAACCGTATCAATCTTAGTCAATGCTATAAAGAAGCGAGAAGCCGCCCCCCAAGGTTCTTAAATTTGTAGTTTGTCCTTGGTATATGCGTGTTACTGAAATGAGTGAGTTACCTTCAAAGACATAATCCCTAATATCGACTTTAAGATCAGCCTCATTGCCATCAATCTTGATGGTTCGTTTGCTTGGTGGAATTACTTTTTGTGCAATATAGCTTTTATCCTTAATTTGACCCCATACGCCTTTAGTTAATTTATCTCCGCGATATACAGCGCGACTCCCATAGCCTTGACTGGGCTTGAAAAAGTACTCTTTACGATTGGTCCAAAGAGATTCTTCGTTTTTAGAGGAAACTTTTACAGTCTCCGGAATATGACTCAGGAGTATTTCTTGTATAGACAAGTCAACCCCTAGGGAGTCAAGATGTTCCCGATTGCTTAAGATGCAAAGGTTATCTTTATTGACAAATACTGCATGATTAAAGGGGTTTGGGGTGATAGCCGCATAATCTTGAAGATAAGCGTCTCTAAGCACTTCGTATGACGAATCTTGAAAATAAAAGTCAGTCGTTCGGTTGTAGATTAAGTCAATTTGAATTTTACCGAAGCAAACCTTTTTGTCTTTAATGGTGAGGCCGTCTGGAGAGGTGATGATTGTCGTGATTCCATGCTTTTGAAACAGGGCTTGGAAGAGTTGAAACTCAGGATATAAGAATTGTTCAGTTGGATTCTCATCAACGATTGCAATTGTCTTTAATTGGGCAGAAGGATCCCTATTGAAGGACCTCCACTCCTGGGTAAACATATCCAGAAAAGTCTCATAAATTTCATTGGGCATATTTCTTACTCCCAAGCGTCTCTCTACTGGCTCACAGCAATTTTTCGATGCCCCAATTTCAAGGGCAGAAATCATAGCGCCGCCTGCATTGGTATTGATTTCAATTAATTGCGGGCCATTTACCCCTAGGTGAAAATCAAATCCATAAAAAACACCACTTGTACTTTGTTGATGCCTAGCAATCAATGGAGCTTGCTCAAGAACTAATTTTTGAAATAAAGGCATTTCGCAAACTTTATAGACCGCCTTTACTAATGCTTTCATCTGATCTAAGGCGGCTTGGTCAATAAATACTCCGCTACTTGAGAGCATCGAGCCTATCGTTGTAGCGGTTGAATCAGCAAGCTCCAGATCACTAATAAGGCGATGAACCTCAATATCTAGTTTCTGTTTGTCAACGCTGATGCAGTTGCACTGGGCATTGAGTTTGGTGGCTTTATCTGACATGGATTTCGTATCTACTATCTCTTCGGTGGGGATGGTGGGGTTTCTTGTAGCACTTTACGATAAACGCACCTTCCCAAACCCAATGGATTATTCACATCTTCTTGAATTTGCTTGGGTTTATAGCCTCAATAGCTCAATAAGTTAATGCCTAGACTCAAAAAAGTGAAGGGTGAGGCTGACAAAACGCCAAATTCAGTGTAATGTTAAACAATGCGGAGAGTATGGTTTTCTTATGCTTAAGTTTTTTTATTAGCCTGATTCATGCGGCTAGCATGCCCGTATTCGTTTCCGATCAACACCATGCGCACCAGTCCCAAGCTGCGACTCATGCTGATAATGCTGACTCCCATATGCAGCATAAGCAATGTAAAGATTGCACTTCATCGATAGAAAAGTCGGCAAAGAAAGTGGCTACAAAGTGCCATACCGCTTCTCAGTGCTGCGTTGGTATTGCTGATTTAACAGCCTCTTCTTCCGTGATTGCTCCTTTGCAGTATGCGGACAATCTACTGCCTTACGCTCCTACTTTGGCACTCGGCCAATCGCTAGGTAACATTTACAAACCCCCTCGGATTTAAATTTCCTCAGTAGTAAGTAGATTTTGGCGACAAGTCTTGTCGTTACGTTTGTCTATTGGAGAAATTATGAGCATGTTTAAATGCATGTGGGGCAATGGAATGTTTCTATTGGCGCTCACATTACTAGGTAGTCCAGTTGCATCGGCGCAAGATGCGGCGGTAAATGGTTCTTCGGCAAAGTCTATTGCCGAGTCGCTGCAGTACACGTCAGTATTTAAAAATTATCAGCCTTATTCGGAAGAGGAGATCATTCCTTGGAAGCAGGCTAATTCTACCGTCCAAAAGATCGGCGGATGGAAAGTGTATGCAAAAGAAGCTGCTCAGGCTGATGTGGTGCCAACAAGCGAAGAGTACTCGAAAAATCATCACGAGGGAGTTAAATGATGGTGACTATGCCTTTCACTAAACAATACAAAATAGTATCAATTTTATTTGCGAGTGCTCTTGCTGGATGCGCTAGCGTCAATATTGACGAGGCCTTACAAAAAACGAATCTAGATTCGAGTAAACTTACTAATAGCCAGGTTGTTTTAGCAAAATCGTCAGATGAGCGTGATGTTCTTCAGGGTAGAGCTCAGGAGCTGCTGGCTAAGAATTTAAATCAAAGCGATGCTGTTCAGCTTGCCTTGATTAATAGTCCAGCCGTTCAAGCACTTATTGCCCAGAATTGGTCTGAAGCAGCGTCTGCTGCCCAAGCAGGCAGAATGTCTAATCCTTATTTTGCTTTTGAGCGAATGGTTACTAGTCCAGAGATCGAATTTAATCGCTGGTTTGTATTTGGATTATTAGATCTGATTACTTTGCCACAGCGCAAAGGAATAGCTGATAAGCGAATTGAACAAGCTCAATTGCGTTTAACTACCGAAATCATTGATCAAGTGACTTTGGTTCGCCAGGCTTGGGTTCGTGCAGTTGCAGCAGAGCAATCCCTCAAATATGCCGATCAAGTTTTTCGAAGTGCAGAAGCAAGTGCTGAGCTAGCAAGGCGCATGGAGGCGGTAGGTACTCTCAATAAGATTACTCGTGCAAGGCAGCAAGCTTTTTATGCAGATTCGGCCACGCAGTTTGCTAATGCAAAACAGACTTCAGTAAGCCGTAGGGAGGAGCTTGTTCGTGCTCTTGGGCTAAGTGAAGCTCAGGCAAAAGAACTCAAATTGCCCAATCGTTTACCTGATCTGCCTAAGCAACCGCCAAATACTGAATTTATTGCGCAGCAAGCTGGCTTGGAGCGGCTAGATATTCGCTTGGCTACAACGACTTTAGAGGCGGCAGCGAAGGCCCAGGGGCTTAACAACATCACCAGTTTTACCGATATTGAGCTGGGCTTTAATCGCGGCACTAAATTTGATTCAGCATCTGGTGAGAGCACCCCAAAGCAGGGCTATGAAATTTCGATTCGACTACCAATTTTCGATTGGGGAAATATGAGTAGGGATGCCATGAATGCCCAAACTTTAGCCGCATTTAATCGGCTAGAGGGCATTACTCGAAATGCTAGTTCCAATTTGAGGGAGACCTACTCGGCCTATCGAACTGCATACGATATATCCCAACACTATCGAAAAGAAGTAATACCTGTACGCAAAGCCATCGCTGAAGAAAGTCAGCTTCGCTATAACGGCAGGATTATTGGTGTCTTTGAGTTGATTGCCGACTCAAGAGATCAGGTCTCTGCAGTAATTGCGGCGATTAATGCTCAGCAACAATTTTGGTTAACAGATGCTGCTTTGCAGTCCTCCTTAATTAGCAGGCCAACAATACTACAAGTGTCTAACGTTACTGGGGCGGGAATGCTAGCAAATCCTACTGGACATTGATAAGGAAAAATAATGAGTTCAAGAAGAGATTTTTTTAAATATGCCGGCCATTGCTGGTGGTGCTGTTGCGGTTGCAGCAGTTGGCCGATATGCCTTATCTGGCGCCCCAGAAATAGTGACGCAGGTAAACACTAATACGATGCCACCATTGACCCCTAGTACAGGGCGCCCATACAACCCAGTTGTTACCTTAAATGGCTGGATGTTGCCTTGGAGAATGAATAAAGGCGTTAAAGAGTTTCATTTAGTCGCTGAGCCAGTAGTGCGAGAAATGACTCCTGGATTTAAGGCGCATTTATGGGGTTACAACGGTCAAAGCCCTGGGCCAACAATCGAAGTGGTGGAAGGCGACCGAGTCCGGATATTTGTTACCAATCGGTTACCAGAGCAGACTTCAGTACATTGGCATGGCCAAAGATTACCAAATAGTATGGATGGTGTAACAGGCTTAACTCAAAAAGGTATTCCACCCGGAAAAACCTTCATGTATGAGTTTGTTGCTCGCCGCCCGGGAACATTTATGTACCATCCCCATGCCGATGAAATGACACAGATGGCAATGGGAATGATGGGTATGTGGATTACGCATCCTAAAGATCAAAATCTACTTATTGATGATGTTAATAGGGACTTTTGTTTTTTATTGAGCTCATATGACATTGATCCTGGTAGTTACACACCAAAAGTAGCCACGATGGTTGACTTCAATATATGGAGCTGGAATAGCCGCGTTTTTCCTGGCATAGATTCTTTGAATGTCGCCCTAAATGACAAGGTCCGAATCAGAGTAGGAAACTTAACAATGACCAATCATCCAATTCATCTTCATGGGCATGAGTTTTCGGTCACAGGCACTGATGGAGGCCCTGTTCCAAAACTGCTCGTTGGCCTGAGGTAACCACTGACGTGGCTGTTGGGCAGATGCGGCAAATTGAATTTCTTGCAGATGAAGAGGGTGACTGGGCGATCCATTGCCATAAGAGCCACCACACCATGAATGCAATGGGGCATAACCTCCCCACCATGATTGGCGTTGATCATCGGGGGGTTGGCAAGAAGATCAACAGCCTGATACCTGACTATATGGTGATGGGTGAAAGGGGTATGGGTGATATGTCTGAAATGGAAATGCCTATCCCCGATAACACGGCTCGCATGATGACGGGTATGGGTCCTTTTGGGTCGGTAGAGATGGGCGGTATGTTTAGCGTATTAAAAGTACGTAAGGATCAAAAGCCTGGCGATTATGCAGATCCGGGTTGGTATAAGCATCCGGCTGGTACGGTGGCAGAGGCTTACAAAGGCGCATTACCTGCAGCTCCAACGCAACTAAATGCTGCAAAACCTATGCAATCAACAAGACCAAGCTCTACAAAAGAAATCGAAGTGCAAGTAAGAAAGCCCAATGGGCATTCTGGACATTAATAATTAAGGAAAACAAAATGAAAAATATTCAATTTACATTGGCAGCAATTGCGATGGCAGCATCTAGTTTAGTGTTTGCGCAAGGTGCAACACAACCTGGCGGTATGGGGATGATGAATCAAGGGGCCAGGAACCAAGATCCAATGGCAGCGATGTGTCAAAAAATGCATCCTGAAGTGAGTCCTGATCAATGTAAGGCGATGCACGAGAATATGGCAAAAATGACTCCTGAACAAAGGGTGGCAATGTGCCAAAAAATGCATCCTGAGATGAGTGCTAGTCAATGTAAGGCGATGCATGACAAGATGCATGGATCAGGCGCAGGCATGGGGGCTATGGGTGGCATGGGCGCAATGTCTCATGACCATGGCGCTAGTGGTGGTCATGATCATGGCAGCGAAAATTCTAGTGTTGGACAGCCGGGTATTGCAGCCAAAGTAAATCGAACAATTAGAGTTCACATGACAGACAACATGAGATTTAATCCTAGCAGTATTCAAGTCAAGCAAGGCGAAACTATCCATTTTGTAGTCAAGAATCTGGGTAAAACAAAACATGAAATGGTGCTTGGTACAGATCAAGAGCTACAAGAGCACTACAAGCAGATGATGAAGTTTCCAGAAATGGAGCATGCCGAGCCAAACATGGTTACCTTAGGCGCTGGTCAAACAGGTGAAATTATTTGGCAATTTACGAAATCTGGAAAAGTGCAATTTGCATGCCTACAACCAGGCCATTACGATGCGGGAATGAAGGGATCAATTTCGGTAGCTGGACCTAAATCTGCTTCACTAGCACAGAAAGGGGACGGCCATGGCTCCCATCAACATTAATTTAACAAGAAGGTCTGTAGCAATTGGATTGGTGCTGATGCCGTTTGCATCCAGTGCTGCCAGTGAAAAACCATTGATCACGGTATGAAAGAGTCCAACTTGTGGCTGTTGCAAGGATTGGATTACGTATGTTGAGAAAAATGGCTTTGCTACTAAAGTGATCAGCGATGGCAATGACCAGATTAGAAAGAAGATGGGTATGCCCATTCAGTTTGGGTCTTGCCATACCGCAGTCATTGATGGTTATGCAATCGAAGGTCATGTCCCAGCGAGAGAAATTAAGCGTTTATTAGCTGAGAAGCCCAATGCTGTAGGGATTGCTGTACCAGCGATGCCCATAGGCTCTCCAGGAATGGATGGTCCTGAGTATGGATCTAGAAAAGATCCTTATGACGTTTTATTGATCTCTAAAAACGGTCAATCCCAAATTTATCAATCTTATCGATAGGAGTTCATTTATGAACAATCTAAAAAAATATTTGAGTGTTATTTTTCTACTATCGGGAGTAATCTTGACTCATGTAGCAAGCGCCCAATCTACTGGTGCATATACGGCTGGTCAGGTACGCAAAGTTGATTTGGAGCAAGGCAAAGTCACCATTCGTCACGAGGAAATCAAGAATTTAGATATGCCCCCAATGACCATGATTTTTAACGTGAAAAATAAAAATCTTTTAAATGGTCTTAAGTCTGGAGACCAAGTGGAATTCGTAGCATCAAGCGAAGGTGGAAAACTATATGTCATCGAATTAAAAAAAGGAGACTGAATATGAGTCAAATAAATTTAAATGTGGCTGGTATGACTTGTGGCTCTTGCGTCAAGCACGTTACCAAGGCGCTGGAATCTTTAGATGGCGTATCCAATATCCATGTTGACCTGCAAAACGGTAAAGTACATTTAGATAGGACGAGCTGGAAGAGTGACGATTTGATTCATGCGCTAAATGAGGATGGTTACCCCTCTTCTTTGGACCTTGATGGTAGCGTTCAAGCGCCACAGAAAAAATCTGGTGGTTGCTGTTGTGGTTAATACCCTCTTTAGTCCCAATTTTTATACATCTAAAAAGGTGATTGTTCTTACAGATTCAAACTTTAATTAAGTGAAGGAGTAACAAATGCGTAAATATCTCATTGGTCTGCTGGCAATATCAGCGGTATTGTTATCAGGTTGCGGGTACAACCAAATTCAGTCCCAAGATGAGCAGGTAACTTCTAGCTGGTCTGAGGTATTAAATCAATATCAGCGTAGAGCCGACCTGATTCCTAATTTAGTGAGCACCGTTAAGGGTGAGGCTAAGTTCGAACAAGATACCCTCACCAAAGTTGTAGAAGCCAGGTCTAAGGCGACCTCAATTCAAGCTACTCCTGATTTGGTAAATAACCCAGAAGCTTTCCAGAAATTCCAGCAAGCGCAAGGACAACTCACTTCGGCTTTATCCAGACTATTAGTCGTTTCAGAAAACTACCCGAGCTTACGAGCAAATCAAGGGTTTAGAGATTTGCAAGCGCAACTAGAGGGCACTGAAAATCGCATTACAGTTGCTCGTAATCGTTACATTAAATCTGTACAGGAGTACAACGTCACGATTCGCTCATTCCCATCTAACTTAACAGCAATGGTCTTTGGTTATAAAGCTAAGGCAAACTTTGCCGTTGAGAATGAAAAGGAATTAGCAACTCCTCCTAGCGTTTCATTTGATACTCCTGCGGCGAAATAATTGGAGCAACTTTCGTGACTCGCATCTTCCGGCTGCCTAAACGCCTATTCGCCTTGCTATCGCTTTTGGCGCTGCTCTGCTGGCCTCAGTTTTCTGTGGCGCAGCAGACGGTGCCAGCTTTGTCAGGGCGGGTCATTGATCAAACGGGTACTCTTACACCCAGTCAGATTGGCTCTCTAGATCAAACCTTGAGTAATTTTGAGGCTAAAAAGGGTAGTCAGATTGTGGTGTTAATGGTGCAATCTACTGCCCCTGAAGCTATTGAGCAATATGCCATTCGCGTAGCTGAGCAATGGAAGATTGGACGGAAAAAAGTAGATGATGGTGCGATTCTGGTTATTGCTAAAGCGGATAGAGCCCTTCGGATTGAGGTGGGTTACGGCCTTGAAGGAGTATTAACTGATGCAACTAGCAAGCGAATCATCGACCAAATCATTGTGCCCCGATTCAAACAGCAGGATTTTTATGGCGGCATTACGGATGGCGTAAACGCTGTGATTAGCGTGGTTGATGGTGAGGCGTTACCAGCGCCAAACCCAACTAATACAGAAATGCGTGACCCCGGGGATATTCGCTCATTTTTACCAATCATTTTTATTGTGGCTTTAGTGCTTGGTGGAATCTTACGATCGATGCTCGGCAGGTTGCCTGGATCCCTCGTTACCGGAGGATTTGTAGCTCTTATCGCCTGGTTTATGTTCGGTGCGTTTTCTATGGCCTTAATCGCCGGTGTTGTGGCATTAGTCGTTGCTCTATCCGGAATGGGGTTGGGTAGACATGGCTTTGGTGGCTATAGCAGTGGAGGAGGTCATGGTGGCGGTGGCGGCTTTGGTGGCGGTGGCGGCTTTGGTGGCGGTGGCTCCTCGGGGAGATGGTAAGCATGAATATGAATCGATTAATAAAACATCTCTGGTCTCATAGTCGCAAGGTAGGGAAATGCTTTTCCAAGGAAGATCTTGCCGCAATAACAAATGCGATTCGAGATAGTGAGACTCAACATTCGGGTCAAATCTGTTTTGCCGTGGAAGGTGCCCTGGATACGCTTGCCTTGTTAAAAGACTTAAGCCCTAGAGATCGTGCAATTGAAGTCTTTACCAATCTCAGAGTTTGGGATACCGAGCGCAATAATGGGGTGCTCATTTATATTTTATTAGCCGATCATGCTGTAGAGATAATTGCCGATAGAGGCATTCATTCAAATGCAGATGCCAGTGCGTGGGATGTTATTTGTCATGAGATCGAATCCAAATTTTCGCTCAATGAATATCAGGCTGGCATTTTGTCTGGAATTGAAATGGTGAGTCAACTATTGCAAAGTCAATTCCCAGGTAAATCATCTTCAGATAATGAAATCCCAGATACGCCAGTTTTAATGAATTAGGTAAACAAGGATTTGCAATGAGTAATCACAATGAGAACAATCATCATGAGCATGGACACGATCACTCCCATCACGAACATTCTTCGGATGAAAATTCCTTGAAGGATCCTGTTTGTGGGATGACGGTCACTTCTCAGTTTAAGCATAGTTACTCGCTTAAGAATATTGCGTATTACTTTTGCAGCAATGGTTGTAAAGAAAAATTTATTGGAGCGCCCAGCAAGTATCTAGATGGGGGACTAAAGGACTCAGAGTCGCCTGCTTCGGTGGCCGGCACAATTTATACCTGCCCCATGCATCCGCAAATTCGGCAGAATCAACCAGGTAATTGCCCAATTTGTGGAATGAGTTTAGAGCCTCTGTTGCCTGAATTAGAGGAAGAAGAAAATCCAGAATTAGTTGATTTTCAAAGACGATTTTGGTGGACGCTGCCTTTGACGACAGTGGTGACTGTCCTTGCGATGTTTGGCCATAAACTTAATCTACTAGAGTCTCAAACCCAAACCTGGGTTGAATTATTCCTATCCTTACCAATTGTTTTATGGGCAGGATGGCCATTCTTTCATCGTGGCTGGCAATCCATAGCCAATCGTAGTCCAAATATGTGGACTTTGATTGGATTGGGAACAGGTGCTGCATTTTTGTATAGCGTTGTTGCTACGGTAGCTCCACAAGTATTTCCTGCTTCCTTTATGTCTATGGGCAGGATTGGTGTGTATTTTGAGGCAGCCGCCGTCATTATTTCATTGACTCTGCTTGGTCAGGTGTTGGAACTAAAGGCACGTTCACAAACTTCTGCGGCAATTAAATCCTTGCTGGGCTTAGCGCCTAAAACAGCTAGAAGAATTAAGGGCGATGGATCTGAGGAAGATATTCCTTTATCAAATGTTCATATTGAAGACTTATTGAGGGTGCGCCCAGGTGAAAAAGTGCCTGTTGATGGCGTCATTGTTGAAGGCTCTAGTGCGCTTGATGAATCCATGTTTATCGGGGAGCCATTGCCAGCTACTAAGCGTATCGGTGATCGTGTGATTGGAGCAACGATGAATACCAATGGCGCATTGATTATTAAAGCCGAGCGTGTTGGTTCATCAACCATGCTGGCTCAAATTGTGCAAATGGTAGCTCAAGCCCAACGCTCCAGAGCGCCAATGCAGCGAATGGCAGATATTGTTGCGGGATATTTTGTAGTAACGGTTGTAGCTATATCTTTGCTGACTTTTTTCATTTGGGGGGTCTTTGGTCCCGAACCAAGTTGGGTTTTTGGCTTAATTAATGCGGTCTCTGTATTAATTATTGCGTGTCCTTGCGCCCTAGGTCTTGCTACACCAATGTCGATTATGGTAGCTACAGGTAAAGGGGCGACAAAAGGAATTTTGTTCCGTGATGCTGCTGCGATTGAGAATCTACGCAAAGTAAATACACTCATTATTGATAAAACAGGCACCTTAACAGAAGGTAAGCCAATTTTTGATAGGATCATTGCCGCCCCCAGCTTTGATGGCAATGAGGTCTTAAGGCTTGCGGCAAGCCTTGATCAGGGTAGTGAGCATCCTCTTGCCGATGCGATTGTTCGCGCTGCAAGAGATGGTAATTTACCCCTGGAGAAACCTGAAAACTTTGAATCAAGTTCAGGAATTGGAGTTCAAGGTAGCGTTGGCTTGTTTCATTTGGCGTTGGGTAATACTGCATTGATGGATAAGCTGGGAGTTTCTGTTGATATTTTGAAAGCCCAAGCAGAGGAGCTCCGCTCTGAAGGCGCTAGCGTGATGCATTTAGCTATCAACGGAAAGCTTGCTGGACTTTTAGCTGTCTCTGATCCTATTAAGGCTACTACGCCAGAGGCTTTGCAAACCTTAAGAGAGGCGGGATTGCGAATTGTGATGGCAACTGGAGATGGATTAACAGCTGCTAAATCTGTTGGCAAGCGCCTTGGGATTGAAGAGGTCTATGGAGAGGTTAAGCCAGCAGATAAGCTCGAATTGGTAACTCGACTACAAAATGAAGGTCGGATTGTTGCAATGGCAGGTGATGGCATCAATGATGCTCCAGCTTTAGCAAAAGCCAATGTTGGTATTGCTATGGGCACCGGTACTGACGTTGCTATGAATAGCGCCCAAATTACTTTAGTTAAAGGTGATCTCAGAGGTATTGCGATTGCTAAGTCGCTTTCAGACGATACGGTAGGCAATATGAAGCAAAACCTAGTGTTTGCGTTTCTTTATAACGCACTGGGCATTCCTATTGCTGCTGGTCTCTTATATCCTTTCACTGGATGGTTGCTCTCACCATTAATTGCTGCACTTGCCATGAGCTTGAGCTCAGCCTCGGTCATTACAAATGCGTTACGTTTAAGGAGAAATTAATCATGGAAAAGTCATTTCATCCATTCTCTGAGTTATTCCTTCAATTAGGACTACCTTCTGATGGTAATAGTATTAAGGCACTCATTGATCGGCATGCTTCTGATGGTAATAGTATTAAGGCACTCATTGATCGGCATGCGCCTTTAGATGAAGCGATTGAATTAGCGGATGCACCATTCTGGACACCATCTCAAGCAAGGCTTCTTCGTGATGAGTTGCTTTTAGACGCTGATTGGGCCGAGATTGTGGATCAGTTAAATAAGGACTTACGTTAAGCAGGTCGCTCAGTTTTGGGTGAGAGTTAGCGTACTCAGATTATTGAATTGATGGTCTGCTTTGGGTCGTTAGCAGCTGTTCATTGTTTGTCGGATTGTTGATCCGATGACTTATTGGTGGGTCGGGCGAGATTCAAACTCGCGACCAATGGAATAAAAGGCCTATAGCGGAGGTACTTTCCGCTTAACATCCAATACCCGTAACGGTTTGTGCTTGATAGAGTAAAAGTTACCAAGGTTTGTTACCAAACTTAGTTCTTATACTTTTCAATTGTCTCAATAAGAAATTCCTTTTTGAGCTGCAAGTAGAGAATTACAGTAATTTCTAGTCGAACCAAATCCATTTCTTATCGGTGATAATTTTGACACGTTCAAAGAATTCTTCCCTTGACTCGTTTTCCGCGCGCACCAAACCTTCGGCCTCTTTCCATTCGCAATCGGCCCAGCCCAGGAAGTGAACCCTATCAACGTCTGGGACACTTTTTTCGATTTTGGCTAGGTCTGTTCTTTAGGTTCATTTCCGCGTCTCTAGTTGGCTTATACGGGCTTCTAAATCGATCGTCTCAATTGACCTTCGTCGTGCCTCAATAATTGCCGCCATTCTTTCTCCTTCATTTGGTGTGATATCCCCAGTAGCTACGGCCTGGAGTATTTCTGCCTGAGCTATCCCAACTCCGTTCAGATCACTTATTGGTGGCAATTTAATGGTTATAGGGCGGTCTTTAGTATTTGGTAGAACCTTACAAGAATCATGCGGCAAGCTGTCATATCACCGTTTTTGGCCCGCTCCATCACCATTTCTAATATTCCTGAAGATTGCCCTTAATGAGTGCATAGGTGATTTGCGTGGCGTTATGGCGAACATCTTTTGGTTTTCCCTTTGGGTTGCCTGACTGACCCTTAACAAATAGTTGTTTTGGCATTGTGAATTCTTCCTGAATTTGCAGAAATAGCAACGAAATGCATCAGCACAGCAATTCGATTAAGTCCCAAGCCTATCAACAATTGATGGTTTATGTAAGGTGTTAAAAGTAAGTGCTAAGTTGTGCTCGTAGACTTATTGGCAGTTTCCTTGGAATGTTTATCTCTATGGATGTGGATGGTGAGGTATGAGCCTCTTTTTGGAAAGAGGCTTATTAACCCAGCCTTCTCAAGCTGTTTTAAAGATGTCGATATGGTCTGCCTGCTAAGGCCGGTAATATCCCTGACCATTGAGTCAATCTTAAATTTTTGTGTATTGGTTACCCCCACATAAAACCAGAGAGCATTGCCAACCAAGCCAGGGGAGACTCCAACTTTAGATGCTTTTGCTAGCCAATCACACCATACAGGACCTCTTATAAATTTGCGATCTAGGTTTTTCATTTTTACTCCATAAATATGTTTTTAAATAGATAAATAATACTGAGCAGGTGTTAAGCCTATTGACACGTGGGTGTTAAATTTACGCTTAGTGGTTTTAGGAGTCTGTCCTTGATGGTCATGACTTGGTTCCAAAAATCTTCGCTTGACGGATTTAAAAATCGCTGTGGGTGCTTGAATATTTCCACTTCACTGCTTAATTCAAATCCATTTAGGAGTATTCGGTTTGCTTCTCTCATGCATGCCTGAGCTATCTGAATATCGCGCTCAATATCTTCTTCTTTTGACTCAATGAGAATTGCATCATGCACGGGTGCACAGATGTTGATGCCTTTTTCATGTAATAAAATACATGCGATCCTTAACATTTCTGCAGCATTGGCTTGCATTGGGAAATTCCGTACGCTGCGTGGGTTTAGGTCGGGTTGCACATGTAATTGCCAGCCATATAACGTAGCCACCCTGTTGAAGGCAACTGTTGCGTTGTAAAGGTTGTCTGACCAAGCCCAAAAAGTTCGATAGACCTTTTGTGCATGTCCAATAATTGCCTAGCCCTCAATTCTGGTTCCCCTAGTCTGTCAGCCAAAGACTCAGCGCCCATCCCATATTGAGTTGCTAAGACGCATTGCTTGTATTGATTCCTTACATCCGGGTGGCTATGTTTAGTGGCATTTTGCGGAACGGCCCCTGATTGCTTAGCAAATGCAAGGTACGGATCACCAGATAAGTATGCCGCGAGCATATTGGCGTCCTGCGATAGTGCGGCAGCTATACCAAATTCCTGTTGTGACCAATCAATATAGGCAACGGCCATTTCTGGGCGAGGCTGGATGAGCCCCCTTAGCCATTTAGATAGTCCAAAAATAAACTTTGTTGTTGATGGTTGATTGCGCCCTGTTATTGAGGAGAATTGCGATATTAGGCATCGATTGCGTCCGTCAGTTCCAACATAAAGGTCGTTCAACCTTAACTTTGCCAAACAGTCTCTTAAATTACGTAGTGGCAACAAGCTAGGGTGTGCCGTGGACATCTCTTTGAAGGTTTCTTCGTCAAGCTTCAGTTTGCCTGTAGCGGTTTCTAGGCCACGGAATGCTTTTCTTTGCTAAATATTTTTCAAACAG
Organism: Polynucleobacter necessarius; assembly: GCF_900095175.1. NCBI lineage: Bacteria > Pseudomonadati > Pseudomonadota > Betaproteobacteria > Burkholderiales > Burkholderiaceae > Polynucleobacter > Polynucleobacter necessarius. The sequence goes on from NZ_LT606946.1 coordinate 631,810, forward strand.
CTCACTTTTAAACACGCTATCTTGGTAGACCTCGTACTCCGTATCAACTTCTAAAATTAGCTCACCTTTAATCTTGTCCCACAAATGACATAGGTCTGTATAGGTCTGCATATCAATGGGTGTGCCGTACGTCTCCATGGCCGCCACAGCGATGTTGTAATGCCCCCGCAAGAGAGCCCGAGGTAGGTCAACTTCCGGTAACATGGCGCTCAAAAGAGGCAGTAGTGCGTCAACGTCTGATTGGCAATACTCCACAAGGCTGTTCGCTCATAATGGCTATAAGGACCCCCTCTTAATGCCAGAGCACGCATTTCTTCTTTATGTTCTATCGCAATTGAATCCAGCCCAAAAAACTTCATCGCTCCAATTAATGAACGACCACCTGGCAAATAAGGCAATCCGTTTGTCTTGTTGCGAAATTCGGCATATAAATCTAGAATATTTTTTGGCATCGGCCAGCCCAATGCTTTGAAGCAAGCCATTTCAGCACTAGCAAAATAGGCAACCACAACAGCAGTTTCATTAATAGATAGGGAAAGGAGGCGCTTTTAGTTTATATAAATCCTCCTGGAAAAGACGATGGTACTTACCGGTGCGAATTTCATGGGCTACCATACATATCACTTCAGGGGGATTGCCTTCTTGGCCTCCTATGGGGCGAAATTCAAAATCAAGAGTGATGCAATCGCGCAGTGTAAAGTCTTGGTGAATCATTAGACCCTCCCTTGAATTTGACGTATAAAGGGGTGATCACTTGAATCAATAATTCTTCCTGAGAATGCGTCATTGATCAATTCTTCCATCGACTGATTTGGCCATCTTGGTTCACCTAAATCATTAGCCGATTCAATAATTTCGTATTGACCAGCACTCATATTCGCTTGAATTCGTACCCACGTTGTCTCACCGCGCTCGATCCCGTACTTTAAAGATGAATGCCATAGATTTGCCCTTGAGGATGGGTCTATATCAGGCTCACCGATCAATTTTGGCGTGCCTGTACTATCTACAGCAAGGCGAATAGTTTTGGGGACAGCCAAATTGTCTAAGTGGCTGATCATATTTGGAGTTGCTAAATAGGTCTCCCCCCGATCCTTATCATCAACTACAAGACAGCGAAATTTATACCCTCCTCCAGGATGGATCCTGCAGAATCGATGTTTATTAAGCTTTCCGTATATTGCTTTAAGTGGTAACGCGGTGCCTCCACTAACACTGTATGTATCGGGAAGTCTAAGGCTGCTTAGAAGCGATGTTGTACTTTGTTTCGCCACTAACTCATCTTCGTGGTTTTGCTTTATGGTTTGCTCGCTCATGCTGATACTCCTTGAGCGCTTTGGAATTGGGATTCAATCCAAGCATCTACATCAGATTCCTTCCAAACGCTTATTCCACCGATTCTGGTGGGGCGAATAAAATCCCCCTGAGATATTTTTAGCCAAATTGTGCTTTTAGCAAGAGTGGTTTTACGGGCTACATCTTCAATTCGTATTAGTTTTAGCGCTTGGTTCATTACCGCTCCTTAAGGGATGTTCAATTAAATCCAACCGTATTCGATTGGGCTTAACTGAATTTTTCTCTATTAGGAGGGGTGTGTCTGATCAACACTTGAGTGTTGAAAATATTTATGAAAGATCTGCAATCTTTACTTTTAATGTCTTTTCAAAAAAATTTCTTAATGTTGTTGGAGCCCATTCATTACGCTGCAAGGCTTCTCTATTGGCTGTTTGGGTTTGACGATCTTGCTTCTTATCTTCGCTGCTGAGCCGGGCTTTCTGACTAAAGGGAGGGGTTGGGGTGTTTTTCCTTTACCAGTCTACAGAATCGTGTATAGACGCGCTTTGAAGGTTCTTTTCCCGGTGAGCCAGAATTTAAAACTTCGTCTAGACACTCCTGCATACACTGGTTATTATTCGAGAACTTTTTATCTTTCCCAGCCTTTTGGTTGCTCACTGCAGCCTCGCGCGTTGAAAGATCTTTTTCGAAGTGATGTATCAAGAATTTATTTACGACCCTTAATTCGTCAACTTCCTGGCTTAATAGCTCAATCTTGGCGGTTGCCCCCACTAGGTGTGAGACAAGCTCGCTTGGAGTTAGTGGGCGAAATTTATCCGCAAGCTCAGTAGTTCGATCTTCGATTGCATCATTGGATTTATATTTTTCCTTGGGGCGCTTGGCATCCGTTCGCATTTCATAGAGGCTTTCAATCAAACCTCCTGCTTTTTCAGCATAGATCTCTCCAAAGCTTCGACGTTTACCGCTGGGTTTCGCATTTGTTTTCCCAGCCTTATATGCCTTATATTCTTCATGAATCAACCCCATCACTAATTCATGCTGGTCTTTTTTTAAGGCCGTCCACATAGCTTCTAGTCTTGTGCGCCTTTCTTAGCTGATATCTTTTTTCAGTTTACTCTCTAGCTCCTGGAGAAGTTTTTGCTTTTGGAGCTGCAGTTGTTCCTCATGCTGATCGTCTGTCGGGCTCATACTGGCTCCTTATCTTGTAGCGTTTTGCTTAAGCAGTAACTTTCCCAAGCATTCATCAAAACTCTACGTCTTTCAAGTAGGTCTTTCCTTCTATAGGCTCTTTCGACCTTGCTTTGGATGGTGTGGGCGAGTGCCATTTCGGCGATTTCGGGCGAGAACTCAGTCTCCTCAGACACCCAGTCCCTAAAGCTTGAACGAAAACCGTGAACAGTAGCATCAATTCCCAGTCTTCTTGGCATCATTGGCATAGCCATATTTGTTAGGGGTTTGCCATCTCGGGAGAAAAGGTATTTGCTATCCATGTCCATTCCTTTGGCTATATCTAGAAGCTCAAGAGATCGTTCGCATAATGGGACCCGATGTTCTTTTTTGGCTTTCATGCGAGTAGCTGGAATGACCCATACATCGCCATTAACTTCCTCTCGCAGCCCGCCGATAGCTTCACCAGTCCTTGATGCATTCAAGATCAAGAACTCCAGAGCTACAGCCCCAATTTTGTCAATTTGCCTTAGTCGAGCTATGAAGGCTGGAAGTTGTTCGTAGGGGAGTGCCTTATGGTGACCTGCTTTCTTGAGCTTATTGGGAGCAGACAATATGGTATCTAGATGGCTGCGCCAAAGGGCGGGGTTCATACCAGATCTGAGTTTTCTGGTGGTGGCCGCGGCAAGTATTAACTCTAATCTGCCGCGTAATCTGGCTGCCGTCTCAGTTTTGGTAACCCAGATAGGCTCTAAGATTGCCAAGATATCCTCGGTTTCTATTTCATCAAGCGTTTTATCTCCTATCACCGGAAATGCGAATTCCTCTAACGTGTAAACCCATTGATCCCCATGCTTTTGGTTTGTCCACTCGGCGCGTCTAGACTCAACAAAATTGAGAGCAAAGTCTCTAAAGTATATTTTGGTTAATTTGACTGCATTTGCATTAGGAATGCGCGCTAGCTTTCGCTGTTCTGCAGGGTTTATTCCAGACTCTAAGCGTTCACGCTCACTTTGAGCCTTTAGTCTTGCATCCGCGATGCCTAGGGCGGGGAAGCCCCGCCAAGACTGATGTTGTGTTGCTTGCCGGCATGATTAAAGCGAAAGATCCAGTATTTCCGTAAGTTTGGCTTTACCCAGATATGCAGTCCTTTTACGAGGGCGTCGGTGTACCGTCCGGGACTCTTTAAATTTGTTACTGTCTTTATATCAAGCTTGATTGCCATATTCAGTCCTTAAGTTACCAAGATCTGTTACCAAAATTCGTTCCTATAACGACTTGGATGATCCTGTTTTGCACTGTATGGACTTAGACAGTTTTGCGATATTCAACACTTAAGTGATGATTATTTATTCAATTAGATCAGCTGATTAGGGCGTCTAAAGCGGCTTATTTAATGCTTGGACTGTCTATTTCCTTACACCATGAGCCTAAGTCACCTCTTCCGCCAAATAAAAAACCCCAGCAATCACTTGCTGGGGTTTTGTCTTTCTAGTAACTAGAAAGCGTTATTGCATTACTTCTTTGCAGCTGTTGCGCTAACTACTGCAGCAATTGCTTCTGTGTAAACCACTTTAACTTGATCGTTTACGGCAATATTTTTCATCAAGTCAGGATTCTGAACTTTAACT